>DATIYT010000018.1:0-3709 GCA_035517495.1 Allostellaceae bacterium | reverse complement strand
ATGGCGATCTGCGCGGGCCTGCTAATCATCCCGCTGCGCCAAAGCCCGCCGGTTTGGAACGCCATTACGGCTCCGCCTGGGGCCAAGCTTACGAGTTGATCCGAAGATCGGAAGGTGTCCCTGCCGTTTATGGATCCGTAGGTAGCGGTGGTGCAGGCCACCCAGGAATTCGAGTTCACGACGGTATTCGGTTATTTCGTGGCGATACCGGCGCTGAAGGCCGGCTCTTGCAATGCTGCTGGCCGGATAAGTCCTTGCGGCGCGTCTCCTGTCCGTCGGTTTGAATCCTGTTTCCATCGGCGACATGCCGCCGCGATTCCATGACGGCCCATATCAGAGGGACGACGTCGATCGATACCCGAGTTGCGTCGCGCATTATGCGGCCTACATCTCTCGAGACGCGCGCCTAGTCGGGCTACGGTTTCATTCTTTTGTCGGTCCTAGGAGCGAGCATCCTCGAGCTTCTCAAGGGTTTCCCGGAGGACTTAGTTGCGATTTCTGCAACTGGGCACTCAGCTCGGAAGGATTATGAAGACACGCTGATTCCCGGAGTGAATGAAGCGCTGGCTCGCTATCCGAGAATCGGGTGCTATTACGAACTTGGTGCGGAATTCTCCGGAATGGACCCCGGGGCCTTTTGGGAGGATACGAAACTCGGCATGGCGCACCTCTCGCGCTGGGAGCGGGTAGCCGCGGTAACCGATGTCGAGTGGATCCGGTTTGCGGTGAGTATCTTTCGGTTCCTCGTTCCCGGCGAGGTCCGGGTCGTTCGAGCCGCACAACGTGCGGACGCTCGACAATGGATCGTGGCGGATTGACCGCGGCGTTGCGGTACATAGTTCGCGGCCCCTAAGCGTGCTCGTCATTAGAGAGCAACACTCTTGTCCGTCAGTTCGAAATCGGATGATCAGAAGCCTTGCCAGGATTTCCGTCAGGCCTTGGCCGTTCCGCCCCCTACATCTCGGCGAGGTCACCCATCATGGCGTCGCTGTGGAATGGCGTGGGAGTGAAGCGCAGCCGCTCGGTGCCGCGCCGCACTGTCGGATAATTGATGGGCTGTACATAGAGGCGATGCTCAATCAGCAGCAGGTCGGAGACCTGCTTGCAATGTGGGGCGTTCATTGATGAGGAGCATCGCCAGGATTATCGCGAGATCGGCGAGAGGACAGCCGAGAGCGCCACCACAGTCTCGATCATCCAGGGGATCGGACCCCAGACGAACCGCAGGAGGCGCACGAGAACGCTTGCGTGGTGCTCCGCAAGCGCATTCTCGCCGAAACGAGCCAACCGCCGCGCGGTTTCCGCTTCGGTCAGACCTGTGGATGTATCTGGCGACGCCAGAGTTGGAATTGCCTCGGCGGAAGGCTCGGCCGTAAATGATCCACCGATCATTGCTCGACCCCCGGTCGTTGGATTTGCGTACCCTGAATTTCACCTCTGCCGGCGCACGAAGAGGTAGTTGAGCGTGCAATGAGCGCAGCCTAGGCTATGCGGCGTCGCTTCGGGCGATCGCGGGAAAGCTCGCTCGATACCTGCTGCAGCGCGAAATCCTCGAGGTTGGCCGCGAGATCGTCGGCCATTTTCTCGATCTCTGCCTCGAGATTCTGTCGAAAGCCGGGCCCCTCGCGATTGAGCTCGTGCAGCCGATCTTCCAGCTTCTTGTATCGGCGCTCGAGTACCTTGATGTCTCCGACCTCATCAACTTTCTCGAGGCCTTTCGCTCTTGCCATCTTGCTCCTCAAATTGCCGATGCGCCCCCCAAGCGCTTTGAGTCGTCGCTCCAATCCCGGGTGAAGTGCTGAGGTTTTCATGGTTCCCGTCTCATTGGGGGAGCCGAGCTGGCGGGATCGAACGGGTCGCCAGCCTCGAGCGGTAATACCCAGTTGCGAACCACGCCGAGATCCCTGATCGCAACGGGCGCCATCGTCAAGAGTCCCTCGTTAGCATGCTGCTCCGCATCGGTCGATGCCTCGGCCTCAACGTCCCGGCCGTGCGATTGTAGTGTGGGGTCCGATATGGATGGGCCCAGCCTGTCTTGATCGTAGGCATGGGGATTCAATTTGTCGCTGCTGACGCGCATCTTGCCAACTACGTCCGCTCCTCGTGCAGCGTATGTCTCGTGATCCCGGTGTTTGCGCAATCGAGCAGTGGGATCGTCCGATGATAAGTCTCGTGTGCCAGATTCAGATCATCGATCATGCGGAGACCAGAACGGCCGCGGTCGAAACGTCGCTGCGCGGCCTTATTCCCGCAGCACATAGCCCGCACCGCGAACGGTGTGAAGGAGCGGCGGCGAAAAGCCGCGGTCGATCTTTTGCCGGAGCCGGCTTATGTGAACGTCGATCACGTTGGTCTGGGGGTCGAAGTGATGACACCAGACCTTCTCCAGCAGCATCGTGCGCGTGACAACGTGATTCGCGTTCCGCATGAGATACTCGAGGAGGCGGAACTCCCGCGGAAGAAGTTCGATCCGTCGCTCTGCCCGCGTCACTGTGCGCGTCAATAGATCCATCTCGAGGTCGGCGAGCTTTAAGCGCGTTTCGCTGATTGCGTGGTTACGGCGCACGATTGCCTCAAGCCGCGCGACAAGTTCCGAGAGCGCGAAAGGCTTGGAAAGGTAGTCGTCGCAGCCCACGCGAAGACCCTCGACCCGGTCATCGACGCCGCCGAGCGCGCTCAAGATCAGTATCGGCACCGCATCCTTGCGCAGACGGAGCTCGGCAACGATCGTAAGCCCGTCAAGGTTCGGCAGCATGCGATCAATCACCATCACGTCAAAGCTACCACCGATGGCTCGCTCCAGCCCGCGGCGGCCGTCGAGTTCGACTTCTACCCTGTGCCCGCTCTCGCCGAGACCTCGCGCCAGAAAATCCGCAGCCTCTTCATCGTCTTCGATCACCAAAATGCGCATTCTGTGCCCCCGAAGCATCGAGGCGCCGGCGGTCCAGGGGCCGTGCCCCGCCACCGGATCGCGTATTGCGCAAAGGGCCACCATCAGCCGTTACCGGTCTGCTCGGACCAGGCGACGTACTCGTTGATGCCGCGTCGGTTGATTTGCAGTAGGATACTCTTGTTTGGTCCCGACACCGCACTGTCGATCATCGTGACCGCCGCCTCCGGCGTCGTCACCGGTTCCTGATTGATTGAGACGATGACGTCGCCGACCTCGATATTCGCTTGGGCAAGCGGGCTCGAGTCCGAAACGGATCGCACGACAACGCCGTGGACATTATTCGGAATGTCGAATCGACGGCGCAGGGATTTGGTCAGTGCCGTCAACTCGACACCCACCGCGCTCGCGGGACCGGGCGACGGGGATGTTGCCGACACCTCCATGTTCGCGGGCTGCTCGGCAATTCTTACATCGAAGGTGAGTTTGCTTCCCTTGCGCCAGACACCAACCTTGGCGCTGCTTCTGGCCGGAGCCTCCGCGACGATGATCGGAAGGTCGCGCACCCTGTCGATATCGTGCCCGTTGAAGCTCTGGATCACGTCGCCTGGCTTGAGCCCAGCGTTCTCCGCGGGGCCCCCTTTCATGACGTCGGAAACCAGAGCGCCCCGATCGCTGGGAAGGCCGAGGCTTTTGGCGATTGCGGGGGTCAATTCCTGGATCTGCACGCCAAGCCAGCCGCGGCTCACTTTGCCTTTCGCCTTGAGCTGCTCGATCACGGGCCTCGCGAGGCTCGAGGGGATCGCAAAGCCGATGCCG
>DATIYT010000017.1:0-60328 GCA_035517495.1 Allostellaceae bacterium | reverse complement strand
GCGTGCTGGCCGATCTCGGCCGCTTCGCTGCGCTCGCGGCGGCGGACTCCTCGCGAACCTGAAGCGCTAATCGGCTCCGAACCCTCGCCCCGGCCTCGGCGGCGGGGCTTTTTAATGCGCCCGCGCGATTGCTAGTGTGGCTTCGGATTTGAAGTTCCTCTCCGAGCGGCCGGCGGTGATCGGAGGAACTTCAAATCCGCCACACTAGCGGAGATACAGGCGCAACGGACGCCACGCCGAGACCCAAATAAAAAGAATTAATCGTAGGTGTGCGCCGCGATCAGCGCGAGCCAGATGAGGCCGGCGCCAATGCCAATCACGACCCGTGTGACTTTGGATTCCTTGGCGCGCCGACCCGTAATGCGTTCCCAAAGCATGGCGAGAAACCAGCCAATGCCAAGATAGGCGAAGGCAAAGAGCATCAGATTGATGAGGGTGTGGATGACTTGTTGTGTGAATGTCATTTCAGTGCCTTCATTGGGCTCGTTGCGTCTTGTTCGGTTGTGCCCCTCTCATGCGCATGTGGGCCGTCAACTCATCCGCGTCGCGCTCCCATCGGCGGCGCGCGGCGGACCGATCACTATCTCGCCGACGGCGCCATTGGCCGGATACCTGCGTCAGGACGTTCGCTCTGAAACACCAGCCAGCCGAATAGCAGCACGGCAAAAAGAACGATGAGCGATCCAACTGCCGCGACCGGATCGCCGACGGCATGCCCCGTGCTCGCAAGGCCTATCCCAACCGCGAGGATAATGGTGCCGACAATCCACATAAAGATTTGCACGATCGCGGTCTTGGCGCCCTCCAATGAAGGATGCAGCCGATAGTAGATTCCGAAAAGGAAGAGCGAGACCCAGCCCAGCAAATTGAGATGCGCGTGAGCCGGGGAGGCGGAAAAATCCTGGGAAATCCCCATGATGATCCCCCAGATCATGCCGGCAACGACGAAGACCACCGCCGATTGGAAGCACAATGCTGATGCCTTCATTGTTTTCCTCCGAGCTAAATTGCCATGATCCGATCGTGCGTGGCCTGTGTCAGTGCCGATTACACGCGCCGCTCCACAACGGTAGCAATCGCCTCCAAAGCCGATGCACTGTACCATCCTCGAACCCATGTTGAGATCGGGTTTTGCCGACACTAAGTTTGTCATCTGAGCGGCCAATACGCCGCGCTTTGTCTTCGAGGAAGCGATATTGATCCTGGTGAGCGGTGAACGCGGGGCCTGCGGGCGGATGATCTCATGAGCACACTTGATCTCGGCGTCATCGGAAATTCCTGCATCGCCGCGCTTATTTCCAGGAGCGCCCGGATCGAGTGGTGCTGTTTTCCGCGCCTCGACGGCGATCCGCTGTTTTGCAGCCTATTGCACGGCGGCGACGGCAAGGACGCGGATGGTTCCTTCGACGTGGCACCGGAAGGCGCGATACCGGTCTCGCAGCGCTATCGCGGCAATACCGGGGTGCTTGAGACCGAGCTTGCCGATGGCGATGGCGGCGCGCTGAAAGTCACGGACTTCGCGCCTCGCTTCAAGCGCTACGGTCGGATATTTCGGCCTGCGATGCTCGTGCGGCGGATCGAACCGACCCGCGGGCGACCACGGCTGCGGGTTCGGGTTCGCCCGCGATGTGAGTATGGGGCCGAGACACCCGTGCGCATTCCCGGCAGCAACCACGTGCGATTCTGCTGTGACGACGTTACCTTGCGCCTGACCACCGACGCACCGATTTCTTACGTCACGGAGGAAGTCCCGTTTCCCCTGGATGGGCCCGTCAATTTCATCCTGGGACCGGACGAACCGCCCACCGAATCGTTGTCGCGTCTGGTGCGCGACTACCTTGAGCAGACCGAGGAATACTGGATCGATTGGGTGCGTGACTTGTCCGTGCCGTTCGAGTGGCAGAGCGCGGTCATTCGCGCGGCGATCACGCTTAAGCTCTGCGCGTTCGAAGAAACCGGCGCCATTGTCGCAGCACTTACCACATCGATTCCCGAGGCTGCCGGGAGCAGCCGTACTTGGGACTATCGCTATTGTTGGATGCGGGATGCCTATTTCGTCGTGCACGCGCTCAATCGCCTCGGTGCCACGCGCACGATGGAAGATTACCTCCGCTTCGTCACGACAGTAGCCACCAGCGAGCCCGAACGTCGTTTGAAGCCGGTCTATCCTGTCGTCCCCGGCCGCGACATGACCGAACGCCTCGCTCGGGGTCTCGCGGGCTATCGCGGCATGGGGCCCGTGCGGATCGGCAACGCGGCGGCCCTGCAGACCCAGAACGACGTCTATGGCAGCGTCATCCTTGCGGCCGCACAAATGTTCTACGACGAGCGCCTTCCGCGGCCCGGCGATCGAGCGCTGTTTCAGCAGCTGGAGCGTCTGGGCGAGCAGGCTGCCGCGCGTGCGTTTGATCCCGATGCCGGCCCTTGGGAGTACCGCGGCCGCGTTGCGACCCACACATTCTCGAGCGCGATGTGCTGGGTCGCTTGCAGCCGCCTCGCCAAGATCGCGCGTAATTTGGGGCTCGACGAGCGCGCGCTGCACTGGGACCATGAAGCGGAGCGCATTCGCGCGACTATCTGCGCTCGCGCCTGGGACGCGGAGCGAAACACCTTTGTCGCCTCCTTCGACGGCCGCGAAATCGACGCAAGTTTGTTGCTGCTGCAGGAGATCGGCTTTGTTCCGGCGCGCGATCCGCGCTTTCTCGGCACCCTCGCCGCGGTCGAACGGGAGTTGCGGCGCGGAAGCTTTCTCTTTCGCTATACGCGCGCCGACGATTTCGGGACACCCATAACGGCATTTCTTGTCTGCGCCTTTTGGTATGTGGACGCGCTGGCGGCTGTGGGCCGACGCGAAGAAGCACGTGCCATATTCGAGCAGATGCTCGCGCGGCGGAATCATTTGGGCTTGCTGTCGGAGGACGTCGATGCCACGACCGGCGAGCTCTGGGGAAATTTCCCGCAGACCTACTCGCTGGTCGGGCTCATTGTGTCCGCGACGCGACTCTCCAGAAGTTGGGAGGCCGGCCTATGGCCGGAGTCGTGAGCGGCTGGGGCCGGGTTGTCTTACTCGCAGAAAGGCGAGGGACCCGCTGATACTTGGTTTGGCGCCGTGAGCGCGCCCGTCAAACCGCCGGCCGCTGCGCCGGCGGCGGCGCCGAGCGCGGGATTGCCTCCGATCGCACCCAGTGCGGCGCCGCCCGCCGCGCCAATGCCCGCGCCTGTCAGTGCGCGGCAGCCGGGGCTCGCGCCGCAGCCAGAAAGGGCAATTCCAAGCATGATAAGAGTTGAGATCATCGGCGTTCGCATGTTCAACCTCCTTTTGCGCTCACGACCAATCAACCCCAGTGACCGGGAATCCAGATCCAGCGCCCATCCGCTTGTTCGATCCAATTGCCCGGTATCCATTGTGCCGACGGTTGCGGTCGCTCGGCGTAGTGCCCCGAACTCCATTCCCAGTCAGTGCCGGTCCAGGTCCAGTGACCGGGCTCCCACACCACGGCCGCGCTGGGCGGCGCCGGGATCGTCTCGACCTTCGGCGCAGGCGGCGCGGTCACGACTTCGGATGGAGGCGTAGTCGATGTTTCCGGGTATGGCGGTGGCGGCGAGGCGCCGCAAGACGTCACGATCAAGCCAGAGAACAAGCTGACGCCCAGCCACAAACGATTGCGCAGTACCGATGCCATGGCTGCTCTCCTAAAGGGATGGTGGTGAATACCGAATCGACGCGGAAAAGCCCGAGGTCAGTGAACCCGCGGCTTGGCTCCGCTTTCCTGTCGTGCCTCATCGGATTGATCCACGAACTCGGACACCTGACGCTCGGCCTCTTCCTTGGCGAGGCCGTACCGCGCTCTGAGGCGGGCCACCAATCGTTTGCGATCGCCCCGGATCACGGTCCAATCACGCTCCGTGAGTTCGCTCCAACGTTCCTTTGCGATACTGAATTGCCGCTTCCAATTTCCCGCGATCCGGTCCCAGTTCATTCAGCTCTCCTGACAAGACACACCGTACCACCGACAAAACGCGCGGAACGCGGCTTGGTTCCGGATTCAAGGTCGGGCATTGTCGTGAACGCAGCCGCTTTCGTATCCAGCTTCGACTCAAAAACCTTCAAGCGAGCGATTGAGCGCTTGGGCTGACGCGTATCCCGGATGAGAGCGAGTGAGCGCTTTGCTGCTGGCGCTGAGCCAATGACGTACCGCTTCTGGCGCGGCAAAATCGCGCACACAGGCGCCAACCCCATGACCGACGCGCAAACCCTTCCCGCCGAGCGAGAACGCCGCCTCATACGCATCCTCGTCGGCTTGATCATTGCCGACCATGATTGGCATCCGCCCAAGGAAATTCTTGTGCTCCATCATGCTGATCAGCGCAGTCCCCTTCGTGGCGGTTCGCGACCTGAGCTCCGATACTTGATCACCCCGCTGCACCACGAAGCGGCTATCCTCGGCGGCGAAACGCTCCAACGTTTCGTCGACTTGTTGCGCCGCGGCGGGGATATTGCGGTAGTGGACGGCGATCGTGAGACCTTTGTCTTCAATCATAAGCCCTCGGTATTGACGAGCGAGCAAATTAAGGCGCGCGTGCCATTTCCGTGATGGGATTGGCGGCGCGATCGGCATGGCCGCTCCGCGCGCGCATGTGCGCAATTCGGCGCCGTGCTGTCCGGCGACTGGCAGGCGAAGCGGAGAGAACAGCCGATCGATACAGGCGATGCTCCGCCCGGTGACCAATGCCAGCGCGCCCCCAAGCGCGCGATGGAGTTGTTCGAGATCGCGAATAAGTCCGTGCGGAACGATCACCGCGGAGGGAACAGGAGCGAGATCGAGCAGCGTTCCGTCCACGTCAAGGAACAACGCCCAATTCGGATGGACGAGGCGAGTCTCACTCTCATTCGTTTTAAGCGCGCACACTTACGGCTCCCGGCTTCCAGGGGTGGTTGTTATCACCCGGATCGTTCAGAGGAAGAACAGAGGTGCCAGGCTCAACCCCAGTGTCCCGCTTGCCATGCCCAACCGCCGTCTGGCCGCTGGATCCATTGGCCGGGGATCCAATGCCAGGCAGACGTCTGGGCGGCGTTGGGCGGCATCTCGAAGTGACCGGGCTTCCACACCCACTGTTGCCCGTCCCAGATCCAATGTCCGGGGTCCCACTGCGCGACCGCGTCGGGCGGCGGCGGGATCACCTCTGCGCGCGGCGGCGGCGGTGCGGTGGGTGCGATCACCACCGTGGCAGGCGCAGGCTGAACGACTGCAGGCTGAACGACTGTTTGCGCCGAGGCCGCGCCGACCAGGGCGAGCGTCAGCAGAGGAACGGCAACGAGGCTCCGGCGGAAGAACCGGTTCGACGAACTCGGCATGATCAATCCTCCTTGGGCAGCTATGCCCCTAACCCCACGTCATGACCGTAGAACGTCAACGGGCGTGGTTTGGTCGGTTCTGTCGTCTGTGAGCAAGATGTGTCTCGGAGGTGGGACGAGCCAAATCCAGGCCGTAGCTGCAACCTTCGCGGCGCCCCGGCATTTCTCCAGCGCGTGAATTTTGCCGGCCATTGACGCAAGCCGGACGCTTCACTGGCGCGCTTTGAACCAAGGAGGCACAGATGGAAATCAAGAGCTTTATGGCATTTGCCATGCTGGCGGCATTCGTTGCTCCCGCCCACGCCGAGACGGCGTCGTTGTCGCCCAACGACACGTCAGGACAGTATGCGCGGCTTCATCCGCTGGCGCCGCCATCACCCGGTTCGATCGAGGTCTTGCCGGCGATGCCGGCCGTGCACACTCAGTCGAGCGTCGCCTACATCAGCGGCGGGATCGGCGGCGATGAACAAGAGGCGATGCGCGCCGCGGCGCGGAACTATAATCTACACTTACTGTTCGCGGAGCAGGGCTCGGGCGAATATCTCTCCGACATCAAGGTGACGATAACGAACCCGCAGGGCGCGGTTGTGCTCAGCACGGTCTCCAGTGGTCCCTACTTCATGGCGAGATTGCCGGCCGGCCACTACCGAATCAGCGCGGACGCCGGTGACGGCCGTCCGCAGATGCGCGTGGTCACCGTGCCCGAGCATGGCGCGCTCGCGGCGTCTTTCTATTGGCACGGCGCCTCATAACAAGGGAGCGGAAAGAGTCCCGCATGCCAACCGAACGGGGGCGGCATTGAATCTCTAGCTCAGCCGTCCTCGTTTCATGGATTTCTCGATTTTCGATAGCACGCGCGCCGCACGGGCCAACGTCGCGCTCGACGCATAACAATGGGAAGCACCGGTGGCGCACTAGCGGTATGCGCTCAGGTCCTCATACGCCTCAACAGCGAGGAAATCGACTCTGGGATCGGTTCCTGCGCAATCGCTGAGTAGAGGCGCCTTAGTTGGCCAAACAATGAGTCTGGCTGCGCATCAGCCTCATTCACCGCGGGGCCGTCACCGGTCGCGGATTGGCTCGCCGCAGGTGCCGCCGGGGATGAGGGAGACGCCGGTACCCCGCCGGCGACTGACGCGGATTCAGGGGTCGGGACATTGGACCGCGGCATACGCGTTGCTCCAGCCTAGGAACAGCAGCCTTGCTCAATCAGCATAATATATGCTTCCGGCGAGCGTCCGCCACGGTCCGCGGGGATCCATTCACGCGAAAAATCAAAGCAACCTTTTGCCTCATTCGGCGTTGCACGAAGAGTGAACGCAAAAGGCAGAACCATGGAAATGACACTGGTTTCCAATCGCATCATCGACCCGATGCGTATGGCAGGAGCGATGCCAGGAGGGCTCGCCGCCGCATTATCGACTGCTGTTCATGACACCGGAGCAACTTGGATCGGCGGCAGCAGCGAGCGGCAACTCGTGGAGCCGGGAGCGGTGACCGTCACACCCTTCGGTTCCGGCAGGTTGGTCAGCGTCAGATTGCCGGCCTCCCTCTATCGCCAATTCTATGATGGCATGGCCAATGCGGCGCTGTGGCCGATCTTGCACTACCGTAGCGATCTGTTGCGGTACGATCCGGATTTCCTTGCGGCGTACGGCGCAATCAACCGCGCGATGGCGGATGGCGTGCGCCGTATCGTGTCGGATGACACGCCGATTTGGGTGCATGACTACCATTACCTCATGCTCGGACATTACTTGCGCCAGCGCGGCGTGCGTGGGCCGATCGGATTCTTCTTGCATACGCCGTTTCCCCATCGATCGATCCTCGCCTGCCTGCCCTGCCATCGGGAGTTGCTGCGAGAACTCAGCGCCTATGACTTGATCGGATTTCAGACCGCCGAGGACCTGCAGCATTTCCGCGATTACGCGCTCAGCGAGCTGCTCGCCGCCACGGCGGGTCAGATGGAACTTCAGCTTGGCGGACGCCGTGTGAAGCTTGGCGTCTTTCCCATCGGCATCGACACCGACCGGTTCAGCAATGCGGCGCGGCTCGCCATCGCGAGCGGCGCGCTGAAACGACTTCGCCGCGCGCTGGCGGACAGTCGCCTCGTGATCGGCGTCGATAGGCTCGACTACAGCAAGGGATTGGTTCACCGATTTCAGGCATATCAAAGGTTTTTCACGGACTTTCCGGATGAGCGTCGGCGCGTGTCGTTCCTCCAGATCACGCCGCCGACCCGCGAAAGGATCGATGCCTATCGAAGCATTCGCGCCGAGCTTGCGAGCATCGCCGGCGAGATCAACGCGCGCTTCAGCGGCGCGGCCTGGGTCGCGTTGCGATACATTCATCAGGGCTTCGCGCCCGAGCGGCTCGCCGGATATTACCGCCTCGGCAGGGTCGGCTGTGTCACGCCGCTGCGCGACGGAATGAATCTCGTTGCCAAGGAATACGTCGCTTCGCAGGATCCCGACGACCCCGGCGTACTGGTGCTGTCGCAGTTCGCGGGCGCCGCAAGGCAGATGGAAGCGGCGCTTCTGGTCAATCCGCACGATACCGCGGCCGTGGCACGCCGCATTCACGAAGCGCTTTACATGCCGAAAGAGGAGCGGGTCGAACGTTGGAATGCGCTGATGCGCACCCTCCGGAGCGCCAGCCTCGAAGGGTGGTTCAGCTCTTTTGCTTCGGCGTTGCAATCGTGTTCGCATTCCGCAAACCCTGTTGCGAGGCTGAGCGTTGCCTAGTCCGGCGCTCGGTCGCGTTCATTCGTCGAATCCCTCTCTTCAACAGAACACGCACGCGCCGCTTCGCCTTGCCGCGAGACGTGGATGCGCCAGTGCCGCGCTCGAGCCCGGCCGCTCGTCGACCGGCTCCATTCCCGAGCCCGGCAACGGCGCCTCGCCGTTCAACATCTCATGCAGCTTGATCCGAGCGCGCGAGACTCGGCTTTTCATCGTGCCCAGCGAGCACCTCGCGATTTCCGAAGCTTCCTCATAGGAAAATCCGCTCGCGCCCACCAGTATGAGAGCCTCCCGCTGAACTGGAGGCAGCACATGGAACGCGCGAGTGAAGTCGCGCAGCTCGAGGTTTTCCTCCTGGCCACCGCTGACGATCCGGTCGCCGTTTGCCGAAAGCGCGGCAAGCAGCGTCGCGCGATTTCGATACCGAAGTTCGTTGAAATACGAGTTCCGCAGGATAGTGCTGATCCATGCTTTGAAATTGGTTCCGGGTTGGAATTGATGCGCGTGGCCGAGCGCCCGCACGACGGTTTCTTGAACGAGATCGTCCGCAAGCGCTCTGTCGCGCGCGAGCAAGAGCGCGAACGCACGCAAGTGCGGCAGATGCTCGACGATGCTCCGGTGCAGATCATGTTCCATTTTTCCAGCTCCTTTGCCGCGCCTTCGAATCCTCGATAGCCGGTGACGAAAAGTGATCCCGTCCGTCGCAAACAGATGGCGGTCATTGGGCTCGAGGACTTGGGGGTAACGGTCAACGTAGGCACTGTCGCCGCATGATCCAGACGGCATTCGCAGGCGCACGCATGGCTACCACTTTGGGGCATAGCGAGAAAAGCCGGGCCGCCCGGTCAGCTCACGTTTCAGTCCTGTCAGCGGGATAGGCCGCCGCTTTGACAGCCCGACCGATCCCGCATTTCTACGTACGGCATTATCACGGACCCTTCACTTCAACCGAAGATGTTTGGCGAGGCCACACTTGAACACAGGGCCGGTGATCGATATCGGTTCAAGACGCGCACAGGAATGAAACCCTTCGGCGAGATGTGAGACCCCATCCCATGTCATCGGCGCAAGGCGCCCGGCTGCGGGTCCCACGTGTAAGACCGGATTATCTCTGGATCATCGAGCAAAAGTGCGCTTAGCCTTCCTTATAAGAGAGGTGGGTTTCCAGCATGAGCGCGGCGAAGGGCTTCGTGGTACCGGCGGGCGGCGGCAAGCATTTCAGCTCGCCGACGCCTGGTCGCTCCTTTGCCATGAAGCTGCTCGTCGGCGAGACCAACGGAAGCATCATGATGTTTGAGCAGGTTCTGCCGGCCGGCACGGCGAGCCTCTATCACATGCATCGCGACAGCGATGAGGTCGCTTGGGTGCTCGCCGGCGAATTCACGTTCAAGATCGGCGACGTGGTCGCCATTGGCCGGGCCGGCTCCTGCGCATTCATGCCGCGCAGCCTGCCCCATGCTTGGAAGAACACCGGCAGCGAGGAGGGGCGCGTTCTCTTTCTCTATACCCCCGGCGTGGCGGGTGGCTTCATCGAGGAGCTTGCGGAAGGCCACACGCTCGATGCCGACGAGCGCGCCAAGCGCTTCGAGCGCCACGGCTGGACGGTCCTCGGCCCGAACCCGCTTTGAGAGGCAGCGCTGCGCCGGTCAAATCTGCGGCGGCAGCACGAAGCACCTGACCTCGCCGTTGTAGAACCAAGCGACCGGCTGACCCGTGGGGTTCTCGGTGTAGAGGATATTTTCCGGCGGCACTCTGATCCAATCGCCCACGCTCGCTTCGTTCATTCCCGCGGATCTCGGCAAAACATCGGGAAGCTGCACTTCCCATCCCTGATCCGTCTGCCGCACTTGGTCGAGGCGCAGGATTCTCCCGTCGGCGATCGAGCAGCAGAGCTGATTTTTCGAATTGCTCTGGCTCTGGAACCAATGGCGATAGGTGGTCGGCGAATCGGGAGGTGCGGCGCTGCGGGCGCAGGGAAGGAGCGCGCCGATACTGACGGCGAGGGCGGCTACGAGAATGGCGCCGTTACGAAACACGGCGGCAAGCCGCGATGGCGCGGGCGCTGTCCCGGACCTCGATCGCAGTCTCGACCGGCGAAGGCTCGAACTTGTCGAACACGTGCTCCACCCGGAGTCACAGGGAGCCCATTGCGATCATCGTGATCCCCTCATGGTTTCGAGATCGTTAACGCCGGAATTGGCGGGCGGGTTGCAGACGACTTGCGTTCTCTGGACCGCGCCTGCACCTGAGCACCTTTACCGGCGTTGCGTCTTCATAAATTCACGGGCATCCTCAGCACGGTAAACCGCGTTCGAGGAAAGCGCCCGCGATGCCTTCCGAGCCCTGCCGCGTCGGCCTCTTCGTGACCTGCCTCGTCGATCTCTTCCGCCCGAGCGTCGGCTTTGCGGCGGTGAAGCTTTTGGAGCAGGCGGGTTGCACGGTCGAAGTGCCGCGCGCGCAGACCTGCTGCGGACAGCCCGCGTACAACTCCGGCGACAAGGCCGATGCGAAGGCGCTGGCGCGCCAAGTAATCGAGGCATTCGAGAGTTTCGACTACGTGGTGGCACCCTCGGGTTCCTGCGCGGGACAGCTCCGCACCCACTACCCCCTGATGTTCGCGGACGAACCTCAGACGTTTCAGCGCGCGCAACACCTGGCGAAGCGCACTTACGAGCTGGTCTCTTTCCTGGTGGACGTGCGCGGCATGGAGCGCGTCGACGCGCGCTGCGAGGAGATCGTGACCTACCATGACAGTTGCTCGGGGCTGCGCGAATTGGGTGTCAAGGCGCAACCGCGGCGCCTCCTCGGCACGGTTGCGGGGCTTACTCTCAAAGAGTTGCCGGGCGCCGAAATCTGCTGCGGCTTCGGCGGCACCTTCTGCATCAAGTACCCGGAGATCTCCGACAAGATGGTGGGCGAGAAGGCCGCCGACATCGTCGCGACCGGCGCCGAGACCGTGCTCGCGGGCGATCTGGGCTGCCTCCTCAACATGGCCGGCAAATTGTTGCGCCAGGGCCGGCCGGTCGCCGCGCGCCACGTCGCCGAAGTGCTGGCGAACATGACGAACGACGTCGCGCCGATCGGCGCACCGGCGGAGAGCGGTTGATGCAGCCGACGAGCCACGCCTTCAAGACGAACGTGCACGAGGCGCTGATCGACGCGACCTTGCAAAAGGCGCTCGGCATGATGAAGACGGGATTCCAGGGGAAGCGCGCGCAGGCGGTCGCCCGGCTCCCGGAGTTCGAGGCGCTGCGCGAGGCCGCCAAGGGGATCAAGAACCACACCCTCGAACATCTCGATTTCTATCTGGAGACATTCGAGCGCAATGTGACGACGCGCGGCGGCCAGGTGCACTGGTGCAGAACCCCCGCCGAGGCTCGCGAGACCGTGCTGGCGATCTGCCGCCGGCTCGGCGCCAAGACCGTGACCAAGGGCAAGACCATGATCGCCGAGGAAATCGCGCTCAACGATTTCCTGGAAGCAAGCGGCATCGCGCCGATCGAGACCGATCTCGGCGAATACATCATCCAGCTCCGCCACGAGCCGCCGAGCCACATCATCGCGCCCGCCGTGCATCTGGTGAAGGAGCAGGTAGCCGACGCCTTCCGCGCGAGCCACACCGCGCTCGACCCCAAGCGCAAGCTCGAGGATGCCCGCACGATGTGCGACGAGGCCCGCGCGGTGCTCCGGCAGAAATTCCTCGCCGCCGATGTCGGCATCACCGGCGCGAATTTCCTGATCGCCGAGACCGGCTCCAGCGTCATCGTCACCAACGAGGGCAATGGCGATCTGACGCAGACGCTGACCAAGGCACACATCGTGCTGGCCAGCCTCGAAAAGGTGGTGCCGACGCTCGAGGACACCGCAACCATCCTGCGGTTGCTGGCGCGCTCCGCCACCGGACAGGAATTTTCCACCTACACCACGATCTCGACGGGCCCGCGTCGTGCCGAGGACACCGACGGTCCCGGCGAGTACCACGTGATCCTCCTCGACAACGGCCGAAGCGCCATGTTGGGCACCGAATTCCAGGACATGCTGCGCTGTATACGCTGCGCCGCCTGCCTCAATCATTGCCCGGTCTATTCCGCCGTGGGCGGTCACGCCTATGGCTGGGTCTATCCGGGACCCATGGGATCGGTGCTGACGCCGAGCCTGATCGGCGTCGAGGAAGCCGGGAATCTCCCGAACGCCTCCACTTTCTGCGGACGCTGCGAGAGCGTCTGCCCCATGAAGATCCCGCTGCCGAAGATGATGCGGCATTGGCGTGAGCGCGAGTTCGAGCGCAAACTCTCGCCGCGACCCTATCGCTGGGGCCTCGGGTTCTGGGCGTTTTTCGCGCGACGCCCGGCCCTCTACCGTGCGGCAACGGCGCTCGCGACGCGCGTGCTCGGCATCGCCGGACAGCGGCACGGCCGTTTCCGCACGTTGCCGCTCGCGGCCGGTTGGACCCAGACCCGCGACATGCCGTCACCCGAGGGACGGACCTTCCAGAGCCTATGGGCTGCCGAGAAGGACAAAAGAAAGTCCACCACGGAGACACGGAGGAGACGGAGCTAGCGATGTTCATGCGGGCAACATCGACCGTCGCTGTTTGCAGGCAAATCTTCGGGGATGTTCCTCGGCGTCCTCCGTATCTCCATGGTGAAGCCCGATGACTTCGGCACGGGATCAAATCATGGGCTCGATCAGAACCGCGCTGAAGCGCGGGCCGGTCGACGCCATGCGTACGGCAGACCTCGATGCCAAGCTGGAACTGCCCACGCGCAACCTCATTCCGAAGCGCGCGGCCGGTCTCGATGCGTCGGACAGGATCGCGCTTTTCGTCGCGATGGCGGAGGAGGTGCAGACCACCATCACGCGCGTAGGCTCCGCAGCCGAGGTGCCGGGTGCCGTTGCCGAATATCTTGCCGAGCGCAATCTCCCGGCGCAGTTGGTGGTGACCCCCGACCCGCAGCTCGATCCAATTCCCTGGGATTCGCGACCGCTGCTGGAAATCCGGCGCGGCCGCGCCGAGGATGGCGATCTCTCCGGCGTCACCGGATGCTTCGCGGCGGTGGCGGAGACCGGTACTTTGATGCTGATTTCCGGCCCGCAGTCGCCAACCCGCAACAACTTTCTCCCTGACAATCACATCGTGGTGCTGCGTGCGGAGCAGGTGGTGGCGAGCTATGAGGACGGGCTCGACCGCCTGCGCCTGGCCGCGCGCGGGAGCGACGGCACGTGGTCGATGCCGCGCACGGTCAATTACGTGACCGGTCCTTCCCGCACCGGCGACATCGAGCAGAAGATCGAGCTGGGCGCGCACGGACCGCGTCGCCTGCACATCGTCTTGATCGATGGCGAAAGCGGCGACCCCGAGAAAGGCTGATGCAATGGCGCGCCGCAGCCTCAGTCGCGAGGAACGTGCCCTCTGGGAAGCAACCACGCGCACGGTAGCGCCGCTGCCGCAGCGCGGTCGTGCGGCGATACCCGAGCCGGCATCTCGGACGCCCACACCCAGCACCACGCGAGCGAGAACACCGATCCCGCCTTCAGGCCCGGCTTCCCTGCGGGCGCTGACGCCGGGCGTTGCATCGGGCGTCGATCGCCGCACCGCCGAAAAGCAGCGGCGGGGACAGCTTCCGATCGAGGCGCGGCTCGATCTGCATGGCCTCACGCAAGACCAGGCGCACCGAGCGCTGATCCGTTTCATCACCGATTCAGCCGACCGGGATTTGCGCAATCTTCTGGTGATCACCGGCAAGGGATCGGCCGGCGATGCAACCGGCGTCCTCAAGTCGGCGGTGCCGCGCTGGCTCAACGAGCGCGCGCTTCGCCCGCATATCCTGTCCTTCGCGTGGGCACAGCCGCGGCACGGCGGCGGCGGCGCGCTCTATGTGATGCTGCGGCGCCGGCGATGACCCCCTTCGGCGTCAAGCTGCGCCAGCTTCGCGCCGAGCGCGGCATGAGCCTCAAGGAAATGGCCGAGGCACTCGGCGTCTCGGCGGCCTATCTCTCGGCGCTCGAGCACGGGCGGCGCGGACGGCCCGCTCACCCGATGGTCGTTGCGATCTGCGCCCAGCTCAACATCATCTGGGACGAGGCGGACGAGCTGTTGCGCTTGGCCCGGCTCTCCCATCCCCGCATCATCGTCGATACCGCAGGCTTGGCGCCGCAAGCGACCGAGCTCGCAAACTTGCTGGCCGAGCGCATCCGCAAGCTCCCGCCCGCCGAGATCGAGCGTATTTTGGCGATCCTGAAGGCGGCGCCAGGCACCAGACGGCCGCGCCGGCGACCTGCCGTCGCCCGGCGACCGCGCGCGGTAACGCCCTCTTAAGCATTCCGCGCGAGGCTCGCCCCTGGGGCCATCTCTCGCGAGCCCAGGATGACCGACGACGATCTCAGTCAAGCCGACCTTTCGCAGCTCAGCCTGCGGCAGATGACACCGGCCCAGCGAGCCGAGCTGAAGCGGCGCTACCAGATATTCGTGGCAAATTTCCAGCCCGATTCCGCAGCCAAGCTGCCGGCCGCTGCCGCGCCCAAACCCAAGAAGTGGGTCCCGGGAAAGAAAAAGCCTTAAGGCTTCTCGATCAGCCGCTTCGGCGCGGTGAGGCGATAGCTGCGCTCGACCACCACCTGAACCTCGCGCCATTTGACGCGGCGGTCGAGGTACATGCCGATCCATCCCTTGTGGCCAACATAGGGCGGCACGAAAAAGCGCTGGGGATCGGCACCCACCAGGATCGCCTGGCTGCCCGCCGGCGCCTTGCACCAGATGCCGGGCCGGTCGTCCTCGTCCTCCACATACATCGCGAATATTTTGGCGCGCACGCGAAAGGTCGGGATTTCCCACGTCTCCTGCTCGAGAGCCTCGGGTAACGCGAGGCAGACCGCGCGCAGCCGATCGATCGGACGCCGCCGCCGTTTGCGCACTACAGAATGAACTTCGAGAGATCGGCGTTGCGGGCGAGCGGCGCCACGCGCTCGCGCACATAGGCACGGTCGACCGTAACGGTGGTATCGGGCGGCTGGTCCGAGGCGGTGAAGCTTACCTCCTCCAGCAGCTTCTCCATCACCGTGTGCAGCCGCCGCGCTCCGATGTTCTCGACCGAGCCGTTTATCTCCTCCGCCAAAGTGGCGATCTCGTCCACGGCGTCCTCGGTAAAGATGAGCTTCACGCCCTCGGTCTCGATCAATGCCTTGTATTGCTTGACGAGGCTTGCTTCCGGTTCGACCAGGATGCGGCGGAGATCCTCGCGCGTCAGCGGCTTCAACTCGACCCGGATCGGCAGTCTCCCCTGCAGCTCCGGCAGGAGGTCCGCGGGTTTCGCCACGTGGAAGGCGCCCGAGGCGATAAACAAAACGTGGTCCGTCTTGACGGAGCCGTGCTTGGTCGGAACCGTCGTCCCTTCGATCAGCGGCAGCAGATCGCGCTGCACGCCCTCGCGGCTCACATCGGCGCCGATGCGTTCGCTGCGGGCGCAAATCTTGTCCAGCTCGTCGATGAAGACGATGCCGTTCTGCTCGACGGCGGCGATCGCCTCCTGGACGACCTTCTCCTGGTCCAAAAGCTTGTCGCTCTCTTCCGCCATCAGCACGGTGTGGCTCTCGGAGACCGTCATGCGGCGAGGCTTGGTGCGGCCGCCGCCGAACGCTTTGCCGAGAATGTCACCCAGGTTGATCATGCCCATCTGCGCGCCGGGAACGCCCGGTATCTCGAAGGTCGGCATCGCGCCGCCGGCGCTCTCCTGCACCTGGATTTCGATTTCCTTGGTATCCAACTGGCCCTCGCGCAGCATCTTGCGGAATTTCTGCCGGGTGTCCGCCGATGCGCCCTGCCCCACCAGCGCGTCCAGCACGCGCTCCTCGGCGGCAAGCTCGGCCTTAGACGCCACTTCCTTGCGCAAGCGCTCGCGCGTCATGGTCAGCGAGATTTCCATGAGATCGCGCACGATCTGCTCGACGTCGCGGCCGACGTATCCCACTTCCGTGAACTTCGTCGCCTCGACCTTGATGAAGGGCGCCTGAGCCAACTTCGCGAGTCGGCGTGCAATCTCGGTCTTGCCGATGCCGGTCGGCCCGATCATCAGGATGTTCTTGGGCAGCACCTCCTCGCGAAGGTCCTCGGGAAGCTGCTGGCGGCGCCAACGGTTGCGCAGCGCGATCGCGACCGCGCGCTTGGCGTCGGTTTGGCCGACGATATGCCGGTCCAGCTCGGAGACGATCTCGCGCGGGCTGAAAGCGGCGTTCATCCGGGCCGATCCGCGGTCAGAGGCTGTCGAGGGTGATGTTTTCATTGGTGTAGATACAAAGCTTGGCCGCAATCGCCATCGCCTTGCGCGCGATCGCTTCCGCGTCGAGGCCGGGCTGGTCGATCAGGGCGCGTGCCGCTGCCAGCGCGTAGGCGCCGCCCGATCCGATGCCGATGATGCCGTCCTCGGGTTCGAGCACGTCGCCATTGCCGGAGAGGATCAACGACACGCCCTTGTCGGCGACCGCCATCATCGCTTCGAGGCGGCGCAGATAGCGGTCCGTGCGCCAATCCTTGGTAAGCTCGACGCAGGCGCGCATGAGTTGATTCGGATACTGCTGCAGCTTGCCTTCAAGGCGCTCAAACAATGCCAGCGCGTCAGCCGTCGCACCGGCAAAGCCCGCGAGCACCGTGCCGTCGCCGAGGCGGCGCAGCTTTTTTGCGTTGGATTTGATCACGGTCTGCCCGAACGAGACTTGACCATCGCCCGCAATCACCACTCTGCCGTCCTTGCGCAGGCACAGGATGGTCGTGCCGTGCCAGTTCTGCTCACGCGCCGTTTGCATGACGAAGGTCGCTCCGAGAAACGGTCCAGAGATGTAAGCCCGCACAGACCTTGTATCAAGCGGACCCTCAGCCGCCGCTAAGCGCATCTCCCGCACGCTTATATGGTGAACACTCCAATGTATGCCCGCGTACTCTTGTCAACAATCACGGGTTTCGCCATTATGGCGCGAGCACTCAGCCCGAGAGGTTGCGGCGTAAGTGTGCCCGCGACAGACCACCGGAACCGCGAGGGCAGCGGGTTTAGCCAAGGGGGACCGAAGAGCGATGCGAGCAAGCAAAAGGCGTGCATTGACGGCCGCGCGGTTGCTGGCGGGATGTTCCATGCTCGCACTCCTCGCGGCGGTCGGGCCGGCGGAGGGTGCCGGCCTCAAGGTCACGACGAGCCAGGCGAATGGCGTCCCCATCAGCCCGCCGGGGGTTGGTTACGTACAGGTCTACGGCCCGGTCAACCCCATCACCATTACCGGCAACGTGACGGTCCAGTCGGGCGCGACCGTCGGCGGTGGCGGCAAGGCGGCGCAGGTCTATTCCAGTAACAACGTCACGCTCAATGGCGCGATCGTGAACGCCGGCACGATCGCCAATTCCGTCAGCTCCTTCTCGACAACGGGAATCTTCGTCCACGCCTCGCAACCCGAACGGCGCCACGGGCGCGGGCGGTACCTTTACCGGCAACATCGTCAATTCCGGAACCATTGTCATCACCAGCACCGCCTCTGGAGATGGGGCATTCGCGTTCGCCTCGGACCTGGGCGTGCAGGCCAATGGTGGCGCTGTCGGGCTTGGCGGCAATACCGCGACCGGTGGAACCTTGTTGGGCAACATCGTGAACTCGGGAACGCTGATCGCTGTGGCAAGCGCCAGCGGCAGCGACACCAAAAATATCGCGGGGGCCCAGATCCTCGGCATCAACGTCGATATGTCGGGTGGTTTCACCACCAAGGCGGGCGCGAGCGCCACCGGCGCCGCCGTCATTGGAAACGTCACAAACGCCGGTCTTGTCTCCGTGACCGCCACGGGTCTGACACCCGAGGTTTTCGGCGTTATCGTCGTCGCGCCCGCAGGCAGGGCCGGGGCTACCGGCAGCACCGCGACCGGCGCGACGTTCATGGGCAATATCGTCAATACCGGCACTGTTATCGCGGTCGGATCGCCGACGAGCTCGGTGAGCCAGGTCACGAGCTTCAATCAAACCGCCGGCGGAACTCTGGTGATGCAGGTGACCTCGAACACGGCGGCGCATCCCGTCGTCAATGCCGGCACCGTCACGGTCGGGAGCGGCAGCATCTTCGAGGTGGCGGAGCTGGGCAGCGGGTTTGCGCGCAAGCAGACCTATGCCGATGTAGTGGTGTCGGGCGTGCCGTTCGCCAACAATTTCACGGTGACCTCGCTGATCCCGCTGTTCCAGCCCTCGCTGGTGGCGGACCCGACCACGCCCAATGCGCTCGACCTGGTGCTGAATTCGATCTCGCTCTGCGGGCTCTCGGGCCTCACCTTCAACCAGCACTCAGCGGGCTGCCGATTCGATGCGCTGGCGGCGGTGGCGAGCGACCCCGCGAGCCTGGCGTTCCTGGGCGCGGTCGGCAATCAGAGTCTCGGCGCGCTGCCGCCAACCCTGGACAATATCGCGGGCTCGCAAATCCCGCAGACCAACTACCAGGCGCTGCAGGACACGCAGACCGCCCTCGACATCGTGCTGAACCATCTCGCGGGGGGCGGCATCTCGGCGCCGTTCACCGCGAGCCTCTCCCACGACGGCCTGCGCCTGGCGTCGCTCGGGACCTCGGACACGCCGAGCCAGGTGGCGCAGAGCTGGGGCGGCACCGGCAGCGGCCCGCTCGCCTTCTGGTTCACGGGCTACGGCAGCTTCGCCACTGCCGGCAACACCATCGATGCGCTGGGCTTCAGCGGCTCGACCGGCGGCGCCGTGGCGGCGATCGAATACGACGCCGGCAACGGCCTGCTGTTCGGCGGCGCCTTCGACTATGCGCACGGCACGCTCGCCTTCAACGCCAACACCGGTTCCTCCGACATCGATGCTTACCTCTTCATGCCCTATGCGCGCTGGCGCATGGACGATTGGTATGCAAGCGGCGTCGGTGCCATCGGCTGGAACAACTTCACCAGCAACCGCATGATCGCCTTCCCCGGCTTCAGCGCCGACGCCAACGGCACCACCAGCGGTCTCAGCTATGGCGTGCGCGGCGAGGCCGGCTACGACTTCCACTGCGCGCCCGCCTGGGTCGTGACCCCCGTGGCGCGGGTGAGCTACGCCGGCCTCAACACCGACAGCTTCATCGAGAGCGGCGGCCCCGCGGCACTCGCCGTCAACGCCCAGACTTCCGAGAGCCTCACCAGCGCCATCGGCGGCCGCGTCACCACCAAGCTCGACTTCGGCGGCATCGGCATCCTGACCCCCGAGGCGCATGCCTTCTGGCAGCACGAGTTCCTGAACGCCCAGACCCAGGTCACCGCCGCGTTCGTGGGCGCCCCCTTGGGCCAGTTTGTCACCATCAGCTCCAACTTCGGGCGCGACAGCGGCCTCGTCGGTTTCGCCCTTTCCAGCGATCCCAACGCCGATATCCGCCTCTCCCTCAGCTACGATGCTCAGTTCAACGGCAGCTTCACCAGCCAGACCGTTTCCGCCGGGTTCCACGCCCGGTTCTGAGCACCGCCGGAAGACCGGCGGCGCGCGCCTGGAACAAGGCGGCGGTTCTTGCTAAAAGACCGCCGCCGGCCCTCCGTTGGGTCCGCCAGGAGCGAGCACGCCCGTGATCACCGCCCCGCTGCGCCAAGCGAGTGTAGAGCGCAACACCAAGGAGACGCGCATCCGTGGCAGCGTGCTGCTGGACGGCACGGGCCGCTACGACGTCTCGACCGGCATCGGATTCCTCGATCACATGCTGGAACAGCTCTCGCGCCATAGCCTGATTGACATCACGCTGCGCGCCGAGGGCGATTTGCACATCGATTACCACCACACCACCGAGGATACCGGCTATGTGATCGGCGAGGCGATCAGCAAGGCGCTGGGCGACCGACGCGGCATCAATCGCTATGGCCATGCGCTCATCCCCATGGACGAGACCTTGACGCGCGTGTCGCTCGACGCCTCGAACCGTCCTTACCTCATCTGGAAGGTCGTGTTCACCAAACCAAAGCTCGGCGAGATGGACACGGAATTGTTCAAGGAGTGGTTCCAGGCCTTCGCTCAGTCGGCGGGAATTACGCTCCACGTGGAGAACCTATACGGCGACAACAACCATCACATCGTCGAATCCTGCTACAAGGGGCTCGCGCGGGCGCTCAAGGATGCGCTCGCGATCGATCCCCGCCAGGCCGAGCTTGTGCCCTCCACCAAGGGCACGCTGGGTCGGTCGGCCTGAGGTGAATGCTATGGGCGACGATCATGACCATTGCGATTATCGACTATGGCTCGGGCAACCTCCGATCCGCCGCCAAGGCTTTCGAGCGCGCGGCCGCTGAATCGCGTCATGCCGTGCGGGTGCTGGTGACCGCCGACCCCGATCTCGTACGCACGGCCGATCGCGTGGTGCTGCCGGGAGTAGGGGCATTCGCGGATTGCCGGCGCGGCCTCTCGGCGGTCACGGGCATGGAGCAGGCGCTCAGCGAGGCCGTGATCGCGCGCGGTCGACCTTTCCTCGGCATTTGCGTCGGCATGCAATTGATGGCGTCGCGTGGCCGCGAATTCGAGACGGTGACGGGACTCGATTGGATCTCCGGCGAGGTCGTGGCGATCGAACCCCGGGATCCCCGGCTCAAGGTTCCGCACATGGGCTGGAATGAGCTGGAGCCCTTGGTGCCGCACCCCCTGCTCAAGGGCATCGCGCGCGGCGACCATGCCTACTTCGTTCATTCATACGAGTTGCGGCCATCGGCGCCGAAACACGTGCTGGCGCACGCCGAGTATGGCGGCCCGATCGTCGCGATGGTCGGGCGCGACAATCTCGTCGGCACCCAGTTCCATCCCGAAAAGAGTCAGCGCACCGGACTGCGCCTCATCGCGAATTTCCTGGAGTGGCGGCCATGAGCGAGGAGCGCCGGCCCGCGACCGCGGTCGAGCTGCTGACCGCATTCAAATCAACCGACCTCGGCGACCTCTGTGACGCCGCGGAGGCCGCGATCGCCGATGGCGGGGGCTTCGGCTGGGTCAAGAAGCCGCCGCGCCACATCATGGAGGCCTATTGGAAGGGCCTGCTGCTGGTGCCGGATCGTCATCTGTTCGCGGCGCGCCTCGATGGCACCATCGCGGGATCGGCGGTGCTGACGCGACCACCGCGCAACAATGAAGCGCAGGCCTTCAGCGCCAATCTCACGGGAACCTTCATCGCTCCGTGGGCGCGCGGTCATGGGTTGAGTCGGCAGCTCATTGAGCGGGTCGAGGAGCACGCCCGAGCGCTCGGGATCGAAGTGCTGAACCTGGACGTGCGAGAGACTCAGAGAGCGGCAATCCAGGTCTTCGAGGCGCTGGGTTATCGACACTGGGGCACGCACCCCGCCTACGCCAGGGTCGGTGGCGCGCTGGTGCGCGGCTATTTCTATTGGAAGCCGCTGGTGGCGGGATTCGAAGCATGATGCTTTACCCCGCGATCGACCTGAAGGGCGGGCAGTGTGTGCGCCTCGTTCAGGGCGACATGACACGCGCCACCGTCTTCAACGCCGATCCGGCGGCGCAAGCGAATGAATTCGCGCGCGCGGGCTTTCAAGCGCTTCACGTGGTCGACCTCGATGGCGCAGTCGCGGGAGTGGCCGTCAACGTTGCCGCCGTGCGCCAAATCCTCTCCGCGGTCCGCGTGCCGGTGCAGCTCGGGGGCGGAATCCGCGACCAGGCCGGCATCGATCGTTGGCTCGAGGCCGGCGTGAGCCGGGTCATCCTCGGCACGGTCGCGCTCAGGCAGCCCGATCTCGTGCGCGCGGCGGCGCGGGCGCATCCCGGCCGGCTCGCCGTCGGAATCGACGCCCGCGGCGGCCGGGTTGCGGTCGAGGGTTGGACCGAGACATCGATGGTGACGGCGCGCGATCTGGCGCTCCGCTTCGAGGATGCCGGCGTCGCCGCGATCATCTACACCGACATCGAGCGCGACGGCGCGCTCGGCGGCGTCAATGTCGAGGCGACGGCGGCGCTCGCGCGCGCCCTCAGAACGCCGGTGATCGCCTCGGGCGGCGTCGCCTCGATCGAGGACATCCGTGCGTTGAAGCGCCACGAGCGGGCCGGCATCGCCGGCGTCATCTGCGGGCGCGCTCTCTATGACGGCCGGATCGATGTCCGCGCCGCCTTGGCGCTGGCGGCGGAGGCACCGTCATGCTGAAGGTGCGGGTCATTCCCTGCCTCGACGTCAGGGATGGCCGCGTCGTCAAGGGCGTCAACTTCGTTGATCTGGTCGATGCCGGCGATCCCGTGCAGCAGGCCAAGTTCTACGATGCCGAGGGCGCGGACGAGCTGTGCTTCCTCGACATCACCGCCTCGGCCGAGGACCGCTCGACCCTCTATGACGTGGTGCGGCGAACGGCCGAGCAATGCTTCATGCCGCTCACCGTCGGCGGCGGCGTGCGCGAAGTCGAGGATATCCGCCGACTGCTGCTCGCCGGCGCCGACAAGGCCTCCATCAACACCGCCGCTGTGGCACGCCCGGAATTCGTGCACGAGGCCGCGCAGAAATTCGGCGCGCAGTGCGTCGTCGTGGCGATCGACGCCAAAGCGACCGCGCCCGGCCGCTGGGAAGTCTTTACCCATGGCGGCCGGCGCGCGACCG
The DNA here is from genome assembly GCA_035517495.1 of Allostellaceae bacterium. Classification (GTDB taxonomy): domain Bacteria; phylum Pseudomonadota; class Alphaproteobacteria; order ATCC43930; family CGMCC-115725; genus DASZHJ01. The sequence goes on along the minus strand of DATIYT010000017.1, from coordinate 37,657 downwards.
GTCTCGACGCGATCGACTGGGCGCGGCGCATGACCGCGCTTGGCGCCGGCGAGATTTTGCTGACCTCGATGGATCGCGACGGCACCAAACGCGGCTTCGACATCGCCTTGACCCGCGCGGTCGCCGACGCCGTCTCCGTGCCAGTGGTCGCCTCGGGCGGCGTCGGCACGCTCGATCATCTGGTTGAGGGCATCCGCGACGGCCATGCGAGCGCGGTACTCGCGGCATCCATCTTCCACTTCGGAACCTATCGCATCGGCGCCGCCAAAGCCGCGCTGAGCGCGGCCGGCATTCCGGTCAGGGAGTGACGCGCCCGCTCCCGTGACAGGGGCGCCGCAATCTGCTACCGGGAGACCCGATCCCCATTGAGAGGCGCAGATGGCTGCTCCCGACGCCACGGTGCTCGAACGGCTCTTTCGCATCCTCGAATCGCGCGGGATGGCCGACCCCGCGAGTTCCTATACGGCGCAACTCCTGCAGAGCGGTGCCGAGCGCGTTGCGCAGAAGCTCGGCGAAGAGGCGCTGGAAACCGCGCTCGCAGGCGCGGCGGGCCGGCGCGAGAGCGTGATCGGCGAGAGCGCCGATCTGCTCTACCACCTGCTGGTCCTCTGGGTCTCGAGCGGAGTGAAGCCGGCCGAGGTCTGGGCCGAGCTGGAGCGGCGAGAGGGCACATCGGGGATCGTGGAGAAGGAGCGGCGCATTATCGGCGGAGGAAAAGGCGGCGAATCATGACGTACGATCCCAGCAACATCTTTGCGCGTATCCTGCGCGGCGAAATCCCCTGCAACAAAGTTTATGAGGACGAGCACGTTCTTGCCTTCCACGACATCCGCCCGCAGACGCCCACGCATGTGTTGGTGATCCCGAAAGGCGCCTATCGATCGCTCGACGATTTCGCCGCCAAGGCCTCGGACGCGGAGCTGGCAGCGGTGCTGAGGGCCACCGCGGCGATCGCGCGGCAACTAGGGATCGTCGAGGGCGGCTATCGAATACTCGCCAATCACGGACGGGACGCGCATCAGGAAGTTCCCCATTTCCACATCCATCTCTTTGGCGGCCGCGATCTCGGCCGGATGATTTCGCCCGCGCCATCTCGTCCATAAGGGGTGGAATTTCGCCGTTACGGTTACCGCTTGTTAACCCGACGCGCCCTACCATCCGATAATCGTGCTCCCCGCGAGAAGGAGGACGAGGCGCGTCAACGCGCCCCCGCGTGAGGGCAATGCGAGCGAAAAGCGAGCCGATCCAGGACACTCCTCCGACGCCGGATGCGCGCGCGGTCGTGCGCGCGGGCTCCAATTCGCACGCCCAATCGGTCGCCGTGACGCTGTTCGATTCGGCGGGCTTCATTTTGCAGCAGAACGATGCGGCTCGCGCGGTATTCGCCGGGCCCGCATCCGGCACCAACGCCTTCATCGCCCACCTCGTGCATAAGGACCAGGCGGCGCAAATTTGGCGTCAGCTTCTCTCGGGCATTCCCCATTCCGTCGAGGCGCTGGTCCATACCGCCGGCGGGTTGCGCCGCCATCACCTCGACGTTTCGAGCACCGGTACTGCGGTTATCCTCGCCGAATACGCGGTCGATCAGGGTGTCTCGGCGGCACTTGCCACCGAGGGCCACGAGCGGCGCTTTCGCGATTTTGCGCAGGCGGCCTCGGACTGGTTCTGGGAAACCGACAGCGAGTTCCGCTTTACCTATATGTCCGACAATATCTATGCGGCGAGCGCGGCGCTCAGCCGGGAATTCGTCGGCAAGCGCCTGACCGACTTGCGTGCCGGCAATCTCGATCGAGTCGATTGGGCGCCGCTCTTGGACGTCGTTGCGCAGCGCAAACCGTTCCGCGACTTCCGCTTCCAGCGCCGTACCGACAACGGCAGCTTGCGCCATCTCACCGTGAGCGGCGTTCCGACCTACGATGCAGAGGGGGCCTTCCTCGGCTACCGCGGCATCGGCCGAGATATCACCCAGGCGGTTGCCGCGGAGGCGCGCGCTTCGGCCGCCCAGAGACGGCTCGGCGATGCGCTCGAGAGCATCCCGGATGCGCTGCTGCTGATCGACGCAGAAGACCGAATCGTGCTGTGCAACAGCCGCTATCGCGCCTTGCATCACGAGATCGAGGACATGCTCATGCCGGGCGTGGCGTTCAGCGACGTGGTCGCCGCCTTCAGCGTCCGCCTCCATCCCAACGACCCCGCAGCCGCCGAAGCGTGGCGGCGGCAGCGAATACGTCGTCACGGCCTGTTCGACTCCTGGATCATTCGGCGTCCCCACAATGGCCGCTGGTATCACATCAGCGAGCGACCGACCGCCGAGGGCGGAACGGTGCTGATGCAGATCGACATCACGGACTTGAAGCGGCGCGAGCAGGAGTTCGCCGAGAAGACGCAGCTCTTGCAGGCGACGCTCGACAACATGCAGCAGGGCTTGCTGGTGCTCGACGCCGATCTGTGCGTGAAGGCATGGAACTACCGCCTGCTGCAATTGCTCGATGTCGAGCCGGACGTCGTCGAGACCGGAAAGCCCGTCATCGAGCTGTTCCGCGCCATCGGCAACCGCGGCGAATACGGTGCGGGCGATATCGAGACCCTGATCCGTGGCCGCATGGAGCAATTGCGCAAGCTCGACCCGCCGATCCGGGAGCGGCGACGCCCCGACGGCACGGTCATGGAACAGCGTCGCGTGCGGATGCCGGACGGCGGCATTCTCATCACCTACAACGACATCACCGAGACCAGGCGCGTCGAGCGCGACCTGCGCCGCGCGAAGGACGAGGCCGAGCTTGCGAGCCGCAGCAAGACCGAATTCCTGGCTAATATGAGCCACGAATTCCGCACGCCGCTCAACGCCATCATCGGCTTTTCCGACGTGCTCGTGGGCCAGCTCTTCGGCACGCTCGGCGATGCGCGGTACGCCGACTACGCGCGCGATATTCGCGACAGTGGTCTGCACCTTCTCAATCTCATCAACGACGTGCTCGACGTCGCGAAAATCGAGTTCGGCAAGGTCGAGATCACCGACGAGACCGTGGATTTCGGCGCGGTGGTCGATAGCTGTGTCAGGCTGATGCGCGAGCGCGCGGAGACCGCCGGTGTCAAGCTGCGCGTGGAGTTGGCCCCCGAGCTTCCGGCATTGCGCGGCGACAGCCGCCGGCTGAAGCAAATTCTCATCAACCTCCTCTCCAATTCGGTGAAGTTCACGCCCGGCGGCGGCTCCATCACGATTTCGGCCACGGCCGATCCGCGGGGTTTCCGCGTTTGCGTCAGCGACACCGGAATTGGCATTGCTCCCGAGGATCTGGAAACCGCGTTGAGCCCCTTCGGCCAAATTGACAGCCGGCTTGCACGCAAGTACCAGGGCACCGGCCTCGGTCTGCCGCTCACCAAGGCGATGACCGAGTTGCACGGTGGAACGCTCGAGCTGCGCAGTAGCCCCGGTCAGGGGACGGCGGCAACCGTGTTCCTGCCGGCAACGCGCATCTTGGGTCCCGGCGAGATTTCCTAGCCTACTTCTAGGTTACCTTACTTGCACTGGTTGCACGACCTGTGCTTTGGGATTAAACACCGGCGCTCTTCCCCGTGTTCCTCCGTAGGGACAGGCATGACACAGACCGCGGTCGAGAAGTCGCCGGCCTTGAGAAAGGCCCGGAACAGCCTCGTCCTGGGGGCGCTCGGGGTCGTCTATGGCGACATCGGGACCTCGCCGCTTTACACGGTAAAGCAGTGCTTCAACGTCGAGGGTTCCGTGACCCCCGACGGCGTCTTGGGCGTGCTGTCTCTGATCGCCTGGTCGCTGACCGTGGTGGTGACGATCAAATACGTGATCGTCATCATGCGCGCCGACAATCGCGGCGAAGGCGGGATTCTAGCCTTGACGGCGCTCGCACTGCGCAGCGCGAGCCGGCGCGGGCGGCGCCATCGGCTGATCCTGATGGCGGGGCTCATAGGAGCGGCGCTGTTCTACGGCGACGGGGTCATTACGCCGGCGATCTCGGTGCTGAGTGCATTCGAGGGTTTAAAGATCGCGACGCCATTGTTTGACCCGTATGTCATACCGCTGACCTTGGTGGTGCTCATCGGCCTATTCGTGCTGCAGCAGCGCGGCACGGCCCTGGTGGGGGGATTCTTCGGCCCGGTGATGGTGCTGTGGTTTTCGGTAATCGGCCTCCTCGGCGCCGTGGAGATCCTGGAGCAGCCGCGCATTCTCTGGGCGCTCAATCCGCTTTATGGCCTCGACCTTTTGGCCCGCGATCCCGCGCATGGCTTTATCCTGATGGGCGCGGTGGTACTGGCGGTCACAGGCGCAGAGGCGCTCTATGCCGACATGGGGCACTTCGGCAACCATCCGATCCGAGTGGCCTGGCTCGACCTGGTGTTCCCCGCGCTCATCCTCAACTATTTCGGCCAAGGCGCGCTGGTGCTGCGCAGTCCTGAAGCGCTCGACAACCCGTTCTTTCGCCTGGTCCCGCATTGGGGCCTCTATCCCATGGTCGTGCTCGCCTCGGCGGCGACGGTGATCGCGTCGCAGGCCGTGATATCCGGGGCTTTCTCGATGACGCAGCAGGCCGTGCAATTGGGGTATTTGCCGCGCCTCCAGATCCGCCATACCTCCGAGCAGGAGCGCGGCCAGATCTACGTGCCGGTGATCAACCTGTTCCTGTTGGTGGCGGTGGTGGCGCTGGTGCTGGGCTTCAAATCCTCGGACAACCTCGGTGCCGCCTATGGCATCGCGGTGACCGGGACGATGACGCTCACGACCCTGCTGGCGTTCATCTATATGGCGGGGGTCAGAAAGTGGAATCTGGTGCTCGCGGCGTTGCTGTTCGGGGCCTTCCTCATCGTGGACGTGACTTTCTTCGGCTCGAACCTTCTCAAGATCGAGGAGGGAGGTTGGTTTCCGCTGGCGGTCGCGGCACTGGTCTACCTTACGATGTCCACGTGGATGCGCGGCCGCGCATTGGTGACGGCGGAGCGCCAGCGCGACGCGTTCCCGCTCGCCGACTTCCTCGACACCTTGCGGCCCGGGCATCCCGCGCGCGTGCCGGGCACCGGCGTGTTCATGACCGGCAACGTCGAGCGTGTGCCGGCGGCGTTGCTGCACAACCTGAAGCACAACAAGGTGCTGCACGAGCGGGTCGTGCTGATGAATGTGACGACATTGGACATCCCGCACGTCGCCGACGAGCAGCGCTTCACGATCCACCACCTCACACACGGTTTTCATACCGTCGTGGTCCACTACGGCTTCGCCGACAATCCCAATATTCCCCGTGCGCTGGCGCAGCTCCGCCTCATGCAGTTCCGCTTCAATCTGATGGAAACCTCGTTTTTCCTCGGCCGAGAGAAAATCGTCGCCGGCACCGAACCTCGGCTGCCGCGCTGGAGGCGCATCCTGTTCTCGTTCATGACCTCCAACATGCTGAACGCCACGGAATTCTTCCGCATCCCTTCAAATCGCGTCGTGGAGCTGGGCGGCCAGATCGAGATCTGAGCATCGCAATCCCATGATGATCGACCCGGGCTTGGTCGCACTCAAGATCCTGCTCACCATGATCGTGGTGCTGACGGCTGCCTTCACGGCGGAGCGCGCGGGGCCGTTCTTCGGGGCGCTGATCGCCTGTCTCCCGGTCTCGGCCGGGCCGAGCTATCTGCTGCTTTCGCTCCAGGAGACCCCTAGCTTCATCGCGGCAAGCGCGCTCGGCAGTGCGGCGGCGAGCGCCGCGGGCGCGGTATTCCTGGGCGCCTATGTCTTGCTCGCGCCGCGCCACGGCGTGCTCGCGAGTTGGGGACCGGCGCTTCTGCTGTGGTTGGCGGGTGCCGCCCTGATCCGGCTCTTGCCTTCGACGGTCGTGATCGCGGTGGTGCTGAATGCGGCAGGCTACGGAGGCGCCATCTGGCTCACGGGTCGTATCGACCTCGGCCTTCCCGCGCGCCGTTCGGAGCGCCGCTGGTACGAATTGCCGTTGACCGCGCTGATGGTGGGCTTGCTGGTCGTCACGGTGGTGGGGTTGAGCCCGCTGCTCGGGCCCTCGCTCACCGGCATTGCCGCACTGTTTCCGGTGACCTTCAGCAGCTTGATCCTGGCGCTGCATCCGCGCCTCGGCGGCAGGGTCGCGGCAGCTACGATGGCGGGGGCGCTTCGGGCCATGCCGGGTTTTTCGTTGGGATGCCTGGTGCTGCATCTGACCGCCGTGCCGCTCGGCAGCCCATTCGGCATGCTGGCGGCGCTTGCAGCGATGCTGCTGTGGTCCGCGACCCTAGTGCTCTGGCGGATGCGCCACGCCGCAAGTGCGCACAAGAGCGCCTAGCGTTTTTTGCGGCATTAGGTAGAGATCAAAGACAAAACGGATTCCAGCGCTCTCCAAAGCATCTCGCAAAGCTCTGCGTTTGTTTGCAATCGGCTTCCTTCAACCTTTCTCAATATCCCGAACCACACTCAGCGACACCCTCGCGCGCTTCGCGAGGTCCCCCTGTGACCAGCCGAGCCATCCAGGCGCGGCGCGGCTCTGCTGCGGAAATAACATGCACGCATTGTACTTATTCCAATCAAATACAACGATTTCGTTGCGGATATCCCGGTGTCGCGGCACTTCCGCACGTCTCAAGCACTACCGCATGCGCGGAACGCCTAAGACGATGCAGGTGCTGGGGTCGTTTCTGCCGCGCGAGGTCGTAAACTAAGCAGTGGCCAGTTCTCTGGACTCACGACGGAAGCGTCGTTGCGTAGTTTTTACTGCGCCATCGTCCATACGCGGAGCGAGTCGATAGATACAAACCTGAGGCCGATTGCTCCGCTTCGGGTCTGAGGCATAGCGCGCGGTCTGGAATCTGGAACGGAGCTTCTCAATTAGCTGATCATCCGGTGACGCGATATAGAACATAAAATCTATAGTCTCATGTTCTGAAAGTTTTTTGGTCAGCGCCTCATTGAGGCGTAGGTAAATTTCCCTCCCTCCGATGCGTCCGAGTAGCGACGTAACAAGGAAATAGCGCCACGTATCGTCCTTCCGGTCATATAACCAAAGTGCCCCCTCTGCAGCCATACCGACAGAATCGGTGGCCAGAAGTACGGCACGACCAAAGGCTATTTGATCTCGGCGTAGCGCTTTAACAGCCATGGAACGACCCCCTCATCATCGATTGCGCGTGCTGCTTTGGCGATGGCATGCGTTTCCCTGTCTGTCGGGAGAACGGGCGAATAGCGATATTGCTTAAGCGCGGCATTTACGAGCGTCTGCCATGAAGCCCATCGAACGGTATTCCCTTGCATGTGTATTCGTAGCTCAGTTCTGTCCAACATCCCTTCGTAGTTATGTCCGTAGAGGAATTTGAACCGTCGTTCGCGCTTGGGCCAAGCCGGCCACTTTTCTCGTTTCCAAATGATCGCCTTAAGTGCCGCTTCTGTGGCCTTGAGTGCATGGTCAACCTTCACATCATTGGTCATGCCAGCATGAAAAGCGCGCTTCAGATTGTCCAATTCCCGTCTTGCAATGACCACCAAATCATCGGGAGCCTGAGGCTCCGAATGTGCGGCTGTCGCCACCAAAATCCCCGCCAGCTATCGCGCTCGGAGAATCATTGCACAACCAATTGTAGGTAACAAGGGGGCTCTTTCTAAGAGCAATCAGTCCCCCATAGAATCGTTTTGCGTGCCTAATTTTTATCTAGGTGCGGCTGCTGCAAAATTTGGCCTCGCCGCAGGAAACGCGCTACGTATTCATCGCCTCGAAGAAGTCCGCGTTGCTCTTGGACTGCTTCAGCTTGTCGATCAGGAATTCGAGGCCGTCCACCGGCCCCATGGGCATCAGCACACGGCGCAACACCCACATCTTCGAGAGCACCGCTTTGTCCACCAGCAGCTCTTCCTTGCGGGTGCCGGATTTGGTGATGTCGAGCGCCGGGAAGGTGCGCTTGTCCGCGACCTTGCGGTCGAGCACGATCTCCGAGTTGCCGGTGCCCTTGAACTCCTCGAAGATCACCTCGTCCATGCGCGAGCCGGTGTCGATGAGCGCGGTCGCGATGATGGTGAGAGAGCCACCCTCCTCGATATTGCGCGCCGCGCCAAAGAAGCGCTTTGGCCGTTGCAGCGCGTTCGCATCGACGCCGCCGGTCAGCACCTTGCCGGAGGACGGCACAACTGTGTTGTAGGCGCGCGCCAGACGCGTGATCGAGTCCAGCAGGATCACCACGTCGCGCTTGTGCTCGACCAGGCGTTTTGCCTTCTCGATCACCATTTCGGCCACTTGCACATGGCGCACGGCCGGTTCGTCGAAGGTCGAGCTCACGACCTCGCCCTTGACCGACCGCGCCATGTCCGTCACTTCCTCGGGCCGCTCGTCGATCAGCAGCACGATCAGGTAGACCTCGCTGTGATTTTTCGCGATGGCGTGCGCGATGTTCTGCAGCATCACCGTCTTGCCGGTGCGCGGCGGCGACACGATCAGAGCGCGCTGCCCCTTGCCAAGCGGCGTCACAAGATCGATGACCCGAGTGGTAAGGTCCTTCTTTGTGGGATCGTCCAGCTCAAGCTTGATCTTTTCCTCGGGATAAAGCGGCGTCAGGTTGTCGAAGTTGATGCGATGCTTCACCCGGTCGGGATCATCGAAATTGATCTGGTTGACCTTGATAAGCGCGAAATACCGCTCGCCGTCCTTGGGCGCGCGGATCTGACCCTCGACGGTGTCGCCGGTGCGCAGGCCGAACCGGCGCACCTGGCTTGGGCTGACATAAATATCGTCAGGACCGGGGAGGTAATTGGCTTCGGGCGAGCGTAGGAAGCCGAACCCGTCCTGGAGGATTTCCAGCACGCCGTCGCCGTGTATGGCGACGTCGTTTTCCGCGAGCTGCTTTAAAATCGCGAACATCATGTCCTGCTTTCTGAGCGCGGACGCGTTCTCGATTTGCAGCTCCTCGGCAAAGGCCAGGAGGTCGGCGGGGGTTTTGCGCTTGAGTTCTTGAAGATTCATTTGTGGTAATCGTTGGAGAGAAACAAGAGATCAGCAGCGCGCCGCGCGCGCCGCTACCGTCAAGGAGGGATGCCCTTTTCGAACCAGGCGGCCGAGATTGCGGGCTGTGAAGAGATGGTCGAAGAGGGCCTGGAGGACGCACGCGGGGTGCGCTGACAATCAATTAGTCAAAGCCGCCCGATAAGTCAAATCCGATCCGCTGCGGCAATGTTAAAAAGGTTTTACCACCACCAAGACCACGATCGCGATCAAGATCAGCGTCGGTATCTCGTTCATGAAGCGAAAGAAGCGCGGCTGCCGGCGGTTCTCTCCGCGCTCGAAGTCGCGCCGCCAGCGGGCAAGCCTGTGATGGTAATAAACCAGCGCGGCGACTAGAGCGAGCTTGGCGTAAATCCATCCTTGGCCCCAATCCACAACCCCGGGCACCAGCGCGAGGAGAATGCCGAAGAGCAAGGTCACGATCATGGCCGGGTTCATGATCCCGCGCAGCAACCGGCGTTCCATCACTTTGAAGGTCTCGGCCGTCGGCGAACCGGCCGCGGCATCGGCGTGGTAAACGAAGAGCCGCGGCAAATAGAGCAGACCCGCCATCCACGCAACCATGCTGATCACATGCAACGCCTTGATCCACAGATAAAACGCCGCCAGTACGCTCATCCGCATGTACCGGTCGAATAGGGGCAATCCCGATAGTCCGAGGGGCACAATCGCTTGCCATCGGCAGTACCGGTCCCGGGTTCCTGGCCGAGCATTTCACGGACCAGCCGCGCCAGCCCCGCGATGAAAAGCGGTGCGGTCCCCACGGTCGCAAGCCGCCGATAACTCGGCACGCTCACCTCGTCCGCGAGCCGCCGATAGTCGCGGTCGAGTTCCACCAGGGTCTCGGAATGCTCGGAGACGAACGCGATCGGTACCACGATCAGAGGCCGTCTCACGGCGCCGGCGCGCCGGATCTCCGCATCGATGCTCGGTTCTAGCCATTGGAGCGGACCCACTCTGCTCTGATAGCAGATGACGGCTTCGCAGTCGCGACCGAGTGCCGTACGTACGGCATCGACGCTGCGCTGCACCTGCCAAGGATAGGGGTCCCCAGCGTCGACTATTTTCTGCGGTAGTCCATGGGCAGAGAACAACACGCGCGTAGAGGGCGGCATTTCCTCGAGTGCGCGCCGGAGCGGCTCCGCTATAGCGGCAGCAAAACCGGTGTCTGTTGGATAACAGCAGAGAAGGCGGGTCGGCACGGCAAGCCCGACCGCATCCACTGCCTTTTTCCAGGCCCGATATGAGGACCGGGTCGTCGTCGTGGAGAATTGCGGGTAGAGCGGTAAGAGGAGGATGCGCTCCGGCGACCAAGCCTTGACCGCGGCGGCGGTCTCAGCGCTGAAAGGATGCCAATGGCGCATCGCCACGAAGACACGAAAGTCACCGCCCAGCACCTCCTGCAGTGCGGCCGCTTGAGCCTCGGTATTGGCGCGGATCGGTGACGCGCCGCCGATCTGACGGTAGATATCGCGTGCAACCGGTCCACGCCGGTGCGCGATCAGTCTCGCCAATATCCAACGCATTGGAGCCGGCAACCGAACAATGGCTGGATCGTAAAAGAGATTTCTTAGAAATGGCTCGACAGCCTCGAGCCTGTCTGGTCCACCCAGATTGAACAGCACCACCGCTACCCGTGTCATCCCGAGCGCGCGCTCCGACGGACCTCGGTCACTAAGGCCTCCACGTGCTCAGGCGGAGTTTCCGGGAGGATTCCATGGCCGAGATTGAACACCAGCGGCCCTTTTCCCAAGACAGACAAGATCGCACGTGTTGCCTCTTCCATTGCCGCGCCACCCGCGAGCAAGTGCACCGGATCTAAATTCCCCTGAACCGGGCGAAAGACCTGTACATGATCGCGTGCCCACTCCAGCGGCATCGTTGAGTCGAGGCTGATGGCATCGACGCCGGTCGCGCGAAGATACTCTTCTGCCATGAGACCCGCCCCGCGCGGGAAGCCGATTATGGGAATGCCCGGACAGCGCCGGTGCAGTGCCGTCACAATCGCGGACGTGGGATCAATCACCCAGCGCTGGAAAGCCGCCTGCGGCAGCACGCCGGCCCAACTATCAAAGAGCTGTACCACCTCAACCCCTGCCGCGACTTGTGCCGCGAGATAGTCCACTGTGGCCCGTACCAGACGATCGATCAGCACCGAAAAGCCAGAGGGATCGGCATATGCATAGCGCTTGGCAAAAGCAAAATCTCGGCTGCTGCCTCCTTCGATCATGTAGGTTGCAACGGTCCACGGCGATCCCGCAAATCCGATCAGCGCCACGCTTCTATCAAGTGCCGCCTTGATGCAGCGGATGGTCTCAAACACCGGCGCCAACGACTGAACCACATTATCGCTGCGCAATGCTTCGACGGCTCGGTTGTCGCGAACCGGATCGAGTCGCGGACCTTCCCCCGCACTGAAGTCGACGCGCTGTCCCAGCGCATATGGCACAACCAGAATGTCCGAGAACAGAATCGCGGCATCCAGCCCAAAGCGTTGCACCGGCTGCAAAGTCGCCTCTGCCGCAAGCTCTGGGGTCAGACAAAACGTGAGAAAGTTGGGCGCTCTTTCGCGCAGTGCCCGATATTCTGCGAGATAACGTCCCGCCTGACGCATCAGCCAGATCGGTGGTGGCGTCAATGTCTCGCCCGCGAGCGCGCGCAGCAGGGTTTTTTCGCCAGGCATCATAAACCCTGATTAAATAGAATAAAAAGATGAAGTGGTAGTAGCGGCGTGAGTCACGGGGATTATCGAATCGGCGGAAATTGCTAAGATGCGGGTTCAGTTTCGGGAAGGCGAGCGTCGGTCTGTTGAAAGATGTGGTGATCTGGTGATCGCCAGGGGGTTGGTGAGGCCTTAGAAAAGCGGGGAAATCGAGGATAGTTAGGGTTGGCGTGAAATAATCCGCGAGATTCCCATCGGTAGAAAAAGTTATATACGGGAGTATGGATTGGCCGTCACTAGCGAGGGTCGTTGTGAGCTGCTATGAGCTGTGTTGAATGTTGAAGGAAGATGCGAATGTAATAAGGGACTCGTCCACAGGACTGTCTCCATGAGCGTGACCCGTGTCCATCTTCACCTCGTTTCCGATTCTACCGGCGACACCGTTCACTCGGTTGCACGAGCATGCTTGGTGCAATTTGAAGAGGTGGAACCGGTTGAACACATCTGGTCAATGGTGCGAACGGGGACGCAGATGGAGAGGGTCATCGCGGGGGTAGAAGCCAACCCCGGCATCGTGCTCTTTACCCTTGTGGACGAGGAGTTGCGCGGTCTCTTGCAGGAGGGCTGCCGGCGCCTGCAAGTGCCGGTGATTCCGGTGCTTGACCCGGTAATCGCCGTGTTCGCTGGGCAACTCGGGCGTAAGAGCCGCGGCCTTCCGGGTCAACAGCATCTTCTCGATAGCGAATACTTCCAGCGCATCGACGCGATGACCTTCGCGCTGGCTCATGACGATGGCCAATCCGCCTGGGGCCTCGATGATGCGGACGTTGTGCTCGTGGGCGTGTCGCGTACCTCGAAAACGCCGACATGCCTCTACCTGGCCAATCGCGGCGTCAAAGCCGCCAACGTACCGTTGGTGCCGGGTGTCGCACCGCCGCCCGAACTGCTGCGTGCGGAGCATCCGCTCGTCGTGGGATTGACCAACGATCCCGAGCGCCTCATTCAGCTCCGACGCAACCGGCTCTCCATGCTGCAACAGCAGCCCGATCAAGGTACCGACTACACGGATATAGAAGCGGTGCGCGCCGAGGTGAGCTCTGCGCGGCGACTGTTTTCGGAGCATCGTTGGCCGGTGATCGACGTGACACGCCGGTCGATCGAGGAGACCGCGGCGGCAATATTGAAGCTGATGGCGCAACGCCAGGGACGCGAGGACGCCTGATGCTCGCGAGGGAGGCGGTCGTGCTGGCCTCCGCAAGCGTGACTCGACGTCGGATGATGCAAGCAGCGGGGATTGCAGTCACCGTCGATCCGGCAACGATCGACGAGGACGAAATAAAGCGGTCCCTGCGCGCCGCCGGCGGCGATGCAGCGGAGTGCGCGACGGCGTTGGCGGAGACAAAGGCGCTCCGCGTCTCGACGCGGCACAAGAACCTCTTGGTGTTGGGTGCCGATCAAATCCTGGAATGCGACGGTGCGTTCTTCGACAAGGCGAAGGATCGCGCCAGTGCCGCAGCCCAGCTCGCGGCGCTGGCGGGGCGGCGACACCACCTCGTCTCCGCGGCGGCAGTGGCTCGCAACGGCGCGGTGATCTGGCGTCATGTCGATCGCGCCGCGCTATCGATGCGGCCGTTGAGCGAGGGATTCATCAGCCGGTATATCGAGGCCGGCGGCGAGGACCTTCTGCAAGCGGTCGGCGCCTATCACCTGGAGGGATTGGGAGCGCAGTTGTTCGAGCGAACGGAAGGCGATTTCTTCACGATTCTGGGACTTCCGCTGTTACCGCTGCTGGCCTTCTTGCGCGATCAGGGACTGCTGCCGCGATGATCGTGCTGGGGCTCACGGGATCCCTCGGCATGGGCAAAAGCACGGCAGCGGCAATGCTGCGCCGTCTCGGAGTCCCCGTGCATGATGCGGACGCCGCGGTGCATCGTCTGCTGGGTCCGGGAGGCGCCGCCGTCGCCGCGGTGGGGCGCGCATTCCCGGAAGCGCTGGCCAACGGGCGTATCGACCGCGCGGTGCTGGGCCGCAAGGTGTTCGGCGATCCACCGGCGCTCAGGCACCTCGAATCGATTCTGCATCCGCTGGTGCGCGCGGGGGAGACACGTTTCTTGGCGGCGGCAAGGCGCCGGCGGGTCCCGATCGTCGTGCTCGATATCCCCTTGCTGTTCGAGACCAACGGCGAGGAGCGATGCGATGGGGTCGTCGTCGTAAGCGCACCCCCCTGGTTGCAGCAACAACGCGTCATGCGGAGACCGGGGATGACCGAGGCGCGGTTCCGTGCGATCCGCGCGCAGCAGATGCCCGACGCGGAGAAACGCCGCCGCGCCACCTGGGTGGTGCCAACGGGCCTCAGCCACGGCGCTACCTTACGGCGGCTCAAAGCGATCGTGCGGGAGCTTTTGGTCAAACGGCGGGCGCCGCCGCGCAAAACCTGTTAGCGTGCGGGACCCCAAGGACAGCTTTGCTGCCCGCACGAAATTTTCAGCGACAAGGAGGAGGAGATGACGACACAAGCCCCGACATCAGCGGCGCGCGAGCGAGTCCGCGGTACCGTACCGAAGCTGGTCGATCTGAGCGAGAAGGTTCTCTTTGGCGACGTGTGGGAGCGCCCCGGGCTCAAGAAGCGCGATCGGAGCCTTATTACCGTCGCGACCCTGGTGGCGCTGAACCGAACCGAGCAGCTACGCGGGCATTTGGAGCGTGCGCTGGGCAATGGCGTCACCAAAGACGAGATCGCGGAATTGATCACGCATCTCGCCTTTTATTCGGGATGGCCCACGGCGATGTCGGCGGCGCTCGTCGCCAAGGAAGTGTTTGAACAGAAGCAATAAGCGGCCGGCAACCGGACGCGGCTGGTGCGATCCCCCTCCCTGCGGGAGAGGGATCGCGCCAAGCGGCGTCCTAGATCGTGAAAACCGTCGAACCCGTGGTCTTGCGTGACGCCAGATCGGTGTGGGCGCGCGCCGCCTCCTTGAGCGGATAGGTCTGGTTGACGTTGATCTTCACCTTGCCGGATTGCACGACCTCAAAGAGCGCATTCGCCAGAGCCACCATGTCGTCGCGCTTGGCGGCGTAGGTGTTGAGAGTCGGGCGGGTCACGTAAAGCGAACCCTTAGGACCCAGGATACCGAGATCGATCGGGCCGACCGGTCCCGAGGCCTGGCCGAACGAGGCCATCAATCCCAGGGGCGCGAGGCAGTCCAACGATTTCATGAAGGTGTCCTTGCCGATGCTGTCATAGACCACCGGTACCTTCTTGCCGCCGGTGATCTCGTTGACCCGCGCGACGAAGTCTTCGCGCGTGTAGACGATCGGGTGATCGCAGCCGTGATCGCGCGCAAGCTTGGCCTTGGCGTCGCTGCCGACGGTGCCGATGACGGTGGCGCCCAAGGCCTTCGCCCACTGACAGGCGATCTGGCCGACGCCACCCGCCGCAGCGTGGAACAAGATCGTGTCGCCCGCCTTCACCTTGTATGTCCGCAGCAGCAGGTAGGCGCTGGTCATGCCCTTGAGCATCATGGCAGCCGCTTGCTGGTCGCTGATGCCTGCCGGCAGCTTCACCAGGCGGTCGGCCGGTATGAGCCGAGCCTCGGAGTAGGAGCCGGGCGGGCTGCTGCCGTAGGCGACGCGGTCGCCGGGCTTCAGATAGGTGACGTCGGGTCCCACCTCCTCGACCACACCCGCGCCCTCGCCACCGAGACCGCTCGGCAGCTGGCTCGGATAGAGGCCGGAGCGGATGTAAATGTCGACGAAGTTGAGGCCGACGGCGTTGTGGCGCACGCGCGCCTGGCCGGGGCCGGGCTTGCCGAGCTGTACCTCCTCCCAGACGAGGACTTCCGGGCCGCCGGGTTTGTGGAAGCGGATGGCGTGGGTCATGGGTGTCTCCCTTTTGGTGTTGGTGAGGTTATTGCCAGCGTGTGATTGACAATCCGAGGCCGGAACGACCGAATCAAATTACGGAAACTCTAGACGCTGTTCCGGTACAGGATACACCGATCGGCGCAGATCAACACAGATGTACAGGGATAGGCGGGAGCACGGGCGGGGCTTGTTGACTAAGTCTGTTTCCATCTGTGTCTATCGGTGCATCTGTGTTGCGACCGAAAAAGCGAAGGGGGATCGCGGGATATTAGGGAGATGTGGGGATGGAGGCGAAAGTGTGTGTGATCCCCGCGGGCGAGCCTTGTTTTGAAACCGAGGTCTTATCCCCAGATCACCCCATCATCCCCCCAATCTCCTTCAAAGCATTTTCACTAACCCGCAAGATTCGCCTTGAAGAACGCCGCGGTCCGGCTGTTGGCGAGATCGGCGGCGGCCTTGTCGTAGTGTTGCCCGCCGACGCGCGCGAAGGCGTGGTCCATGCCGGCATAATGATGCAAGGTCACCCTGGCATTGCCGGCGAGGGACGCCTTGATCTTCGCCTGCGCCTCCGCCGGGCAGTACTGATCCTTCTCGGCAATGTGCAGCATGAGCGGCTTCTTGATGTTGGCGGCTTCGCCCAGCGCATTCTCGATGCCGACGCCATAATATCCGACGGCGCAGTCTGCGTCGGTACGCGTCGCGGTCAGGTAAGCGAGCTTGCCGCCGAGGCAGAATCCCACGGTGCCGATCTTGCGGCTGCAACGCTTGTCGGCGCGCAAGGTAGCAATGGCGGATTTGAGGTCGTCGACGCCTTTCTCCTCGTTGAAGCCCTTGTATAGCTCGAAAGCGCGCGCCCACTCGGCATCAGTCTTATCGGTGAGCTGAATGCCGGGTTGTTGGCGCCAGAAGAGGTCGGGGCAGAGCGCCACATAACCTTGCGTGGCAAGTCCATCGGCGATCGCGCGCATCACCGCGTTGACACCGAAGATCTCCTGGATCACCACCACGCCCGGTCCCTTGCCGGCACTCGGCAGCGCCACATAGCCCATAAAGCTGCCGCCATCGGCGGCACGGATGGTCACGTCGGTCATCACCGCTCCTCCCATTGTCTTGTGGATGCGGAACCTTACTCGGGGGATGCGGCGCTTGTCACGGGGGGAGCAATTGCTCGCGCAGAAGCGGCGGGTTGCGCTCCGCTTGCCCGCCCTACACGGCAAGAATCCGTAGGGCGGGTGAAACCCGCCATTGCTGATTGCTGCCGCCAGGCAGAAGCGGCGGGTTGCGCTCCGCTTGCCCGCCCTACACGACAAGAATCCGTAGGGCGGGTGAAACCCGCCACCGCTGATTGCTGCTGCCAGATGTTCGATCGAGCAAGAAATACGAGAAAAACGGAGCGCGGCCCGACCCGATCGGACCGCGCCCTGGATTTCTATTCTGCCGCGACCCGAGCGGGCTGGGCCTTCAACACCTCGGCTGCTTGCTTCGCAACCGATGTGCCTTCGAAGAAGCGCGGGTTTTGCGTGCCCCAAAGCCGGACCGCGTTGGCGAAAGTGAAATCGCGGAAATCATCCTCGGTGATGAAACCATCCTCGACCAGCTCATAGGCCTCCGGTACGGGACTCATCATGTCCGGCACATCGAAGTGACCGATATCCGAGCTGAAGATCGCATTGATCCGCGCGCCGAATGGGTTCGAGCGGCCGAACGCCGTCACGTTCATGCGGTCATCGGCTTCGCAGCCGAAATAGAACGGCTTGGCGTAGAGGTCGATCCAGTCTTCCTTGCGAGTGATCTTGCAGGCCGCGAAATCGTCGAGCTCGGGAACGCCGCCGGTGAGCTTGTCCTCCTCGGGCGTGACCCAGCCGTCATTGCGTTCCAATTGAGCCGCGAAGTCGTCATAGCCGTACTTCTCGACCAGGTTCTTGAGCAGTGGGCGGTCGAGCTTCTTCGGGTCCATATAGGCGATGCCCGCACGCCCGCGCCGCTCCCAATGCTCGATCAGATCGGCGAAAAGCTGGCAGCCCCAGCCGACGCCGCCTTCGAGGAAGGCATAGCGCAGATCAGGGAAACGCCGGGTGACGCCGCCCAAGAACAGGGCTTTGGCGATGGCGTGGCCGGAGGCCGCGAAGTGTCCGATGTGGTTGTACGTGAAATTGCCGGGGAGATTGCGCAGCCCGAATCCGCGGCCGCCCGCATGGAAGGTCGGTGCAATGCCGAGCTCGCGGCATTTCTGCCAGAGCGGGTCGTAGTCGTACTCGCTGTCGATCCCCAACACTTCATAGGTGACGGCGAACTTGCCGAGCGTGGGGTCCAGGTCCTTGGCGATGGACAGCCGCCGCGCCATGGCGCCGCCGAACATCGCGACCTTGGCGCCCAGCTCTTTGGTCACGAACTCCAGCTCGGCGATCGCCTCGTCGGGGGTCCAGGTCGGGATGACCGCGGCCGGGGTCAGCCGATCGCTGAGCTTGGAGAAGAAGTCGGCGGTCACGATGTTGAAGCCGCGGATAACGGCGCGCCGCGTCTCGTCGTCGGGAATGCGGGGGATGCCGAGGCCGGAGGTCGGGTAGATGACGGCGAAGTCGATGCCCAATTCGTCCAGCCGATCGTAGAGCATCCGCGGCATCAGCGCCGTCGCGCGGTCACGGGTGTTGGTGGACTGGCGGGTCCAATAACCCTCCATGGCGATTCCGCGCCGCTTGCGCTCGGCGATGCTGAGGCTGAGGGCATCCGGGACCCGTCGCTGGGTCATAAGGAAACCGTCCGCCGCCTTGTCGCCCACGACCTTGCGCATGCGCTCCGCGAACACCGGGTTGAACTCGACCCAGTGGCCGTCGCCATCCACGATCGGATGTTTGAGGTTGGCGCGGACATCTGCGGGTTTGCGGTGTGCGCTCATCGTTTCCTCCAGGGCTCGCCACACGACGTTTTGCGCCGCGCGAGGTGCCCGAGAGCAGCGCCCCGCGGCCGGCTCTTGATGAAGCTACGGTAGCGCGCTCCGGCGCCGGGTGCAACGTAGCAGTGCTCACACCAAAAGGGCGCCTTCGAGCACCAGCAGCGCCTGCTTGGTCTTGAGCCCGCCCTTGCCGCTGTAGCCGCCCATGCGGCCCTCGGCCGCGAGCACGCGGTGGCACGGGATCAAGATCGGCAGAGGATTGCTGCCGCAGGCGGCGCCGACCGCTTGCGGCTGACCCTGCACCTCCGCCGCAAGATCGCCGTAGCTGCGCCATTGGCCATAGGGAATGCGCGACATGGCGGCCCAGACGCTCCGCTCGAAGGCGGAACCCGCCGGCGCAAACGGCAAATCGAAATCCCGTCGCCGCTTGTCGAAATATTCGCCGAGCTGGCGGACGGCTTCTTGCAGCAAGGGCGTGGGGGTCTCGCTCGCAGCGCGCCCCCAGTGCAGCTCTGTCAGCGCGTCGCTCTCCTCCACGAGCGTCAGCGGACCGAGCGGGCTCTCGATGGTGATGGTGTGTTGTTGAGTCATGAGATGTTCCTTAGATCGTCATCGCGAGGCGAAGCCGAAGCGACCCAGCGGCAAATTTTCAACACGAAGGCGCGCAGAGGACAAAGACGCGCTGCTCTCGACCCTCTTCGCGACCTTCGTCACTTCGCGGTGAATGCCGGATGCCGTCGCTCCGCTCGCGATGACGCGCGTTCGGCGTCACGATCATCGCTCCAACTCCTCGCTCAACGCCGCGGGATCGGCGAGCGGCAGCGAGCAGACCGGACCGCGGCAGACATAAGCGGTGGCGCGCGTCTCGACCTGGTCCTTGCCGGCGGCGGGATGATTCGCAGGCAGAAGCGCGCCCGGTTCGACGACAGCGAGCACACGCGTCGGCAACGAAATGCCGTGTACGGCGGCGATCAGAGCGTCGGTGTCGCTTTCGCCGCGCCGGCCACGAATCACGATCTGCGTGGCGCGCATCAGCATCTCGTTCCCGTTGATGAGCGATCCAAAGGGGAAGAAATTCTTCGGCACATCGCCGGCGAAGGCTTTGACGGTGGCTTCGGCGCGCATGCGATAGCGAGTCTCGCCCGTGAGAAAATAGAGGCGCGCCAGAACCTCGACCATGGTTCCGTTTCCGGCGGGGGTCGCGGAATCCTGCACCATCTTAGGCCGCGTCAGCAGCCCCTCGACATCGTCGGCAGCCACGAAATATCCGCCGGTCATATCGCCATAATGCTGCTCGACCACTTCGGCCCATTCGATCGCCCGTGTGCGATAATGCGGGTTCCCCGTGGCTTCCTCCAGCAGCAGCGCCGCGCGCGCGAGGTTCGCGTAGTCCTCGAGGGTCGCGGGATGCCGCGCCGCGCCCGCGCGATAGCTGTGGCGGAGCCGCCCGTCGTTCGCGCTCATCGCACGTTCGACAAACGCAAACGCTTGCTCCGCGAGCGCCAACCAATCCGCGCGCTGGAACGCCGGCGCGGCGTAGGCGAGCGCGGCGATCAGCAGCCCGTTCCAATCGGCCAGCACTTTGTCGTCGAGGCCCGGACGCACGCGCGCGGCGCGCGCCTTGAGCAGCACCGCGCGATCCTCCGCGAGCTCGGCCTCCGTCGCGGGGTCGAGCAGCGTTAGACGGTCGAGGCGATTGAGGATGTTGTGCCCTTCCCAATTGCCGGCGGGCGTGACGTCGTAGATCTCCTTGAAGCGCTGCCCGCGCGCCGCCAACAATCGGTCGATCTCCTCGGCGCTCCAGACATAGAATTTGCCTTCCTCGTGATCGCTGTCGGCATCGAGGCTCGAGGCGAATCCGCCTTCTTGCTGACGCATCTCGCGCGCGAGCCAGTCGATGGTCTCGGCGACACGCTGGGCATAGAGCGGGCTTCGCGTTTCCTGCCACGCATGCGTCATCAGCTCGATGAGCTGTGCGTTGTCGTAGAGCATCTTCTCGAAGTGCGGTACCAGCCAGCGCTGGTCCACGGCATAGCGGGCGAAGCCGCCGCCCACATGGTCGTAGATGCCGCCCTGAGCGATGTGATCGAGGGTCAGCGCGACCGCGTTCCGCATGGCCTCGGTGCCAGTGCGGAGGTATCCGCGCCAGAGCACACCGAGCGTGCTCGCCTGCGGAAACTTGGGTGCATCGCCGATGCCACCGTGGGTCCAGTCGATCTCGCGGGTCAAGCGCTCGGCGATGCGATCGGTCAGCTCGATGCTGATGCCGTCGCCTTGTGTCGGCCGGGTGAGTTGCTGCAGCGCCTCCTTGAGGGCCGCCACGTTCTTGGCGATCCCGGCGGCGTCGGTGGCGTAGGCCTTCGCGATCCCCGCGAGAACCTGGGTGAAGCTCGGGCGACCCCAGCGCGGCTCGGGCGGAAAATAGGTTCCACCCCAGAACGGCTCCCGCGCGGGGGTCAGGAACATGGTGAGCGGCCAACCACCATGCTCGCCGAGCAGCGCGAGCGCGTGCTGATAGATGGTATCCACGTCCGGCCGCTCTTCGCGGTCGACCTTGATATTGATGAAGCTCTCGTTCATCAGCGCCGCGACGCGCGGGTCTTCAAAGCTCTCATGAGCCATCACGTGGCACCAGTGGCAGGCGGCGTAGCCGACGGAGAGCAGGATCGGCTTGTTCTCGTGCTCGGCTGCCGCGAAAGCCTCGGGCCCCCAGGGCTGCCAGTGGACGGGGTTATCCTTATGCTGAAGCAGATAAGGGCTGGTCTCGGCGGCGAGGGAATTCTGGCGCGGCATGGGGCCTCGCGATTGATCGGGAATCGGCGGAAATAGGCGGCAGCGCCGCCGCTCCTTATACTGGGGCCGGCCACCCCAGGCCTCAACCCGTTTTCCTGCGGGCATTTCATGTCGGGATCGAGGGATACCATCTTCGCCTGCGCCACAGCCGCTGGGCGCGCGGCAATCGCCGTAGTGCGATTGTCAGGAACAGAGGCGATACCCGCGCTTCGGACACTCTCTGGGAGGGTGCCGATTGCGCGCCGCTTGGCGCGAGCCGACCTTCGTGCCCCCGGTAGAGCGGAGTTATTGGACTCGGCGCTCGTGGTTCAATTCCCAGCACCAAACAGCTACACCGGGGAGGACATGGTCGAGGTTCATTTACACGGGGGACGTGCGGTCCTCATGGGTCTGCTCCAGGCACTCGCGGGGATTCCGGGCCTGCGCCCGGCTGAGCCCGGCGAATTCACCCGCCGCGCCTTCGAGAACGGCAAACTGGATCTGACCGAAGCCGAGGCAGTCGCTGATTTGGTCAATGCCGACACTGCAGCACAGCAGCGCCAAGCGCTGCGACAACTCTCGGGGGAGCTGGGACGGCTTTACGAGAATTGGCGCCTGCGATTGCTTCGCACTCTCGCCCACCTTGAGGCATTCATCGATTTCCCCGACGAGGAGCTTCCGACGAACCTGGTTTCAGAGCTTTCGACGACGATCACTGCCCTGATCGGTGAAATCGATGGCCATCTCGCCGACAACCGCGGCGGCGAGCGCCTGCGTGATGGCATCGCGATCGCGATACTGGGACCGCCCAATGCCGGCAAGTCGAGCTTGTTGAATGCGCTCGCCCGGCGCGACGTGGCGATCACCGCGGAAACGGCGGGCACAACCCGCGATGTCATCGAGGTACACCTGGATTTAGGCGGGTATCCTGTGCTGCTCGCCGATACCGCGGGATTGCGTGGCGCCGCAGATCAGGTCGAGGTCGAGGGCGTGCGCCGGGCCGTGGCGCGCGCCCAGACAGCAGACCTTAAGCTGCTGGTGCTGGACGCCAGCAATCCCTTGACGGAGTACTCGCTCGTCGGTGGCTTCGTCGATGCCGATACGATTGTCATTGCCAACAAGATGGATATTGCCGGCGCGCATGCGGATTGGGCCGACAGATTAGGTGGGACCGGGGCGGCGCTTCGGCTTTCCGTAAGAACCGGCGAAGGGATGAGTGAGCTGCTGGGGCGGCTCACAACTGAGATTGCCGCCCGGATGCCTTCGGCCGGGGCTGCGCCGGTGATTACGCGGGCCCGCCACCGCGCCGCGCTCGAGGAATGCGTGACGGCGCTCCGCCGCTATGAGAATGGGAAGCTTCCTGAGCTGGCCGCCGAGGATTTAAGGGTCGCTGCGCGCGCCCTTGGTCGAATCACCGGTCGAGTGGACGTGGAGGACATCCTGGACGTCATCTTCCGCGATTTCTGCATCGGGAAGTGAGGGTGTTTCACGTGAAACACAGCGACTTCCGGCTCGATTCGTGCCATAAGCACCGCCATGCAAGGCTATGATGTTATTGTCGTCGGGGGCGGTCACGCCGGCTGCGAGGCGGCGGCGGCTGCCGCGCGGCTGGGCGCGCGCACCCTATTGCTGACCCATCGGCGCGATACGATCGGAGAGATGTCCTGCAACCCCGCGATCGGCGGGTTGGCCAAGGGTCATCTGGTCCGTGAGATCGACGCGCTCGATGGCGTTATGGGTCGGGCGATCGATCGCGCGGGTATCCAATTCCGTATGCTGAACCGCAGCAAGGGCCCGGCAGTCTGGGGGCCGCGGGCCCAGGCAGATCGCAAGCTCTACCGCCAGGCCATGCAGGCGATTTTGGCGGAGATTGCTGGCCTGGAGGTTCGCGAAGGGGCGGCCGAGGACGTCGTTATTGATCGATCCGGCGCCGTGGCTGGGGTGGTCACCGCAGAGGGTGAGCTCATTCCAACGGGACGGGTGGTATTGACCACGGGCACCTTCCTGCGTGGCCTCATTCACATCGGTGAAGAAAAGATCCCGGCGGGGCGGGTGGGTGAGCCACCCTCCACCGGCCTTTCCGCAACCCTGGCGCGCGCGGGCTTTGTCCTGGGGCGGCTCAAGACCGGGACGCCGCCGCGTCTCGACGGTCACACAATTGATTGGAGGGGCTTGGCGGTGCAGGCCGGCGACGATCCGCCGCGCCCCTTTTCGTTCCTGACAGCTTCCATCGAGACGCCGCAGGTCCCCTGCCACATCACTACCACCACCCCTGCGACGCACGCGATCATCCGCGATAACCTGCATCGGGCACCCCTCTATTCCGGGCAAATCGAGGGGGTGGGCCCGCGCTATTGTCCCTCGATTGAGGATAAGGTGGTGCGGTTCGCCGATCGCGAGCGGCACCAGGTTTTCCTGGAGCCGGAGGGTCTCGACGACACGACCATTTACCCGAACGGGATTTCCACCTCGCTGCCGCGCGATGCGCAGCTCGCCCTTCTCGCGACCATTCCGGGGCTGGAGCGCGCCCATATGCTGCGGCCCGGCTACGCCATCGAATACGACTTCGTGGACCCGCGCGAGCTGCTTCCCACCCTTGAGACCAGGCGCGTCCCTGGCCTGTACTTCGCGGGTCAGATCAACGGCACCACCGGCTATGAGGAGGCGGCGGCTCAAGGGCTGATCGCGGGGATTAATGCCGCGCTCGCCGCGGGGGGCAGCGAACCCGCCACATTCGACCGTGCCAGCTCTTACATGGGCGTGCTGGTGGATGACCTCGTGACGCGCGGCACGAACGAGCCTTACCGCATGTTCACGTCCCGAGCCGAATACCGGCTTGTCCTTCGCGCCGACAATGCGGACCAGCGCCTGACGCCGCGTGGCATTGCCATCGGCTGTGTTGGCGCGGAACGCGTAGCAGCTTTTGCTCGCAAGCTAAGGGCTCTCGAGGCCGCCCGCACACTGGTCGGTCGCCTGACCAAGACGCCTCCGGCGCTGCGCCGAGAGGGAATCACCGTCAACGAGGATGGCGTGCCCCGCTCCGCCCGGGAACTTTTGGCGCTGCCGGGGATGACGGTGCCGCGACTTGCGTTGGTCTGGCCAGAGCTCCGAGACATGGGGGCCGAAATCGCCGAGCAGATCGAAATCGACGCCCGCTATGCCGGCTATCTGGAACGCCAGGAGGCGGACATCCGTGCCTTCCGCCGGGATGAGGCGCTGCTGCTTCCCGCCGACCTCGACTATCACCGAGTCGGCAGTCTCTCCGCCGAGATCAGAGGCAAGCTGCAGCAGGCGAAGCCGACCACCCTCGGCGCCGCCGGCCGCATTTCCGGCGTAACACCGGCGGCGCTGGTGGCGTTGCTCAAGTATGTGCGCCGCGCTGCCTAAGCCCGGAACAACTCCCGTCCCTTGACCGGGTGGCAATGATCCCGTGTCCGCCCAACATCGCCGCGACGCTGAATGTTTCACGTGAAACGATGGCGCGGCTCGAAGCCTATGTGGAGTTGCTCGCGCGTTGGAATCACCGGATCAACCTTGTGAGCGCTGCGAGCCTCGGTGAGGTCTGGCGTCGCCACATCCTCGATTCGGCCCAGCTTCATGGGCACATCCCGGGGGATGCGTCGAGCCTGGTGGACCTCGGGAGTGGCGCGGGGCTTCCGGGTCTCGTTCTCGCGATCCTTGGCGTGCGCGATGTACACTTGATCGAGTCGGACCGTCGCAAGTCTGAGTTTCTGCGCGAGGTGGCGCGGATTACAGGAACTGCCGTCACGATCCATCCTGCGCGCATCGAGGCGGTCGATCTCTTTGCGGCCGACGTCGTGACGGCTCGGGCCTTGGCGCCATTGGATAAATTGCTGAGCTGGGCCACACGGTTTACCGGGCCAGAGACCATTGGCCTCTTTCTGAAGGGTCGGGAACTCGCGGATGAATTGACCAGCGCCGGCGACCAATGGATAATGCGGACACAAGTTCTGGGGAGTCTGAGCGATCCCCAGGGCCATATCTTGAGGGTCGAGGGGTTGCAGCATGCTCCCTGCCGAAACGACTCAGGATTTCCTGAGAGCTGAAACACCGCGTCTCGCCCGCATCCTTGCGGTCGTGAATCAGAAAGGTGGGGTCGGCAAAACGACGACCGCCATCAATCTCGCCACGGCCATGGCGGCGGTGCATAAGAAAGTCCTGGTCATCGATTTCGATCCCCAGGGGAATGCCAGCACCGGCCTTGGCATTCCCCGCCAGGCCCGCAACGTCACTAGCTACGAGGTTCTCCTGGCGGGCAGGTCGATCGCCGAAGCGACGGTGACGACCTTGGTGCCGCACCTCTCGATCGTGCCAGCGTCCGTGGATCTTTCGGGCGCTGAAGTAGAGTTGGTTGAGCTCGAGCGCCGGGAGTATCGGCTGCGGGAGGCATTGCGGCGATCACATCTCGACTATGATTACGTGCTGATCGACTGCCCGCCCTCGCTCGGCCTTCTGACCCTCAATGCCCTGGTCGCCGCTGACTCCGTGTTGGTGCCGCTGCAATGCGAGTTCTATGCCCTTGAAGGCCTCAGCCACCTGATTCGCACCGTCGAGCGAGTAAAGCGGCATCTGAACCCAACGCTGGAGATTCAGGGCGTGGTCCTCACCATGTTCGACAAACGTAACAATTTGAGTGACTTGGTGGCTGCTGATGTGCGCGACCACTTCGGCGGCAAGGTTTATGACACCGTCATTCCGCGCAATGTGCGGGTCTCCGAAGCGCCGTCGCATGGCAAACCAGTCCTGCTCTACGATCTGCGCTGCCCTGGTGCACAGGCTTATGTGCATCTCGCGGGAGAGGTGCTCCGGCGCGAGCACCATCTCAGCGCATGATCGAGGAAGTCCGGCGCCGGGGTCTCGGGCGCGGGCTCTCGGCCCTGCTGGGCGAGACGGATGCGCCGCCGCCGGCCGCGACGCTGATGGTTCGGGTCGATGCACTGCGGCCCGGCCGCTACCAGCCCCGGCATCGCTTTGATGCCGAGAGTATTAGTGCGCTGGCGCAATCGATCCGGGAGAAGGGCGTGCTACAGCCGCTGCTGGTACGGCACGCGCCCGGCAGTATCGATGCCTACGAGATCATAGCGGGGGAGCGGCGTTGGCGCGCCGCGCAAGCGGCACAACTCCACGAAGTGCCGGTCGTGCTGCGCGATATTGGCGATCGCGAGGCGCTGGAGATCGCGCTTGTCGAGAACCTTCAGCGCGAGGACCTATCACCCCTTGAGGAAGCTGCCGCCTACCACCGCCTGATGGAGGATTTCCAGAATACTCAGGATGCCGTGGCCGAGGCGGTGGGCAAAAGCCGAAGCCACGTCGCCAATATGATCCGGCTCCTCGATCTGCCCGAGCCGGTAAAGCAGCTCCTGGATGAACGCAAGCTGAGCGCGGGACACGGCCGCGCTCTTCTGACCGCCGCCAACCCGCAGGCGCTGGCACAGGAAGCCGTGCGGCGGGGCCTTTCGGTGCGAGCGGTCGAGCGCCTGGCGAAGCGGGGGTCTGCACCACCGCCAGCCGCATCCTTGGTAATGAAGGACCCCGACACCCGCGCGGTGGAGCAGGCCCTCTCGGCGAGCCTCGGCCTTAGCGTCGGTATCGAGCGACACGGCAGCCGCGGCAAGGTCACCATCCATTTTCAGAACCTCGAGCAGCTCGACGACGTGCTGCGACGCCTGAGCCAGACGCCACCTTCGGTGCTCGGAGAGAGAGTCAACTGAAGCGCGACCAGGCCCGCTGCCCGGCGCTGGGATTTGGTCTTCGACTGGCCCGGCCATGACGGGTCGGCGCTGAAAGAGATCTGCACTCGTCTCCCTGTGCTTGCTCAATTCTTACCGGCCAGCGCGAGAATTAATCTCCGGTAAAGGTAAATCGATTTTATATTTAATGATGCGAAAACTATACTCAAATACTCGACGATTTTTACTGAAATTAATGGCGATATTATTTGACAATCACCGGAGATACGCCGATATTTTCTCGCGTAGGGCGGGGGACTTGGAGAGATCGAATGGCAACCGCTCGCGCACTTCTCGGTTCTTCACTTCTCGACCGATCCACGCAACGTACTGCGGTCTCGATCGCTCTTGGAGCGAAAGCGCCCTCTTCTCATCCGAAATCGAGCGCGGTGATCGATCCGGGCGCGCTCTTCTTTGCCAAGGGCAACGCCAGCGCCGAGCAATACATCCGCACTCCCGCCCGACACATCGCCACGCAGTCGCCGCAGGAGCAGCCTCGCGCCACTGAGGAGGCGAAGCCGCTCTTCTTCGCGAAGGGCGATGCGAGTGCGGAAGAGTTCCGCCCAGCGACGCCAAGCGCCGATGTGGAAATTCCGTCGGCGGCCCCGGCCACGATCGCGCGTCCTCGTCTTTGGGTCCGCGTCTCGCCGGCGCAGCGCCAGCGCGTCAATCGCACCGCGGCGTTGCTCGGACAATCGGCACAAGCCTTCATGCGCGACGCGGTCGATCGGTTTCTCGCCGAACCGTTCCTGGCCGCCGCACCGCTGCATCCGTCGATGGCGCTGCCGCCGCGCACCGCCGCGCTGGAGCCCAGGGTCAAGCTCGCAATCACGGTCGATGCACAGCGCCAGGAAGGCATGCGCCGCGAGGCGGCCCGCCTCGGGCAGACAATGCAGTGGTGCCTGACCGAGGCGCTAGATCGCCATCTTCACCAAGTCACGCGGAAGCTCGTTGGGCGTAGGTCCAGCGATCGGGGGATCCATCTCGTGCACGACGCCCGAGCACGCGATGCCGAGCTGCCGCTCAGCCTGCCCACCGCGCAACCGATCTTCTACGAGCTTGCCGCCGGCTGAGCCAATCTGCTCAAACCAGGTCGTACAGCACTAGCCTGAATGCCCGATCGAACCGGAAACGCGGGCCGCATTGAGATAGCAAGAAGCGGCGCACATTTTGCGTGTTCCGATAGGTCGTCGTGACCGGAGTTTCGCGAGTTATCCGATCAGAATGCCAATTGAACTGATTCATTTTCATCAGGGCTGATCTGCCTCATTTGAACCGCAACGTGCGACTGCGAGACGCCGCCGGCGGCGACCCACTGACTCGGATCAGCCTCTGTCTCCGATAGCGTGAGACATTCCCTCAACTCGCCTGCGCCTGACCGCCGCGCGCGAGCCGCAGCAGACATTCGCTGCAGACCGTACGATCGGGGAAACCCGTGCGCTTGGTGTTCTGCTCGGCCTCGAGCAGCAGTCGCAGCGCCACGGCGGCGCGGCGTGGCGGCCAGCGTCGGAGTCCCGCCGAAAAGCTCTCCTGATTCTTGAAGAAGATTTGCGGACGCAGCACGCGCATGGCCTCTTCCGCGGAGCTGCCCGCGGCGATCCGCAGCCCCGTCAGCTGCAGCCGCTCGAAATGGCGCATCGCGCCGCGGAGAATCGCGACTGCGTTCTCGCCCTCCTCGAAGGCCCGGCTCAGCGCCCGTTCGAGCCGTTCGGTATTGCCTTCGGCGGCGGCAAACGCGGCATCCTCCGCCGTGAGCGCGGCGCTGTCTCCAACCGCCGCGAGCGCATCCTCGAGCTCGATGCGCCGGCCATCGCCGGCATAAAGGGCGAGCTTTTCAAGCTCGGCTCGGCTTACCCCGCGATCGGCGCCCAGATGGTCCGTCAAATACTCCTGCGCTTCCGCGCTGGCGACAAGGCGGTGGCTTCCCAGCACGGAGCGCATCAAATCCCCCAATTCGCGCGCGCCATCGACGTAGCATGGAACCGCCGCCGCATTGGAGGCTCGTTCGAAGACTCGCCGAAGCGCCGAGCGCGTGGCGAGGTCGCCGGCTTCCATGATGCAGAGTGAATCGCCCGCGGGCGGTTCCTCGAGCAGCTCCTCGCAAGTTTCGGCCAGCGCATCCCCGGCGTCGCGCACCCGCAACAATCGGCGTCCGCCGGCCAGGCTCTGCGCCGCCATCTCGTCGTTGAGGCGCGCCGGATCGGACGCGAGGGTCGCGCCGGGGACCATAGCAACGCTGAAGGGATCGTCGAGCGCCGGCACTGCGGCCTTGGCAAGTGCTTCGGCGCGTTCGCGCACCAAGCCCTGGTCCGGCCCGTAGACCAGGATCGCGCGCCATTTCGGATCGGGCTTTGCGAGGAATGCCGTAACAAAAGCTTGGATGCGCGCACCCGCGAGCTTCAAGCGCCCCTCGCGGCAGCGCGCTGCTCGCGGATATACACCGCCACCCGCTCGCGCAAGTCGCCGGCAATCACTTCGAGGGCGCGTTCGCCCGCGTCTTCCTGCGCGACGGTCGTGGCGTAGGCGTTGTTGAGGATGTCGAAGGCGCTCACGGCCCGGGTGCTGCCGCTGATGACCTGTTTCTTCGCGTTGACATCGGTCAGCCTGTAGCTTGCGACAACGATCACCTCGCTGCGCACCGCGGTTGCGTCGGCGCGGATGCCGAGATCGTTCCGGAAAGTGGTCAACCCGACCTCCAGCAGGTAGCGGGTGGGCACCGAGACGCCCGTGGGATTGAAGGAGTCGCGGAGCGATATCGCGAGTTGCTGGCCCATCCGATTGGGGATCAAGCCGACCTTGACCGATGCGAGATCGGCGTCGAACTCGCCGGCGGCGTTGGCGCCTCCGTGATGCCCATAGAGCGGTTCGAATCCGCAACCCCCGAGCGCCAGCGCTACTCCCAAGAGGATCATGGAGCGCCGCGTGAAAGCTGCGGTCGGACGGAACCGCGGCGCCAACCTCATCTCAGAGCACCAGATTGATGATGCGATTCGGCACGACGATCACTTTGCGCGGGCGCCGGCCGTCAAGCAAGCGCTGTACCGCCGGCAATGCCAACGCTGCCGCCTCGGCTGTGGCGTTATCGGCATCCGTCGGCAGCTCCACGGTGCCGCGCAGCTTGCCGTTCACCTGCACCGCCACGGTCACGCGGTCGTCGCGCAGGTACCGCTCATCGGCTTTGGGCCAGGGCTGATCGACCAGCAACGTCGCGTGCCCGAGCCGCTCCCAAAGCTCCTCCGCCAAGTGGGGCATCATCGGTCCCACCAGGCGCACCAGCGTTTCGATGCCGTGGCGAAGCACCTCGGCGGCGCCGTCTCCGGCTTCCATGTCGCGCAGCAGATTGGCGAGGCTGTAAATCTGCGCCACCGCGCTGTTGAAGCGGAATTTTTCCAGGTGCTCGGTGACCGAGGCGACGGCGCGATGCGTCGCGCGCCGCGCGTTCTCGACCGCGGGTGAAAGTGTCGCAGGTTGCGGGGCGCAAGGCTGGGATAGCGCGATTGGCGGCTCGGTCGCCAAGGTGAAGAGCCGGTTGACGAAGCGCCACACGCCCTCGATCCCGGTGTCGGTCCATTCGAGATCGCGCTCGGGGGGGCTGTCGGAAAGCAAATAGAGCCGTGCCGTATCGGCGCCGTATTCGCCCACGACGGCCTCGAGCCCGACCACGTTCTTGCGCGACTTGCTCATCTTCTCGATGCGGCCCGTGATTACCTTGCGGCCTTTGCCATCGGTCAGGACGCCGTCACCCGAGCGCCGCACTTCCTCGGGAAAGAGCCAGTTGCCGTCCACATCCTGATAGGTCTCGTGACAGACCATGCCTTGGGTGAAGAGACCCTCGAACGGCTCTTTCAAGTCGAGGTAGCCGCACTGCGTGAGCGCGCGGGTGAAGAAACGCGAATAAAGCAGGTGCAGCACCGCGTGCTCGACGCCGCCGATATACTGATCGACGGGCATCCAATAATCGACCTCGCTGCGCTCAAAGGCGCGTTCGCTGCGCGGCGAGCAGAAGCGCAGAAAGTACCATGAGGATTCGAAGAAGGTGTCGAATGTGTCGGTCTCGCGCTCGGCGGTACCGCCGCAGCGCGGACACTTCACGCGCTTCCAGGTGGGATGATGCGCGAGCGGATTTCCCGGTTGGTCAAAGCTCACGTCATCCGGCAAGAGCACGGGAAGGTCTTGGTCCGGGACCGGAACGATGCCGCAGGCGCCGCAATGGATGACCGGAATGGGACAGCCCCAGTAGCGCTGGCGCGAGACACCCCAATCGCGCAAACGGTAGGCGATGGTGCCCTTGCCGGCTCCCGTCCGCTCCAGGCGCTCGATCACCCGGCGCTTCGCGTCCTCGACGCTAAGGCCATCGAGAAAGTCGGAGTTGTAGACCGTGCCGTCGTCCGTGTAGGCCTGGTCGGCGATCGCGAAGCGCGCGGGGTCGGCGCCCGGGGGTAGCACCACGGGCTTGACGGGAAGTCGGTACTTGCGTGCGAAGTCCAGGTCGCGCTGATCGTGCGCGGGACAGCCGAAGATCGCCCCGGTGCCGTATTCCATCAGCACAAAGTTCGCGACGTAGATCGGAAGCGTCCAGCCGGAGACCAAAGGGTGCTGAGCGCGAACGGCGGTTTCATAACCCTTCTTCTCCGCCGTTTCGAGCGTCGCCTCGCTGGTGCCCATGCGGTTGCAATCGGCGATGAACTCGGCGAGGCGCGGATCGTGCGCCGATAGCTCTTGCGCGAGCGGATGGTTCGGCGAAATCGCCATGAACGAGGCGCCATAGAGCGTGTCGGGCCGGGTGGTGAAGACCTCGATCGCATCCTTGCGTCCGGCCAGTGGAAACAGCACGCGCGCACCATGCGAGCGCCCGATCCAATTCTCCTGCATCAGGCGCACGCGCTCGGGCCATCGCTCCAGAGTCTTGATGGTGTCGAGCAGATCGTCGGCGTAAGCGGTGATGCGCAGGAACCATTGCGAAAGGAGGCGCTTCTCCACCAGCGCACCGGAGCGCCAGCCGCGTCCGTCGATCACCTGCTCATTGGCAAGCACGGTATTCTCGGCCGGGTCCCAATTAACCCAGGATTCCCGGCGGTAGGCCAGGCCGGCCCGAAGGAAATCGAGAAACATCTTCTGTTCATGCCGGTAGTAGTCGGGATGGCAGGTCGCGATCTCTCGCGTCCAGTCATAGCCGATCCCCATGCGCTGCAACTGGCCACGCATGACAGCAATGTTTTCGGAGGTCCAGTTCTTGGGGGGCACGTTGCTGGCGATTGCTGCGTTTTCGGCCGGGAGCCCAAACGCGTCCCAGCCCATGGGATGCAGCACGTTGAATCCCTGCGCGCGCTTGTAGCGTGCGACGACGTCGCCCATGGTGTAGTTGCGCACATGGCCCACATGCAGGCGGCCCGAGGGGTAGGGAAACATCTCGAGGACGTAGTATTTGGGTCGCGCGGGGTGGGCCGCGACTTCGAAGCTGCGTCGCTCGCTCCAGCGGCGCTGCCACTTCTCCTCGGTTTCCTGAACGCTATAGCGTGCCACCTCAGTGCCTCATCGGATCAGCGCCGGGTCGGCCACGCCGCGACAAGGGCGATAACTATTGATTGGCCGCGCTGAGGCGCAGCTCGCGTGCACGCGTGAGGATCGCGTTCTCAACGTCGGTCGCGGTGTTCGCGTCCACCGGAGCCTCGACCCACTGACCGCCGGTGTCGCGCTTCTGGTGGAAGACGCTGGCACGGACGCCATCGGCCCGCAGCTCACGGCCTAGAATGTAAATGTTGAGCTTGAACCGCTCACCGGACGCGTCCGGCGGGCTATACCAGTCGGTAATGATGACGCCACCGAAGGGGTCCGCCGAGGCCAAGGGCATGAACCGGACGGTGTCCAGAGAGGCGCGCCAGAGGAAAGTGTTGACGCCGACCCCGTTGGAGCCCCCTGGGGCCGTACCCGTATCCTTGCTGCCGCCGAACATCGACGACATCAGCGTGGTGATGCCGGTATCATTGGCGGATTGGGTTTTCGTATTGTAATCGCGGGGATCCACGTAGTGATAGGGATCGTCCGTCGTATAGGTGGTCTGCGCATCGCTGCCGCCGCCTGACGACTTGTCAGGGTCTTCGCCGCTGAACATGCCGCAGCCGGACGCCAGCAGCGCGATCGAAACAACGCCCACCGCACGCCAAGTCGTCATTGTAGCCACTCCTCGAGGGACGATCGGACTGGCCGGACGCCCCTCCTCCCTTCCTTTTGATCCTACACCGCAGAGGTGGGTAATGCCGCGAAATCGTGGCGGAGGCAAGCCCTTTGCGGGCGGGCTCGGCACGGAGCGAGCCGCTAGCCGCCTGCGCAAGCACGACTTTCGGCGCGCGAACACCCCGGCTATGCTGGCGAGGATGCCGGGACCGGAGCCACACCATCAAGACGACGCTGCCGCGGTTGGAACCCGGCTCGCCGAGGTGCGAGCCCGTATCGCCGCCGCCGCGACCGCGGTCGGACGCGATATCGGCGAGGTGACACTGGTCGCGGTCAGCAAAACGCATGGAACCGCCATGATCGAGGCCGTTTACCGGGCGGGGCAGCGGGTTTTCGGCGAGAACCGTGTTCAGGAAGCCGAGGCAAAATATCCAGCGCTCAAGCGCGCCCATCCCGACCTTCGGTTGCATCTCATCGGGCCGCTGCAGACCAACAAGGTCAAGGACGCCGTCGCGCTGTTCGACATGATCGAAACGGTGGACCGGCCGAAACTTGCCGAGGCGCTGGCGCGCGCCATGGCGGCGCAGGATCGTCGGCTCGATTGCCTCATTCAGGTGAATACGGGGTCCGAACCACAGAAGGCCGGCGTGGCGCCCGAATCGGCCGACGCTTTTATCGCGCTCTGCCGCGAGAAGCTGCATCTGCCGATACTCGGACTTATGTGCATTCCGCCGCTCAGCGAGGAGCCCGCGCCGCACTTCGCGCTGCTGCGCGAGATCGCGCGCCGCAACGGATTGACGTCGCTCAGCATGGGCATGAGCGCCGATTTCGAGACCGCGATTCGCATGGGTGCCACCCATGTGCGGGTGGGCACCGCGATCTTCGGCGCCCGGGGGACGGCGGCGCCCTCGGCGGGATAGCGGCGAGTCAGACGGTCGTGATCCCCGCGATCAGCCCGACGCGGCACGGACCACGACCCGCGAGGTGGGATCGGCCTCGGCGATGAGCATTAGCAAATCCGCGCGGGCGAGTGCCACGCAGCCTTCGGTGCCGCTCCAATCGGGCCGCGCCACATGCAGGAAGATCGCGCTGCCGAGTCCCGGCACCGCGGGGTCGTCGTTGTATCCGAGCGGCACGATCAGGTCGTAGATCTCATCGGTGCGCCAGAGACTCTCGTGGCTCCCGGCGTAGGGCAGCATGACCATCCGGTTGTACCGGGGGTCATCGGGCGCGTCGCACCAGCCGTCGGTGGGCGAAAGCGCGCGTATCGGAAGCCGACTCGCGGGCTGTGCGAGGCGATCGGGCCGATAGAGCACTTGCCGCATCACGAAACTGCCGGCCGGCGTCTTGTGGTCGCCTTCGCGCTTCTCCATCGCAACGCCGCCGCGGCCCAGGGCAGCGCGCAACGGCCGCGCGGCCCAACTTGCATGACCCCAGGCGTCAACGAGAAGGTCCATAGGCCGCTGAGTATGCCGCGGTCGGATCGTCCAGACTACGGTGTCGCGTCGACCTGGCTGCCCAGGTCCCGGCTCGCTCTCTGCTTTTCGAGCGCTGTGTACTTATCGAGCGCATCGAGCATCTTTTGGGAAACATCAACGGGTGTATCCGGATTTGGCGGAGTGGCTGCCACCGGCGCCGCTGCGGCGACCGGCATCAACCGAGGCCGGCCGCCATTGGGGAGGGAACCCGGCGGCACCACCAGTGCCACCGGCTGCGGGCTGAGAACGCGGCCATTCTCGCTGGGCGTGCCGGTGCTCTGATAGAGCAAGCGCGCGCGCTCGGTTGACTGTGCGAGGAACGCCTTCGCCGCCGGATCGCCGGAAGAGGGCGCGTTCGATGGTACCGCGGCCTTTGCGGCGGCAGCCCCGCCTTGCGTGGATGAGCGGAACAACGGCATCGGCGGATGATCGGGCACGGCCGGCGATGAGGGTGCGGGAGCAGATTTTCCGGCGGCCGGCGCGCCTGAGGCCGTGCCAGGCGCTATGGCAGGGTTGCTTGGCGCTGGCGTCACTCCGGTGCTGGCCATCGGAGCCGCCGCCGCGGGGTCGGGCGCCGATGCCGGGGGCTGGGCCGACCCCGGTGTCGCCGCGACCGCGTTCGCGGACGTATCGCCGAGGATCGCTGCGACCACGTGTTCGCCGACATCCCTCCCGGTTTCCTCCTTCAGCAGCGCGTTGAACACCCCCGACAGCGCGCCCCAGGGACCGCCATAGAGCGCATCGCCGGCAATGCGCGGCAGGTCGCCGATGTCGTGCTTGCCGGCGATCCATCCGTAAATCGTCGATATTATTGGCAAATGCTCCAGCGGATTGATGGTGTCGACGAAGTCGCTGAAGCTCGCCTCACCCTTGGCCCAAAAATGCAGCTTGCTCGGCTCATCCGACGTCAAGGATGGGCCAAGGGGCGGCCACGGAACCGATGACGCAACGCCAATGCCGTCGCTGGGCATGAAGACCTCCACAGACCCCCAAGCAATCGGGGTGCCAAGCACGAACCCCCCGGAGATCAAGCGCTTAGCGGTTCGACAAAGTCCCTTGCTCCCCGGGGCAATGCAGTTTCTGCCGAGCCAAGCACCTCTCACGACCGCGCCGCGACGTCCGGCGATCAGACGATTGGGCTCGCGAGTTTGTCGGCGAGAGCGAGAGCACGCCCCAGATGAGCGATGTCGGATGCAGGAGCAATATAAATAAGAGTTTACCGAAGAGTGCGATTAACTTAGATACGTCTCTCTTTGAGTGTGGCACGTATTAGGCGGTATATCCGTATCGGATTCGCCTCTGCTCTTGGGGGGATGGATCATGGGTCAGGGACCGACTGGCGACGCGCGTCGCGACTGGCGCGGGTCGAGGACGGCACGTTTCGCCTTGCTCGCGACCTGTTCGGCCTTAGGGCTGATGGCGGCAGCGGGACCGGCGCACGCGCAAGCCACGCCTCAAGTGTTGCAATACCTGAGCGGCCTTCGGCAGAGCGGAAATCCGTTCCTGATCGGCTTTGCCGCCGGCGTGACGCCGGGTTTCACCCTCAATGTGTTTCAGGCGTTCGATAGTGAAACGCTGTCGGGGATTGCGGTGCAAGCGACGCAGGATCCGGGCAACCCGGGAGCTGCCGTGCAATTTTTGGCGATCGAGCGCATGACGGTGACCGGCAACGTGCTGGTGCCGCAAGGCGTGTTCCTGGCGAACGAGGGCGCGTTAGCGCCGCCCGCGATCGTGCCGCAGCTCGTGGCCTTCAACCTCACCCACGCACTCCCCGCGACTTTTCTTGGGTTGACGGGGTCCGCCGTCGGCTATCCGGGTCTCTATCTCGTGCAGTCTTCCATCTCCGGCGTCGTCAGCAACGCCGGCACGATTGCCGGCTATCCCAATATTGCAGGCACCGGGAAGACCTTACCGGGAGCGGACGGCATCTTCCTCACCAATGCGTCGGCCGGCGGCATTACCAACAGCGGGCTGATTGCATCCACCTCGGGCAGCCCAGGCATCGGTACGCCGTGACGGCGAACGCGCTCGATCTCAGCGTGGCGCTCTCGCCCGCCGCCGAGGCGCTGACGGCGCAGGTGCTGGCGCAGGCGCTGCGCTTCGGCCTGGTGGGTCAGCAGAACCTGATCGACACGGTCGAGAACCGGTTGCAGGTGAGCCGCGGCGGGCAGGGGCCGGGGCTGCAATTCGCGAGCGCGAGCGGCGACCGCCTCACCCTCTCGGACGCGGACCAACAGGCGCAGGTGCCCGCGGGCGGGACGGGGGTGGGGGCGGCGGCCTGGGGCCGCGCCTATGGCACCATGGGGAATGCATCGGCAACCGGCGCGCTCCCGGCCTTCGGCGAGCACCGGATCGGCGCGCTCATGGGGGTGGACTGGCACTCCGACCAGTTCGTGGGTGGCGCCGCCTTCGACTACGGCAACACCAATGCTGCCTTTGCCGACGGCTCCAGCACCCGCCTCGACAGCTATGAAGGGGTGGTCTATGGCGGCTGGCGCGGCGGCCCCGCCTACGTGACGGCGCTCGCGAGCGGTGGCGCCAACGATTACACGATCAGCCGCAACCTGATGCCGTTCGGGCTCACGGGGTTTGCCACCAGCGCGCCCACGGGAACGCTGGTGACGGCGTTCGGCGAGGCAGGCTACGGCTTCGCCGTGGGCGAGGGCACCTGGCTCACGCCCTATGTCAACCTCGACTACATCCACCAAAGCGTGGGCGCCTTCACCGAGGCGGGCAGCTTTGGCGCGCTCAGCGTGGCGGCGGCCAACGGCAGCTCGCTGCAGACCACGGTGGGCCTGCGCGCCTCCACCACCATCGACCTCGGCAGCCACGGGGTCCTGGTGCCGGAGGTGCGGGCGGGCTGGGCGCACGAGTTCCTGGATGCGAGCCAGACCCTGACGGCGCAGCTCGCGGGCACGGCGGCCTCGCCCTTCACCTTCGTCGGCACCTCCTTCGGGCGCGACAGCGCGGTGGTGGGGGTGGGGGTCAGCCACGAGTTCGCGCCGGGGGCCAGCTTTTTCGTCGATTACGACGGCAAGTTCACCGGCGGCTTCAACCAGAAC
>DATIYT010000016.1:0-3547 GCA_035517495.1 Allostellaceae bacterium | reverse complement strand
CGCGAGGAGCAAACTTCGGGAACGCCCAAGCGTGGAAGATGCCTCGGCCTCGATGATGCGGTGCTAGTCCCGATCGCGGGGCGCCCGTCCCAATGGCCGTATCAAGCACGTAAGGGAGTTTGCGTGGTCGCCGATTGGGTGGCCTCGATTAGGGGGAGCCAAGCATGCCAACGGTCACGACGACTGGTCCCGATATCGTAAAGTCGGTCTTTCAGGTCCACGGCATCGACGCCGCCGGGGCGTCGTGCCAAAAAGGCCCATTGCATTGAAGCGTTTATTCGATGTCTGCGGGCGGTCGTCGACAGCGGAAAGCTCTCCTATTGAGGGAGCGACGATCAACGTCGCGCCAAATCGGAGCTGGTAAGACGCATTGGCATGCAGATCGGTAACGATTTCTAAACCATTGACGGAAATCTTAAGAGTTCGTTGGACACAGGACAGCACCTTATGCGTGTTTACCTCGCCGCCGCGTCGATCATCATGTTATGCGGTTGCGCCGATCAGGCGCCGAAGATGCCGAGCGGAGAGGTCGCCAATGCCGCCGGGACTGCCGCGGCCAGCGGTCAAGCAGCGCAACAGCGGGCGCTCGAAGACTTCAAGGACTGTGCCTTGCGCCCCACCTCCGTCGAGCAATTCACCTGCTTGAATGAGCTTGATAGGGCGTCGAGAAATGGCGCCAACGAGTAGATCAGGCGCAGCCTCGACTGAGAGGTAGTAGGCCGCACTCAGAGAGAAGCGGTCCGACCGATCACATCAATGGGCACTTAGTGACGCCGTGGAACCTCGTCCAAGGCGACGCAGCTGCGTGCTCTCCAAGATTTCAAGAATTGCGCGACGCGACCCACCACCTATGACCAATTCTCTTGCTTGAAGGAGCGAATGAGCTGGGCGTCGACCGATCGCCGCGACGCTGGCACATTCAGCTGGAAGACGGTAGAGCGGACCCGCATCGAGCATGGGGAAGAGCCGCCGCCAGCCGGCTATGCGTCGCGATGGCCCGATTACGGTTGCCATCCTAGCGCTGTTGCGTCCGCGAACCCCCGTTTCCGATGAATTTATTGTAGTCCTTCTGGTCTTCGGCCGAGGGCACCGTCGGGTAGACCAAAGCGACAGCGGCGCCTATGTCAGCGTTCCCAACCGTGATCGCGGCGGCGTCAAAGGATGGGGCGCTCAGGGATGCTTGTGCATTGTTGCCAAAGCCGTACCCCTCGATCGGTACTCCCACGGCATTTCTATTGAGGCGCCCGTCGTCGTTCTCGTCGTGAATCACGAACAACGCGTACCGCCCCGGCTGAAGCTGCGTGAAGACGGTGCTCTGCTCGCCGCGCTTCGCCCTGATGGCTGCGCCGACAATATGGCCACTGTCTGGCATGAGCCCACGTATCGCGGAGTTGCCGATAGCGCTGTCGAAACCGGCGGGAGTGTCATAGAGCGCGATCAGAATCTCGCCGGCATCCGACCGGATGCCTTTGATCGTCACTTGAAGGTCGGCCGCGGCTGCGGAGAACACCAACGAAATCGTCGAAAAAAGTACAATCAGAACTCCGCAAGCCATCGCTCGACCCCACGCAGCATTTCGCATGGAGTGCTCCTCTTGGCCATAAGCGAAGTCACCCGCGCGTATACTAGCACGCCAACAGAATGCGTAGCACCAAAGTTGCGCGCTGCGGCGCCACTCGTCGTTCTGCCTGGGTAGCGCTGCAGCTTGGCAGCCGGTAAAGCCGGAATCTGCCTCGGCGCGCGATCTCAGTTTGGCACGGCGGTGCCGGGTGGCTAACCGAGGATCAGCGGCAGCCGCCGGGGGCCGCGCACGGTGCCTTCGGACCACGCCACTTCCTGCGACAGGTCGAGGCGGAACTCGGGGATGCGCTTCAGGAACTCCTCGATCGCCACTGTCATCTCCATGCGCGCCAGGTTCGAGCCGACGCAGCGGTGGATGCCGAGCCCGAATGCGGCGTGCCGGTTCTCCTTGCGGTCGATCATTACTTTGTCGGCGTCCGGGAACATGGCGGGATCGCGGTTGGCGGCGGGAAACGACAGCAGCAGCATGTTGCCGGGCTTGATCGGGCAGCCGCCGACACTCGTCTCCTTGACCACCTCGCGCGCCATGGTCACCGGCGCATAGGCGCGCAGGAACTCCTCGATGGCGAACGGCATCAGCGCGGGCTCGGCGACGAGGCGGTGGCGGTCGGTGGGTGTCTTGGCGAGATGCCAAAGCGAGGCGCCGATGGCGCTCCAGGTGGTGTCGATGCCTGCGATCAGCAGCAGCCGCAGCGTGCCGAGGAGGTGGTCCTGCGACAGCGGCTCGCCCTCCTCGCGCACCGCGAGCAGGTCGGCGATCAGATTGTCGCCGCCGTCACGCCGCACCCGCTCCACATGTCCGGCGAAGTACTCCGTCATCTCGCGGACGGCGGTCATCACCGCGGTCTCGTCGGTGATGCCGACCTCCAGGATCTGGTGGATCCAGTCGATGAACAGCGCGCTGTCGCTTTCGGGAACGCCCAGCATGAAGGCGATGATGCGCACCGGGATGTGGCGGGAATAGGCCTGCGCCGCATCGACCTTCGTCTCGCCGATGAAGCGGTCGATGAGTTCGTTGCAGGTGACGCGCGCCTTGGGCTCCAGCTTCTTCACCGCGTCGGACGTGAAGGGCGGCAGCAGGATCTGCTTTGCCCGCTTGTGATACGGCGGATCCGACGTGATGGGTGGGCTGGGCGCGGGGTTTTCCGGCCGCATCTCGCGCAGCACCACGCGCCGCGAGGAGAAATGCTCGGTGTCATGGGCGATGGCCTTCACGTCCTCATAGCGCGTCGGCAGGTAGGCGCCCATGAAGCGGTTCGTATGGGCGATGGGGCAGGTTTTGCGCAGCCGATCCCAGATGGGATAGGGATTCTCGTTCCACTGCCGGTCGAGATGGTCCCAGTCGGTGGCCCAGTCGCTGACCGGCGGACGTGTGGTCATGGCGCGCTCCCTCGTGCTGTCATTCTTCGATGATGTCGACGTCGACGGCGAATTCCGGGCAATTCGCCTTGGCAAGCCGCGCCTTCTCCTCGAGCTCCGGCGGCACGATGCCGTCGCCCGCCGGTTGGGCGTTACCGAACTTGTCGAGGACGATCAGTTCCGGCGCCAGCGCCTTGCAGCGATTGTGGCCCTGGCACTTGTCGGCATCGATGCGAAGCTTCAGCGTCTTGCGTGCAGCC
Organism: Allostellaceae bacterium; assembly: GCA_035517495.1. GTDB lineage: Bacteria > Pseudomonadota > Alphaproteobacteria > ATCC43930 > CGMCC-115725 > DASZHJ01. Next base: position 347 of record DATIYT010000016.1, on the reverse strand, counting down.
ATGAGACCCGCCTCCCGTGACGCGCCGGCACTGACCGGGGTGCGCGGCAAAGGGTGCCCTGTCCGGGGGGCGACGACAAGACCGGGCGATTTCGGGCAGTGGTCAGCGCAGCATTGCACTGGGGCGGGTACACGGGATCCCTCTTTGGTCAGCCGTCTCGGATACCGAGACGCCCAGACCGTCGGAGGGCGCTTCGCACCGATCGGCTACGCCTTTGTCCTGACCGCGTTCGGAAGATCCGTTGCAAAACTGACTCGGAGGATGAACGCGTGTCACCGGGCCGACAATCGGCTGCCCGACGCATAGATCCTCACATAGGGCGCATCTATCCGCTTCGATATGATGCC
>DATIYT010000015.1:0-20250 GCA_035517495.1 Allostellaceae bacterium | reverse complement strand
GATACCAATTGTGCGAACCGCAGTCTTAAATGTCTCGGTCATGGCGTGCTCCTAGTTTGGGTGTCGCCGGCCAGCTTACTTGCTGACCGGGCAGGAGCACGGCCGGACCATCCCATTAGCGGTCATTCCAAGCAGCGCCCTGGACACGTCGTTTCGCCTGGCCGATGATGCCTGGGAGGCAGAGATAGGGCCCCATCATGGATATTGGGGTGTGGCTGCGGAAGCTAGGCCTCGAACGATATGAGCCAGCGTTCCGCGAGAATAGAATCGATGCGAGCATCTTGCCGAGGCTAACAGCCGAGGACCTGAAGGAACTCGGCGTCGCCGCGGTTGGCGACCGCCGCAGGCTGCTCGACGCGATCGCCAAGCTGCACGAAGGCAAGAGAGCGCGGGCGCCGGAGAGCCCATCGGATGATGCTGCCTCGACAGAGGACAGTGCTCATCCCTTTGTGTCAGGAGCCGAACGGCGCCAGCTCACCGTCATGTTCTGCGATCTCGTCGGCTCGACCGCGCTTTCGGCTCGTCTCGACCCCGAGGACATGCGGGAGATCATTGGCGCGTACCACCGCTGCTGCGCCGAGCAGATCACCACGGCAGGTGGGTTCGTCGCCAAGTACATGGGCGATGGGGTGCTGGCGTACTTCGGGTATCCGCAGGCGCATGAGTATGACGCGGAGCGGGCGGTGCGCGGTGCGCTTGCATTGATCGAGGCCATTCCGCAGCTCCGGGCGCGCCATGATGCCGTCCTACAGGTTCGTATTGGCATCGCCACGGGGCTTGTGGTGGTCGGCGATCTCATCGGTGAGGGCGCTTCACAGGAACAGGGCGTAGTCGGCGAGACACCGAATGTAGCCGCTCGATTACAGGTACTGGCTGACCCGGGTCAGGCGGTGATCTCGCATGACACACGGCGTCTCACCGGGGGCATGTTCGATTACCGCGACCTGGGCAAAGTTGCGCTCAAGGGTCTCGGTAATCCGGTCCAAGCGTGGCAAGTGACAAGCACAAGCGCGCTGCAGAGCCGCTTTGAGGCGCACCACGAAAGCAGCCTTACACCACTGATCGGTCGAGAAGAAGAGCTGGAGCTGCTCCTGCGGCGCTGGCAAAAGGCAAAGAGTGGAGAGGGGCAGGTCGTGCTTCTATCGGGCGAGCCTGGGATCGGCAAGTCGCGACTGACGGTGGCGCTATCGGAGCGGCTTCAAAGCGAGCCACACACGCGGGTGCGGTACTTCTGCTCGCCGCATCATACCGACAGCGCCCTCTACCCGACGATCACTCAGCTCGAACGGGCGGCGGGGTTTGAACGGGACGAAGCGCCGGAAGCTAAGCTCGGCAAGATCGGAGCGCTGGTAGGTCCATCATCCGGGCACGAGAACGACATTCAGCTTCTGTGCGAGCTGTTGTCGATCCCGACTGGTAATCGCTATGCGCCACTGAGCTGGAGTCCTCAGCGCAAGAAGGAGAAGACTTTCGAGGCGCTGCTAGGGCAGCTTGAGATGCTTGGCCGCCCGCAGCCTGTACTCGTGGCCTACGAAGATGTCCACTGGATCGACCCCAGCTCACGCGAGCTGTTGGACATGACCGTTGAGCGGGTGATGAGCCTGCCGGTGCTGCTCATTATCACCTTCCGGCCCGAGTTCCAGCCACCTTGGACCGGCCAAGCGCACGTATCCGTGCTCAGCCTCAATCGCCTGGGGCGGCGCGAGGGCGCGGCGCTGGTCGAACGGGTGGCGGAAAACAAAGCCCTTCCCGATGAGATCAGGGCGGAGATCGTCGAACGCACGGACGGTGTCCCGCTCTTTGTCGAGGAATTGACCAAGGCGGTGCTAGAAAGCGGGGGGACTGTGGTGCTCGGGGCGGCATCGCATGCCGCGCAGTCGGTGCCGGCGACCTTGTATGCCTCGCTAATGGCGCGACTCGACCGGCTCGGGCCGGCGTCCAAGGAGACCGCGCAGATCGGCGCAGTGCTCGGCCGCGAGTTTTCCCATGAACTGATCGAGGCGGTGGCGCAGCGTCCTGACAGGGAATTGCAAGCCGCGTTGACACAACTGAGCGATGCCGGATTGCTGTTTTGCCGCGGCACCGCTCCGCATGCCTCCTACCTGTTCAAGCACGCACTGGTGCAGGACGCCGCTTACCAAAGCCTGTTGCGCGGGCGACGCCATCAGCTGCACGCTCGCATTGCCGACGCGCTCGAGCGTCGCCGCATCGTCGATCCTACCGCGGCGCGGCCAGAAATCGTTGGCCATCACCTGAACGAGGCCGGGTTTGCTGAGCGGGCGATTGCTTGTTTTCGCGAGGCGGCACGTGAGGCTGCGGAGCGCTGGGCGAATGCTGAGGCTGTGCGCCACCTCTCGCGAGCACGGGAGCTGGCCGGGCAGCTTTCCGACGAACTGGCGCGCAAGCGGACCGAGCTTGCGGTCCTGCTCGAACTCGGCCCGGTGTTGACCACGGTGCGCGGGTTCACGTCGCCTGAAGTCGAGGAGGTGTACACGAGCGCCTCGGTGCTGTGCGGCGACGGGGGCGACCCCGCGCAGCAGTTTGCCGCGGCCTGGGGCCTCTGGTTCGTAAACAATCACCGGGGCCGCTTTGATGCTGCCCGGCGCTGGGCCGACGAGCTAATGGACTTGGCCAGGGCGAGCCAGCAACAGTCGCTGCTGCTGCAGGCGCATCACTCCGCGTGGACAACTTGGTTCGTACTCGGCGATGACCGCCACGCCGATAGCCATGTCCAGCAAGGCATCCGCCTTTACGACATCGACGAGCATCGCGCGCACGCGGCGCGGTACGGCGGCCACGACCCGGGCGTTTGCGCCCGCATGATCGGAGGCATGGCGGCGTGGTTTTTGGGATTTCCCGAGCGCTCCGGGGCTCTGAGCGCGGCGGCAATCGAACTCGGCCAGAGACTCAGCGACCCATTCAGCTCAGCAACGGCGCTGAGCTTTGGCGTGGCGATGATGCGACGCGAGCCGGAACTCGTCAAGGAACGGGTCGCTGCGCTGGAGCGGCTCCTGGACACCCACGCTCTGGCGCTTGGCCATTACAGAAGCACTGCGAAGATGCTGCGAGGTTGGGCGGCTACCGTGAACGGCACACCGGACGAAGGGCGCAGGCTAGCGCAGGAGGGGTTGATGGAGACCCGGCGCACCGGCTTCGCGCGCGTGTCGTTCCAGCTCGGCCTCATGGCCGAGGTCTATCGTCTCGTCGGCGAGGGCGCAATCGCGCTGGACACCGTGACGGAGGCAATGCGGGTCGGCGAGGCGCAGGGCGAGACGCGCTGGCATTCGCACCTTCTTCACGAGAAGGGCCGAGTGCTCGCCAGTCTGGGAGAGACGCAAGGGGCCGAGGAGGCGCTGCGGGCCGCACTGGACGCCGCTCGCGGGCAAGGCGCTCGCTCCCCGGAACTGCGCGCCTCAACCAGCCTCGCCCGCCTCTGGCGCGACCAAGGCAAGCGCAGCGAAGCCCGCGAGCTGCTCGCGCCGATTTACGGGTGGTTCACGGAGGGGTTCGATACGCCCGATCTCAAGGAAGCGAAGGCGCTGCTGGAAGAGCTGGGCTAACCGGAGCGCGTGGCTCTTGCTTGCACCCCTATGGGCTCACGGAGGCGCGAACTGCGACGTCCAGAAGTGGCACTTAGCTGACATGCTTTCGCGCTTCTGCGATGTCCTCTTCTGGAGGGTAAAGCGGACATCGCTTGGGCCAGCATTTGTACGGACGGATTTATGAGTACACGCCCTACACCTCGATCCCCTGCCCTTCCCGCAAAACGGCGTCGGCCGCGGCGGTGTAGCGTCCGTCCGCCTCGTGCAGCACCAAGCCGCGCGCCAGTCGCGTCGGCGCAGCGATCCCTTTGCGCGCGCGAATGAGCACCCGTTTCGCGGGTTTCTCGTCGCCGGGCCAGAGCGGAAAGATCGCGATCTCGCCGGCGCGGCCCATCAGCTCGGCGAGCAGGGCGTCGAGGCGATCGGCGCGGTGCACGAAGGTGATCGTGCCTTTGTTGCGCACCATCATCAGCGCGCAGCGGATCCAGGCCGCGAGATCGGCCGAGCTCTCCACATGGGCGGCGGCGCGGGCTGGATCGGGCGGCGGTGTCGCGGTCCCGGCGGCGAGATGCGGCGGATTCGCCATCACGTGATCGAAGCCGGGCTCGAGGCGCGGCGGCGGGCGCTGGAGATCGCCGATCATGGCGTCGAAGCGCGCGCTCATGCCGTTGAGCAAGGCATTGTCGACGGCAAGCCGCACCAGCTCGCGGTCGCGCTCGATCCCGGTCACGCGGCAATCGGGGACGCGCGCGGCAAGGCAGAGCGCTGCCGCGCCGACGCCGCAGCCGATATCGAGGATGCGCTCGCCGCGGTTTGCCGGCACCGAGGCCGCGAGAAACACCGGGTCGATGGCGACGCGATAGCCTTGTACCGGCTGGCGCAGCTTGACCCGCCCGCCCAGCAGCGTTCCCTCGCTGAACGCGGCCGGCTCCGCCGTCACCGCGGCGTTTCTCCGGCATCCACCAGCACGGCCCGCGCACTATCGAGGTCGTCGTCCTCCACCATGAGCCGGCGCTGGATCGCGCCGATGCTCCCTTCGATGATGCTGGTATGCTGGTCGAGCAGCACCGAGGCGATCCCGGCAGCCCGCAGCAACGCCTCCACGTAGGAGAGGCGAACCGGGTCGTTGCTGCGGAGGAGCTCTTTCATCGAATAGTGCCGTCTATCTGGACCTCACATCGCCGGGAGCGGGCTTGACCGCCGAGCCGGGCGATCTATGCTCGCGAGCAATAGCCGCGGCGTCAAGGAAGCTGCGGCACCGAAACCGAGTTTTCGGGAGGCATTCGGGTGGCGCGTCTCGTCAGTGCACGCGAGGAAGGCGGCCGTCGGCCGGCATCGCTCGATCGGCTGAGTGCGCTCGTAAGGGAAGACCTCGAGCGCGTCAACGTGCTGATCCTCGAGCGCATGCAGAGCCCGGTGGCGCTAATTCCTCAGCTCGCCGGGCACATCATCGCGGCGGGCGGCAAGCGGCTCAGGCCGATGCTGACGCTCGCGGCGGCGCGGCTCTGCGGCTATCCGGGCGCGCGCCACGTGGGTCTCGCCGCCTCGGTCGAGTTCATCCATACCGCCACCTTGCTGCATGACGACGTGGTCGATGCCAGCGATTTGCGGCGAGGCCTCGCGACCGCCAACGCGGTCTGGGGCAACAAGTCGTCGGTGCTGGTGGGCGATTTCCTGTTCAGCCGCGCCTTCGAGCTGATGGTCGAGGACGGCTCGCTCGAAGTGCTGGCGATCCTCTCGCACGCCTCGGCGGTGATCGCCGAGGGCGAGGTTCTGCAGCTCGTGACCTCCAACGACACCGAGACCACCGAAGCAGCCTATCTCCAGGTGATCCGTTCGAAGACGGCGCAGCTCTTCGCGGCGGCGACGCGGATCGGCGCGGTGTTGGCGGAGCGGCCGCGCAGCGAGGTCGAGGCGCTCGACGCCTTCGGCCTCAATCTCGGGATCGCGTTCCAACTGATCGACGACTTGCTCGACTACGCCGCGGTGCAGGCGGAGCTCGGCAAGACCGTGGGCGACGATTTCCGCGAGGGCAAGATCACCCTGCCGGTGGTGCTCGCCTTCAATCGCGGCAATGAGGAGGAGCGGAGTTTTTGGAGGCGCACCCTCGAAGAACTCGATCAGAGGGAGGGCGATCTCGAACGGGCGATCCAGCTTCTGCGCGCGCACGGCGCGCTCGCCGAGACCATGGAGCGGGCGCGCACCTATGGGCTTGCGGCCCGGGCGGCGCTCGCGCCCTTCCGCGAATGCCCCGAGAAGCGCGCCCTCGACGAAGTGATCGACTTCTGTCTCGAGCGCGGCTTCTGAGGATCGGGTCCTTGCGATAAATCCCGAATGGCGATTAGGGGCCGATCTCGCGGCTGATCTTGTTTTCCTGCTGATTGAGAACGCGTTGCTCCGACTTCGTGATGTGGCCGCCATCCTGGCTCGCCATCAGCCGCTCTTCATCACGAACCTGATGGTCCTGTCGGTGCAAGGAGGCCGCCTGCGATTTGGTAAGCTCGCCCTCTTTTGCCTCTTGGTGAATGCGCCGGGTTTGGTTGGCGAGACGGTCATTGACTTGATCGCGGCGTGGATGGGTCTGCGCCCACCTGCCGTCGGCGTGCGCCGTGCCGGCGAGACCCATGGTCAACACTGCCGCCAGCGAAAGCGGGACGAGTTTGACGGTCCACCGCCCAAGCATGGTTTTACTCCAAGGATCGTTGTTCCGATGTAATGTGGTAGGTGGAATGTGGGGCGCGCATCCCCACGCCAGGCGCGGAAATACCGGGATTGCCTCGACCGCCCGAAGGCGTTATAGCTGCGCGCCGCGACGGCTCGGAGTGTAGCTCAGCCTGGTAGAGCACCGCTTTCGGGAGGCGGGGGCCGGAGGTTCGAATCCTCTCACTCCGACCATTTTTAGTCCGGCAAATCTCCCAAGGATTTTTTTGCGCATCGCATCAGATGGGCGCGATGAATAGCGAGCAGGTCCGATGCCCGATCTTGTGATCCGCCCGACCGTCCAGGATGACCTCGAGGTACTGTGGGATTTTCTCGCGATGGCGGCCTATGAACCCGATGCAGAGGCGGCGAAGGCGGTTCCTGGCGTGGCCAAATATCTCGTCCGCTGGCAGCGACCGGGGGATTTCGGGTTCATCGCCGAACAGAACGGCGAAATCATCGGCGCGGCCTGGGCACGGCGCTTTTCCGCCGAAGAGTTTAGGGTGCCCTACGGGGACGAAGAGACTCCGAAGGCGTTGGTCGGCGTGAAACCGGATGCGCGCGGCCAAGGCGTTGGCGAGAAGCTCATGCGCGCGTTGATCGGCGAGGCCGCTCGCCGCGGGCTGGGCCTGTGTCTCAGTGTAAGGTCCGAGAATTCCGCCCGTCGCCTCTACGAGCGCCTCGGCTTTCGCGACATCCCCGGTTCCGCTGTCACGAACCGAGCCGGCGGCATATCGATCGGCATGGCACTGACGCGCTGATACTCATTCTGAGTAATACCCGCCACCCCTCACCCCGCGGCGTCGGGATACCGTATCTTCACCACCTCGATCGTCTCGACGCCCGCGGGCGCGCGGAGCTCCACCCGGTCGCCTTGGCGCGCGCGAAGCAGTGCGCGGGCGATCGGCGAAATCCAACTGACGCGGCCCAAGCCGGGCTCGCTCTCGTCGATGCCGACGATGGTAATGGTGTGCTCGACGTCATCGCGGCCGGCATAGGTCACGGTCGCGCCGAAGAACACCTGGTCGCGCTTTTTCTGTTGCGCGGGGTCCACCACCTCGGTGTGTTCGAGGCGCTTGGTCAGAAAGCGGATGCGCCGGTCTATCTCGCGCAGGCGCCGCTTGCCATAGATGTAATCGCCGTTCTCGGAGCGGTCGCCATTTCCCGCGGCCCACGCCACGACCTCGACCATCTTCGGCCGCTCGATCCTCAGGAGCCGGTTCAACTCGTCGCGCAAGCGCTCGTATCCCGGCGGGGTCACGTAGTTCTTGGCGCCGGCCGGCAAGCCCTGGGGCTCATCGGGAAGCGCCTCGTCTTCCGTCTCTGTTTCCTTGGTGAAGGCCTTGCTCATGGGAATGAGATCGCGCCGATCGATGCCGCCGCCGTCAGGAAAGGTCGACCGCGTATTTCTTGAGGTCGGCAAGCGTGCAGTAATCGAGCGCGCCTTGGTGCGTCGCGCGCAGCACCACCCGCGGCGGGCGGCCCGCCTGCAGCGCTTCCTGCCAGCGCGGCGCACAGAGGCACCAGCGGTCGCCGGGCTTGAGGCCGGGGAAGCCGAAATCGGGCACGGGCGTCGAGAGGTCGTTGCCGCTCGCCTTCGAGAAAGCCAAGAACTCCGCCGTCATTACCGCGCAGACCGTGTGACTGCCCACATCCTCGGCGCTGGTGTTGCAGCAGCCATCCCGGAAAAAGCCGGTCATCGGGCGGATAGAGCAGTCCTCAAGCGCGCTCCCCAACACATTGAGCGCGGGCCGGCGTCGCCCGCCACCTCCGTTACCATCTCTCGGCATGATCCACCTCCCTCCCGAGCCCCCCTGGATATAGCGCAGGCGGGGGCCAATGCCAAAGTACCGGCGCTCATCCGAAAGGCGGAGCCGGCGACCCACGCATGGCGCCCATGCGCGGCCAAGCGCTCGCTCGACAGGCGATTTTCCTTGCGCTACATGGGGATCATGTTCAACCGACTGATCCTCAACCGAGACCGGCGCGTCAATGCGCTGATCGGCACCGGCCACTTCCTTTCGCACTTTTATGTGCTCTGCCTGCCGCCGATGTTCCTGGCCTGGCAGCGAGCCTTTGATGTCTCGTTCTGGGAGCTGGGGATTTCGGTCGCGCTGATGTCGGGGGTGACGGCGCTGCTGCAGACGCCGGTCGGCTTCCTGGTGGATCGATGGGGCGCTCGGCCATTCCTGGTGGGCGGTACCCTCTTGATGACGCTCTCGATCTCCGCCATGGGACTCGCGACATCGTATTGGCAGATATTGGCGCTGTGCGCGCTCTCGGGCGTCGGCAACTCCGTGATCCACCCCGCCGATTACGCGATCCTCACGGGCTCGGTGAACCGCGCCCGCATGGGGAGCGCCTTCGCGCTCCATACCTTCAGCGGCAATCTGGGATTTTCGGCGGCTCCCCTCGCGACCGCCTCGCTGATGGCGGTGTGGGGGTGGCGCGGGACCCTGCTCGCCCTGGGCCTGCTCGGCATTCCGCTGGTGGCCACCATTTTGTGGCAGAGCTCGATCCTGGTCGACCAGCACCGCCAGCCCGTGGCCCGGCGGGAGATTTCGGGCGCCAAACTGCTGCTCACCCGCTCGATGCTGTTGTTCTTCGTGTTCTTTTTGTTGAGCGCCATGGCCGGAGGCGGCATCACCGCCTGGCTCATCACCGTGCTGCACCAGGTTCACGGGCTCGATCTAAGCGCGGCATCCTCGGCGCTGATGGCCTATGTGACCGGAGCCACCGGGGGCATCCTGATCGGCGGCTGGGTGGTCGATCGGACCACGCGCCACCTCTCCTTCGCCTTGACCCTCACGGTCTTGGCATCGCTCCTGATCCTGTTGGTCGCGTTCCAGCCCATGGGCATAGTCGCCACCATGGTAGTGCTGTTCGTGGCGGGGATCATGACCGGCGCCAGCCGCACGCCGCGCGACGTCATGGTCAAGGATGCGGCACCTCCCGGGCAAATCGGCAAGGTCTTCGGCTTCGTCAGCTCGGGTCTGCCGCTGGGTCAGGCTCTGGTGCCGGTGCCGTTCGGCTATTTGATCGACACTGGCCGACCTGATCTGGTGCTGGTGCTGGTGGCGCTGCTGCTCCTCGCGAGCATGGCGTTTGCCGGCAGTGCGCGCGTGAGTGCCGCCCACGAGCCGGTTGCGGAAGCCGCCGACTGATCGCGTTGCCGACGACTGTGTTCCCGCGGCCATAATCGGCAAAAAACATCAGCTTTGCCGCTGGAACGCTCTTGTGGTGCCGCGTCGCGTCATTGATAATGCGCGGCCAATCCAACTTGTTATCGCGGTTGTCGTGGCATGCGCACCTTGTGGTTCCTAGGCATCGCGCTGGTTTCAGCGCTCGCGTCTTCATTTCCCGCCCATAGCCAAGATCGACCGCCGCTCACCATAGCGGTCTACGGCGACTCGTTGGGAGTCGGCGCGTGGAGCGGCCTTTATCAGCTTCTCCACGACGACCCGCGAGTCCGCGTGGTCCGGCATTCCGAGGTGGGCTCCGGCCTGACCCGCGGTGACTACGAGACGTGGTTTACCGAATTCAAGGCCGATCTCGATCAATCGAAGCCCGACGTCGCCGTGGTCATGTTTGGCGGCAACGACCAGCAGAGCCTGCGCGATGAGAACCACAAGGGTTATCTGTTCTCGAGCGATGGCTGGAAGGCGGTTTATGCGGCGCGCGTCGATGCGGTGATGAACGAGCTCGGCTCGCGCGAGATCCTGACGGTCTGGCTCGGCCTCCCGATCATGCGCAAGGACGACCTCAACAAGGGCGCCCGCATCCTGGATACCATCTTCGCCGCCGAGGCCGAGCAGCATCACGTCACGTTTATGCCCCTGGTCAATGACTTCACCGACCCGACCGGGGGCTTCCTCACGCACGTGACGGACGCCCACAATCGAAGCCGCCAGATCCGGGCCGATGACGGCGTGCATTTCACGGGGTATGGCTACGAGCTCATGGCCGAAAAGGTCTGGGCGGTCATTCAGAAGGATCGAGCGGACACGTCTGCAGGCGGGGAAGAACACTGAGGAAGCCGAACGCATTTCGGCAGAGCGTTGCGGCGCTGCTGCTGGGATTGATCGTATCCTCTTGCAATGCCGGCGCCGCGGCGCCCGTTTCAACCCCGGACCCGTCGACAGCCGACGGCGAGGAGGGGCGAACAGCACTGACCCTCGACCGGCCCGCGGATTTGGCGGCCTTCTTCCGCGCTCTCGAGCGGCTTGAACAGCACCAGGGCGGGCCGGTCCACATTGTCCAGCTCGGCGACAGCCACACCGCCGGGGACGTGATGACGGGCCACCTGCGCCAACTGTTTCAAGAGCGATTCGGCGACGGCGGCCGCGGGATGATGGCGGTGGGGTTGCCCTATAACGGCGTGCGTCAGGTCGAGGTGCACATCACCCAAACCGGCAAGTGGGACTATCAGAACAGCCTCACCCATCCGGACGACGGTCCCTACGGAATTTCGGCCTTCAAGGCGACCAGCCGGGCGGCCGGCGCTTCGCTGACACTGGAGACGCTCGATCCTGCCGGCTTCGATCACGTCGAAGTCGAGGTGCTGCATCACACCAATGGCGGGTTCCTTGACATCGAGGTCGATGGCATACGCCAGCGGCGCCTGCTCACCAACGGCAGCTTGCGCCTCAATCGCGTTTCGATCGACGTTCCTCCCCATAGCCATCAGCTCCGCCTGATCGCCGCCGATCGGCGCAGCGTCGAGCTGTTGTCCTGGAGCATCGAACGGCGCGGTCCCGGCATCGTCTTCGACAGCCTGGGCGTGAGCAGCGCCACGATCGGGCTTCCCGCGCACTGGACGCCGGAGTTCGTGATCGAGGAGCTCCGGCACCTCAATCCGGCGTTGGTCATTCTCGCCTATGGCACGAACGAGGCTTTCCAAGCGGAGTTCGATCCCCTGAAATACGGTCAGACCGTCTCCGATACCCTGGCGCTGGTGCGGCGCGGCGCACCCGGCGCGTCGGTACTCATCGTGGGGCCGCCCGATGCGCAGCGTCTCACCTCAGCTTGCCGGCCGGGCAACGGCGCCGAGGCGCGCTGCCTTGTCCATCCCGACCCCAATCGCGCCTATTCCTGCGAATGGGAGACGCCGGGCCCGCTGGTGGTGGTTCGAAGTATCGAGCAACGATTGGCCCAAAGGGATGGTGCCGTATTCTGGGATTGGTCGGCGATCATGGGTGGGGCTTGTGCCATGGATCGATGGGTCACCTCCGATCCGCCACTGGCGCGGGGCGACCATGTGCACATGACGCTGGCGGGTTATGACCGCACGGCGGATGCGCTGTTCCATGATCTGATGGAGGCCTATGCAGCGCATCGCGAGGCCGAGGCGCATCGCCCTCCGGCGGCGGCGCGGAGGCCGCGGCCGTGACGCTCGCGCGCGGGCCCGGCTGAAGATCGGGCGCGCTCGACCATGCTGTTCCCGACCCTCAACTTCGGCCTGTTTTTCTTCGTGGTGTTTTTTCTGGCCTGGGGCGCGTCGCGATGGCCGGCCTTGCGTATTTGGGTGCTTATCTTCGCGAGCTACGCCTTCTATGCCTTTTGGGACTGGCGCTTCACCGCGCTGCTGCTGGGCAGCACCATCATCAACTGGGGCATGGGCCGGATCGTCCATGCACTCGGCGGCGAACGCAACCGCAAGCGCGCGGTCGGCATTGCGGTCGCGCTCAACCTCGCGGTGCTCGGCGTCTTCAAGTATTTCAATTTCTTCTCGGAGTCCCTGAACGACGCGCTGCTCTCGCTGGGATCCCGGGCGGACCTGCCGTATCTCAACGTCGCGCTCCCGGTCGGCATTTCCTTTTTCACCTTCCACGGCATTTCCTACGTGGTCGATCTCTACCGCGGCAAGCTTGTGCGGCCCGCGCCCTTCAGCCACGTAATGCTTTACATCTCGTTCTTTCCGCAGTTGGTGGCGGGACCGATCGTGCGGGCATCGTTCTTCATGCCGCAAATCGCGGCACGGCCCGACCCGCAGGAAATCAAGGCTTGCCGCGCCTTCCTGCTGATCCTCGGTGGGCTCCTGAAAAAGGTGGTCATTGCCAATTATCTCGCGACCGATCTGGTTGACGACGCCTTCTTCGATCCGACGCGCTACGGCGCGCTCGATCTGCTGCTCGGGGTCTACGGCTATGCGCTGCAAATTTATTGCGACTTCAGCGCTTACACCGACATCGCGATCGGCGTCGCGGCGCTGCTCGGATTCCGCTTCCCGCAAAATTTCAATCAGCCCTACCGGGCGCTCGGCTTGCAGGATTTTTGGCGGCGCTGGCACATCTCGTTGTCGAGTTGGTTGCGCGATTACCTATATATCCCGCTCGGCGGCAACACCGGCGATTGGCGGCGCTACCGCAATCTCATGATCACGATGCTGCTGGGCGGGCTCTGGCACGGCGCCGCGTGGACCTTCGTGATCTGGGGCGGGCTCCACGGGATCGCGCTATCGCTGGAGCATTGGCTGCGCCAGCGCTGGCCGCGCACCCTCGGCGGCCGAACCTGGCGCGCCATCGCGATCTTCGTCACCTTCCACTTCGTTTGCCTTACCTGGATCTTCTTCCGCGCGCCCGACTTCGAGCACGCGTTTCTCTATCTCGGCGGCCTGACGCGGTTCGGCGCGCCCACGCAATTCGCCTCGCCCTTCATCCTCTGTCTCGTGTTCGGCGCGCTGGCGGCGCAATTCCTGCCGCCTGACCGGATGGAACGCATCGAGGCGGCGGTGACGCGTGTGCCGATAGCGCTGCAGGGCGCGCTCGCTGGATTTTGCATCGTGGCGATCGACGCCTTCGGGCCGAGCGGCATCGCGCCCTTCATCTATTTCCAGTTCTGAGACATGGCAACGCTCTTCGACCGCTCCTTGGAAAAGTTCGCTCCCCGCGCGATGCCGCCGGCGGTGATCGACGTCATGGCCGATGCGGGGGTGGCGCCGTTCCGCCGTGTCGCGGGGGCGATCGTGACCGCCGCGGCCGTGATGGCGTTGTTCGGCTCGGAAGCCCTCCTCAACTGGGCGAACGACCTGCCGATCAGCGCCACGTCCGACACTATTCTTTCGGCGGCACAGTCCTGGCACGACGCGCTCTCGCGCGTGGGAGTGCCCGAAATCGCGACCGAGCTGCGCGCGACGTTCCGGCGCTTCCAGGGCTGGGGCAAGCAGTAGCGGGCGATCTAGCTCGCAAATGCTGATATCCACCAGAGCTGATGCAGCCACCGACGGGAGTGCACCGTGTGCCCCTGCATTCCCAATGGCACCCAAGGCGGAGACCGTTGTCCGGATTGTCGGCTATTCTGGACGGTTGATGATATCGGTCAAAAAGTACAAGGCCCAAAATACGGTGATGGTAAGCGCTGATATCAGTAACGAGAGCGCGAGTGTCCCGGTCACTCTGATTGCCAATGCTAGGCGAGGCATATCTTCCGTCCAGCTTAGCACCGAATCATGCAGCAGCGCGGCAGCCACAACGCTACCAAGCGTAACAAGGCCTACGAACGATAGGTATCCAAGAAGATAGCAAACGAATTGCCGAAGAGTGAGCGCTCGGCCATCCAAACTAAGTGCGGCTCCGCGGGGGCGGCTATCCATATGCGCACCCGGAGAACCCATAGATACCGCCGCCAATGCGCCGATCATAAAAGGAACCGCCATGATTAAAAGATCTCGCGTGAACCGCAATAATCCGGCGTCACCGAATAGCTGCGGCTGCGGCTTGACTATCCAATACAATGCCCAGGCCGCGATACCCACGCCCAGCGGTACATAGTAATCGTAAACTGATTTCTCATCGCTCCGAATCGCAAGGTAGCGCAAAGGCGCAAGTAGCCGCAGTCGCGATGGTAAGCGACCTTGACTTACATCTCGAAGCCCTACTGGCTGTGTTCCCATAACTCGTCACGATCCAAAAGAGCACGCATTTTGGTAACGACTTCGGAATTGATCGTCGATACCCATGTTTTTGGCAACCTGGCTAGCGATATATGCTCGCGTGGACACATCAGCAAGTCCGCCGCGCCTGCGACAGCTTGGTGCACCTCGCCGGAGATCACAGCACCGTTTGGGTGCTTGTAAAATAGACGCGTCTTGAATCCGCGCAGCTCGAAGTCTGATTTGATCCCTTCTAACCAACTCTTTTTTTCCTCCGGGTCTGCTGGTGCTTGATTTGCGCCGACCCTGTACTCAACGTCAGCAAGGAAATCCTCATGCACTATCGCACTTGGTTGCGCGGTGCTATGTCTCTCGTGCCGCTTCGTGAAAACCATTAGAGACAGCTCGCGCTCCTCGGTGGCCACATTCAAACGGCGGCCAACATCCGACATAAACTCTAGCAATGGAGTATATCGGTACTCCTTGGTCGTTTCACGACCACTCTTCCGGTCGACTACCGTCACCGGGAAAGCCCATTCCTCGGCCTTCGAGTGACGCCTCAGCTGGCGGCATAACAAGTATTGGATATCTGCGCGCGATATTGGATGCACAACCTCGATGGCACATCGGTAACTGCCAAGATCGAGCCTTCCTTCCTTCGGGAGCCGGGCTACGACGTGCGCGGTTGTGCCGCCACGCTCACTCTCCTCACCCTCAATTTCCCGGCCGTCATACGTGTTGGTGTCAACAACGGGAAAGCTGCGCCTGCTCCAATCCACAAACTCTATCAGGAGGATAACATCGCAGAACTCTGCGCCGTCCTCCTCGATGCGGAGATGGCGCAAGCGAATAAAATCGTGCCCCCGACCAAGAACAATGCGTTCTGCGTCGTCCACGTCATCGTCGGCCCTGTAGAATTCGATCGCGACTCTCTTTGTGCGCCGCCTCTCCAAAAGCCTGAACAGGTCCAACGCGGGAATCGTGGGTGGTGCGTGTGCCTTTGCCCGCGTGGTCGATCTGCTTACCAGTGTGTTCAACAGGACAATTCGTCGATTGTCATCCGGCACCTTGTTAGTCCCTTTCCTCGTTTTTTTCAATCATAAGGATAGCTGGGGCCGTCGGCAACCGATTGGTGTAGGTTCATTCATCGCGACGACAGGAGGCGAATGAGGTCCTTCGTCAGCTCAGGCAGACACGGCGAGATGCGTTACCCAGGAAACGCCGCGCAGGCGTCGAAGACGGAGAGATTGTACTTCGCATCGACCAGCGCGATCTTGCAGCCATCGGGTGCGGTCTCGGCATAGATATAGCTGCCGGGAGAAATGCGTTTGGCGGCACCGTCGGGTTCGAGCTCGAAAAATCCGAGCCAATTTTCATCGGCCGCGACTTTCGACATCGTCGTCGCGAGGAAGAAGCGCCGGGTCTTGGCGAAAATGGGCACCGGGCGGAATTGATTGTAGCCTCCGAAGCGAATGCAGTGCGTGTCGCTGCGTCCCTGCGCAGGGTCGACGATCCAATACGGGAGGCACTCGTACTTTGCCCAGCGTCGGAGCATCGCCTGAGTTTCGCCGCGCGGCAGCCGCGCCGGCTGGTACCAGACCACGAAACGCTGCAGGAATTCGAGGTAAGCGCCGCCGATCGTGGTTCGAGAGTCGAGCCGGATCGGTGGCGTTATGGGGATTGGAGGGCGGCCGCCTTGGCTTTCCGTGACGAAGCGCGGCGGCGGCACCTGGCGGCCGAAGGTATTGGTGCCGAGGTTCAGAACCCACGCGCCGGCGGGATCGGACACGGCGATATGGCGTTCCGCCATCCCCGCGGCCTCAATCGCGCACTTGCCGCGCTGCGCCTCCGCATCGGGCGCCGCTTTGGTGCGGCCGCCAAGGTCGATCGTCAGCTTGCGGAGCGGACCGCCCGGCTGCGCCGCGAGGAAGACCGCGCCATCGTCGGCGCAAAGCGGTGTCTGGATGTCGGTTGCGACCGCCATATCCGTGCGCGTGAGCGACTGCCGACGCGCTGACCAGGTGACCAGCGCGCGGGTCGCATCGATCGCAACCACGCGCTCTGCGTCGAGCCAGCGCGCTTGCGGCGCGATCGGGCCGGGCGCGACGACCACGCCGGTTGCCGTCAGGAAACGGCGCGCGCGCTCCAGCTCTTCCGGCACGCTGCTCGGCAGCGGTTTGCGGATCGGCGCCGATATAGCACCCGGGTCCACCGTCGGCTGCGCCGCCATCTCGCGCAGGTCGGCGGCGCGCTCATCGTAGGCGTCGATGAAACAATCGATATAACGTCCGCGATCCTCGTCGGTGATGCGCGTGCTCTTGTATACGCCGCACTCGGCGTTGCGGCGGAGAATCCACGAGTGTTGATCGGCGCGGATATCCTCGCCGCGCGCGGAATCCTTGGTCGCCGCCAGCAGTCCGCGATAGAGACGCGCGAGATCGAAGTCCCGCTCGCTGAGCAGCACGTCGGAGCAGATCAGCTTCTCGTCGACGGCGGTGGCGCGCGCGCACGAGAAGCTCGGCCGCGCATCTTGCGCGCGCGCACCCTCACCGGCGTGAGCCAGAACGATCCCGCCGCAGCACACTGCGAGCGTCAGAATCTTCAATGATCGGAGATCAGCGAGGGAAAGATGCGTCACGCGCGACCTGATGCGGCCTCGGGTTGCCTCTCAAAAGGCGGTCGGATACTAGCTTATGGCGCGCACCGCCTGAAGCGGAAATGCGGCGGATATTAATTTTCGCGTCCTTGTCACCGCGAGTGATTTGGTCTCGCGCCCCGGGCCATCGGGAGCGCAAGCGCCGCCTTAATGGCGATCAGCACGGAAAATGCCAACCGCCTATCCGGCCGCTTACGGTTGGCTACAGAGCCGCGCTTGGGAGCGCATCACGGAATAGTCCTCGATCATGCGAATCACCGGCGAGTCTTGCGGCAGCGCCGCGAGGTCTTGTGCCGCCCGCTGCGTCGTTGCGCGATCGTAGGCGGCGACCGGCGGGCAGGTGTTGTCAGAACTTGCCGTCCCGCAGCTGCTGAGACAAAGCAGCAGCGTCAGGGTGCTGAGAACCCGCTTGCAACTGAGCATTCTTTACCTCGATCGCGTTGGTGTCGGCGGAAACGGCGGCGCTGCTCTTGCCCCAGCGATACGCCGCGAACACGACGCCTCCCAGCAGGAGCGATGCTCCCGCCAGGAGGATGCCGGAGAGACCGAACGCGCTCACGACGCCGGCGCCGCCGGAACAGCCACTGGCACCGGCACGGTGACGGTGGCGCCACTGGACGTCGGCACGCTCGCCGTGCCGGCGATGGGAACAGGCATCGGGAGTACGGCACCTTGCGCGAGGCCGTTGCACCAGATGCCCGCAACCGCGCTGGTGACCGACGACTTGTTGGCGCCGGTGGCATCGCCCGCCGCCGTGAGGGAGGCCGTGGTCAGGTTGGCGACGTTCTGCGCGTCGCACGCAAGCGCCGATGCCAAGGGCTGCACGGTTTGAATGTCGGTCTGTAGCTGCGCCGCGGTGATCGGCTGACCGTTCTGACACCCCGTGAGCACCAGCAGGCCGGAGCCGACGATGATCGCGAGCAGCTTCACACCGCCCTGTGCGGCGGCCTCGGGCACGAAGATCGCGACCGCGCCGGCGACCGCCACCAGCACGTTGACGATGGCATTGAACTGAATGTCGGAAAGGTGAATGCCGGCGGCGGTCAGCAGCATGGCGATGCCGGCATAGGACGAGGGCTCCTTGGCCCGTGCCAAGAGGTATTGCAGCATTCGAGTTTTCCTTTGGTTGGGGTTGACGACAAAAAGGCGTCGGCTGTCAGCGCTCAGCTTTCAACGGCGTTGCAACGGCCGAACGAGATATGCGAGCGCGGAAGGGGCCGCGATTGGCCGCACGGCCGCGGTATTTCAGGGGTTATCGGCGGACGCGAATGGAGTTTGGAAATTCACTCGCCGCGGCGCGCTGAGTCAGACCCGGTGCACCGGTCAGGAGGGTGGCGCCACATGAGTACGCAGCCCCAGCGCCAGGAGGAGCGCGAGCAGGACGACCCAGGTGAAAATTTGCCCGAGCTGCCGCAGCGCGCCGCGCTTGATCTGACGCCAGCTATCGAGCAGACCACGCAACTCCGCCACGTCCTTGAGGGCGCCGTCGTCTTCGAGGCCGATCCGCCGGAGCGCCCGAGCCGCACCACGCTCCGCGGCCGCTTCCAGCAAATCTTGCAGGCGCGGGTCGATCGACGTTTCGAACACGTTCCTCTCGCTCAGCATGACGTGCTCCATGAATACGGCTTCGGCGCCGCTGCCGTTGAGCCCGGGCATGGTTGACCCTCAGTGATGCTTGGAACGAAGACCCGCGAGCCGCTCGTCGTCTATTTCTTTGCGGTGATCGCGAGCCCGGAAATTCGAGGCAGGTCACTGCCACGGACGAAAAACCCGCCTTGAGCGGGATTGATTTCCGTCAGAGCGAATGACCCGCAACGCTTCTGCTGACCAGATGCGTTGATACTCCCGACACTCTCGGTGGCATCGGCAATCGGCGCCGCCACCGACAGAGCATTCTGCGCGATTAAGGGATCGCGACCCCGGCGGCTTGCTGAATCAGCGACGCGATTTGAGCAGACGTGACCCCGATCGCTTGCCCGAGCTGCTGCACGGTCGTCGAATCGGCCGGGATGACGTTTCCCGGGTGCGAGAAGAACGACTGGACCGCAGCGGCATTCGCACCGCTGTAGGCCGCGACTGCGTTGGTAAGCGCGGTCCACTGCGCCGAGGTCATCACGGCTTGGAGCTGCCAGAGCTGACAACTGGGCGGCGGCACTTGAGACGCCTGAAACGCCGCGATGCGCGGGTCGTTGTCGGGGATGTCCTGTGAGACGCCTGGCTGCGGAGTGGCGAAAATTCCGGTGACATTTCCATTGGCGTCGAGAGTGACATATGGCATTTGAACATCCTTTCGCTATCAAAAAGGGGGGGCTTCTGATGCTCGAAGATTTGCAGTGGGGAGCAGAACTGGTCGGCGGTAGGTCGATACGAGACGGCTATCGTCGAGGATGGGGACTTGAGCACGGCGACCTCCGAGAGAAGATCGCGGCTGATCCAGATTTCCAAAGCGCGGCGAAACTTGCAGAGGGCCGCTCTGTGGTGGGGATCGACAAACTCATGAACCTTTTTCTGCTGGTAAAATTCTTTCTCCCCAAATTACCGTTTGGACACATAATGGAGTTTGGCTCGTTTCGCGGCGGATCAGCGTTCTTCCTTGCCTCGCTTGCAGCCCGCTTTCTACCGGGTGCGCGCGTCTATGCGCTTGACACCTTCAGCGGTATCCCGGAGTCCGACGCATCCGTCGATGCGCACGGTGCCGGAGACTTCGACAATACCGATTTCGATGAGATCGCCAGCTCCGCGAAGCGGTTCGGACTTCACAATCTAAGGCTAGTCAGAGGGAAGTTCTCGGATACGGCGGGCACCGCTATCGCCGAGGCTGGAACCTTGGCGCTTGTGCACATCGACTGCGACACCCACGAGTCAGTGAAGTTTGCCTACCAGGTCTCAAAGAGATGCCTGGTGCACGGCGGATACTTTGTTTTCGACGACTCGATTGGCTCCAGTTGTATTGGCGCAACGCAGGCCGTGGAGCAGGAGGTAATTCAGCGGGACAAACGGCTTTCGGAACAGATCTTCCCGCACCACGTTTTCCGCAATCAACCATCCCGACCGCGGCGATCAATCCATCCGAAAGTGAACACTTGGAACGTCGTGCTGGCCGTGTCGCTCACCGCCTTGATCTGTGCGCTCGTGTTGGTACGGATGGGCTGGGGCGCCCCATAATAGAATTCGTTTGTGCTGGCGCTGTTGAAGACACCGATCTGAGCCGCCGTGGTACCGGTGATCGTACCCGTGAGGTCCGGGGGATATATGGTTATGTGGAAGTTGGCCGACACAGAAGCCGCCACGCTCAGGATCGCGTAGACCTTCACGCCCGTTGGAACCGACAGCGTGAAGGCTGTCGCGGTGGTTCCGAGGTTACTGACGTTGACATCAAACGGGATGGCGTCCCACAGCAACTCATCGCCGTTCTGCGAGAATGCGATGATCTGCGAGCTGCTGTTTGTCCTGATCGATCCCAGGCGCCGCTTTAGCGTATA
>DATIYT010000014.1:0-2060 GCA_035517495.1 Allostellaceae bacterium | reverse complement strand
TGTAGACTCCAACGAGCCTGCCTCGATTTGAAGCGTCTTTGGCGGAATTACACTTTGATGCTTCTCAATTTTGTGAAGGACGCTTGATGGGCTCGAGCACCGACAAAGGCTCGTCAATCAATGCTAACGTCTCGTTCCTTCAATCACCACGGCGCGGCCGGCACGCACCTTTGAAATCTCTGCGATGTTTCCCAGCAGGTGCACTAGCAGGGTGTTGAAGAAGTCGGTGGCATTGGCGGCTGAGGCATGATTCTCTCGACGCGGGTTGCGCGTTGAGGGGACCAATGCGGGGATCGGATCAGGGTTCGGGGGAGCTGTTTTCGTATGTGGACCTTGAGAAGCGGGTGCGACCGGATCATCCGCTGCGCGCGATACGGGCGCTGACCAACACGGCTCTGGAGTCGCTGTCGGGCGATTTCGCGGTGCTTTATTCCGGGCTGGGCCGGCCATCGATTGCGCCCGAGATGCTGCTGCGGGCGATGCTGTTGCAGGCGTTCTATTCGATCCGCTCCGAGCGTCAGCTGATGGAGCGACTGGAGTTTGATCTGCTGTTCCGATGGTTCGTCGGGCTCGGCATGGACGACCTGGTGTGGGACCACTCGACCTTCTCGAAGAACCGCGACCGACTGCTGGAAGGCGAGATCGCCGCCCGGTTCCTGCGCGCGGTGCTGATCCAGCCGCGAGTCAAGCGATTGCTGTCCAGCGAGCATTTCTCGGTTGATGGCGCGCTGATCGAGGCGTGGGCCTCGATGAAGAGCTTCAAGCCCAAGGAACCGCCGGATGTGGGCGGCACGCCCAACGGCGAGAAGACGGGCGGCCGGCGCAACGCACCTGCAGACTTTAAAGGCGAGAAGCGTTCCAACGAGACACACCAGAGTACAACCGATCCAGATGCACGGCTTTACCGCAAAGGATCGGGGATGGAGGCCAAGCTGTGTTTCATCGGCCATGGGCTGATGGAGAACCGCTCCGGCCTGATTGTCGATGCTCGCCTCACCCGCGTCTCCGGTCACGCCGAGCGGCTGGCGGCGCTCGACATGATCGAAGGCTTTGCCGATCGCCCGCGCGCCATCACACTCGGGGCCGACAAGGGTTACGACGCCGCCGATTTTGTCGAGGAACTGCGCACCATCAATGTGCGCCCGCATGTCGCGCGCAATACCAACGGCCGGCGTTCGGCGATCGATCGGCGTACCACCCGCCATCCCGGTTATGCCAAGAGCCAGCGCATCCGCAAGCGGATCGAGGAGGCCTTTGGCTGGATCAAGACGGTTGCGGGCTTGCGCAAGACTAAGCTGCGCGGCCTGCCCAAGGTCGACTGGAGCTTCACCTTCGCGGCAGCCGCCTACAATCTGGTGCGGGCGCCGAAGCTGATCGCGGTGGCGACATGACGACCGGGCGCACCCCTGCCTTTGCCCGGGCCTTTGCCGGACGGTGGCGGATCGTCGAGATGGATCAATGGGAAGACCTCGATCTTCTCGAACCGGCGCACATCACCTTTATCGACAAGGATGGTGGCGAACTCGCCTTCGTGGCTGTGGAAGCCGATCTCGACGTGCGCTACGGGTCGCGCGACGGTTCGGCTTGCGCGGAGTTCTCCTGGGAAGGGTCCGATGATAATAGCAATGCCAGCGGGCGAGGTTGGGCCGCGCTTGGCACCGCCGGCCGCCTGGTCGGTCACATCTTCATCCACAAAGGCGACGATTCAGGATTCGTCGCCGAACGCGAGTGACTTCTTCAACAGCCTGCTAGCGCGGATGCCGAGGCCGCTGGCCGCCGGCGATTATCAATCCCCCAGCAGCCGCGCCGCCCAATCGGCGACCGGGTCGCGGCTGCCCATATCGGGCTGAACCAGCCCGTCGATCATAAAGGTCGGCGAGACGTGGATGCCGTTCTGCCGGGCGTACTTGGCGTGCCACTTCACCTCGCGGTCGAGATCGGGGATGGCGAAGGCCTCGGCCAGTTTCACATTACTGTAGCGCTCGACCCGCCCGATGATGTCGTTGGGCGTCGCGTCCATGTTCGCCCCGCCGGCATGGTGGTCGAACTCGAATTCCTCG
>DATIYT010000013.1:0-2580 GCA_035517495.1 Allostellaceae bacterium | reverse complement strand
AGGGCGGCACCGGTATTCGCATCAAGCCTGCCGTTGGGATCGCCCTTGTAGTAGCCCTCGCGCGCGAGCGCGGACTGAATTTCGGATATACGGTCAGAGCTGGGCGCCTTTTGGCCCGGCTGGTGTTTCGCATAGTGCTTGTGCTTATGAGTCGGCCGCTTGGCCGGGGTGGAGGACGAGGAGGCCACAGTCGTGCCGCTCGTGGCAGTCTGGCCGCCGGTGGCGGATTGAGCCGCGCGCGTTACGGGCACGCACGCCAGCAGGAGAGACGCGGCAATCGTTAGCCATCGCATAATCCGTGACCCCTAAAATTGACGCTGAATTCCCTTCCTTTGCTGCCTGGTGATCCGCCCCGCATTTCAATTATCCGGATTCCCCAAGCCGACTCAAGCCGACCCTGTCGCCAGACCGCCTATCGTGCAATGGCCGCGCGGTACATCCCGGTTTCACGCTTTCTTCGCCCCAGCCGCTGGATCAGCGAGGCTATTCGATCTTCACGCCGCTGGTCCGAGCTTCATCCTGAATCGCGCTGATCCGGCTCTGCAAATCGCTCTCTTGGTTGTAAAGGTTCTGCTGCATGTTCGTAGTCATGTTTCCGCCCCAGCGAGAATCCGGCTGGATCAGCACGATCGCCCGAGAAGCCGCGTCGGAGTCCATCGCGGCGACTGTGCCCTGCGTCTGCTCCAAATCGGCTGAGAGATCGCGATATTGATCCAACAGCGCCGCCTGCTGCTCCTTGGGTGTCAGCGGCACTTCGGGACTTACGCGGCCGCGGCCCTCGACCAGTATCCCCGGAGGCATCCCATTTGTCCGAGCCGTGTCGTCGATAGCATCCATCTGTCGCAAAATCTCCAACCGCTGCGCATCAAGCTGCGCGATCAGGTTGTCGGTGCCGACGCCGACGCAGGGCGCCACCACATTGAGCCCGGTCGGCATGCCCTTGCTCGTCGCGCGGAAATTGCGCAACTGCTCTTCGTGCGCCGAGACCTCTTCCAGCTCGCTCTCCAGCCCGCCCAACTGCTGCGCGTACCATCGAGGGTCCTGTTCGGGTTCTACTCGCGCCGCTGGGATTGCCGACTTGGTCGAGGGCGCCACAGGCTGGGCTGCCAACGCCGACAGGGGCTCGCTCGCGGGCTCAAACCGCGGACCGAGAGCCTGCACGTCCTCGTTGGTCCAAACCTTGACTTCGCGCACAGGCTGCGCCTTCGGCGGAGCGGGCACGGTGGTGCCGCCCCCGGCCAAAGCTATCGCCGGAAGAGTTAGGAGGAAAGCTGCTGAAATAGCCGAACGAAAAGCAAAAGATCGGAAGATTCGCATCGCCCACGCTCCCCATTTCCAAGGTTGATTTGCGGGGAGCCGGAGTATGGCACGCCCGGCCAAGCGCTGACAAGTCGCCGAAGTTACGGGGTGGCTGGTATGGCACCTGCGAGGAATAGCGTCAGCACCCGATCGCTTTCCGAGCGGCGCGCGATCCGGAAGAGCACATCGTCCCCCGCCTTGAGCTTCGCCATCTGCGCCCGGTAATCGGCCATCGAATTGACCGGAACGTGATTGACTTCCACGATCACGTCGCCCCGCGTGAAGCCCACATCCTCGGCGAAACTCGCCGGATCGACCTGAGTGACCACCACGCCGTTCAGTTTGCCCATTTCGAGCTTGTGCGCGAGGTCGGGCGTGAGCTCCTCGGTGTGCAGGCCAAACTGGCCCGGCTCTTCAGCCCGGTCGGGCTGTTCCGCATCGTTCTGCGACGATTGCGGGAAAATCTTTGCGCGGTCCGCGACCGTGAGCGTGATGTCCTTCGGCTGCTTGTTGCGCACATAATGCAGATCGACGCTCTGTCCAATGGGAGTCTGCGCGATCGGATTTACCAGGTCCGCGCCGCTGTGCACCGCGTGGCCGTTCACATCGGTAATCACATCGCCCGCCTGCAGGCCGGCCTTCTCCGCAGGGCTGCCCGGCTCAACCGCTTCGATCACAATTCCATACGGCGCGCCCAGCTCCTTCATCAGGACAGGATTGTTGCTGTTCTCTTCCTGGAACGTGACGCCGATCGATCCGCGCACTACTTTGCCGGCTGTGACAAGCTGGTTATAAACCGTAATCGCCGTGTTCGAAGGCAGCGCAAATCCCACACCCTCGAATCCTCGGCTGCCAGTGTAGATGGCGGTGTTGATGCCGATCACCTCGCCGGCCATGCTGACGAGCGGCCCGCCCGAATTGCCCGGATTGATCGCCGCATCGGTCTGAATGAACCGCTGGAATTGATGGCCTACGTTCGAGCGGTCCTTCGCGCTGACGATGCCCGCGGTGACCGTCGAGTTCAGGCCGAACGGACTGCCGAACGCGAGGACCCAGTCGCCGACTTGCACGCCGTCAGAATTGCCGAGCTTTGCGACTGGCAGATCGTGGTCCGCCTCAATCTTGATCACGGCGAGGTCGGTGTCCTTATCCGTCCCGATCACCCGCGCGCTGTAATGCATCCCGTCGCCATCGAGAGCGACCTGAATCTTGGTCGCATCGTCGATCACGTGGTCGTTCGTAAGAATGAAGCCGCGCTTGTCCACGATCACGCCGGAGCCG
>DATIYT010000012.1:0-2272 GCA_035517495.1 Allostellaceae bacterium | reverse complement strand
CGCACCGCGTACGGAAGTCCGATCGCTGGGCCTACGAACACTCGATGCTTCTCGCCCTCCAGCAGATCAAGCGCCTCGCTGTCCGCGTGCTCGCAGTGATAGATCACGTCGACGCCGCAGCGGACCGCGCGCTTGACGGATTCCGCCGCCCGGCAATGACTATTGACCTTGCGGTGGAAGTCGCGCGCCACCTCGACCCCGGCGCGGATCTCCGCCTCGCTCATCACTGTCATCTCGGCCTTGGCGGCGTGGTATAGATTGTCTCCCGAGACGTTGAGCTTGATCGAGTCGGCGCCCTCGCGGCAGCAGAGCCGAGCCCATTTGACGATTTCCGCCGGACCGTCGGCGATCACCGCGAAGCTCTCGCGGTACATGTGCACACTGCGCTCGTCGCCCAGGCCGCCGGTCACCGTGATCTCGGGTCCGCAGGCCTTGAGCCGCGGGCCTGGAATCTGCCCGGCCGCGATCGCGTTGCGGATCACGATATCGAGCCTGAGCTTCGCCGCCGCCGCGCTGTAGGCGCTGGTGAAGCCATGGTCGAGCAGAGCCTTCGCGTTGTGCGCGGTGAGCAGCGTGTGCTCCTCCGGCGGCAGGTCGCCCAGATCAGTGCTCGCGACCGCGTTGCCGAAAGAGAGGTGAGCATGCCCCTCGACCAGCCCGGGCATCAGCGTCATGCCGCCGGCCTCGACGACCTCGGCGCTCCCGCCGTCAAGCTGGCCGCGGTTGCGCGCCACTGCGCGGATACGCCCGCCTTCGATCAGCAAGTCCGCGGGAAAGACAGCTTTGGCGCTGCCGTCCCAAACCCGGCAATCCCGGATGATCGTCTGGTTCATGCTGTCCTCCCTTTGTTCCGTCAGTCCACCTCCGCTCACGCGCCTTTGCTCGTCACCGCGGTTAGCGCCGTTACAGAGATGGGTTGTCGAGCGGCAGTCCCAGCTTCACCCGTCCGTGCGCGGCCGCATTGAAGTCCCAGTTATGCGTAACATGACGGGTTGCGGTGCACAGGTTGCGAAACTCGCGGCCGATGCGATTTTTCAGATATACGCCGCGGCCTCCTTCGGCGTCCCACACCGCGTTGGCGGCCGCAAACGCCAGTTTTCCAGCATACGCGGCCACGCATCGATAGCGCGTGCGCTGCTCGTTGTCAGGCAGCGCGCCGGAATCCAACACGGACATGATTTCATCGCACGCGGCATAGAGCACCGCGCACGCGGCCTCCAGCGCGGCGGCGGCCTCCGCGACTTTTATATGCTGACTCATCAGGTTGCGGGTCTCCTGGCCAGTCATCAGCGCGACTCGTTTTTTCGCTTCTTCGACATAGTCGGCCAGCATTCCTTCCGCCATTCCGAGAGACGCACTCGCGAGCAGGATGCCGAACCACATGTAGCATGGTGAGCGATAGAGCGGTGCAGGATGGAGGCGATTGCCGGGGGTCTCGCCGCCCTTGAGACAATCGATCGGCAGCGTCATGTGCTCAGGTACGAAAAGCTCCTCGACTTTGATGTCGTCGCTGCCCGAACCATGCAGCCCCATTGCATCCCAAGTCGGCACGATTGTCACCTGTCCGCGGGGCACGAGAAAATAGCGCTCCTCCGCCGTTCCGTTTTGCGCGTTGGCAACCATCCCCGAGAGAAAGCACCAGTCGCTGTTGTTGACGCCGCTGACGAACGGCCATTGTCCGGTAATAGTGTACCCGCCGGCGACCTTGGCGGCACGGCCAAGCAGAGGGATGAGGATGCCGCTAACGAGGTTGTCGGGCGCGTCGCTCCAGACCGCTTCCTGGGCCGGCGGCGGCCATAGCGACACCATGAAGTTGTGCCCGATATATTGCGCAAGACACCACGCCGTGGAGCCGCATCCCCGACCGATCGTTCTAAGGATATCGACCATTCCTGCAAACGGCGCCTGGCATCCGCCGTAGCGCGCAGGCTGCAGAACGCGAGCAACGCCGGAGTCCTTCAGGTCGCGCACCGTCTCGGCGGGGAGCCGGCGGAGCGCGTCCGCTTCCGGGGCTCGCGCCCGGAGCATTGGAACCAGCGCTTGTGCGCGACGGACCACATCCTCGCGCGTGCCAACGCTTTTGTATGCCTCTGTCAGTGTTCCGGCGGAGACTTCGGAGGACTCAACAGAAGCGGTTTTGCTCATAGCGATGACCTCCTGAAATCGCCCTTGGCAAGGTTCGCACCTGCGACGCCCATTTGGCATATCTCAACCCGCCGCTTAACAGAAGCCCGCGTGCTCAAGACCATCGCCGCCTTCGTCCGACCCATCG
>DATIYT010000011.1:0-2582 GCA_035517495.1 Allostellaceae bacterium | reverse complement strand
CTCCTTCCGGCACGAGCAGAACGCCGGCAATGCAGCAGCGATCGCTGGCTTCCTGACAAAGTCGCCCGGCATCTGCCTCACCGTGTCCGCGCCGGGCTTCCTCAACGGCCTGGTGGCGCTCGCCAACGCCACCACCAACTGCTTCCCGATGATCCTCATCAGCGGCTCGTCGGAGCGCGAGATCGTCGACCTGCAGCAGGGCGACTACGAGGAGATGGACCAGCTCGCGGTCGCGAAACCCCTGTGCAAGGCGGCGTTCCGCGTGCTGCATGCCGCCGACATCGGCATCGGCGTCGCGCGCGCAATCCGCGCGGCGGTCTCCGGCCGACCGGGCGGCGTCTATCTCGATCTGCCGGCAAAGCTGTTCGGGCAGGTCATGGACGCTGAAGCCGGGCGCAAATCGCTGGTGAAGGTCATTGACGCAGCGCCGGCGCAAATCCCTGCGCCCGAGGCGATCAAGCGCGCGCTCGACGTGCTCAAGAGCGCGAAACGTCCGCTCATCATTCTCGGCAAGGGCGCGTCCTATGCGCAGGCCGACGATGCGATCCGCCAGTTTGTCGAAAAGAGCGGCGCGCCGTTCCTGCCGATGAGCATGGCCAAGGGCCTGTTGCCGGACACGCATCCGCAATGCGCCGGCGCGGCGCGCTCCACGGTGCTCAAGGAATCCGACGTCGTCGTGCTGGTGGGCGCGCGGCTGAACTGGCTCCTCTCGCACGGCAAGGGCAAGACCTGGGGCGATGCGCCCAAACGCTTCGTCCAAGTCGACATCGAGCCCAAGGAGATGGACAGCAACGTCGAGATCGCGGCTCCGGTAGTGGGCGATATCGGCTCTTGCGTTGCCGCGCTCGTCGACGGCATGGGCGCCAATTGGCCGGCGCCGCCCACGGACTGGACCGGCAGCGTCAGGGCGAAGCGCGAGGAGAACGTCGCCAAGATGGCGCCGCGCCTCATGAACAACAACTCGCCGATGGACTATCATGGCGCGCTCGGCGCCTTGCGCACGGTGCTCAAGGACCGGCCCGATGCGATCCTCGTCAATGAGGGCGCCAACACGCTCGACCTCGCGCGCGGCGTCATCGATGTCTACAAGCCGAGGAAGCGGCTCGACGTCGGCACCTGGGGCGTGATGGGCGTTGGCATGGGCCAGGCGATCGCCGCTGCTGTCGAGACCGGCAATCCCGTGCTCGCGGTCGAGGGCGACAGCGCCTTCGGCTTCTGCGGCATGGAGGTGGAGACGATCTGCCGCTACAACCTGCCGGTCTGCATCGTCGTCTTTAACAATGGCGGCATCTACCGCGGCACCGACGTCAATAGCGGGGGCGGCTCCGATCCCGCCACCACTGTCTTCGTCAAGGGCGCCCGCTACGAAAAGATGATGGAGGCCTTCGGCGGCGTGGGCATGCAGGCGGAATCGCCGGACGCTCTCAAGCGCGCGGTCGAGGCGGCGATGGATTCGGGGAAACCCACCCTCATCAACGCCGTGATCGACCCCGCCGCCGGCAGCGAGAGCGGCCGCATCGGCAATCTCAATCCGCAGAGCGCGCTGCGCAAGAAATAGCGCACATTTCGACGAAACAAAGGGATCCCAGGAGAGGAACATGGGCAAGGCTCTGGATGGCGTTCGCATTCTCGATTTCACGCACGTGCAGTCGGGACCGACCTGCACGCAGCTCCTCGCATGGTTCGGCGCCGACGTGATCAAGGTCGAGCGGCCCGGCGTGGGCGACATCACGCGCGGCCAGTTACAGGACATCCCGAATGTGGACAGCCTCTATTTCACGATGCTGAACCACAACAAGCGCTCCATCACCATCGACGGCAAAAAGCCGCTCGGCAACAAGGTGCTGCAGGCGCTGGTGAAGCACTGCGACGTGCTCGTCGAGAACTTCGCGCCCGGAGTGCTCGAGCGCATGGGTCTCGGCTGGGAGCGCATCCAGGAGCTCAATCCCCGCATGATCGTGGCATCCGTGAAGGGCTTCGGCCCCGGTCCCTACGAGGAGTGCAAGGTCTACGAGAACGTCGCGCAATGCGCGGGCGGCGCCGCCTCGACGACGGGCTTCGACGACGGTCCGCCGCTGGTGACGGGGGCGCAGATCGGCGACAGCGGTACGGGCCTGCACCTGGCGCTCGGCATCGTCTGCGCACTCTATCAGCGCAACGCGACGGGCCGAGGCCAGCGCGTGCTGGCGGCGATGCAGGACGGCGTGCTCAACCTTTGCCGCGTCAAGCTTCGCGACCAGCAGCGTCTCGACCGCACCCACGTAATGAAGGAATACCCGCAATATCCCAACGGGAAGTTCGGCACGGCTGTGCCGCGTGCGGGCAATGCCTCCGGCGGCGGCCAGCCCGGCTGGATCTTGAAGTGCAAGGGCTGGGAAACCGATCCCAACGCCTACATCTATTTCATCACCCAGGCGCCGGTCTGGGAGAGCATCTGCAAAGTGATCGGCAAGGAGGAATGGATCACGCACAAGGATTACGCGACGCCTCCGGCGCGGCTGCCGCGACTCATGGAGATTTTCGGCGAGATCGAGCGCTGGACCATGACCAAGACGAAATTCGAGGCCATGGACATCCTCAAC
>DATIYT010000010.1:0-6085 GCA_035517495.1 Allostellaceae bacterium | reverse complement strand
CAGCGACCGTACATCCCGATGGGGTCGAAGTGGTGTAGGCGACGAAGCGAATCCGGCGGCAACCCCCGGGGTGCCAAGCGAGTGAATAGGTTTTCCATGCACAAACCAAGACGCATATGAATAGCGAAGAAAAGACGCGAGACGGATCGCCGGTCCGGGCCGAGAACCAGCCGGAAATGGGAGAACTCTTGGCCCCGGTCCGGCTGCCCACGACGATCTCGCCACCGTACATCCCTCCGTGGCGCCGCCGGTGGATTCGAGGCGTCCTCCTGGTGATCGTCTTGATCGCCGCTGGATTTGGCGGAATGTACCTGTGGCGACAATCCTGGCCGCATCTGCCGCCGAGTATCGTCTACGGAAATGGCCGTCTCGAATCAGACGAGATCGACATCGATACGAAATTCGCGGGCCGCATCGCCAAGCTCCTCGTGGATGAAGGAGATATGGTGACAGCGGGCCAAATCGTCGCGCTGATGGATACGCGCGATCTCGAAGCATCGTTGAAGAAGGCCGAAGCGTTCGTACTTCAGTCGGAACAGGCGCGCGACGAAGCCAAGGCCACCGTCGAGCAGCAAAAGAGCCAAGTCCTTCTGGCGCAGCAGGAGGTCGATCGCGCGCGCTACCTCGTGTCGAAAGGCAGCATGCCCAGGGAGACCCTCGACCAGCGTCAGCAGCAGTACGACGGGGCCGTCGCCGCGCTGAACGCGGCTACCGCCAGGGTCCGCGTTACCGAGCACGCCCTCGAGGCAGCGACGCACGACGTTGAGCTCTACAAGATCGAGATCGCCGATAACGCTCTCGTGGCCCCGCGCGACGGCCGAATTCAATACCGGGTAGCGAATGTCGGAGAGGTCCTAGGCGCCGGCGGCCGGATCTTCACGATGCTCGATATCTCCTATGTCTACATGGATATCTACCTCCCGACAGTGGAGGCAGGTCACGTCAAGATCGGTTCCGACGCCCGCATCGTGCTCGACGCCTACCCGACCTACCCGATCCCGGCCAAGGTGGTGTTTATCGCGACCCAAGCACAGTTCACGCCGAAGACGGTGGAGACTAGGGAGGAACGCGACAAGCTGATGTTCCGGATCCGGGTGCGGGTGGATCCGGACCTCCTGCGGGCGCACGCGGAGTCCGTCCGAAGCGGCCTTCCCGGGGTGGGATACATTCAGACGGATGCGTCGGTGCCTTGGCCGCCGCAATTGGAGCGGAAGGCGCCCTGAATGATCGGCGGCGCCGCGTCGGTTGCACGTCTCGACGCAGTGACCCATCGCTACGGATCCAAAGTCGCGCTCGACGCGGTCACGGTCGAGCTCCCAGCGGGCGCGATGCTGGGGATCATCGGCCCCGACGGTGTCGGCAAATCCTCACTGCTGAGCATCATCGCCGGCGCGCGAAAGATCCAGGAAGGAAAGGTACGAGTCCTCGGTGATGACATTGCCGAGGAGGCACATCGCGCGGCAGTTTGCTCCCGCATCGCATATATGCCTCAGGGACTAGGCAAGAACCTCTATCCCGATCTCAGCGTTCGCGAGAACATCGAGTTCTTCAGTCGTCTCTTCGGACAGTCCCATGCCGAAAGAGAATGGCGCATCGCAGAAGTCCTCGATGCAACCGGACTGGCGCCATTCTCCGGCCGCGCGGCGAAGAAGCTGTCGGGCGGCATGCGGCAAAAGCTCGGCCTTTGCTGCTCCCTGATCCATGACCCCGACCTTCTGATCCTCGATGAGCCCACAACCGGCGTCGATCCCCTTTCGCGCCGGCAGTTCTGGGAGCTGATCGACCGCATCAGAGCTCGCCGCCGCGACATGAGCGTCATCGTCGCGACCGCCTACATGGAAGAGGCCGAGCGGTTCGATTGGCTGGTGGCCATGGATGCGGGACGGATCTTGGCGACGGGCCCGCCAACAGTGCTCAAGGCCAGCACAGGAGCACTGTCTCTGGAGGATGCTTTCGTCGCTTTGTTGCCAGAGCGGCGTCGGGCCGGCCACAAGCGTCTGCGCATCCCGCCGCGCACTTCGGATGGAAATCCCGTCATCGCCGCGCGTGAACTCACCCGCCGCTTCGGCGATTTCACCGCCGTGGATAGGGTGAGCTTCACCATCTATCGCGGTGAGATCTTCGGCTTCGTCGGCTCGAACGGTTCAGGCAAGACCACGACGATGAAGATGCTGACTGGACTCTTGCCTGCAAGCGCCGGCGAGGCGCTTCTCTTCGGCCGTCTGGTCGACGCTCACGACATCCAATCGCGCAATCGCGTCGGCTACATGTCGCAATCCTTCTCACTCTATGCGGAGCTTACGGTACTTCAGAACCTCGACCTGCACGCGAGGCTATTTCATCTCCCACGACAGAAGGCAAAGACGCGCATCGACTTGCTCGTCGAGCGCTTCGGTCTCGCCGACTACCTCCACCAACGCACCGCGGATCTCCCGCTCGGCATCCGCCAGCGCCTGTCGCTCGCGGTCGCCGTCGTTCACGAGCCGGAGGTGCTCATCCTCGACGAGCCGACCTCAGGAGTCGATCCCCTGGCGCGTGACGAGTTCTGGGAATTACTCATCGACCTCTCGCGCAATCAAGGCGTAACCATCTTCGTCTCCACTCATTTCATGAATGAGGCGGAGCGCTGCGATCGATTGTCGTTGATGGACTCAGGGTGCGTGCTGGCGACAGATACGCCTAATGGCCTCGTCAAGGCTCGCGGCGCTACGACACTCGAGGAGACGTTCATCAGCTATCTTGAGGAAGCGACTGGGTCGCGCAAAGTGGAGAGCGCTCGATCGTTCGACTCCGATTCCCTGTCGAGTTCCCCTGTCCGACCGGTGCGACGCCCGCGCTTTAGTCCGCGACGTTTATGGGCGTACACGATCCGTGAGGCACTGGAGCTGTTGCGCGATCCAATCCGCATGGGCTTCGCACTATTCGGCACCGCCTTTCTCATGCTGGTGTTCGGGTTCGGGGTCTCGACCGATGTGAACAATCTCTCATTCGCCGTCCTCGACCAAGACCAGTCGCCCGAAAGCCGCGCCTATCTCGAGGAATTGAGAGGCTCTACTTACTTCGTCGAGAAGCGCTCCATTGCTGACTACACCGATCTCGAGAAGCGGCTCGAAAACGGCGACATCAATACGGCGATCCAAATCCCCCCGGGATTCGGCCGTGATATCAAACGCGGGCGGCCCGTATGGGTCAGCGCATGGGTGGACGGCGCGATGCCTTTCCGTGCTCAGACGATCCGCGGCTACATCGAGGGTATGCATCAACTCTATCTCGACGATCCCGCCGTGAAGACGACCTTGCCCTCGCTTCCGCCGCCCGCCGACATAGAGGTGAGGTTCAAATACAATCAAAGCTTCAACAGCATCTACGCGATGGTCCCCTCGACCATATCCCTGATGCTTGCGCTTTTTCCCGCGATCTTGATGGCGCTCGCGATCGTGCGCGAAAAGGAGCTCGGCTCGATCACCAATCTTTACGTGACTCCAGTCACTCGGATTGAGTTTCTGCTCGGCAAACAGCTGCCGTATATCGGCGTGGCGCTCATCAATTTCGCGCTGCTGTTCTCGATGGCGGTGTTCGTTTTCAAAGTGCCGTTCAAGGGAAGCTTCCCAACTCTGCTCATCGGAGTGCTGATCTACGTCACCACCACCACTGCATACGGCATGCTGATCTCGGCGTTCACGAGGACCCAGATCGCGGCGCTCTTCGGCACCGCCATCCTGACGGTTCTCCCGGCGACGCAGTTCTCCGGCATGATGGTTCCCGTTTCCTCTCTCGTAGGGGCGGCACGGATCATGGGACGCGTCTTCCCGATGACGTATTTCGTTCCCATTAGCGTTGGGACTTTTACTAAGGGCCTCGGATTCCAGGATCTCGCTAGCAATCTTCTGGCGCTCGCCCTCTTCGTTCCAGTCCTCACGATGATGAGCCTTCTTCTTTTGCGTAAGCAGGAGCGCTGAAGGAGCTGGAATTGATGCGCAAGATTGGAAACATCTTCTGGCTCGGCACGAAGGAGCTGCGCAGCTTCTTCCGCGACTACATCCTTCTTGGTCTCGTGATCTACACGTTTTCGCTGGCCGTGATCATTCAGGCGCAGAGCAACGCTCAGGAACTGCACAACGGATCTATCGCGATCGTCGACGAGGACCGATCGGAACTTTCACGACGCATTGCGCACGCGTTCCTGCCACCCTACTTCCAACAGCCCCAGCTCATCGCCGAGCAAGACATCGTTCCCTCGATGAACGAGGGGCGTTTCACCTTCGTCGTCGACATTCCTCCGAATTTTCAGCGCGACGTCATCGGCGGCCGTCAGCCGGGAATTCAAGTGAACGTGGACGCGACCGCGATGGTTCAGGCGGGCCTGGGCTCCGGCCAGATACAGCAGATCATCACGACCGAGATTAGGGATTTTCTCTCTCATTCCGAAGGCGCGCCACGATCGCCCATCAACCTCGTGGTCCGCATCGCGTTCAATCCGAATGTCACGACCGCGTGGTTCACGAGCGTCATGGGAATCATCAACGGCGTCACGATGCTGGCGATCATATTGGCGGGAGCCGCGGTCGTTCGGGAACGGGAACATGGCACGATGGACCACCTGCTGGTCATGCCCCTGACACCCTTCGAGATCGCGATGTCGAAGGTGTGGGCCAACGGGCTGGTGATCACCGTCGCAGTCGGCGTCTCACTCTATGTGGTAGTACGATCGGTTTTAGGAGTCCCGATTGCCGGCTCGGTTCCACTCTTCGTGATCGGCACCATGATCTATCTGTTCTTTGCGACGGCGATCGGCATTTTCCTGGGCACCGTAGCGCGTTCAATGCCGCAACTAGGGCTGCTCTACATGCTCGTCTTCTTGCCCATGAACCTGCTCTCCGGGAGCAACACGCCCCTCGAGAGCATGCCACCCTGGTTGGCAACCGTAATGCAGGCCTCGCCCTCCACACATTTTGTCTCGTTCGCGCAAGCGATCCTCTATCGCGGCGCCGGTTTCGACGTGGTTTGGTCGGAGTTTGCGATCGTTGCGGTCGTGGGGGCCCTTTTCCTCGGAATCGCCCTGATGCGCTTCAGAAGCGTAGCGACCTAGTCGGATTGCGCATCATCCAGGCGCCACCTTTGCGTCGCATTCGCGAGCCTTGGTGACGGAGGTTGACGCAGATCAATCCATCGGGTTGTGAATTCAACTATGTGGGATGTGCATCACTGAGCAGGAGATGGCGATGACCATGCGACAAGTGTCGGAGGTGGTGCGACACCGGGATCCGCTGATTCTCTCAGAGGACACCACGGTGAAGCACGCCTGCAGCTGCATGCGTGAAGCTCGCGTGGGCGCTGTACTTGTCATCGACAAGAACGCCAATCTCGTCGGTATCTTCACGGGCCGCGATGCGGTGACACGCATCGCCGCTGAGGGCAAGGACGCTGCGACTACCAGGCTCGGGGACGTCATGACGCGAGACCCCTACACCATGGCGCCGGACAAGACGACGATCGATGCTCTCCGCCTTATGTGGGAGCGCGGGTTCCGCCACGTACCCGTGGTCGACAAAGGAAGGTTGTTGGGTGTTGTGTCGCGCGGGGATTTCCGTGGGCTCGAGCAGGATCGCCTTGACGAGGAGATGCTGCTCTGGGAACGCATGTAGGCAAGCTCGGCTTGGTGGACATGCATCAGAGTTCTTGTGGCCAGCATCCGAGAAGCGACCCAGTTACGTCAGCCCGGCTCGCGCCTCATAAGTACGCTCTGCAGTGCTTCGAATAGGAGGCGCAGACGCCATCTCGCGGCGCCGATAAAGACTTCGCGTCGTTCGCCCGCGCCCAATGAGGCTTGCTGCTTGCGGCGGGACGAGCGAGGTATTTTTCAGCCCGCGGAGACGCGAGGATCTCGAGGCCAACCGCCAGCCCCCTAGCAGCGCATCAGGAATGCTGTTATCTCACGGCAGCTTGGACGGGTGGCCGAGTGGTTTAAGGCACCGGTCTTGAAAACCGGCACAGGGGCAACTCTGTCGTGGGTTCGAATCCCACCCCGTCCGCCAATCCGTTGTCCGCTGTCATTCGCAATCATCCGGGAAGCCACATGGAAAGC
>DATIYT010000009.1:0-152574 GCA_035517495.1 Allostellaceae bacterium | reverse complement strand
CAGGGTATCTAATCCTGTTTGCTCCCCACGCTTTCGCGCCTCAGCGTCAGTATCGGTCCAGAGAGCCGCCTTCGCCACCGGTGTTCTTCCCAATATCTACGAATTTCACCTCTACACTGGGAATTCCACTCTCCTCTCCCGAACTCTAGCTCCTCAGTCCCAAGCGCAATTCCCAGGTTAAGCCCGGGGCTTTCACGCCTGACTTGAAGAGCCGCCTGCGCGCCCTTTACGCCCAGTAATTCCGAACAACGCTCGCCCCCTTCGTATTACCGCGGCTGCTGGCACGAAGTTAGCCGGGGCTTCTTCTGCGGGTACCGTCATCATCGTCCCCGCCGAAAGGGCTTTACAACCCTAAGGCCTTCATCACCCACGCGGCATTGCTGGATCAGGGTTGCCCCCATTGTCCAATATTCCCCACTGCTGCCTCCCGTAGGAGTCTGGGCCGTGTCTCAGTCCCAGTGTGGCTGATCATCCTCTCAGACCAGCTACGGATCATTGCCTTGGTAGGCCGTTACCCCACCAACTAGCTAATCCGACGCGGGCCCCTCCTAGAGCGATAAATCTTTCACCCGTAGGTCGTATGCGGTATTAGCCGAAGTTTCCCTCGGTTATTCCGCACTCCAGGGCAGGTTCCCACGCGTTACTCACCCGTCCGCCACTCGTGGATTGCTCCACGCGTTCGACTTGCATGTGTTAGGCATGCCGCCAGCGTTCGTTCTGAGCCAGGATCAAACTCTCATGTTGATCCCTCTGCTGTCGTTGCCGCGCGTCCCTTGCGGAAGCGCCCGACGCGGACCCAGAGAAAGGCTATTCACAAATCGCCGCATTCAGATTCGGAATTGACTTCGATTCCTCATCCAAGATGCGCAGTCTGTGACGCCGCAGCGCCACCGCCTGCTCATCCCTTCCCTACTTATCCACAATGTCAAAGAGCACCCGCCGGCTATCCCGAAGGGGGTGCCGGGGAGGGGCGCTTATAGGCCGCTCGCCGCGGCCTGTCAAACCCAAAATGCAGTTTTCATGAAATAGGTACAAATCGCTGAGATACAACTCCGAATCGGAGTCTGCAGCAAGGTTCTGGTTGACTTTTTAACCATGCATCTGTCATTGCTGCGGGGGCTGCTCGTTATGCGGCGGTGCGGCAAGGTGTTGGGGGAGGGGGTTGATGGTCTTAAGGGGCGGCGGATTCTGTTCGGCTCGTGCATTTCTGGGGCTTCTCCTACTTCTCGGATTTCTGCTGACGCTGGCGCCGGCCTTACGCGCCGAGGAAGCTATTGCACCGCAGGATACGGCCAGCGGTGCTGCGGTCGTCCCCGCCAAGGGTCCGCAAATCGTGCTGGTCGCGTTGCGCCGCGGCGACACGCTCATGAGTGTGCTGCAGGGCGCGGGCGCCTCTGCTGCCGACGCCGAGCAAGCGATCCAATCGCTCGCCAAGCTCTGGAGCCCCCGCGAGATGAAGGTGGGCCAGGAACTGACGATCGAGCTCGGCGAGACGCATCTGCAATCTCTCCAGTTCTTTGCCGGTCTCGACCGCATCGTCAGCACCGAGCGCGGCGCCGACGGCCACTTCCGCGGCGCCGTCACGCCACGCGCGCTTGCGCGCGTTCCCGCCGTCGCGAGCGGCGTCATCAAGACCAGTCTCTATCAAGCCGCGATCGACGATGGCGTGCCGCTTGCCGTGCTCGAAGTGATGGTGCGCGCCTTCAGCTACGACGTCGATTTCCAGCGCGAATTGCAGCCGGGCGATCGCTTTGAGGTCATGTTCGAACGCATCACCGATGACAGCGGCAAAGTCGTCGCCAACGGCAACGTGCTCTACGCATCGATGACGCTCTCGAAGAACACGCTGCGTATCTACCGCTTCGCGGCGCCCGGAGAAGACGCCGAATATTTCGATGCCCAGGGCCAGAGCGT
The DNA here is from genome assembly GCA_035517495.1 of Allostellaceae bacterium. Taxonomy (GTDB): domain Bacteria; phylum Pseudomonadota; class Alphaproteobacteria; order ATCC43930; family CGMCC-115725; genus DASZHJ01. Next base: position 150,660 of record DATIYT010000009.1, on the reverse strand, counting down.
GAAGAAGGCGCTGCTGCGCACACCGATCGACGGCGTCAAGATCACCTCACCCTTCGGCATGCGCGTGCATCCGATTCTCGGGTACTCGCTGATGCACAAGGGCGTCGATTTCGGCGCCGCGGAGGGCACGCCGATCATGGCGGCGGGCGACGGCGTCGTCGAGAAGGCGGGGCCCACCAACGGCTATGGAAACTTCGTGTTGCTTAAGCACAACGGCACCTACGAGACCGCCTATGCGCATATGAGCCGCTTCGCCGCGGGCATCAGGCCTGGCGTGCATGTGCGGCAGGGCCAAATCATCGGCTATGTGGGCGCGACCGGGCTCGCGACCGGGCCGCACCTCCATTACGAGGTGCGCGTCGACGGCACGCAGGTCAATCCGGCCTCGGTCAAGTTCCAGCCGGGACGCAATCTCGTCGGCGGCGAACTCGTGGCGTTCCATGCCGAAACCCGGGAGATCGAGCAACAGCTCCTGACTCTCACCGGTCGGCAGCCGCAGGTGGCCGCGGTCCCACAGCACGGCCACGGCGGGGAATGACGGCGAGCGCTAGCGCTGCGGCGTGATATCCTCGCCGCCGAGCCACATGCGGTTCCATGTCGGGCTGATCACGATTTCATTGAAGCAGACACGCGGCGGCATCTCCGCCACGAAGCGAATGGTGTGGCCGAGATCCTCGGCTTGAAGCATTCGCGCCTGCTCCTCGGCCGTGGGCACTATCGGGCGCTTCTTCAAGATCGGAGTCGCGACCTCGCCGGGGCAGATCACGCAGGCCCTTATCCCGTGGATGCATTCTTCCATGTTAAGCGACAGCGTGAGCGCGACGACGCCGTGCTTCGCGGCGTTGTATGCGGGTCCCGTCAAATAGGGATCGAAGCGTCCGGCCCAGGATGAAATGTTGATGACGAGCCCGTCCTTGCGCTCTCGCATGCGCGGCAGCACGGCATGGATCGTGTTGAGCGTACCCTGCAGATTGGCCGAGACGACGGAGGCAAAGTTCTCCGGCGTCAGGTTCTTGAAGAAGCGTTGCGGTACGTTCATGCCGGCGCTGTTGACGAGGATATCGACCTGCCCGTGGCGCCGCAGAATCGCGGCACCCGCCTCGGCGACGGCCCGGGCGTCGGTCACGTCGAGGGCAACCGCCTCGGCCTTGCCGCCCTTGGCTGCGATTGCCGCTCGCACCTCCTCGAGCTGTTCGGCACGGCGCCCGCTTACCACCACCGTGGCGCCCGCCGCCGCCAATTCTTCGGCGCCGGACTGTCCGATACCGCTGCCGCCACCGGTCACCCACGCAATCTTCCCCTTGAGCATCGCCCATGCCTCCGTTCAAATCTGCACGGGCATCATGGCGGCGGCGGTGCGCCGGATCAATCGAACCTTGCGAGCAACAAACCGCGCGCCGCTTCGATGAGTGCCGAGATGGCTCCGCCGTTGGCGCGGGTCTGCAAAATCTCTCCGATCTCCCTATTATCCTTTATCACGGATGGAATCGCGTCGAGCCTCAGTACTGCTTATAAGGCAGGAATTTGCCGCTCATGCTGACACGCACCCGATCGCCTTTCTGATCGGGTTGCCGTTCGATCGCCATGTCAAAGTCGATAGCGCTCATGATGCCGTCGCCGAATTCCTCCTGGATCAGAGCTTTCCAGGTGGTGCCGTAAACCATGACCAACTCATAGAAGCGGTAGATCAAGGGGTCGGTCGGCACCGCCGTCGGCAGCGAACCGCGATACGGCACCTCCTGCAACAGCAGAGCCTCCTCCGCATCGAGGTCTAGGATTTCGGCCGCGTTCTCCGCCTCCTGCTTTGAGAGCTTCATCTGCCCGTGGAGTGCCGCCGTGTAATAGACTGGCGATCCAGGCCCAATCTTGGCGGCGATCTCGCGCCAAGTGAGGTGCTTCCGACGGCGGATAGCGGCGATCTTCTCGGTTAGCTGTTCGCGGGTCGTGCTCAACCCCCACCTGACAACTCATTTTCGCAAATGACCTAAGCAATCGGCGTGCCGAAAATCGGATCGCAGACGGCCTCGTCGACGATGGGCGACCGCCCAATATCGCGGCAGATCATCTTGGCTCTGCACGCGGACTAGGCGATCAATTCCAGTTTCGTGGTGCGGCCACCGACGGCGCGGTGCCGTATCGGCTCCTCAGGAAGCACGCGGCTGCATTGAGCACCAAGGTCCGGTTTTTCTCGCGGCTACTCCGCCGCCGCGGCACGGCGGCCGCCAATCGTGAGCCGGCCTTTCTCCGTGCTCACGCGCACCGTCTCGCCGTCGGCGATCTTGCCTTCGAGGATGAGCGCCGCCAGCGAATTCTGCAGCTCGCGCTGGATCACGCGCTTTAGAGGCCGGGCGCCGAACACGGGATCATAGCCCTGCTCCGCAAGCCAGCGCTTGGCGCTCGCATCCAAATCGAGCGTGATCTTGCGGTCGGCAAGCAGCTTCTGCAGGTTGCGGAGCTGAATCTCGACAATGCCGGTCATGTCCGCGCGCGTCAGCCGACGGAACAGCAGGATCTCGTCGAGGCGGTTCAAGAACTCCGGACGGAACGCCGCGCGCACGATCTCCATCACCTGAGCGCGCACGCTCTGGGTCTCTTGGCCTTCCGGCAGGTTCGCGAGAATTTCGCTGCCGAGATTGGAGGTCAGCACGATGAGCGTATTGCGGAAGTCGACCGTACGGCCCTGACCATCGGTCAGGCGACCGTCGTCCAGAACCTGGAGCAGCACGTTGAAGACGTCGGGATGCGCCTTCTCGACTTCATCGAAAAGGATCACTTGATAGGGCCGGCGCCGCACCGCTTCGGTAAGCGCGCCTCCTTCCTCGTAGCCCACATAGCCCGGCGGCGCACCGATCAATCGCGCGACCGCATGCTTTTCCATGTACTCCGACATATCGACGCGCAGCATCGCGCCTTCGTCGTCGAACAGGAACTCGGCCAGCGCCTTTGCTAGCTCGGTCTTGCCAACGCCGGTCGGACCCAGAAACAGGAACGAGCCGATGGGACGATTGGGATCTTGCAACCCCGCCCGCGCACGGCGGATCGCATTCGAGACCGCGACCACCGCTTCTTCCTGACCCACCACGCGCCGGCGCAGGTTCTCTTCCATCTTGAGGAGCTTCGCGCGCTCGCCTTCGAGCATCTTCTCGACGGGGACACCGGTCCAACGCGACACCACGCTTGCGATGTGGGCCTCGGTCACCGCCTCCTGGATCATGCGATGGCTCTCGGCCGCTTCGGCGGCTTTGAGCTTGCGCTCCAGCTCCGGAATGATGGCGTAGGTAAGTTCGCCGGCGCGCGTGTAGTTGCCCTGGCGCTGTACGCGGTCGAGTTCGGCGCGGGCCTGATCAAGCCGCTCCTTGAGCTTCTGCGCACCCGCCAGCTTGTCTTTCTCGGCGCGCCATTGTGCGGTCAGTTCGGCCGATTTCTGCTCGAGCTCCGCCAGCTCCGCCTCCAGTTTTTGCAGCCGATCCTTTGAGGCGGCGTCGCTCTCCTTCTTGAGCGCCTCGCGCTCGATCTTGAGCTGCATCACGCGGCGATCCAGCTCGTCTATCTCCTCGGGCTTTGATTCCGCCTCCATCCGCAGCCGCGCCGCCGCCTCGTCCATCAGGTCGATCGCCTTGTCCGGGAGGAAGCGGTCGGTGATGTAGCGGTTGGAAAGCGTCGCCGCGGCAACGATCGCACCATCGGTGATGCGCACGCCATGATGCAGCTCGTATTTCTCCTTGATGCCGCGCAGGATCGAAATCGTGTCCTCGACGGTGGGTTCGCTCACGAACACCGGCTGGAAGCGGCGTGCTAACGCAGCGTCCTTCTCGATGTGCTTGCGATATTCGTCGAGGGTTGTGGCACCGACGCAATGCAGCTCCCCGCGCGCAAGCGCGGGTTTCAGCATGTTGGACGCATCCATGGCGCCTTCGGCTTTGCCGGCACCAACGAGCGTGTGCAGCTCGTCGATGAAGACGATGATCTCGCCTTGGGCGGCAGTAATTTCCTGAAGCACCGCCTTCAAGCGCTCTTCGAATTCGCCGCGGAATTTGGCGCCCGCGACAAGCGCGCCCAGATCGAGCGCCAGCAGGCGCTTATCCTTGAGGCTCTCGGGCACGTCGCCGTGCACGATGCGCAACGCCAAGCCCTCGACGATCGCGGTCTTCCCGACCCCGGGCTCGCCGATCAGCACGGGATTGTTCTTGGTTCGGCGCGACAGCACCTGGATCGTGCGGCGAATTTCCTCGTCGCGGCCGATCACCGGATCGAGCTTGCCTTCGCGCGCGAGCGCGGTTAGGTCGCGCGCGTACTTCTTGAGCGCCTCATAGCCCTCCTCGGCGGTGGCGCTGTCGGCCTTGCGACCCTTGCGGATTTCTTCGATTGCGGCGTTGAGCGCCTGCGGCGTCACTCGAGCCGCGGCAAGCGCCTTGCTCGCGGCTCCGTCGCGCATCATCGCGAGCGCGAGCAGCAATCGTTCCACCGTGACAAAACTGTCGCCGGCCTTCTCCGCGATCTTCTCGGCCTGCTCGAAGAGCCGCGCCGTCTCCTGTGAGAAATAGACTTGACCGGCACCCGCACCCTCGACTCGCGGCAGCTTCTGCAACGCTTCGTCGACCGCGCTCGCGGCAACCGCGGGATCGCCACCCGCCGCGCGGATCAGATTGGCCGCAAGTCCTTCCTTGTCGTCCAGCAGTACGCGCAGGAGATGCTCGGGCGCGAGTTGCTGGTGGCCGCGCCGCTGCGCGAGGCTCTGCGCCGCCTGGACGAATCCCTTGGCGCGCTCCGTATATTTCTCGAATTCCATGGTGTCCCGCTCGCAGATGAACCGCCGGAACGCGCCCCATCAGCGGCAACGCGATCCTGCCTTCCATCCCGATATGGGAAGATTTTCGGACGGCGCAAGATGCACGACCGAAGCGTGTTCCCGCTCCCGGTGCGTCACGCGGAGGTCGTGCCAATTCCAGTCAGGACGGAACCGAAGACAGCGTCGGCTTTGGTCTTACCGTCGCATTTCTTACGCCGAACCCGACTCTCGACCGACGAAAAAGCCCTGCTGAATCAGTCGACCGGTGGATCGGTGTCGGAGGGCGGGGGTTCGACCTCGGGCTGCTGATGTTGAGGCTGGGGTTGCATCTGCGGATGCGGCTGCATCTGCGGGTGCGGATTACCCTCCAGCTCCGGCTGCATCATCTCGGTGTCCGCGGGGGTCATGGGCCGCGGCACCATTTGCCCGCCCTGGCCGTTTCCGTCGGCATTCATGATGCGGAAATAGTGCTCGGCGTGCTGGTAGAAGTTTTCGGCCGCGATCCGGTCGCCCGCCGAGGCCGCTTCGCGCGCGAGCGCGATATAGCGCTCGAACACCTGGTATGCGTTGCCCCGGATCTTGACGCTCGGGCCGCTGCTCTCGAACACCTGGGCGCGGTGCGGCGGCCGCGGACGGTTGCCCTGGTGATGGCCTTGGTGGCCTTGGTGGCCCTGATGCCCGCCGCCGCCATTACCGCGACCGCGGTTACGCTTGTTCTGGCCCTGTCTCATCATGCCCTTGAAATCTTGGTACGACATCATCCCCCACTCGGTTAATCGCCACGCCGCGCGCGTGGCCACGCGTGGCGCATCGTCACTTCTGTGACCGATACGCCGAAACTGCAAAGAGGAAGTCTGTCTTCTCGCGCCCTCGGCGCAGGGAGCCCCCCGGCTCCTCACTCATGCATCCAAACTAGTCGGGACTGATTAATAATCCAACAACTTTTTCGGCGGATCAGACCTGCCCTACGATCACGCAGCGCTCGATACCTGATAGATCATGTCTGATGCCGCGAAGTGCAAGCCCCGATCCCGCTAGCAGGGCCGACACGCATGTAAGTTGCCCGGCTCCCAGTTCGAGGACCGCCATGCCGGTTGGCGCCAGCAGCGAATGCAACTGTGGGGCGAGCGCGCGATAGGCCGCCAACCCGTCAGGCCCTCCGTCGAGCGCGGTTCTCGGTTCATAGCATGCCACTTCGGGCATCAGCCCGGCGAGCGCGGCACTCGGAATATAGGGCGGATTGGCCAGAATAATGTCGTATCCGGGTTCCAGGGCTGCCCCCCAGTTTCCAAGCTCAACCTTTGCGCGATCGGTCAAGCCAAGCGCCGCGGCGTTTCGCCGCGCCGCTGCCACGGCGCCGGGCAGGCAATCGACCCCGATCCCGACCGCCCGCGGCAGCTCGATCAGGAGCGCCAACAGCAGGCAGCCCGATCCGACCCCGAGATCGAGCACCCGATAAGGCCGTTTGCGATCGGATACCCGCTCCAGCACCGCCTCCACCAAGGTCTCGCTGTCCGGCCGGGGATCGAGGGTATCGGGCGTGATCTCGAAGCGGAGGCTCCAGAACTCGCGATAGCCGCGGATGCGAGAGACCGGCTCGTGGGCAAGGCGCCGCCTGATGAAGTGCTCGAGCCGATGCTGCGCCGGCCCATCGATTGCGCCGTCGTCGTTGGCGATGAGTTCGCCGGGTTCGCATTCGAGCGCCGCCGCGACGAGCAGCCGCGCCTCGTGGCGCGCGCCATCGAAGCCCCGAGCCTTGAGCCGTGCCGCCGCCTCGCTAAGGCCGTCGCGTACCCTCACTCGACCTCCGCCAACTTCGCAGCTTGGTCTTCGGCAATCAGTGCCGAAATGATTTCGTCCAGCGCTTCGCCGCTGATCACCTTGTCGATCTTGTAGAGCGTCAGGTTGATGCGGTGATCGGTGACGCGTCCTTGCGGAAAGTTGTAGGTGCGGATGCGCTCCGAGCGATCGCCGGTGCCGACCTGGCTCTTGCGATCCGCGGCTCGCGCGGCCTCGCGCGCCTGCCGCTCGCGCTCATAGAGACGGGCGCGCAGCACCTTGAGCGCCTTGGCCTTGTTCTTGTGTTGAGATTTTTCGTCTTGTTGGATCACCACGAGCCCAGTCGGCAGATGGGTAATACGCACGGCGCTGTCCGTGGTGTTGACCGACTGGCCCCCGGGCCCGCTGGAACGGAAGACATCGATCCGGAGGTCCTTCTCCTCGATGTGGACGTCGACCTCTTCCGCCTCGGGCAGCACGGCCACGGTCGCCGCCGAGGTGTGAACGCGCCCCGAAGCTTCGGTCTCGGGCACGCGCTGCACCCGATGCACACCGGATTCGAATTTGAGGCGCTCGAAGACGTTGCGGCCGGTGATCGCGGCGCTCGCCTCCTTGTAACCGCCGAGTCCCGTATCGGAGATGTCCAGCACCTCGAAACGCCATCCGCGCAAAGCCGAGTAACGCTGGTACATCCGAAACAGCAGCGCCGCGAAGAGCGCCGCTTCTTCGCCGCCGGTGCCCGCGCGGACTTCGAGGATCGCATTGCGCTCGTCCGCCTCGTCCTTCGGCAACAGCATCAGCTTCACCGCGTGTTCAAGCTCGGTCATGCGTCGCCGCCCCGAAGGCAATTCGGCTTCGGCGAGCCGGCGCAACTCGACATCCTCCTCGTCTGCTTCGAGCGCCTCCAGATCGGCGACCTCCTGCTGCGCCTTGCGAAGCGACGCGATCGCCTCGACCATCGGCGTCAGGTCGCTATATTCCTTCGAGAGCTTGCCGAACTCCGCCGGGTTGGTGTCGGGCTGCGCCAGACGGTCGCCCAGCTCGGCGTGCCGCCGCACCACGCGGTCAAGTTTCTGGTCGAGGGATGTCTGCGCGACCACGGCAATCCCGCCTAACGATAGGACGCGAGGCGCGCCGCCAGCTCCATCAGCGGCACCTCGGCCTGGGTGCCGGCATCGAGATCGCGCACGGTTGCGGCATTTCGCGCCAATTCGTCCTCGCCGAGGAGCACGGCGGCCCGCGCATTGATCTTGTTAGCGCGCCGCATGCGGCGGCCGACATTGCCGGAATACCCCATATCCACCACAAAGCCGGCGCGCCTCAACTCGTGGGCGATCTTCGTTGCTGCCGCGTCGCCCGGCTCGCCCACCGGCACGATCGCGATGGGACGCGGCGGCGCCGGCGGCACCTCGATCAGCATGGCAAGGCGCTCAATTCCCGCGGCCCAGCCGATGCCAGGCGTGTCAGGACCGCCCATTAGCGCCATCAGCCCGTCATAACGGCCGCCACCCAGCACGGTCCCCTGAGCGCCCAGATCGGTGGTCACGAACTCGAAGGCGGTGTGGCAGTAATAATCGAGGCCACGCACCAGCCGCGGGCTCAGCCGATAGGCGATGTCGAGATCGTCGAGCCCTCTGCGGACGGCGTCGAAATAGCCCTGCGCGTCGGGCGTCAGATAGTTCGCGAAGAGGGGTGCTTCGGTATTGATGCGCTTGTCGCCCTCGTCCTTCGAATCGAGGATGCGCAGGGGATTGCGATCGAGCCGGCGCAAGCTGTCCTCCGAAAGCGAGGCGCTGTGCGCGGCATAATACGCCACCAGCGCCTCGCGATAGGCGTGGCGGCTTGCACTGTCGCCGAGCGTATTGAGTTCGAGCTCGGCGCGCTTGAGCACGCCGAGCGCGTCCAAGATATCGGCGCCGAGCGCGATCACTTCGACGTCGCCCCGGGGATCTCCGACTCCGATCAGCTCCACGTCGATCTGATGGAATTGCCGGAAGCGTCCCTTTTGCGGTCGCTCGTAACGGAACATGGGGCCGCTCGCGAAAAGCTTGAGCGGCAAGGATTGCGTCAAGCCGTTGGAGATGATCGCGCGCACCAGCCCCGCCGTGTATTCCGGTCGGAGCGTCACCTCATCGCCGCCGCGGTCGCGGAAGGTGTACATCTCCTTGGTGACGATGTCGCTGGTCTCTCCGATAGGCCGCGCGAAGACCTCGGTGAATTCAAAGATCGGCGTTGCGACTTCCTGATAACCGTAGCGCTCGGCGATCGTGCGTGCGGTCTCTACAACGGCGCGGTGACGGCGCTGTTCGTCGGGTAGCAAATCCTGGGTGCCGCGCACGGGCTGCAAGGCGGACATGGAAAGTATCGGTATCCTATTTCGATCGTTCGCTCACGTCGCCGATGATCCTCCCTCGCGAGGGGATCGAGGCGACTTAAAACCACGTTCCGGATGGCTTCGTCGCAAGACTTCCCGCAAAGACGCCAACAACTGGGTCGATGCCGCTGTCGCTACGATGCAGCGACTGCTGCGGCTTCGGGTGTCCGCTTCGCCGCTTCCAGCTCCGCCGCCTTTTTCTCCACCAGCTCGACCAGATGGTCGACGATGCTCTGGTCCTTGAGGCGATGATGCGGCACGCCCGCGATATAGACCTGATGCGTGCCGCTTCCGCCGCCGGTCAGGCCGATGTCGGTTTCGCGTGCCTCGCCGGGCCCATTGACCACGCAGCCGATCACGGAGAGCGTCATCGGCGTGGTGATGTGCGCGAGCCGTTGCTCCAGCACCTCGACGGTCTTGATCACTTCGAATTGCTGGCGCGCGCAGGATGGACACGAGATCACGGTTACGCCGCGCCGCCGCAGCCCCAGCGCCTTCAGAATCTCGTAGCCCACGCGCACTTCCTCAACCGGATCGGCCGAGAGCGAGACGCGGATGGTATCGCCGATTCCCGCCCACAGCAGCGAACCCATGCCGATCGCGGACTTGACCGTGCCGGTCATCAACCCGCCCGCCTCGGTGATGCCGAGATGGAGCGGATAGTCGCAAGCCTCGGCAAGCTGCTGATATGCCGCGACCGCGAGAAACACGTCGGAAGCCTTGCAGGAGATTTTGAACTCGAAGAAGTCGTTGTCCTCGAGAATCTTGGCGTGGGTGAGCGCGCTCTCCACCATCGCCTCGGGGCAGGGCTCGCCGTAGCGCTCCAGGAGATCGCGCTCGAGCGAGCCCGCATTGACGCCGATCCGCATCGAACAGCCGTGGTCCTTCGCGGCCTTCACCACCTCGCGCACCCGTTCGGCCGAGCCGATATTTCCGGGATTGATGCGCAGGCACGCCGCACCGCTCTCGGCCGCTTCGATCGCGCGCTTGTAGTGGAAATGGATGTCGGCGACGATCGGCACCTCGACCTGCCGCACGATATGCTTCAGTGCGAGCGCCGATTCCTGGTCGGGACACGAGACCCGCACGATATCCACACCCGCCCGCTCCAGCGCCTTGATCTGGCCGACCGTCGCAGCGACGTCGTGGGTCAGCGTGTTGGTCATGGATTGCACGGTGATGGGAGCGCCGCCGCCCACGAGCACCTTGCCCACATGCACCTGGCGGCTCCGGCGCCGATCAATATCGCGATAGGGACGAACGCTCATGTCTCAGTCTCCCCGCAGCCGCGGCTGCCAAGGCCAAACAGAAAAATGCGCGCGCCTTATAGCGCGTTTCATCCCCGGTGTCCCGACTCCGAAGTTCGCTTGATCGTCCGGCAACCGACCTGCGCCGGCTCGGGATCGGCACTATTTTATTAACATTTTGATTTTAATAGGGTTTCGAGAACGCGCGTTTGACCTGTCGCGCCGCTTGAAAGGCTTCAACAAGGCTGCAGGCGAGTGCCGGCCTTCAGTTCTCGACGGCAGTTCCCGCCAACAGCCGCTGCGGGTCCAACACGACGGTATGGCGGATGACGCCGACCGTTCCCAATGACGGAGCGATCTTGCCATCGACACTAACCTCGAGGCTGCCGGCGCTGCCGGTGTGCAGTTGCAGCCCGGGCTTGTCGGGCACGCGGTACACGTCCCCCGCCTTCATGACCCTCGTGAAGACTTCGCTTCCCTGCGCGTCGTGGACCTGGATCCAACTGATACCGGTCGCGCGAATGACGATTCGGGCGGGGCCGGTGGTGGCCCCGAAGACGTGGGAGGGATCGGCCGGCGCGCTGACCGCAGGGACCGGCGGCAGGTTCGCGATGATCTGAGGCTGTGGCGCCGTCGGCACGGGGGCGGCGGGTGTGGCACTGGGCTGGGCCGCCGAAGTCGGTTGCGGAACCGGCGGCAGGGGCGAGATAGCGGTCGGAGGCAGGGCGGTTGCGACCGTGGTGGCCGAACCCGGTGAGGCAACCGTGGTGCTCGAAGCCGTTGCTGGCGGCCGCTCGCCGGTCCAAGAGGGTGCGGGAGCCGAAGCCGCCGGCGTCGAAACCGCGGATACCGAGGAGGGCGCAGACGCCGCGACGGAAGGTGTTGCGGCAGGTGCTGGCGCCGATGCCGAGGGCGCGGGAATTACGGGTATCGGGGGCAAAGAGCGCGGAGAGGCGCCGCCCGTGGCCTGCGCCGCCGCAGCGGCCTCGGTCGGCGGCATCAAGCCGCCGGATGCCCCGGTTTCCGGCGTGGCTGTCACGCCGGTGGGCGGAAGCAGCGTACCGGGAACGCTGCCGACGCGTTCGATTCGCGCGTGAATGCTGGACGAGAGGTAGTACCAGATGCCGTAACCGCAGAGCGCGAGGATCAACGCCACCAGCAGAATGGTGCCGCCGGGGATGCTTCGCTCCGTCAGCGGCATGGGGAAGGTCAGGTCGCGCCTGAGTTCGAGGCCCTCGGTCTCCTGCTTGAAACGGCGCACGATTTCAGCGCCATCGAGGCCGAGATAGTCGGCGTAGGTGCGAATGAAGCCGATCGCGTAGGTGGGACCCGGAAGCACCTCGTACTGTCCGGTCTCGATCGCCTCTAGATATTCGCCCCGAATACGAAGTGTTGAGCCGACTTGCGGAATTTCTCGTCCGAAGCCTTGCCGCGCCTCTCGCAGCAATTGTCCGACACTGCGCTTGATGCGGATCGGTACGGCGTGATCCCCTTCGGCCCGATCCGGCGACGCCGCGCCCGCCATCTCTTCGCGCGTGGACCGCGAAAATATCGCCATAAAGCTGCAATCCCCTTCGCTCGAGCCGGCGAGGTCGGAGTGTCATCAAAACTTATGAAGGAAACGTGACGCGCGCCCCGCCGCCGCTCGCATTCTCTTACCAGCAACATCCGAGCCCTGCAACGGCCGCGCTATCAACCGTTTATTATACGACCCTGGAGCGCTATTCGCGTTATACCTGAACGTGACGATCTCGCGCGAAGGCGCGCAAGATCGGGCGCAGGCTGTGCTCGGGATTTTCAAGCTTGCGCCGCAACAGTTCTTGCAAAGGCCCAAGATCGAGACTGCGCAGCATGGCGCGCACAGGGCCGATACCAGCGGGGTTCATCGACAAGCTCCTGAAGCCCAGCCCAACCAGCGCCATGGCGCCGAGCGGTTCGCCCGCCAACTCGCCACAGACACCGACGGGCACGCGATGACGCTCGGCCTCGCGCGCGATCTCGCCGAGCGCGCGCAGCACACCGGGCGAGAGCGCGTCGTAGCGTTCGCTCACGCGAGGATTGCCGCGATCGCTCGCGAGGAGGAACTGCAGCAAGTCGTTGGTGCCGACCGAGAGAAAGTCGACTCGCCGCAGCAGCGCCGCCAGTTGGAACAACAGCGAGGGAACTTCGAGCATCACGCCGGCCCTGATCCGCCTTGGCACCGGCGCGCCGCGCCTCCGCGCGCGGTTCAGCTCGAGATCGAGAATTTCACGCGCGGCGTCGAACTCCACGACTTCCGCGACCATGGGGAACATGATGCTGAGCGAGCGGCCGGCGGCGGCGCTGATCAGCGCTCTGAGCTGCTGGCGCAGCATCGAGGGCCGATCGAGCGCGATGCGCAAGGCGCGCCACCCCATCGCCGGATTCTCTTCCGCGGTCTCGGGCAGATAGGGCAGCAGCTTGTCGCCGCCGATATCGAGGGTGCGGAACACCACCGGACGGTCGCCGGCGTCGTCGAGTACCCGCCGATAAAGCTCGATCTGCGCGGCGACGTCGGGGAAGGTGTTGCGGATCATGAACGGAAGCTCGGTGCGAAATAACCCGATTCCGACGGCGCCGGTCTCGTCAAGGTAGGGGAGATCGAGCGTCAGGCCGGCGTTCAAGTGCAGCTCGACGGCAACGCCGTCGCGCGTTACCGACGGCAGAGCACGGAGCGCAGCGTAACGGGCGCGCGCACCGGCGCGCGCGCCGATGCTCTGCTCGACCGCCTGCAGCACCTCTTCGCCCGGCCGCAGCAGCACATGTGCCTCATCGCCGTTCACAACCACAAGATCTCCGGCCTCGATCCGCTGCAGTGCTCCCTTGACGCGACCCACCACCGGTATGTCGAGCGCACGCGCGACGATCGAAACATGAGCGGTCGGCGACCCCTCCTCCAGCAGCACTCCCTTGAGCCGCCGGCGGTCGTAATCGAGCAGCTCGGCCGGGCCGAGCGAACGCGCCACCAGCACCACGGCGTCGGGCAATTCGGCGAGCGCGGCCGTGACCGGCTTGCCCGCGAGGTGCTGCAGCAGCCGGTTGGTCAGGTCCTCGAAATCGAGCAGCCGCTCGCGCAGGTAAGGATCGCTCACCTGGCTCATCCGTGCGCGTGTGTCATTTTGCACGCGCTGCACCGCCGCCTCCGCGGTAAGTCCGTTCAGCACCGCCTCGCGGATGCGCTGAATCCAGCCGCGATCGGCTGCGAACATGCGATAGGTCTCGAGGATGTCTCGGTGCTCGCCGCCGTGCGCCACGTCGCTCGCTGCCAGCATCGCGTCGATCGCGCTTTGCATCGATGCGACCGCGGTGCGCAGCCGCTCGATCTCGGCCTTCGGATCCTCGGCCACCACATGGCGAACCACCAGGCGCGGCGCGTGGATCACCGCGATTCCGACGGCGAGGCCGGGGTTGAGCCGGGCTCCGTCGAGGCGAGCCGTCGCCTGCGCCATTCCCGTGTCGGCGGCAAGCTCGTCGGGACTCACCAGTTCGCCGCTGGCGGCCAGCTCCGCCAGCACCATGGCGATGGTCTGCAGCGTCTCGACCTCGTCCTCGTCGTAGTGGCGCTGCGTGCGGTTCTGAACCACCAACACGCCGAGCACCCGATCACCGCGCAGGATCGGCACGCCCATGAGCGAGTGGTAGATTTCCTCGCCCGTTTCCGGTCGATAAGCGAAATCGGGATGCGATTGCGCGTCGGCCAGCGCCAGCGGCCGGCCGGTTGCCGCGATCACCCCCACCAGACCTTCGCCGACCTGCAGCCGCGTCAGATGCACCGCCTCGGGCCGCAGCCCCTCGGTGGCGAAGAGTTCCAGCACCTCGCCCGCGCGCAGAAGATAGATGGAGCAGACTTCCGCCACCATGTCGGCGGCGATCACGCCCACGATTTGCGCCAGCCGATCCTGCGCGGTTCCCGAGCCGGCCATCACGTCCCGGAGCCGGCGCAGGAGCCGACGGGATCCGGTGATGGCGGGGCTCTGTTCCATCACCCGTCAGCCCTGGCCCGCTCCTTGCCGGGAGTTCGGCGGCCCGCTCCGTCCGCCTCCTCGTCCGCGAGATCGCGCCTCATGAGCGCGGTCAGCGCCTGTTCGACCAGCTCGTCGAGGATCTCCTTGGTCGACTGTTCGCGCGTGACCATTCCGACGCTCTGGCCGGCCATCAGCGAGCCGTTCTCGACGTCGCCGTCGATCACAGCGCGGCGCAGTGCGCCCGCCCAGAAATGCTCGATCTCGAGCTGGCCGTCTTTCTGGGTGACCTCGCCGCGCGTGAACCGGTCGAGTACGTCGCGTTGGACTTCGAGGAACTTGAACGTGCCTTGATTGGCGAGCGCGCGCACGGGAATTACCGGAAAGCGCGGGTCGAGTTGGATCGAAGGCACCGCATCGCGCGCACCGGCACGCATGAATGCCTGCTTGAAGCGGGGATGGGCGATCGATTCGTGCGCGCAAACGAAGCGGGTGCCGAGCTGCGCGCCGGCGGCGCCCATTTCCAAATAGGAAAGGATCGCCTCGCCGCGACCGATGCCGCCGGCGACGAACACCGGGACGTCGCGAATATGCGGCAGGATCTCCTGCGCCAAGACGCTGGTCGAGACCGGACCGATATGGCCGCCTGCCTCCATACCCTCGATCACGATGGCGTCCGCCCCCATCCGCACCAGCTTGCGCGCAATCACGAGCGCGGGGGCGAAGCAGAGCAGCTTGGCGCCGGAGTCCTTGATGCGCTGCACAGCCGCCGCCGACGGAAGGCCCCCCGCCAACACCACATGGCTGACGCGACGCGACGCGCACACGTCGATCAGCGCCATCAGGTCGGGGTGGATGGTAATGAGATTGACCCCGAACGGCCTCCGCGTCAGCGCGAAGGTCGCGGCGATTTCCGCATCGAGCAGTGCCGGCGTCATCGAACCGCAGGCAATGACGCCGAACCCGCCGCCGTTCGAGATCGCAGCGACGAGGTTGCGCTCGGAAACCCAGGTCATGGCGCCGCCCATGATCGCGAGCTCCGTACCCAGGAATTCGCGACCGTGGCGCCATAGCCGTTCGAGCCGGGCTCGCCCCAGCCGCCTGCGCGTGTGATCGGGTTCCCGCTCGGTCGATGCCGACGCGGCGGGCGGACTTGCGGCGTCCATGGGTTTATCCGGTGTCATCCAGACCATAGGCGGTGTGCAAAGCGCGCAGCGCCAGCTCGGTATACTCCTCGGCCACCAGAACGCTCACTTTGATCTCGGAAGTGGAGATCACCTGGATGTTGATGCCCTTCTCGGCAAGCGCGCGGAACATTTCCTTGGCAACACCCGCGTGGCTACGCATGCCGACACCGATCACCGAGACTTTGACCACGTTGGGATCGGGCTTGATCTCGGAGAAGCCAAGCTCCGAGCGCTTTTCCTCGAGCACCGCGACGGCGCGGTCGAGATCGGCCTTCGCTACCGTGAAGGTCAGGTCGGTGAAGCGCCCGTCTTCCGACACGTTCTGCACGATCATGTCGACATTGATCGCGTGGTCCGCCAGCGGCCCGAAGATCGCCGCCGCCACGCCGGGCCGGTCGGCCACCCGCACCAAGGTGATCTTCGCCTCGTCGCGATTGTAGGCAATCCCGCTCACTACGCGTTTTTCCACGATCTCGTCCTCGTCTACCACCAGGGTCCCGGGAGCGTCGATGAAGCTTGAAAGCACCTGCACGCGCACCCGATGATTCATCGCCATCTCGACCGAACGCGTCTGCAGCACCTTCGCGCCCTGCGAGGCCAGCTCCAGCATCTCTTCATAGGTAATCTTATCGAGCTTGCGCGCCTTCGCAACGATGCGCGGGTCGGTGGTGTAGACCCCGTCCACATCGGTGAAGATATCGCAACGATCCGCTTGCAGCGCGGCCGCAAGTGCGACCGCCGACGTGTCGGAACCGCCCCGCCCCAAGGTCGTGATGCGCCGGTCGGGGCCGAGGCCTTGAAAACCCGCGACCACCGCCACCTGGCCCTCGCCCATCCGCCGCACCAATTCCTCGGTCGGAACTTCTTCGACGCGCGCCTTACCGTGCACACCATCGGTGCGCACCGGAACCTGCCAGCCGAGCCAGGAGCGGGCATTGACGCCCAGGTCCTGTAGCGCCAGCGCCAGCAGCCCCGCGGTTACCTGCTCGCCCGTAGCGACGACCACGTCGTATTCCCGCGCGTCGTGCAAACGCGAGATGTCCCGGGTCCAGTCGACCAGCTGATTGGTCACGCCCGCCATAGCGGAGACCACCACCGCAACTTGGTTTCCCTGGTCGACCTCGCGCTTGACCCGCACCGCCACATGCTTGATCCGCGCAATGTCGGCCACCGAAGTGCCGCCGAATTTCTGCACAATGCGCGCCATCAGCAACCGAGAGAAAGAGTAATAACGGGAGCGGGATTGCCCCCGAAAGGGCGCGTATACATACTCTTGCGCGGCGGCGCGAGGCAAGGAAGTTGCCGTCCGCGCCAAGCTCGGATGCAAGGGACAAGACCCCATGGACGACAAGCCCACGAGCATCGATCCGCGGGAAGTCGAGCGATTCACTGCCTTGGCCGACGAATGGTGGGACCCGAAAGGGACAATGGCGCCGCTGCACCGTCTTGCGCCCGTGCGGATGGCTTTCCTGCGCGAGAGGCTATTGCTTCACTTCAAGCGCGATCCACGGAGCCTAAGGCCATTCGAGGGGCTGCGGCTGATCGACATCGGCTGCGGCGGCGGGCTGGTGGCGGAGCCGATGGCGCGGCTCGGCTTTGCCGTGACCGGCATCGATGCAGGCGAGGCCAATCTCAGGGTAGCGCGCGCACACGCGGAGGCGGGCGGGCTTGCAATCGACTATCGCGCCCTCTCGGTCGAAGCGCTGGCCGAGGGCGAAGAACGGTTCGACGCGGCGCTCGCCCTTGAGGTCGTTGAGCATGTGGCCGACCTCGCGGGCTTCCTCGCGGGCGCTGCCGCCGTCGTGCGGCCGGGCGGGATCCTGATCGCGTCCACGATCAATCGAACCGTGAAGAGCTTTCTCTTTGCGATCATCGGTGCCGAATATGTGATGGGTTGGCTGCCGCGTGGAACGCACCGTTGGGACCGTTTTCTGCATCCTTCCGAATTGGCGGCAGGACTTCGCCGCAGCGGATTCGTGCTGAAAGAATTGCGCGGGCTTGCGTGGGATCCCTTCGGTGGCGGGTGGCGCCTATCGGACGACCTGTCGGTCAATTATTTTGCCGTCGCGATACGTCCCCCGACAAAAGATGAGCCCCGGCCGCGCCCCACCCTTGCTCCCGGAGCCGTTCACTCGTAAGAAGAATACGGCGCCGGCCGGCAGCACGCCCCCCGGCCTGTGCCGGGCGTGGCGCCCAGGGGGAGGGCGGACGAGCCGTCGGTGATGTCATGAGCAATTATCGCCCACCGCAAGGCGACTTCCCGCCTGGCGAGACCACGCGCCTTACGGGCAGCATCAAGTGGTTCAATCGAAACAAAGGATTCGGCTTCATCGTCGCGGCGGACGGCGGCGGCGATGTGTTTCTGCCACTTTCGGTGCTGGAACGGTCGGGCTTCACGCAGGCACCGGAAGGGGCCACGGTGACGTTCGAGTGCACGCAGGGGGCAAAAGGGCGGGCGGCCGTTACCATCCTCAATATCGATGCGTCCACCGCGGCGCCCAGCCGTCCGCATCCCCGCGACCGCGGCGGCGAGGCCCGAGGCCCTGCTGCAACGCTCGAAGGCGTGGTCAAATGGTACGACCCGGCGCGCGGGTTTGGCTTCGTGGTGGCCGACGATGGCGGCAAGGACGTTTTCGTGCATGTGACCGCGCTTCGCCGTGCGGGCCTCGACAGCCTCGCACCCGGCCAGCGCGTGCAGATGTCGGTATCCGAAGCGCCGCGCGGACGCGAGGCGTCGGATATTCACCTGATCTAAAGCGTCACTCAGCCTGTCGCCAGGTCAGCCTGCGAGCGGTGTCCCGAGCCAGTGGACTTCGACATCCGAGCGCGGCTGCGCGCGGCAGGCGAGAGTGAGCCCGGCCGCTTTTTGACGCGCGCTGAGCGCACCGTCGCCATAAGGCAAGAGCTCGACCGTGCCACGGCGCAGCTCGCAGATGCACTGGGCGCAATTGCCGCTGGCGCAGCCGTAAGGAAAATTGATCCCGGCTCGCACCGCCGCAATCAGGACCGTGCAGTCGCGTGCACATTCGATGGTCGTTCCGGCATTGTCGATCGTCACTTTGAAAGCCATCGATGCCCCCTTCACCGCGTCACCGCCGGACGCTTCGAAGGCAATGTTCGGCAGCTCTTGAATTGCGGATGAAAGTAAACGACCGAGGGAAATCGATTGAGCGCATAGCCATAAAGCGCGAGTGCCCGCATCGGGCGATCGCCGATCACCAGGGTGCCGTGAATGTCGTGATCCGCCATCGCAAACGCCGTTCCCGGTGCCAGCACCATCTCGTCGATCTGCTCGACGGTCGCGAACCCGGGACGGCTGCCATCGTCGGTGCGGCGGTAGAAGCGTTGCGCTTCACGCCCCGAAATCGCGGCACCAACACACCAGATGCCGTGGTCATGCGGTGCAGCTTCCTTGCCGGGAAGACCGATCGTGTAATAGAGGCCGAGCCCGTCATCGGCGGCGGGGTCCAGCGAATGATTGCAGCCCTGCGCCTCGGGCATCGTGAAATCGGCATCGGGAAACAGCTCGCTCTGCGCCGCGAGCCCTGCCAGCAGGGATTTGACCTTACCGAGCGAGGCAGCCGAAACGCCTTCGCCCGCCATTATCGCACGCACGTCGCGCAACAGCGCGGCGCAGGCGGCGCCACGACGCAATGCCGTCGAAGTACCATCGTCCATTCGTTGCCGCTCCCTCATCCCAGCGATGCCGATCGGCCGCACGGTAGCACGGGCACCAAGGTCGCGAGAAGTAAGGGAGCCGTGAAGTATCGGACCAGCACGTGACCCTGTTGGCTCAGCGGCCGATGTGGCGCACGCCGAAACCGCCCACCGACGCCCCGACAGCCAGCAGCGCAAAGGCGAGCGTGTAACTGCCGCTCGCGCTTACGATGGCGCCGAAGGCCGCGGGCCCGAAGACAATGCCGAGAAACGTGACCGCAAGCGCGCCACCCGTCGCGGTTCCGGCGGCCCCTTCGGGCGCAAGCCGGGCGACCTCGGCGAGGTAGACCCCGTTCCAAGCGAGCCCGGTAATGCCGAGCAGCGCCGTCACCAAAAAGACCCCCGCGATCGGCCAGGCCTCGGTGATGAAGCCGGTGGCAAGCGAAGCGAGCGCCATGCCGAGACCCAGCAGGGTCAGCAGGAAACCTGGCGCGATGAACCGGTCGGCAACCCATCCGAAAACGATGCGTCCTACGACGCCGGCGCCCTGGGCAACCGCCATGATGATACCGGCGGTGACCAGGGAAATACCGACGCGTTCCGTGAGGAAAGTCACGAGAAACGTGGCGAAGGAAAGCTGGGTCGCGGCAAAAGTGATCGAGGAGAGTGCCAGGCGTCGCAGCGCCGGCACTCGATAGACGAGGGCGAAGCCCGCTAGGAAATGGGTTTCGCTTCGCGCCGGTCGAGAGTCCGGCCGGTCGAATCCTGCCCTGAGAGGCTGCACCGAGAGCGCGACCGCAATAGACGCCATCGCCACCGTCAGCGCCGCGCCCTGCCAGCCGATTGCAAGCGCCAGCGGCGGCGCGAGGAACCCGGCGAGCGCACCGCCCAACGGCACGCCGGTCTGTTTCAGCGAGAACATTAGAGAGCGCCGGCTGGGAGGGGTTTGTCGGATCAGGATGTGCGAGCTTGCCGGCGTCACCGGCCCGTAGCCGAACCCCATCAGGACGGCACCCGCCACCAAGAGCGGCAGTGATCCACCCGCCGCTATTCCAAGCCCCAACGCACAGAACAGCAGGCACCCTTGGCTGAGGCGCAGCGGTCCGGTGCGCGCCAGCAACAGACCGCTTGCGCTCGAGGACACGATCGCCCCGGTGTAGATCAAAGCCGTGAAAATGCCGATGCGCTCGCTGGCGATACCGACGTCGCGTGCCGCCAAGCCCGCGAGGACCGGCGGCGTCAGCACCGACATGGAAACCAGCGCCTGGATGGCAAGGGTGGCGATAAGGGCGAGCATCGGACCGGCAATGGTACGCGGAAAATCCTAGGTCGGCGGTCGGAAAAGATCGTGGGTTCCGTTTGTTTTAGATCAATGCCGCCGATAAGGGGCTTCGGATATTGGGGCCCGAGATCGCCACCTCAGGTCGGTGGTGGGATTGGCATGCGGGTCGACAAGAGAAAGCCGGAGTGATCGCCATGAGAACACCCCGCCTTGGCCGCGACATCAGTGCCGCGCTCGCGCTGAAGGTGCTTCTGCTTACCGCGATTTACTTGGCGTTTTTCCAAGCCGACGCGCGGCCCCCGATCGATTCCGCGGCGGTCACCCGGCACCTGCTCGGGGCGCACGGCGCCGTCATTGGCGAGGAGAATGGCCGATGATCGATTCGAGCATTACCGAGCTGTCACGCCTGCAGTTCGCGCTGACCGCGCTATATCATTTCCTCTTCGTGCCCTTGACCCTGGGGCTCTCCTTTCTGCTCGCCATCATGGAGAGCGTCTACGTCATGACGGGTCGGCCGATATGGCGCACCATGACGCAATTCTGGGGCACGCTCTTCGGCATCAATTTCGCCATGGGCGTCGCGACCGGGATCACCATGGAGTTCCAGTTCGGCACCAACTGGGCTTACTACTCGCACTACGTGGGCGATATCTTCGGCGCGCCGCTCGCGATCGAAGGCCTGATGGCGTTCTTCCTCGAGGCGACCTTCGTCGGCCTGTTCTTCTTCGGTTGGGACCGTCTTCCCAAGGTCGGTCACCTCGCGGTCACCTGGCTCACCGCCTTTGGCGCCAATTTCTCGGCGCTCTGGATCCTGATCGCCAATGGCTGGATGCAGAATCCCGTGGGTGCGCACTTCAACCCCGCCAGCATGCGCATGGAACTGAGCTCGTTTTATGACCTGCTGTTCAATCCGGTGGCGCAGGCGAAATTCGTGCATACGGTCAGCGCGGGTTACGTCACGGGCTCGATGTTCGTGCTTGCCGTGAGCGCATTTTTTTTGTTGCGCGGCCGACACTTGCCGCTTGCCAGGCGCTCGATGACGGTGGCGGCGAGTTTCGGATTCGCCTCGGCCCTCTCGGTGGTGGTACTGGGGGATGAGAGCGGCTACACCGCGACCCTCGATCAGAAAATGAAGATCGCCGCGATCGAGGCGATGTGGAAGACCGAACCCCCGCCGGCGAGCTTTACCGCCTTCGGTCTGCCCGACCTCGCGGCGCGCCATACCAACTATCGGATCGAGATACCCTGGCTCTTGGGCCTGATCGCCACCCGCTCGATCGACACGCCGGTCGAGGGCATCGAGGACCTCGTTGCGCGCGGCAAGGCGCGGATCGAGAACGGCATCGTCGCCTACCGCGCGCTCGAGACCTTGCGTCAAAACCCCGGCAATGGCACGGCGCGGGCGGCGCTCGACGCGCATGTGGAGGATTTGGGATATGCGCTGCTGCTAAGGCGCCACACGGCCGACGTTGCCAACGCCGACAGCACCGCGGTCGCGCGCGCCGCCGACGATCTTGTTCCAAACGTGCCGGTGCTGTTCTGGTCGTTCCGTTTCATGGCCGGTCTCGGATTCTACTTCATCGCGCTGTTCGCGCTCGCCTTCTACTTTGCCTCGCGTCGGCAATTGGAGCGGCGCTGGTTCCTGCGCGTGGCGCTCTTGAGCTTACCGCTCCCCTGGATCGCGGCAGAGCTCGGCTGGATCGTCGCTGAATACGGCCGACAGCCCTGGGTTGTCGAGGGCGTGCTGCCGACATTTCTCGGCGTTTCTTCGGTGTCTCTCGGTTCGATCATGGGATCGCTGCTGGGGTTCGTGCTCTTCTACAGCACGCTCGCAATCATCGATGTGGCCTTGATGCTTCGTGTGATCCGGCAAGGTCCGGGGTCTCGTGACGTGGGCGGAATGTTGCCGCGCGCTGTACACGTGGGGGAGGATTGACATGCTCGCCTACGACCTCCTGCGCTTCATCTGGTGGGCCCTGCTCGGGATCCTGCTGATCGGCTTTGCCGTGCTCGACGGCTACGACCTCGGCACCGCGATGCTGCTGCCTTTCGTCGGAAAGACCGATGGCGAACGCCGGCAGGCGCGCGAGACTATCGAGGCCAATTGGGAAGGACATCAGGTCTGGTTCATCCTCGGTGGCGGCGCGGTGTTCGCCGCCTGGCCGTTCCTATATGCCGCGAGCTTCTCGGGTTTTTACGTCGCGATGTTGCTGGTGCTGTTGGCCCTGATCGTGCGTCCCGTGGGCTTCGCCTTCCGCGACCGAATCCCCGATCCGCGCTGGCGTTCGATTTGGGACTGGGCACTCGCGATCGGCGGTTTCGTGCCGTCATTGGTGTTCGGCGTTGCGTTCGGCAACTTGCTGCAAGGCGTCCCATTCGACCTCGATCAGGATCTGCGCGTCAGCTACAGCGGCAGCTTCTTCGGCTTGCTCAATCCCTTCGGCCTCCTGGCCGGGCTCTTGAGCGTCGCAATGCTGGCGATGCATGGGGCAAGTTGGCTCGCGATCAAGGCAGATGGCGATGTCGCTCGACGCGCGGAGGCAATCGTGCGATGGGCCGGGCTTGCGGCGACGGCGCTGTTCGCGCTTGCGGGCTTATGGGTCGCCTTCGGAATCCAAGGTTACAGGATCGAGGGCGCGATTTCGCACACCGCTCCTTCGAATCCGCTGGGCAAGACAGTGACGCGCGCCGCCGGCGCCTGGTTCTCGAATTATGGCATCCACCCCTGGCTCATCGTGGCGCCGATCCTGGGCCTTCTGGCGCCGCTGGTCGCCGCGGCCCGGATCCACTCGCATCCCCTCACAGGATTTCTTGCGAGCGCGATCGGTGTCGCCAGCATCATTGCGACCGCGGGCGTCTCGCTCTTTCCATTCCTGATGCCGTCCTCGACTTATCCCGGCACAAGCCTCACGGTCTGGGATGCATCGAGCAGCCAGCTCACGCTGTTCATCATGCTGATCTGCGTGCTGATCTTTCTGCCAATCGTGCTCGCCTATACGGCGTTTGCGCTCCGCGTGATGCATGGGCGCGTGCGGCTCGCCGACATCGAGCGACGGCACAGCCGATATTGACGCAAGGAGCGAAGACCATGTGGTACTTCAGCTGGATTCTCGGACTGGGGCTCGCTTGCGCCTTTGCGATCCTCAATGCCATGTGGCTCGAACTTTACGAGGACGATTCCCCGGAGCGCGGTGATCCCTCTTGACTTATCCACAGCCCTTACTGGGGCATTGAGGGTCGATTCGAGGCGTGGTACCGTATTTAGTAGCTGGTGGCTATTGGAGCCACAGCATACGGTGGGGCTTAAGATGGAATCGATTTGGAACCCCGAGCGCATCTCGCAGCTCACGGAACTCTGGAATCAGGGCCTCTCAACCGCCGAAATCGGACGGCGGATCGGCGTTACGAAGAACGCGGTGGTCGGCAAGGCACACCGCCTTTTGCTGACGCCGCGGCCCTCGCCGTTGAAGCGTCGGCCCGAAGGGCCGCGTGTCCAAAAAGTGGTGAAACCCAGAGTGGTCAATTTCACCGGCCCGAGTTGCTCGTGGCCGATCGGTCATCCCGGGGACAAGAACTTTCATTTCTGCGATGAGGCGCCGTTGCCGGGCAAACCCTACTGCGCCCAGCACGCGAGGATGGCCTATATCCGACCCAAGAATTCCAGCGCCGCCTGAACCTTCCCGCCGCCGGTGAGTCTCTCGCCGGCGGCACTTAAGCTCTCAGTGCCCTTGCCGCTGCCTTGCGCCGTCGCGCCGCGAGACCTTAGCGAATGAACGCAGCCTTGTGCTGTCGCGTGATACCCGATACGTTACGGGTTACGCATGATCCTTCGGTTTCGCCACAAGGGACTCGAATCCCTGTTTCGAAATGGCGATCCGAGCGGATTGTCCAGTCGTGACGTTGGTCGCTTAAGGCGTATTCCGTTCATGCTGAACAACAGCCGTTCTCCAGTCGAGATGAACTTACCGGGTTTCCGGCTGCATCCACTCAAGGGCGATCGCAAAGGGCAATGGGCGGTGCGCGTTTCCGGCAACTGGCGGGTTGTGTTTGAATTCGCCGGCGAAAACGCCACCAACTTGGACTTGGTGGACTATCACTAAATATGGAGAATATTTGTGGCGCGTCGATCAAATGGATCTCGTAGGATGTACGATCCTCCGCACCCCGGTGAAATCGTGCGCGAGGAATGCTTGAAGCCGCTCAACCTCAGCGTCTCCGAGGCAGCCGCGGGGTTGCGTGTCACCCGAAAAGCACTGTCCGAACTGATCAACGGCCACACGGGTATTTCGGTCGAGATGGCGATCCGTATATCGAAAGCTTTCGGCGGCAGCGCCGAGACCTGGCTTCGGCTGCAGATGGAATACGATCTCTGGCAAGCACGGCATCGGGCGGCGTCGATTACCGTCAAGCGGTTCGCAAGGGCGGCCTAAACGCGAGTCGGCATTTTTGTCACGAGCGTGTTGCCGCAACGAGCGGCCGTTCAATGCGTGAGGCGCCGCATGCCTCGATCGAGGCCGTCGAGGGTTAGCGGAAACATGCGGCCTTCCATGAGCTCGCGGATCATGCCGATCGACGCGGTTCCTTCCCAATAGCGCTCCGGCACCGGGTTGATCCAGATCGCCTTCGGATATGTCGCCAGCAAGCGGCGCAGCCACACCTCGCCCGGCTCCTCGTTCCAGTGCTCGACGCTGCCGCCCTGCTGAAATATCTCGTAGGGGCTCATGCTGGCATCGCCGACCAGAACAAGCTTGTAGGATTGGTCGTAGGTGTGCAGCACCTCGGTCGTCGGCGTCTTCTCCACGTGGCGCCGGCGCGCGTCCTTCCAGAGCGACTCGTAGGGACAGTTGTGGAAATAGAAATATTCGAGGTGCTTGAACTCGGCGCGCGCCGCCGAGAACAACTCGGCGCAGACCTTGACGTGCCCGTCCATGGAGCCGCCGATGTCGAGACAGAGCAGCACCTTCGCGGCGTTGTGCCGCTCAGGCCGAAGTTTGATGTCGAGCCAGCCCGCGTTCTTGGCGGTCAAATGAATGGTATCGTCGAGGTCAAGCTCCTCGGCCGCACCCTCGCGCGCGAACTGCCGCAGCCGCCGCAGCGCGAGCTTGATGTTGCGCGTTCCGAGCTCGACCCGATCGTCCAGGTTCTTGAACTCGCGCTTGTCCCAGACCTTGACCGCGCGGTTGTTGCGGTTCTCGTCCTGGCCGATGCGCACACCTTCGGGGTTGTAGCCATAGGCGCCGAACGGCGAGGTCCCGGCGGTGCCGATCCATTTGCTGCCACCCTGGTGGCGGCCCTTCTGCTCGGCGAGGCGCTGCTGCAGGGTCTCCATCAGCTTCTCCCAGCCGCCCATCGCCTCGATCTGCCGCTTCTCTTCTTCCGTCAGCACTTTCTCGCCGAGCTTGCGCAGCCACTCCTCCGGAATCTCGATACCGGCATCGCCGATCGCTTCGATCCCCTTGAAGCAATGCCCGAACACCCGGTCGAACTTGTCGAGATTGCGCTCGTCCTTCACCAGCGCGGCGCGAGAGAGATAATAGAAATCGTCGATGCTGTAGGCAGCGAGGTGTTCCCGCATCGCCTCCATCAAGGTCAGGTATTCGCGCAGGCTCGCCGGCACTTTCGCCTGCCGCAATTCGAGGAAAAAGCGGGTGAACATCGCCTGGTCAGCCGCCGCCGCGCTCGCGGCGATGTAGGAAGGCCAAGCGCTCCAGGAGATGCACGTCCTGCTCGTTCTTGAGCAGCGCGCCGTGCAGCACTGGAATGAGCTTCTGCGTATCGCGCGTGCGCAATGCCTCGACTGGAATGTCCTCGACCACCAGCAGCTTGATCCAGTCGAGGAGTTCCGATGTCGACGGCTTCTTCTTGAGTCCCGGCACGTCGCGGAGCTGATAGAACACGGTCAGCGCATCCTTGAGCAGCGCCTTCTGCAATCCCGGGAAATGCACCTCGACGATCTCTGTCATGGTATCGGGATCGGGAAAGCGAATGTAGTGGAAGAAGCACCGGCGCAGGAATGCGTCCGGCAATTCCTTCTCGTTGTTCGAGGTGATCAGCACGATCGGACGCTGTTTCGCGCGCACGGTTTCGGCGGTTTCATAAATATAGAATTCCATGCGATCGAGCTCGAGCAGGAGATCGTTCGGGAATTCGATGTCCGCCTTGTCGATTTCGTCGATCAGGAGCACCGGCCGGTCATCCGCGACGAAGGCGTCCCAGAGCTTGCCTGGACGGATATAGTTCCTGATGTCGCCGACGCGCTGATCGCCGAGCTGGCTGTCGCGGAGTCGCGCGACCGCGTCATACTCATAGAGCCCCTGCTGCGCCTTGGTGGTGGACTTGATGTGCCAGGTGATCAACTGCTTGCCGATCGCCTTGGCGATCTCGTGCGCGAGTATGGTCTTGCCGGTGCCGGGCTCGCCCTTGACCAGGAGCGGGCGCTCGAGCGCGATCGCGGCATTGACCGCGACGCGAAGGTCCTCGGTCGCGATGTAAGTCTCTGTACCTTCGAAGCGTAACATTCCGCTCCCCGTTGCTGCCACAATATTGTGCTTAGCTCAGCCGTCTTCCGAGCGCCACCCCCCCTTTTCCGAGGGCGCAACGCCGTTACCTTAATGACGGTGCGGAGTCACACACAAATCCGAATTCTCTCCGGGAGGTCCAAATGAAGAAGGCAGTAATGGGGGTTATCGCAGCGACCCTATTCGGCTTCGCTGGCGCCGCGCCGGCATCGGCGTGGGAGCGCGGCGAAGTCGATATTTTCGCGATCGTGCCAAATCTGATGTCGGGCGAGCCAAGCTCGGTCGAAGGGCTGACCGTCGGCCCCGACGGCAACATCTATGTGCCAAGCTTCGGCTTCAATGCCCAGGGATCCGTAAGCGAACCGAACAGCGAATTGTTCGTCTTCAGCCCCAACGGGCATCTGGTCCGCCGCGTCACGATACAGAATTCGAGCCAACATGAGCTAGGACTGGCATTCAGCCCGGTCATTCCGTTCAGGCGCGGCTCGAAAAGCCTGATCGTCTGCGACTTCGGCGGCGCCAAGATTCTCGCTGTCGACCCCTTCACCGGGGAATCGTCCGTATTCATGACCGCAAGCGCTGCGTTCCCCAATCCGGGATTCAATGGCGAGGCATTCGACAAGCAGGGTAATTTTTACGTCTCGGACTCATTCCAAAACATCATCTGGAAGACGGGCCCCAATGGCGTCGGCAACAACCCGGGCCAGGTCTGGGTGAATAATCCGCTACTGGGCAACGGGGGCGGAACGCTCAATCCGCCGTTCGGCGCCAACGGCATCGAGTTCAACAACGCCGGCACCATTCTCTATGTTGCCAACACGGCATTCCACGACATCATCCAAATTCCGCGTAATGGGGACGGAAGTGCGGGAATGCCGAGCGTGCTCACCACCGGCATCAACGCTCCCGACGGCATCGCGATCGACAGTCAAGACAACATCTGGATCGCCGCCAACCAAGAGGATGAGATCGTAGTCGTCGATCCGAATGCAAAATCGAAAGTGAAGGGCGTTTCGACGGTGGTGCCGAAGGTGATCGCAAAGCTTGGCGACTTCGAGGGCATCGACGATGACGGCGTCGCGCAGGGTCTGCTGTTTCCTGCAAGCCCCGCCTTCAGCTTGGACGGCAAGACGCTCTACGTGACGGACCTGGAACTCTATCTCCCGTTTGCCGGGGCGCCTTTCCCGGCGATTGATTCGCCCTACACCCTACAAGTCCAGCACTTCACCGTAAGCAAGCTGCAAGCGGTGATACCGCCGCTCGTCGCCAGCGACCAGGACAACAACAGCCAGAAGTGAGCCTTCGCGCGGGTCGCCGGCCGCCGATTCGCGGCGGACCGGCGACATCGCGGATCCCCCGGTAAAATCGGATCAAAGGCGAATCGGGCGGCGCAAATCCGCGCTGCATCGAGCCATCCTAATGTCAAGGGATCGCCATCACTTTACCCCGATCTGGGTTTGTCCTAGCGTGATTTTCAGCGCAACCATTCCAAGAGCGCGTCGAGGTCTCCCATGCGGCGGATGATTTGGGTCGCGGCTGCGGTCGCAGTGGCCGGGCTGGGCGTTATTGCTTTCCTAACTCTCGACCGGGGGACGCCACCTCCGCAGCCCGCGACCACGGCGGCGATGGCGCCTGGCGCTCCCGCGCCGACGTCTGCGAGCCCCGCCGCTCCCGCGAGCGCCACACCGGCGAGTGCGACGCCCGCCGCTGCACCGCAGCAGCCGGCCAAGCCGACGGTGAGCCTTCCGCCCACCCTGAACTACGTCTACTCGGACGTCGACACCACCAAGGCACAGGCTCAAACCTGCCTGATCTTCGATGAGCCGCTCGACGCCACCGGCCAGACTGATTACGGGGCCTACGTCGCCCTTGATCCCGCGGCGAAAGTCACCTTCCGCGTCGATCAGCGTCGCCTCTGCATCACGGGGCTCGCCTTCGGCCAGCACTACAAGGCCACGGTCAAGGCCGGGCTGCCGGCGGCCTCCGGGCATAAGCTCGCGAACGAACAAAGCGTCGAGCTGACCCTGACGGATCGGCCGCCGCTGGTCGCCTTCCGCGACGGGCTGATCCTCCCGCGCGAATCGCTGGCGGGGGTGCCGATCACCACCGTCAACGTCGATCAGGTGCATGTGACGGTCTATCGCGTGCCGGACCGGCTGGTCTCGCAGATCCGCCGCGACCAGATCGCCGAGCACAGCATGAACACCTATGAAATCAACCAGATCGGTTCGGACCAGAGCGCGCAGGTATGGGAAGGCGATCTCACGATCACGAGCGAGAAGAATGCGACGGCGACCACGCTGTTCCCGCTGGCCCAGGCGATCGTGCAGAGAAAGCCCGGACTCTATCTGCTGACCGCCGAGAGCGTCGCCGACCGCAAGAGCCGCCTCGCGCGGCATGAGGACTACTACTACGACCAGCCGCCGCTCGCGGTCCAATGGGTGATCGATACCGATATCGGCCTCACCACCTTTGCCGGCGCCGATGGCCTCAATGTGTTCGCGCGCTCATTGGGTGCGGCGCTGCCGGTCGCGGGCCTCACGGTGACGCTGGTGGCGCGCGACAATGACGAGCTGGCCAAAGTCGAAACCGATGCCGAGGGCCATGCCAAGTTCGATCCTGGCCTGCTGCGCGGACAGGGCGGGGCCATTCCGGCGGCGGTCATGGCCTATAGCAAGGACGGCGATTTCACCGTCGAGGACATGACGCGCCCGGCTTTTGACCTCTCCGATCGCGGTGTCGAGGGGCGGGCGCTGCCGGGTCCGGTGGACGCCTATCTTTATTCGGACCGCGGGATTTACCGTCCCCGGGAGACGGTGCACGTGGTGGCACTGCTGCGCGACCGGCTCGCCGACGCGATCCCGGCGACGCCGGTCACGCTGGTCATCCGACGGCCCGACGGCGTCGAATATCGCCGCGTCACCCTCTCCGACGAGACCATGGGCGCGGTCCACTACGACCTCACGCTGACTGAGACGGCAGCGCACGGCCGTTGGCAGGTCGATGCCTACCTCGATCCCAAGGGCGTCGCGGTCGGACACCGCGAATTCGACGTGCAGGATTTCATCCCGCAGCGGCTCAAGGTCGAGCTCGACGCGAAGTCCACGACGCTCGATCTCAGCCAGCCGATACCCGTCGGCGTCGCGGTGCGCTTTCTCTATGGCGCCCCCGGCGCGGGCCTTTCCGGCGAGGCGGACGCCACCATCGATTCCGCCTCGGCACCATTCCCGCACTACGACGATTGGTATTTCGGCCTCAGCGAGGAGACCTTCAAGGAACAGGTCGTGCAGCTCCAGGTCGCCGACACCGACGACCAGGGCATGACCAAGATCGACGGCCAACTCGACCAGGTGGCGGACAGCTCGCTGCCTCTACAGGCGACGCTCAGGGTCGCGATCTACGAGCCGGGCGGCCGCAGCACCGAGACACGGCTCACCTTGCCGATCAAGACCAAACCACTCTGGATCGGCATTCGGCCGCGCTTTAGGGACGAGCGCATCCAGGAGGACACCGAAGCCGCCTTCGACGTAATGGCGCTCGACTCCGACGGCAATAAGGTCGCGCGCGAGGGACTCCGCTACAGCCTGGTTCGTGAGCGCAGCGAATACCACTGGCTGCGGGGCGACAACGGGCGCTATCACTTCGAGCGCACGACCTACGACGTGCCGATCAGCGAGGGCACGCTCGACGTCAAGGCGGAAACTCCAGCCGAGTTCAAGCAGGCACTGCCCTGGGGCGAATACCGCTTCACGGTCAGCGACCAGCAAAGCGGCGCCGCAAGTTCCATGAGCTTCTATTCGGGTTGGGCGGAGACGGTCGCGGAAGACCGCCCGGACAAGGGGGAGGTAAGCGCCGACAAAAAGACCTACCAGTTAGGCGACACGGCTCGGCTCACCCTGCGGCCGCCGGCCGACGGCGAGGGCTTGCTGGTGATCGGCAGCGACCGGGTCATCATGACGCGCGAGCTGCACGTTCCCGCCGAAGGAACAACTGTCGAAGTGCCGGTCACCGCCGACTGGGGCACCGGCGTCTACGCCATATTCTCCAGCTACAAGCCGCTCAAGAGCGCGGACAAGCGCGCGCCGGTGCGCGCGATCGGCGTCGCATGGCTGCCGGTCGATCCGGCGGCACGGACCTTGGGCGTCGAGCTCGGCGTTCCCGACAAGGTTCTGCCGCGGCGCACGGTGCAGATTCCCGTGACTGTCAGCAACACGACGCAGGGCGAGCGAACTTTCCTCACGCTTGCCGCGGTGGACGAGGGCATCTTGCAGCTCACGAGCTTCAAGAGTCCGGACCCCGGCCGCTATTACTTCGGCAAGCGGCGCCTCGCCATCGATATCCGCGACGATTACGGCCGTCTGATTTCGGGCGAAGGCCCGGTCGGCGCCATCCGGCAGGGTGGCGACAGCATCGGCGGCGCGGCGCTCGCGGTGGTCCCGACCAAGACGGTGGCCTTGTTCTCGGGCTTTGTCACGGTCGATGCACAAGGCCATGCGACCGTTCCCCTCGACATCCCGGATTTCGAGGGCGAGCTCCGATTGATGGCGGTGGCGTTCGACCGGCACAAAGTGGGCGCGGCCGAAGGGCACCTTACCGTGCGCGATCCCGTGGTGAGCGACGTGGTGTTGCCGCGGTTCCTTGCGCCCGACGACCACAGCCGGCTTAGCCTTAGCCTGCACAATCTCGATGGCAAACCCGGCGACTACCACGCCGCGTTCTCGGTGGACGGCGCCGTCGAGATGCCGGGCGAGCATGAGCGCACTGTCACCCTCGGCTCCGGCGAGCGCCAGTTGCTGGCCTTCGACGTCGCGGCGCGCGACATCGGCATCGGCACCTTTTCGCTGCACTTGACGGGTCCGGATGGCTTCGCCGTCGATCGGCAATGGCAGATCGCGGTGCGCAGCGCCCAAGATCCGATCGCGCGCACCTCGCTCCTCACCATCGGCACCGGCAAGGACGCGAGCTTCAGCGCCGATCTGTTGCAGGGCTACATCCCCGGCAGCGCGTCGGTGAGCATCAGCCTCGCCACCTGGCGCAGCTTGCCGATCGCCGCGGTCTTGCGCTCGCTCGACCGTTACCCCTATGGCTGCATCGAGCAGACCACCAGCCGCGCGTTCCCGCTGCTCTACTTCAACGACGTGGCGCTGGCGACGCACGACGCGGCCGATGCCGACCTCAAGGGCCGGGTACAGGGCGCGATCGACCGCGTCCTCGATATGCAGCGCAGCGCCGGGAATTTCGGTTTCTGGAGCTCCGGCAGCTTCCCTGCCTATGATTGGCTCAGCGTCTATGCGCTCGACTTCCTGTTTTCGGCGCGGGCGCAGGGCTACAACGTTTCGGACGACGCGCTCGAACGCGGGCAGAGTTGGCTGAAACAGGTCGTGCGCGGCGAGCGGACCGAAGAGGTCGCCGATCATCTCCGCGGCAACATCGGCAGCACGCGCGATTACGCCGCCTACGTGCTGGCCCGCAACGGCGGCGCGGCGCTCGCGGACCTGCGTTACCTCTACGACACCACCGCGCTCTGGCAACTCCGCGCTTTTCCGCAGGGGCAGCTAGCGGCGGCACTGGCGCTGCAAGGCGACGTCTCGCGCAGCGGCGTCGCCTTCGGCCGGGTCGAGCGCTTGGCGCTGGGGCCGGTGCGCGGACCATTCCGCGTCTTCTATGACGATGACTATTACGGTTCGACGCTCCGGGACTGGGCGGGGCTGGTGCGGGTCGCCGCCGAGGCCAAGCAAACCGCGCTGGTGAACCGCCTTTTCCAACGCCTCGATGCCATGAACGGCCTGCCCGATGATCTCACCACCCAGGAAAAGGCCTGGCTCATGCTGGCCGAACACGCACTCGCCGAGCACCGGACCCCGGTCAAGGCGACGGTGAACGGGCAGGCGGTGCAAGGCACCGGCGATCCCATGACTTTGTCGCCGGATGCGGCAGCCCTCGCCAAAGGCTATCGGCTCGCCAATGCCGGCGATCGCGAACTCTATGCGACCGTCTCGGTCGAGGGCGTGCCGAGCGAGCCGCTGCCGCCCGAAAGCAAGGGCGCCACCATGGAGCGAACCTTCTTCACGCTCGACGGCAAGCCCGCCGATATCGCGCACCTGAAGCAGAACGACCGGATCATCGTCTCGATCTCCGGCCGGATCAGCGACAACCGCCATCACGAGATGGTGTTGCGCGATCTGCTCCCGGCCGGTCTCGAGATCGAAGCCGCGATCCCCGCCACCGACGACAACAGCAACAACACCTCGCCTTACGCATTCCTGCCGAAGCAGCGCTTCACACATTTGACCGAAGCGCGCGACGACCGCTTCGTGACCTCGTTCGTGGTGTTGGGCGAAGGCGATTATTATTACTGGATCACCGACGATCGCGACGACGACAACACCTTTGCCTTCGCCTACATCGCGCGCGCGGTGACGCCAGGCAGCTACGTGCTGCCGGCCGCCTACATCGAGGACATGTACCGGCCGGGGGTGCGGGCGCGGACCGCCATGGGCAGCTTGAGCATCTCTGCGCGGTGAGGAACCCCGCCATGCGCCGCTTCGCCATCGGCGCCATTGCAGCGATCTTGCTCGCGGCCGGCGCGCTTGCCGTGCTCGACCGCGCCGATCCGCCGGATTTGAGCCGCGCGCGTCGGGCCTCGGTGGTGGTGCTCGATCGCGACCACACGATCTTGCGGGCGTTCCTCGCGGAGGCCGGCGTCTGGCGGCTGCCGACCAGCGTCTCCGACGTCGATCCGCGCTACCTCACCTTGCTGCGCGCTTACGAGGACCGGCGCTTCGACGAGCATTGGGGCGTCGATCCGCGGGCAGTGCTGCGCGCGGCCTGGCAGTGGGGCGTCACCGGGCACATCGTCTCGGGCGCATCGACGCTCACCATGCAGGCGGCGCGCCTGCTGGAGCCGCGCGAGCATCGCAGCATCGGCGCCAAGCTGCATCAGATGGCGCGCGCGCTGCAGATCGAGGAGCGGCTCGACAAGAAAGCAATCCTCGGCCTCTATCTGACCCTCGCACCGTTCGGCGGCAACCTCGAGGGCGTGCGCGCGGCGTCGCTCGCCTATTTCGGCAAGGAGCCGCGTCATCTCACTCTGGGCGAGGCGGCGCTGCTGGTGGCATTACCGCAATCGCCGGAGCGGCTCAGGCCGGACCGTCATCCCGAGGCCGCGCGCGCGGCTCGTGGGAAGGTACTGAACCGACTCTTGGAGCACGGAGACTTGAGCGCCGCCGAGGTCGAAGAGGCGCTCGCCGAGCCTCTGCCCACCGCGCGCCGCCCATTCCCGTTCCAGGCGCCGCATCTGGCGCAGCATTTGGCCTCGGCGGCGGCGCCGGGCGCCGTGGTCGAGACGCCCATCGACCGCACGGTCCAGACGGCGCTCGAAGCCCTGGCGCGGCGCGAGCAGGCGCGCTTCGACGACGGCGCCGATCTCGCAGTCGTGGTGGTGGAGAACCGAAGCCGGGCGGTGCGCGCCTATCTCGGCAGCGCGGACTTCTTTGGCGCGCACGGACAGATTGACTTGGCGCGCGCCCGTCGCTCGCCGGGATCGGCGTTGAAGCCGTTCATCTATGGTCTCGCATTCGACGACCGCGTCGTCCATCCGGAAAGCCTGATCGACGACGAGCCGATGCGCTTCGGCGATTACGCGCCGCGCGACTTCGACCGGCAGTTCGAGGGCACCGTCAGCGTGCGCCACGCGCTGCAGCAATCGCTGAACGTGCCGGCCGTGGCGCTGTTGGATCGCGTGGGCCCGGTGCGCTTCATCGGCGACCTGCGCGCGGCCGGAGCGACTATCAGCATGCGCCGGCTCGTGGGTACGCCCACCCTCCCTGTCGCCTTGGGCGGGCTCGGCATCAGCCTCGCCGACATGACGATGCTCTACGCATCGCTGCCCAATGGCGGCGAGGCCGAGCCGCTCGCCCTCACCGCGGAGCCGCCCGGTGCCAAGGTGCGGCTGATGGGCGTGGCCTCCGCCTGGTATCTGACCGACATTCTCAAGGGCTCGCCCCTGCCGCCGGGTTTCGCCCAGGGGCAGGGACTGGAGCGCACGCGCGCTATCGCCTTCAAGACCGGTACTTCCTACGGTTTCCGGGACGCCTGGTCGGTTGGATACTCGGCCGACTACACCGTGGGCGTCTGGGTCGGCCGCGCCGACGGTTCGCCGCGTCCCGGCCACTACGGCCGAAACACCGCGGCGCCCATCCTGTTCAAGGTCTTCGACCTATTGCCGCCGGATCAAGGTCGCTTCCCTCCGGCTCCGACCGAGGTACTGAGCGTCGAAAGCAACGGTGAGTTACCGGCGGGCCTCCGACACTTCCGCCACGACCGCACGCTGCCGCAGCGTCCCGGTACCGTCGCGCCGCCGCATATCCTTTTTCCGCCCGAAGGTGCGGTGGTCGAGTGGCGTCCCGGAGACGGCGAGCATGGCGGCTTGCCGCTCAAGGCCGAGGGCGGCGCAAAGCCGCTTTCCTGGGTGGTCAACGGCACCCCCATCACCAAAACGACGCTCACCGGCATGGGATTCTGGCAGCCGGATGGCGAGGGCTTCGTCCGCATCGCCGTGGTCGATGCACAGGGGCGCAGCGCGCAGGTTCGCGTGCGGGTCGTGAGCGATCGGTAGCGCCGATATATCACCCCGCGTGCGGATCGATCGAATAGGGGTGGACGGGATAGCCCGGGCCGATGGCTTGGCCCACGCGGCCGATCCAGGCGCGGACCGCCGGATATGCCGAGAGGCTGCAGCCCGCATCCTCGGCGCGGTGACCATATGCATAGACCGCGATGTCGGCGATGGTGCACTGCCCGCCCACCAGAAACGCCATCTTATCGAGCGAGCGCTCCAATGCGCGAAGCGCGCGCCTCGCGGTCTCGCGCCTTGATTTCACCATCGGCCCCGAATGGCGCTGGAGCTTCCCCGTGAGGGTCCAGTAACGCAGCGTGCCGATGACCGGTTCGACGTAGTACTGCTCAAAGAACAGCCACTGCATCGTCTTGGCCCGGAGATAGCGGTCGTGCGGCAGGAACGGCGTGCCGTCGGCCAGGTAAACCAGGATCGCATTCGACTCGGCGATCGCGCGTCCATCTTCCAATTCGAGCGCCGGGACCGCGCCCGCCGGATTGAGGCCGAGAAATGGCTCGGTCCGGCTCTCGCCCTCGAAGATCGAGACCATCCGGCTCTCGTAGGGAATGCGCAGCAGGCCCAGCAGAACGCGGACTTTCCAGGCGTTCTGCGACGGCAGGTAATCATGGAGCGTGAGCATGCGAGCCCTCCCGCCTAGCGCGGGCCAAGCTCTAAACCCCGCGCGGGCGCGCCCGCACCCCGAATATTGCCGCTAAATTCATGCCGCGAACGTGGTGCCCGAAAGCAGGCGGCGAAGCAATCCGTAGGCTTCCTGGACTGCTTCGCGCCTTGCTTTAGCCTCGCGACATCGGACGTTGCCGACGCACCGCTACTTCGGCGACAGCACCATGGTCATCTGCCGCCCTTCCATGCGCGGGGTCTGCTCGACCTTGGCGACGTGGTCCAGGTCTTCCCTGACACGCATCAGCACGTTCATGCCCAGTTCCTGATGCGCCATTTCGCGGCCGCGATAGCGCATGGTGACCTTAACCTTGTCACCCTCGCCAAGGAATTTGAGCATGCTGCGCATCTTGACGTCGTAGTCATGGTCGTCGATGCCGGGGCGGAGCTTGATCTCCTTGACCTCGATAACCTTCTGCTTCTTGCGCGCTTCGTTGCGGCGCTTCTGCTCTTCGTATTTGTATTTGCCGAAGTCGAGGATCTTGACGACCGGCGGGTCGGCGTTGGAAGCGATTTCCACCAGGTCGTAACCGGCTTCACTCGCCTTGGCGAGGGCCTCGTTGCGTGTAACGACCCCCACCATGTTGCCCCGCTCATCGACCAGGCGGACGCGGGGCGAGAGGATCTCCTCATTGATGCGCGGACCCTCGCGAGAGGGGGCCGCGGGTGCAGATGGTCTGGCGATGCAATACCTCCTTCAGTAGTTAAAACCGCGAGGCACCCCAATGGCTTAGAGCCAACGGGCTGAAGCGGACAAGGCCAACCGCCCACCGGTCACTGATCGGGCGGCCGAGCCTCGTCTCTCAATCTAGCGGCCGCCTGATCAAGAGCAAGATTTTCTTGCTCTTTCTCTCCGAGGCGACGGATCGTGACGTGCCGCGTTTCGGCCTCGCGTTTCCCGACCACCAGCAGCAGCGGAATTTTCGCGATGCTGTGCTCGCGCACCTTGTAGGTGATCTTCTCGTGGCCGAGATCGCACTCGGCGCGCAACCCCGCCGCCGACAAGCCCGCCGCCACTTCGCGCGCATAGGCATCGGCCTCGTTGGTGATCGTGACCACCATCGCTTGCACGGGAGCGAGCCAAAGCGGCAGGCGGCCCGTGTAGTGCTCGATCAGGATCGCGATGAAGCGCTCGAAAGATCCCAGGATCGCCCGGTGCAGCATGACCGGGCGGCGGCGCTGCCCGTCCTCGGCGACGTAGCTCGCGTCCAAGCGCTCCGGCAGCACGAAATCCACCTGCAGAGTGCCGCACTGCCAGTCGCGCCCGATAGCGTCCCGCAACACGAATTCGAGCTTGGGTCCGTAGAACGCGCCTTCGCCGGGATTGAGCGTGTAGGGAAGACCCGCCGCCTCGGTCGCGCGCACCAGCGCCCGCTCCGCGCGATCCCAGACCTCGTCGCTGCCGGCACGAACCGGCGGGCGGTCGGAGAATTTGACCATCACATCGGTAAAGCCGAAGTCTTTGTAGATGGAGCGGAGCAGGTCGCAGAACTGCACGCTTTCAGAATTGATCTGCTCCTCGGTGCAGAAGATGTGGGCGTCATCCTGGGTGAATGCCCGCACCCGCATGATCCCGTGCAGCGCGCCCGAGGGCTCGTTGCGATGGCAGGAACCGAACTCCGCCATGCGCAGCGGCAGGTCGCGATAACTCTTGAGGCCCTGGCGGAAGATCTGTACCGCGCCCGGACAATTCATCGGCTTTAGAGCGAGGGTGCGATCGTCGCCCTCGTCGTGCACCGTGAACATGTTCTGGCGGAATTTTTCCCAGTGTCCCGACGCCTCCCAGAGCGCGCGATCAACCAGTTGCGGCGTCTTGACCTCGACATAGCCCGCGCTGTCGAGGCGCCGGCGCATATAGGCCTCGATGGTGCGGAACAGCATCCAGCCCTTGGGGTGCCAGAACACGCTGCCGACCGCTTCCTCCTGCTGGTGGAATAGGTCGAGCTCGCGCCCGAGGCGGCGATGATCGCGCTTCTCCGCCTCTTCGAGCTGGGTCAAATACGCTTGCAGCGCCTTCTCGTCCGGCCACGCGGTGCCGTAGACGCGTTGGAGCTGCTGGTTGTTGCGGTTGCCGCGCCAGTAGGCTCCCGCCACGTTCATCAGCTTGAAGCCGTGCCCGAGCTTGCCGGTCGAAGGCAGGTGCGGCCCGGTACAGAGATCGACGAACTTTCCTTGGCGATAGAGGCTGATCGCCTCGCCTGCGGGAATCTCGCGGATCCACTCGGCCTTGTACTTCTCGCCGATTCCCTCGAAGAAGCGCACGGCGTCCTCGCGCTCCCATTCTTCACGCGTGACCGCCTCGTCGCGATCGACGATCTCGTGCATGCGCCGCTCGATCCGCTCGAGGTCTTCGGGCGTGAACGGCTGGTCGCGCGCGAAATCGTAGTAAAAGCCCGTCTCGGTCGCGGGACCGAAGGTCACCTGGGTCTCGGGATAAAGCTCCTTCACCGCCTCCGCCATCACGTGGGCGGCGTCGTGGCGCAGGATCTCC
The DNA here is from genome assembly GCA_035517495.1 of Allostellaceae bacterium. GTDB lineage: Bacteria > Pseudomonadota > Alphaproteobacteria > ATCC43930 > CGMCC-115725 > DASZHJ01. The sequence continues at coordinate 112,058 of DATIYT010000009.1, read as the reverse complement.
AGGGTCTCCGGCGACGTACGCGTCAGGATCGCGGCCTTGGCGTCGTGCGCGATCGTGGTCGCGAGGTCCCTCGGCGCGCCGTCGACCTTGATTGCAAGGGCGGCCTTGGCGAGGCCCGGGCCGATCGCTTGGGCGAGCTCGGCGCCCGTCACCGGCTGCGGGAAGCTCCGCACCGATCCGTCCGGCAGGGTGATGTCGACCGGCCCTCGGCCGGCCTTCGTGTCCTCATTCATGGCGCCCCCGTTTAGCCGAAGCGCAGGGTCGCGGCAACCTCGGAGGTCGGGAGATCGTCCAGTTTCGCCCGGCGCAGGATCATCACCCTCGGCCCGCGCGGAGCCGTCCGGGCGGGATCGGAAGCCGCGGAAAAGAGCACGGTCGAAGCCGTTCCCGCCCCGGCCAGCAGATGCATGGGACCCGTGTCGTTGCCGATCGCCCAGACCGCGCGGCGGCCGATCGCGACGATATCTTCGAGGGTGGTGGCTCCCGTCAGGTCGAGCGCGCCCGCTGAGCGCGCGCGGATCGCCGCTCCGAGCTCGTGCTCGGCATCGCCGCCCAGCACCACCGGTGCAACGCCGCGCGCCGCAAGCTCCGCCGCGAGCTCGGCATAGTGCCCGACCGGCCAGCGCTTCTGCGGTCGGTCCGGCGCGCCGCCCGGTACCAGCACCGCAAAGCGCTCCGGCAGCCCAAAGCGCCCGAGATCGGCATCGATCCAGGACAGGTCGGGCGGCGGCACCGTGGCAATGCCGGCGCGGCGGAGCTGGTCTGCTTGGCGCTCTATGGTGTGCTGCCGGTCGCGGCCGGGATTGTCGTGCGGGTGCGAGGCGCCGCGTGCGATTCCCGACCATTGCGGCCGCGAGCCCGGTCCCATCAGATGAAAATACCAACTGGAGCGGTTCGAAGTCTGAAGATCGTAGACGCGCGCAAAGCCGCCGCTACGCAATCGGCGACGCAAGCGCCAAATCCCCACCGGCTCGCGCCAGTTTGGTCGCTCGTCGATCCAAACCGTATCCAGATAGGGCGAATGCGAAAGAAATTCCGCGAAGGGAGCGGTGGTGAGGAGCGTGATCTCGGCGCCGACGTGATGGCGGCGGATCGCCGCCAATGGTCCCAGCGCCTGCACCACGTCGCCCAACGCACCAAGCTTGATGACGAGGATGCGCTGAGTCGTCTTCAAGCCAGTACCGAGCGCGCCGCTTTGATCGCGGCCGCCGCGGGGAATAGGACTTCCTCGTAAACCTCGAGCGTCCGGCCGGCCATCGTGGCAGTATCGAATTCGCGCCGCACGTGCTCGATCGCACGCGCCGCCTGCGCCGCGCGTTCCTCGGGCGTCAACGCCAAAGCCGCCTCGATTGCATGGGCGAGCGCTTGGGGGTCGCCGGGCGGCACAAGCCATCCTGTGCTCCCTGGCAGGACCGTCTCGCGCGCCCCACCGTGATCGGTGGCGATTACCGGTCGTCCCATCGCCTGCGCCTCGACGATGACGCGGCCGAAGCCTTCGGGTGAGGTGGAAGCCGAGACCACCACATCCGCCAGCATGTAGGCGGCAGCCATGTCACGGCACTCATCTACCATTTGCAGTTGCGCGCCAACGCCAAGAGAGAGAGAGAGCGCCCGCAATTGGCGACCGTATCGCCCATCCCCTGAACCCACGAGGACACAGCGAATGTCGGGACGCCGCAGCAGCGCCAGGGCGTCGGTCAGCACGTCCTGGCCCTTCCAGCGGGTGAGCCGTCCCGGCAGCATGACGATCGGAGCACCGTCCGGGAGGTGCCACTGACGGGCGAGACTGATAAGCCGCTCGGCACCGACGTTCTCGGGCGAGAAACGCAAGAAATCGACGCCGCGTGGAATGACGCGGAGGCGGTTGTGGTGCACGCCATAGGTCGTGGTCACATGCCCGCCCACGAACTCCGAGACCGCGATCACGCGCTCACCCTTCGCCATTACGGAGTTGTAGAAGCGCTTCGCCATCGATCGCCCGCCATAGGCATTGTGGAAGGTGGTGACGAAATGCGCGCCGGCGCGCCGCGCGGCAAAAAGTGCGCTCCAGGCCGGCGCTCGGCTGCGCGCATGGACGATGTCGACCTGCGCGCGTCGTATCAATCCTGCGAGACGACCTATGTTGGCGTACATGACCAAGGGATTCTTCGAATGCAGCGGCAGCGTCACGTGGCGCCCGCCCGCGCGCTCGATTTCATGCGCCATCGGCCCGCCGGCCGATGCGACCAATGCGCGCCAACCACCCGCGACCAGCGCCTGGACGATCTCGACGGTGCCCCGCTCGACACCGCCGCTCACCAGGCGCGGCAGCACCTGCAGCACTGTCGGCGGCCGGCTTTCCGCGGGCGCGAGGCCAATGCTAGTCTCGGCAATGTCGGTCATGCCCGGAGAATGCGACGAGGCCGGGGCGATTGTCCACGACGGAAGCGACTCGCATGCACGCGGAAGCCCCCGAGTTCCTCTCCCGCTCAGACGGCGCGACCATCGCCTATCGCCGCCGTGCGGGCCGCGCTCCCGGTGTCGTGTTCCTGGGCGGCTTCATGTCGGACATGACGGGAACGAAGGCCGAGGCGATCGATCGTCACTGCGCCCTGACCGCGCGGGCCTACCTTCGCTTCGACTACTTTGCCCACGGGGCATCGTCCGGGGATTTCGCGGAAGCCACGATCGGCCGGTGGCGGGAGGATGCGCTCGCTGTCCTCGATCGATTGACCGAAGGCCCGCAGGTACTGGTCGGCTCGAGCATAGGCGGCTGGATCATGGTGCTCGCGGCGCTGGCACGCCCCGAGCGCATCCATGCGCTGGTCGGGATCGCAGCCGCTCCCGACGCCACCGAAGACCTGATGTGGGCCGAATTATCCGAGGCGCAAAAGCAGGCAATGTTGCGCGAGGGTTACCTGCGCCTTCCCTCGCAATATAGCGCCGAGGGTTACCTTTACACGCGCAAGCTGATCGAAGACGGGCGCCGGCACTTGGTGCTGCGGGCGCCGATCCCGATTCGCTGCCCGGTGCGATTGCTGCACGGCCTCGCCGATCCCGATGTGCCGTGGCGCACGAGCCTCGCGCTTGCGGAGAAGCTCGCGAGCAGCGACGCACGAGTGATCCTGGTGAAGGACGGCGACCACCGGCTCTCGACGGAACGCGATTTGGCGCTCCTCATGCGCACCATCGACGAGGTGGCCTGAGCGATCGTGCTCTCGATCAGAGCTTGGGCTCCTCGGCGGCGATCTGCGTCAGCCGGGCGCGGTCGCGCAGCACGATCATGCCGTCGTCGATGGCGATCAACCCACGCTCGCGCCAGAGACCCAGCTCCTTGTTCACGCGCTCGCGCGTGGCGCCGATCATATGCGCGAGATCCTGTTGCGAGAGTTTGAGGACGATGCGCACGCCTCGCTGATATTCGACGCCGTGCGTGTCGCTCAGCGCCAGAAGCCGCTTGGCCAGTCGCGCCGGCAGATGCAAAAACACCGCATCCTCGATGTACTCGACGTTCATGCGGATGCGGCTGCAAAGCACGGGTATTATCGAGAGCGCAAGCTCGGGATATTGCCGAAGGTAGGGGAGAAAGTGATCGCGGTGGATTTGCAACAGATCCGCCTCGGTCATCGCCCGCGCGCTTGCCGTGCGCGGACCGCCGTCCATGAGCGCGATCTCGCCGAAGAGCTCACCGGGCTCCAAGATATTGAGGAAGATTTCCTCGTTCTCCGGCGAGACCGTGTAAATGCACACCCGCCCGGCAAGCACGCCTTGCAACGACTGTCCCGAGTCACCCTTGGCGAAGATCTCCTCGTTGGCGCGAAAGTGCCGGACGGTCGCAAAGCGCATCAACCCGTCGAGAATCGAGGCATCGGCATTGCGAAAGAGGACATGCTGCGACAGCAGCGATCGGAGACGCTCCATCGGATAGTGAGTCATGTAGAAACCTCTAGCCCTCGCTGCGGGAAGGCATGAATCCCTGCAGAGATGGGCGCCGATCGAAGGGTCCTGTCAAGCCGATGTCATGCAAAGCGTCTTTACTGTGACCGGGGTCACTGATCGGCCGGCGCAACCGATCTAGTTTTTTTGGCAAGGGCGAGCTCGGAGAGATCAGGAAAGCGTAATGTCGGGGGTTGAGACGGCGCGCAGCCTTTGGCGACGACGGAAGCACTCGCTCCCGCCTCTGGCAATTGGTCTCGCGATCATCGAGACGGTTTTGCTGGGCGGCGCGACGTATTTGCTGCTGCTCTCGACGGACCCGTCAAACGATCCTTATTTTCCCGACTGGATCGGGCTTGGGATTGCGATCGCCTTCATTGCCGCGATTGCAACCAGCACGCTCAATCTCTGGCGCCACAAAGCGCCCGAGCCGCGCCGCCGCGTCATTATGTCGATACCGGTCGCGTTGGGGTTTACGGCTTCGATTGGTTTCCTCGTAATTTTCATCTGGATCGGCGGCGAGCCCAGCGGGAACGAGACCTTGCTGCGGGCGCTGAAAGCCTTGCTGGCATGGGCGCTTTGTCTTTGCCTCACCCGCTCCATTGCCGCGCATCTTCCGGACTTCGGCATGTTCAAGCGCCGCATCTTGGTCGTGGGTAACGGCTTGCGCGCGCGGGAGATCGCGCGGCTCGCGACCGCGCGCGCCCGCTTCACGCCCGTGGGTTTTGTCGACGATGCCTACTGCCTGCCGACGGCCGGTCTCGCGGGTGGGGCCGACGCGGGTGCCCTGCTGCGCACGGCGCGGGCGTTGCGGGTGAGCGAGGTTGTGGTCGCGACCGAAGAGCGTCGTGGCGTTCCGGTCGTTCCCCTGCTCCAGTGCAAGGCCGAGGGCATCGATGTTCTCGATTATCCGGCCTTCTTCGAGCGCGAGAGCGGCCGCGTCGATCTCGACGCCCTGCAGCCCAGTTGGTTCCTGTTCTCGGACGGCCTTCGCACGGGGCTCTTGGCGGGATATCTCAAGCGCGGCCTCGACGTCACCCTGAGCCTCGCGGTGCTGCTGTTGGCGCTGCCGGTGCTTTTGCTGGCATTCGCCATCCTCATGCTGGCGCAGGGCAGGCCCGTTCTCGAACGCGAAGAGAGAGTGGGGTGGCGCGGCCGACCGTTCTTCCGTTTGCGCTTCCGCACCGGCCGGCTCGACGCCTCGCCCAGCGCGCCGCCCTTGTGGCCGGGCGCGGCGCGGCGCGGTTGGTTCGGCGCACTCTTTCATCGGCTGCGCATCGACGAACTGCCGCAGTTCTGGAACGTGATCCGCGGCGATATGAGCTTGGTCGGCCCGCGCGCCGAAAGACCGGTCGTGGCGGAGCTTTATGCACGTGAGATCCCGTTCTATTGCGCGCGTCATGCGATGCGACCCGGGCTCACCGGCTGGGCGCAGATCAATCACCCCTACGGTGCTACTCTCGCGGACGCGCGACAGAAGCTCTCTTTCGATCTCTACTACCTGAAGAATTGGAGCTTGCGCCGCGATTTGTTGGTGCTGATGGAGTCGCTGGGCTTCGCGCTGCATTCGGGGAGTCGGTAAACGAAAGACCCTGCCTTTCGGCAGGGTCTCCCGGTCGTCGTCCCAGCACTTCCGTCGCTCGATGCGCAGATTTCAAGCAGCGAAGTGTAGGGAAAGCTTGGCGGCTCTGAGTTAAGAACCGGTTAATGCCGACGCCCGCGGCGCGGCGTTTTGACCAAGCGCCGCCATTGACATTGAACCGGGGCCGGCACACCTAGACGGCCTATGACACGGGTCCATGGCACCGCGGTCGCGCTCGATGGGATCGGCGTGTTGATCCGCGGCCCCTCGGGCAGTGGGAAAAGTGACTTGGCGCTGCGGCTGATCGATGCCGGCGCCCTTCTCATTGCCGATGATCAGACCGAGCTTTGGCCTACGGAACAGTCGATTATCATGCGCTCGCCGCTTAACATTGCCGGCCGTTTGGAAGTGCGCGGAGTTGGCATCGCCAGGGTCCCGAGCCTTGCCGAAGCGCCGCTGCGGCTGGTCCTCGACCTGGTGCCGTCCGAGCATGTGGAGCGGCTGCCGGAGCGGGCCAACTGCGAAATGCTCGGACACCCGGTCCCCCGCCTAGCCGTTGCCCCCTTTGAGGCCTCGGCGGTCGCCAAAGTGCGCCTCGCGCTACGCGGCTTGGTGTCGTCCGAACCCGGCTCTATACTCGCGGCCCCATGACGAGCCCTGCCCCTGCGCCCGTGGCTTTGCGCGAGCCGCCCTTCGATGCGCCGGCTCAGGCCTCGGAGGGGCGCCTGCTGGTGGTGACGGGGATGTCGGGGGCGGGTCGCTCAACTGCTCTTAAAGCACTGGAAGACATGGGTTATGAGGCGGTCGACAATCTCCCCTTGTCACTGGTTCCGGGGCTGATGAGCCATCGTCCGCGCTTGGCCCCGCTGGCACTTGGCGCCGACGTGCGGACCCGTGATTTCGGTGCCACCGAGCTTGCGGAGACCATCGACCGGCTTGAGCGCGAGGGCGGCGCCCGGCCTCGGCTAGTTTTCCTGGACTGCGAAGACGACCAACTGGTGCAACGGTTTACCGAGACACGCCGGCGCCACCCGTTGGCCGCCGACCGTCCGGTCATCGACGGCATACGCTTGGAGCGCCGTTACCTTTGGCCGCTCCGGGAGCGGGCCGACCTGGTGATCGACACCGGGCCCCTGAGCCCGTCCGAGCTTAAGCGCGTGCTCCATGAGCACTTTGCGCTCGATCGTTCGCCCGGAGTTGCGCTCTCTGTGCTGTCGTTCTCGTACCGCCATGGTCTGCCGCGCGACGCCGACGTCGTCCTCGACGCGCGCTTCCTGCGCAACCCCCATTACATTCCGGCTCTGAAGCCGAAGACCGGGCTCGATCCCGAGGTCGGCCGCTACATTGCGGAGGACGAGGACTTTTCCGATTTCCTGGAGCAGCTCACCGTGTTGATCGGCGGGCTGCTTCCGCGCTTTGAGCGCGAGGGTAAAAGCTATCTCACAATTGCCATCGGCTGCACCGGAGGGCGCCACCGCTCGGTCTACCTGGCGGAGCGCCTGACCGCGTGGCTGCGCGAGCAGGGCCGTGCCGTGAGCCTGCGCCATCGGGAACTGGACCGAGAGCAGGAACGTCCCGCCTATCCCGTGCAGGATGCCGGTCTATCACCAGAGGGGGGCCTCGTAGAAACGTCATGATCGGAATGGTTATTGTTACCCATGGCCGCCTCGCCGCGGAATTCATCGCCGCGCTTGAGCATGTGGTCGGCCCTCAGCGCGATATCGCCGCGATCTGCATCGGCCCCGACGACGACATGGAGCAGCGTCGGCAGGACATCCTGAACGCGGTCAAGTCGGTGGACAGCGGCGAGGGGGTCGTGCTTCTCACCGACATGTTCGGCGGCACGCCCTCGAACCTTGCGATCTCGGTGATGGATCGGCCCAAAATCGAGGTGATCGCCGGCATCAACCTGCCGATGCTGATCAAGCTCGCAAGTCTTCGCCACGGCGAGACGCTCGCGAACGCGGTGCGCGGAGCGCAGGAGGCCGGGCGCAAATACATCAACGTCGCATCGCAGCTATTGGCCGACGCAAGGCAATGAACGACGCCGCGGAGGGGCGGCCGGCGCGAGCGGTAATGAGGTCGGTGACCATCTGCAACCGCCGCGGTCTGCATGCACGTGCCGCCGCTCGCTTCGTCAAGCTCGCCGTAGAATTCGACGCCGAGGTCTGGGTGCGCAAGAACGGAACCGAGGTTTCCGGCCGCTCGATCATGGGGCTGATGATGCTGGCGGCCGGCCCTGGAACGATCATCGAGCTTTCCGCCGACGGCCGCGATGCCGAGCGTGCCGTTGCGGCGCTCGCCGATCTCGTGCGCTGTGGGTTCGATGAGGGGTGAGGGCATCCAGCGGCGCCCGGAGCGCGAACTGCACGGGCTCGGCGTGGCGCCCGGCATCGCGATCGGCCCGGCCTTCATCAGCGAGGACGGCGAGCCACCGGTAGCCGAGCGGCGCATCGAATCGGGCGAGGTCGCGCGCGAACGCCAGCGTTTCGACGCCGCGGTCCAGGTGTCGCTAAAACAGCTCAAGAAGCTCAGGGTCAAGGCAGCGTCGTTGCCGGAGAGTGCGGCCAAGGAAATGGTCGAGCTGTTGGAGGCGCATCAGGCGATGCTGACCAATTCGCGCTTGGTGCGCGGCGTCGAGCGGCGCATCGGCGAGGAACACGTCAACGCCGAGCGCGCAGTGCAGGTGGAGATCGGCGCCATCGGCGACAGCTTTGCCGCCATGGAGGACGCCTATCTGGCGCAGCGCATCGAGGATGTGCGCGCGGTCGGAGCGCGACTTCTCCGCAACCTGACGCAGACGCCCTATGCCGGCTTCCACCTGCTCCCCGAGGGCACGGTGATCCTGGCGGAGGAGTTGAGCCCGGCGGACACGGCGCTCATGGACCCGCGGCGGATCGCGGGGTTCGCCGCGATGCTGGGCGGCAGCGAAAGCCACACGGCGATCATGGCGCGCTCGCTCGGCCTCCCCGCCGTATTGGGGGTGGCAGGACTGCTCGCGGGTGCGCAACCGGGCGAGACGGTGGTGGTGGACGGTGGCGCCGGCGTCGTGGTTTTGAACCCCACCGCGCAGACGCTTGCGCGCTACCAGCGGCGCCAGGAAGCCTATCACCGCGAGCAGCGGCAGCTGCAGCGCCTCAAGCGCGTATCGGCGGTGACCCGCGACGGCGAGGAGATCGAGCTCGAGGCCAATATCGAGCTGCCGCGGGAGCTGGAGCAGGCGCTCGCCGCCGGGGCGCAGGGCCTGGGCCTCGTGCGCACCGAGTTCTTGTTCATGAACCGCGAAGACCTCCCGGACGAGGACGAGCAGTACCGCGCCTACCGGACCCTGGTGCGGGGGATGGAGGGCAAGCCGGTCACCATTCGCACCCTTGATATCGGCGGCGACAAGCTTGCGGCCCCCTTGACCGAGGTGCTCGGCGGTGAGGGCGCCAACCCCGCGCTCGGCCTGCGCGCGATTCGCCTTTCGCTCAAAGAACGCAAACTCCTCGACACCCAGCTTGCGGCGATCCTGCGCGCGAGCGTCGACGGACCCGTGCGCATTCTGCTGCCGATGGTTTCGAGCGTCGGCGAGGTGCGCCGTGTGCGCGAGGCCCTGGCGCAGGTGGCGCGACGCTTGAAGCGCCGCGGCGAGAAGATCGCCGATCCGCCGCCGCCCTTGGGCGTGATGATCGAGATACCGGGTGCCGCGCTTTCGGCGGACGCGCTTGCGAGCGAGAGCGATTTTTTCGCGATCGGCACCAACGATCTCATCCAATACACGCTCGCGATCGACCGCGGCGACGAGCAAGTGGCGCATCTCTACAACCCGCTGCACCCGGCGGTGTTGCGGCTTATTCAATTCTCGATCGAAGCGGCGCTCCGCGCACGCATTCCCGTGAGCGTCTGCGGCGAGATGGCGGGCGACCCCCGTTACACGGCGCTGCTGTTGGGCCTCGGCATCCGCGATCTCTCGATGGCGCCGGCCAACCTCGGCCGCGTCAAGCGCCGCATCCGCGAGCTTGACTTGCAGGCGGCGCAGCGCCGCGCCACCGCGATCATGGACCAGATGGACGACGGCCGGATCGCGAGCCTCGTCGACGATTTCAACGCGCTCGCGTGAGGGTCAGGCCGACGCTCCGCCCAACCGCTTCGACATGTAGACCGTGAAGCCGCCCATGAAGGGCTCCTCGCGGTCGATCGCGTAGCCGAGGCTCCGGTAGAGCTCGATATTCCGCCCGAACTGCTTATTGGTGAAAAGGCGAAGTTCCGGCACGCCCAGCGCCGCGGCGACCCCTTCGGCATGCCGCATCAGATAGCTGCCGTGACCCTGTCCCTGAAATTCGGGCGCCACCGCGACGTTGAGCACCAGCAGATGATCGGGCGCGGGAACGATTTCGATGAGCGCCGCCAGCGTCCCGCCCACATCGAGCAGATCGATCAGGTGCTCGCGGACGGCGCGCTCATAATCGGCCCGCATCGGCAACGGCTCGCGGCCGATCAGCGGAACCCATGCCGCATAGGCCGCTCGCGTGAGCATCCGCACGAATTCCGCATCCGCCGGCACCGCGCGGCGAATCCGGCGCGCCGCCGCGTTCCTTTCGGACACGTTCGTCTCCCGCGCTCAGTGGCTCGAAAGCCACTTCTTCGCGTCGTCGTCGCCGTTGCGCGCGGCCTTCTCCATCCACGTGCGCGCCTGTCCGATGTCGCGCGGCACGCCGAGCCCGTTGGCGTAGAGCATGCCGATATTGTCCTGCGCCAGGGCGTAGCCCTGATCGGCGGCCTTGCGGTACCACTGCATCGCCTGCGCGTAGTCCTGCCTCACTCCGTTGCCGTTCTGATACATCGCACCCACGTTGTTCTGTGCGGCGCTATCGCCCTGGTTGGCCGCCATTCGATACCAGCGCATCGCCTCCACATAATCCTGCGCCGTGCCGAACCCATGCTGATACATCCAACCGACGTTGTTTTGCGCGGAGGCGTTACCCTGGTCGGCGGCCTTGCGATACCACCGGAGCGCCTCGGCATAGTCTTGCTTCACGCCGAGACCGTTCTGATAGAGCCAGCCCAGATTGTTCTGCGCCAGATCGTCGCCGTCATTAGCGGCCTTGAGATACCAGCGGGCGGCCTCGGCATAGTCCTTCTGAACCCCCAAGCCGTTTTGATAGAGGTATCCCAAATTGTTCTCGGCGGTCGAATAGCCCTGATCCGCGGCTTTGCGGTACCAACGCGCCGCCTCCGCGTAATCCTGGGGAACGCTCAGGCCATTCTGGAAGAGATAGCCCACGTTGTCCTGCGCCGTGGCATAGCCTTGGTCCGCGGCTTTGCGATACCAACGCATCGCCTCGCTGTAGTCCTGAGTGACGCCATAACCGTTGCCGTAGAGAAAGCCGACATTGTTCTGTGCGTCGGCATAACCCTGGTCCGCGGCCTTGCGGTACCACTGCATGGCCTGTGCATAATCCTGCTGCACGCCCCAGCCGTGCTGGTACATCCAGCCGACATTGTTCTGCGCGGCGGCGTAACCCGCATCAGCGGCCTTGCGGTACCAGCGTAGAGCCTCGGCGTAGTCCTGCTTGACGCCAAGCCCGTTCTGGTAGAGCCAAGCGACGTTGTTGGTGGCGGCGTTGTTGCCTTGATCCGCGGCCTTGCGGTACCAGCCCATCGCCGCGCCGTAGTCCTGCCCCACGCCAAAGCCGTTCTGATAGAACCATCCGACATTGTTCTGAGCCGAGGCAAAGCCCTGGTCGGCGGCCTTGCGGTACCAGCGCAGCGCCTCCGAGTAGTCACGCGTCACGCCATAGCCGTTTTGATACATCCAGCCAAGATTGTTCTCGGCTTCGGCGAAGCCCTGATCCGCGCTGATTTGGTACCAGCGCAGCGCCTCGGCGTAGTCGCGGCGGTCGTAGGCTTGGTCGCCCTTGTTGTTGGCGTCGGCCGCCGCGGACGATTGCGGGGTGGGCGTGGCGGGCGCAGGAGCGGGAGCCGGGTTTACCGGAGCGGGAGTGACCGGTGCCGGCGATGGAGGCGCTGGAGAAGGGCCGAGCTTCACCGGCGGCATCAGGCTCAGCACCACCAGGGCCACGAGCACCGCGACGCCGCCGGCGCCGAGCCCAATCCAGAGGCCAAGCCGCTGTGGTTTGGGCAGCGGGGGAGGCGTGGGCTGCACGATCTCGTTCTGCGCCGGGCCCGGGGGAGTCACTGGTTGGACCGGAATGGGCTTCGCGCTCGAGGCCGAAGATTTCACCTCGGTCCGAGGCGCTTCCGCCAGCGCGGTTACCGCCGCAACGGTCGATTCCGGCGTCAAGACCGGCGCACGCGGCAGAGTCGATGCCGCGAGGGGCGCAACCGTCTCGGCAGCGGGAGCCGGAGGAATCGTTTTTTCCCTGTGGGGGACAGGAGGGACGGAGACAGTACCGGGTTCGTCGGATTTCGCGGCCGCGGGAGCATCCATCGCGGACGGGAACGGTGGGTCGTGGCCCGCGAGTGAGGCCGCGACTTGGGTTGCGAGCTGCTCCAGCGCGCGCTCCCAGTCGTCGAATAGGTCGATCCACTGCCGGGTCGCGAATTCATAGGCGAAGGCGTCGCTCGGCGCCACGTCCTCGACCCGAAGGGGCACCACGATCAGCTTGCTGCGTCCGGCCAGGACCAGCTCTTTCTTGATCTCGTCGGAATTATTCGCATTGGCCGAAAAGACCAGCACCATCAGCCTGGCGTTCCGAATCGCTCGCACGATCGATTCCTGGAAATTCTCGCCCGGGCCCACATCGCGGCAGGAAATCCAGCACTTCAGGCCCCGGTGTTCGAGGGCGTTGCAGATGCTTTCCGCGACCTTTCGGTCCTTCGAGGCATAGCTGATGAAGATGCTGGCCGACATAGACCCGCTGCCCTCCCTACCCCCAATCCGCCCGCGCCTCGCGCCCGGCCCGACGTGTCATCCACTATACGTCGCCCGCGCGGCCAATTTGAAGTTCCTCCGTTCGGGTGGAGGCGTTTCTTGCGTGGCATCGGTCGTGCCCCCGTTAACCTTGCCCGGGTCTCGTGCCGCTGGTATATGCCGCAAGCCGCCTGAGCATCATCCGCCGAAGGCTGGCTTTCAGCCCCAACTGAGGAGTGTTTTCCATGGCACAAGCCGACTACCGGGTTGCCGATCTCTCGCTGGCGGATTTCGGACGGCGCGAGATATCTCTGGCGGAGAGCGAGATGCCCGGGCTGATGGCGGTGCGCGCGGAGTACGGTCCGAAGCAACCGCTAAAGGGGGCGCGGATCGCGGGCTCGCTGCATATGACGATCCAGACCGCGGTGCTGATCGAGACCCTGAAGCGGCTCGGCGCGGACGTGCGCTGGGCTTCCTGCAACATCTTTTCGACCCAAGATCATGCCGCCGCGGCGATTGCCGCTGGCGGCACGCCGGTTTTCGCGTACAAGGGCGAGTCGCTCGAGGAATATTGGCAGTTCACGCACCGAATCTTCGAGTGGAGCGACGGCGGCACGCCGAACATGATCCTCGACGACGGCGGCGATGCCACTCTGCTGGTGCATTTGGGGATGCGCGCCGAGCAGGACCCTAAGGTCCTCGCCAATCCCGGCAGCGAGGAGGAAGAAGTACTGTTCGCGGCCATCAAGCAACGCCTCGCGGCGAAACCCGGGTGGTACGCGACGCTTGGCAAGAGCATCCGCGGCGTCACCGAGGAGACCACCACCGGCGTCCATCGGCTCTACCAGATGGCGAAAGACGGGCGGCTGCTGTTCCCGGCAATCAACGTGAACGACAGCGTCACCAAGTCGAAATTCGACAATCTCTACGGCTGCCGGGAAAGCCTGGTCGACGGCATCCGCCGCGCCACCGACGTGATGATGGCAGGCAAGATCGCCGTGGTCGCGGGCTTCGGCGATGTGGGCAAGGGCTCGGCGGCCTCGCTGCGCAACGCCGGAGCGCGCGTGATGGTAACCGAGATCGATCCGATCTGCGCATTGCAGGCGGCGATGGAGGGTTATCAGGTCGTGACCATGGACGAGGCGGCGCCAATTGGCGACATCTTCGTCACCGCGACCGGCAACGTCGATGTGATCAGCATCGACCACATGCGGCGCATGAAGAACCGCGCCATCGTCTGCAATATCGGCCATTTCGACAGCGAGATTCAGATCGGCGCGCTGCGCAATTGTCGCTGGGAGGAGGTGAAGCCGCAGGTGGACGAGGTGATCATGCCCGACGGCAAGCGGCTGATTGTGCTGGCCAAGGGCCGGCTGGTTAACCTCGGCTGCGGGACCGGCCATCCGAGCTTCGTCATGAGCGCCTCTTTCACCAACCAGGTGCTGGCTCAGATCGAGCTTTACGCCAATCCCGGCAAGTACCAAAAGCAGGTCTATACCCTGCCAAAGACGCTCGATGAGAAGGTGGCGGCGCTGCACCTGGAAAAGCTCGGTGTGCATTTGACCGAGCTTTCCGAAAAGCAGGCGGAGTACCTCGGCATCAAACCGCAAGGCCCATTCAAGCCCGACCACTACCGGTATTGACCACCACCGGGCCATTGCGCGGCTCCGACGCTTTTTCCTTAGGAAACACCGCCGGCTGAGCCATAATCGCCCTCGGGGCTTGGGGGCGACATCCCATGTCGAGTAGGGCTATAGGCCGGAACCGGTTTTTGCGGGAGCGGTGCCCGTGATCCCGCTTACCCTATCGCTGGTTGTGGTCGCCGCGGTGAGTGCGCTGGCGGCAGGCTGGGCGCTTTGGCGATTGCGCCGCGAAGCCGACGAGCGGCAGCGCGTGCTTGCGGCCTTGGCTTCCTCGCGCGCGCTTTTGGGGCAGCAGCCGGCGGCGGTCTACCGCCGTGACCGGCGCACCGGCGGCGAGAGCTTCGTTCCCGGCGCCTCGACCGGCCTCGGCCTCGCCAGCGTCTCGGCCTTCGCCGATTTCCTCGGCTGCTTCGACCATGCCGATGCGGCCGCGATTGCGGACGCTAAGGAGCGTCTCGCCGCCGAAGGGGTGCCATTCCGTCTGGAGGCGCGCGCGAGAGAGACCGATACGCTGTTCGAGGTCGTGGGCAAACGCATTGAGAGCGCAGCCGAGAGCGCCGACCTCGTGTGGTTCATCGAAGCAGGCGGGCGCGCCCAGGTCATCGCCGAACGCGACTCGGCGCGCGCCGAGCGGGACCGCCTCCGCCGGACGATCGACGCGCTGCCGACCCCGGTGTGGCGCCGGCGTGCCGACACGCTGGGCCTGATCGACGCCAACCGGGCCTATGCCCAGGCGGTGGAAGCAGCGAGTCCGACCCAGGCGATCGCCGAGGGCCGCGAGCTGGGCGCGCGCGTCCTGGGTGATCAAGGCCGCGAGCTTGCCGACCGCGCAAGCCGTACCCAAGTCGCCCAATCCGAAAGCCACCACGTCGTCGTGAATGGTCAGCGCCGGTTGATGGAGTTCACCGAACACCCGCTGGATGGCGGCGAGATCGTGGGCTTCGTGCGCGACTTCACCGACCTCGAAAGCATGCAGTCTGAGCTGTCGCGCCACATCGCCGCCCATGGCGAGGTGCTGGAAAACGTGACCGTCGCGGTCGCGATTTTCAGCCCGGACCAGCGCCTCGTGTTTTTCAATTCGGCCTTCGCGCAGCTCTGGCGGCTCGAGGAAGAATGGCTCGCGTCCGAGCCCGGCCTGGGCGAGCTGCTGGAACGCCTGCGCGAGCGTCGGCGATTGCCGGAATACGCGGATTTCCGCGAGTTCAAGCGCCAGCAGCTTGCCATGTTCACGTCGCTGCTCGGCCCTCAAGAGGAGCTGCTGCACCTCCCGGACGACCGGACCCTCCGTGTGGTCGTGTCGCCCCATCCCTTCGGGGGCCTTACGTTCGTCTACGAGGACGTGACCGACAAGCTCGCCATGGAGCGCTCCTACAACACGCTGATCGAAGTGCAGCGCGAAACGCTCGACAATCTCTATGAGGCGGTCGCGGTCCTCGGCACCGACGGCCGGCTCAAGCTCTGGAACCCGGCCTACGCGCAGATCTGGAAGCTCACGCCGGAGCAGCTCACGGGCGAGCCGCATGTGAGCGACCTGGTCGAGGCGACACGGTCGTTCTTCGAGGTGCCGGGTTCGGCCGAGAGCTGGCCGCAGCTCAAGCAGCGCGTGATTGATCGCCTCACCAGTCGGGTCGGCGAAAGCGAGCGGCTGCAGCGCAGCGATGGCTCGGTGCTGCAGGCAACCATCGTGCCGCTGCCCGACGGCAACGTGCTGCTGAGCTATCTCGATGTCACCGACTCGACCCGAGTCGAGCGCGCGTTGCGCGAACGCAACGAGGCGCTCGAGACCGCCGGCCGGCTCAAGAGCGAGTTCATCGCCAACGTTTCCTATGAGTTGCGCACGCCCCTGAATGCGATCATCGGGTTCGCCGAGATTCTGGCGAACCAGTACTTCGGCGCGCTCACCCCACGTCAGCTCGAATACAGCCGCGGCATCCTCGACAGTTCGCACCGTCTGATGTCGCTCATCAACGACATCCTCGACCTCGCCACCATCGAGGCGGGGTACATGACGTTGGAACGCCAGCCCGTCGACATCCTTGCGATGATGTCAAGCGTTGTAACCCTGGCGCGCGAACGCGCGCGGAACCAGAACCTGATCTTGAGTTTCGACTGTCCGCCCGACATCGGCATGCTGATGGGCGACGAACGCCGGCTCAAGCAAGCGCTGTTCAATCTGATCTCGAACGCGCTCAAATTCACTCCGGCGGGCGGCACCATTTCGTTGAGCGCGCGCCGCGAGAACGACGAGGTCGCGCTCACCGTCGCCGATACCGGCGTGGGCGTGCCGCAGGAGGACCAGGCGCGCATCTTCGAAAAGTTCGAGCGCGGCAACCCGCAGGCGCGCCAGTCGGGGCCGGGCCTTGGGCTCTCGCTGGTCAAGAGCTTCATCGAGCTGCACGGCGGACGGATCGAGCTCGCCTCGAGCCCTGGCAGCGGCACCACGATCACCTGCTACCTGGCGGCGCCCGCCAAATCGGTGCGGACGACCTTCTTGCCAGAACGTCGGTCCTCATTCGGAAATTGAGGCGACGCTCATTCATCGCGCCTGTCCAAGCGCATGGAATGCTAAGCACAGAATTCGAAGCCGGCCTGGCTGCTCGGGATCTCGGACACCGCCCGCCGCGTCATTTGGATTTTGCCTCTTATGGCAGATAGATACTTGTTCGAGATATAACAACCCAATATATTAATCAAACTATCATACCGAAAAAATAATAAGCGAACTACTCTGGAGACGATTATGGCTGGCTTTCCCGGATTCGATACTTCGGAATTCCCCGGCGTGCCCGAAATGGCATGGCTCAAGGCGAATTCCAATCTCGTCTGGTGCGGATACTACCTCGGACCAGCGCCCAGCCACGCCAGCAGGAGTTGGATGGGGCAGCGTGCGGCACTCCAAGCGGACGGTTGGGGTCTCGCCCCCATCTATGTGGGCCAGCAAATCGGTGGACCCGGTCGCCATGTCGTCTCCGGCACGCAAGGCACGATCGATGGCTCGGATGCTGTCGCGATGATGACACAAGAGGGGTTCTCGAACGGTGGCTGCGTCTACCTCGACCTCGAGGACGGTCCCCCCTTCTCGGCACCACGGACTGACTACGTGGCAGCTTGGGCCGATGCCGTGCGACACGGCGGCTTTTTGCCGGGCATTTACTGCTCACACGCCTTGGCTGTCGCTGTCCAATCGCAGCAACCGGGCGCGCGGATCTGGGCGTTCAAGGTCGGGACGACGGGGAGACATCCGTTCCCAGGCACGAATTTTCCGGATCTTCACCCAGCCGGCTGTGGCTTCGCAGGAGCATTCGTCTGGCAGCTCGCTCAAAATTGCGTGCTCAGCCTGTTGGCGGCGCCCCTATCATCGCCGGTGGTCGATCTCAACAGCGCTCTCACGCCTGATCCCGGGGCACCTCGGTAGCGCAAGATCACTGCGGGTTCCATGGGAGCAGGGCTATCCGCCGTGCCGCCCGGGCACGCCCTTGGTGGTCGAGTATTCGAAGTGCAGGGCTTCGCCCGGATGGACCAGCGGGTAAATCGCGTGCGCCGCCATCGCCGCTTCGGAGAACCCCGTCAGGATGAGCTTGAGCTTTCCCGGATATGTGGCGATATCGCCGATCGCGAAGATACCGGGGACCGAGGTGGCGCAGGTCGCGGGATCGACCGCGATATGGTTGCGTTCGAGATTGAGGCCCCACTCGGCGATCGGCCCCAAATTCATCGAGAGCCCGAAGAACGGCAACAGAATATCCGCTTCGAGCGCGCGGGTGCGGCCGTCGAGATCGGCGACAATGACGCGTTCGAGCTGGCCGCCTTCGCCTTCAAGCGCGTGGAGTTGATAGGGCACCACCAGTTCGATGCGCCCGTCCCGTGCGAGCCGCTCAAGGCGTGCGGCCGATTCGGGCGCCGCACGGAACTTGGCGCGCCGATGCACCACCTGCACCGAATCGGCGACGCCCGTGAGTGCCAGCGCCCAATCGACCGCGGAATCGCCGCCGCCGGCGATCACCACCCGCTTGCCGCGGAGCGCTTCTCGCTGCTGCACCAGATAAAAGATGCTCTTGCCCTCAAAGGCCTCGATGCCCGAGAGCGGCGGCCGATTCGGGCCGAAGGCGCCCACCCCCGCCGCGACGATGACCGCGGTTGCAATCACTTCGGCGCCGCCCGCGGTCGCAAGCCGGAAGCCGCCGCCGGGCTCCGGCGAGAGTCTTCCGACGGCATGGCCCAGGTGGTAGACCGGCGCGAAAGGCTTTGCTTGCTCCGCAAGGCGCTCCACCAGTTGTGCCGCCTCGATCTCGGGATAGCCGGGGATGTCGTAGATCGGCTTCTCTGGATAGAGCGCCACGCACTGCCCGCCCGGCAGGTCGAGCGCGTCGAACACATGGGCGCGCATCTTCAGCATGCCGCACTCGAAAACCCCGAACAGACCCACGGGGCCGGCTCCGATGATAGCGACGTCGGTTCGCACGGGCTCAATCATGGCGCGCAGGATGGCGGCGCGGCGGCCACATGGCAAGGCAGGTCGAGCAATCACCGGCCCGGCTCGGACAGCCAGTTGCCACCTGTTGCTTGCCACGCTCGCCTCGGATTAAAAGACGGGCTGTGAACCCCTCCGTTGCCGACGCGGCGCTTTCCTTTGATCTACCCTCCGAAGCGGTGACGGCCGCACTCGCGGCGCGGCTTGCGCGACGCTCGCGTGCCGGCGACGTAATCGCGCTCAGGGGTGATCTGGGCACCGGAAAGACCGTTTTCGCGCGGGCCTTCATCCGCGCCTTGCGAAGCCCCGCGGAGGAAGTTCCGAGCCCGACCTTCACCCTCGTGCAGACCTATGAAGGCGAGGCCGGCGCTCCCGCGATCTGGCATTTCGACTTCTACCGGCTTACCCGCCCCGAGGATGTCTTCGAGCTGGGATTCGAGGAAGCACTTGCCCAGTCAATCGTGCTGATCGAATGGCCGGAGCGGTTGGGCCTCATGTTGCCGCGCGAACGGCTCGAAGTGCGCTTCGCGCCCGGCCTTACGTCGCGAGCGCGGCGGATAGAGCTCTCTCCGTCGCCGGCCTGGCGCGGTCGCATCGCGGACCTCGGGCCATGAACGACCGAGCGATCCGCATCGAGCGATTTCTGGCGGATGCCGGGTGGGGCGGCGTGCCATACCGTCTGCTCGCGGCCGATGCGTCGTTCCGCCGCTATCATCGCCTCGAAAACGGCAATCGCAGTGCGGTGCTGATGGATGCGCCGCCCCCGCGCGAAGACGTGCGGCCCTATCTTAAGGTCGCCGGTCTTCTGCACCAGATCGAGCTCAGCGCGCCGCGCATCGATGCCGTGGATGTGGAAGCGGGGCTGCTGTTGCTCGAGGATTTCGGCGATCTCACCTACACGCGGCTGCTGGCGGAGGGACATGACGAAGCGCGGCTTTACGCGCTGGCGATCGACACCCTGATCGCGCTGCAGTGTCGGTTCACACCAACCATGGCCGCCGACCTCCCGCGCTACGATCGGGAACGCCTCCTCGGCGAGGCCGCACTGCTGGTGGACTGGTACCTGCCGGCGGTCAGCGGGGCACCGACGCCGGAACCGGTGCGAGAAGGATACCTGACGCTTTGGACCGAGCTGTTGGCGCCGATCACGGCGCAACCGACGACCTTGGTACTGCGCGACTACCACGTGGACAATCTGATGCTGCTGCAGGGCCGCACCGGTGTCGCCTCTTGCGGCTTGCTCGACTTCCAGGACGCGGTTCTCGGATCTCCCGCCTACGATCTCGTCTCGCTGCTGGAGGATGCGCGGCGCGACGTGCCTGAGGCTATCGCCGCCACGATGCTTGAACGCTATTGCGCGGCATTTCCCGCGCTTGACCGGGATGCCTTCGCGACCGCTTCGGCGCTATTGGCGGCGCAGCGCAATTGCAAAATCCTCGGGATCTTCGTCCGCCTCTGCGTGCGCGACGGCAAGCCGCAGTACCTCGCGCATATTCCGCGGCTTTGGCGTCTCGTCGATCGCGACCTCGCGCACCCGGCCTTGGCGTCGCTGGCGCGTTGGCTCGATCGGCACATCCCCCTCGATCTCCGCCGCACCCCGCAATGCGAGGTCCCGCGATGAAGGTCGAGAGCGCCATGGTGTTGGCGGCGGGACTGGGCACGCGCCTTCGCCCGATTACTGAGGCAAAGCCCAAGGCGCTCATCAGCCTCAAGAACCGCACCCTCGTCGACCGGGCGCTCGACCAGCTCGAGGCCGTCGGCGTCGCGCGCGTGGTGGTGAACCTGCACACCATGTCCGAGCTGGTCCGGCGGCATTTGCACACGCGCGAATGGCCGCGCATCTCGTTCTCGCCGGAACCCGAGCTGCTCGATACGGGCGGCGGTATCGCAAAAGCGCTGCCGCAACTGGGCGACCCGTTCTTCGTGGTCAATTGTGATGCGGTCTGGACCGACGAGGGACGGAGCCCCGCATTGCTGCGCCTGGCACAAGTCTTCGATCCCGAGCGGCATGATGCCGTTTTGCTGCTCGCCAAAACCGTAACCGCAATCGGCTATGAAGGTCCTGGCGATTTCCTGCTCGATCCGCTGGGGCGGCCGCAATGGCGGGCGGAGCGTGACGTCGCACCGTTCCTTTATGCGGGAGTTCAATTGCTGAGCCACCGGCTGTTCGCGGATGAAGCAGTGGCGCGCTTCTCGATCAAGCGGCTTTGGGGCCGAGCGATAGAGCAGGGCCGCATCGTCGCGGTGGTGCATGAGGGCGCATGGTTCGATCCCGGTACGCCCACGGGACTAGCGCTTGCCGAGGCACGGCTCGTCGAGCGGCGCTCTCCGACGTGAGCGCGGAGGCGACCCGGCGATCGCGCCGCACCGTTGTTACCATCGAGGCGCATCGGCCGTTTCTGGACACGCTCGCGGCTCGACTAGGCAGCGATACGAGGGGCGATCCGCTGGCGCTCTCGCGCATCACCGTGTTGCTGCCGACAAGGCGCGCCTGCCGGGCGCTCGGCGAGGCCTTTCTGCGCTGGAGCGCGGGACGGCCGATGCTGCTGCCGCAACTGCTGCCGGTCGGCGATCTCGACGCCGAGGAACTCGCCTTGCATGTCGACGAGAGCACGGCGCAAGGGCTGGAATTGCCCCCGGCGCTGCCGGAACTGCAGCGCCGGCTGCTGCTTGCAAAATTAGTGCTCCGCTGGGCGCAGGTGCGGGGCGAGGCGATGCTGCCGGGCCAGGCAGCGATGCTCGGAGCCGCGCTCGCGCGATTCCTCGACGAAGCGCAAACCGAGGGCGCCGACTTCGCCGGGCTCGCCTCATTGGTACCGGAGGAACTCGCGGAACATTGGCAGAAGGTGCTGCACTTTCTTGGAATCGTCACGGTCGCCTGGCCAGAGATGCTGAACGAGGAAGGCGCACTCGATCCCGCGGATCGGCGCAACCGTGTCCTGGCGGCTCAGGCCGAACTTTGGCGGGCTAACCCGCCCCCGGACCCCGTCATCGCCGCCGGGATGACCGGCGGCCTGCCGGCGGTTGCGGCGCTGATGGAGGTCGTTGCAGGGTTGCCGCGCGGCACCGTCGTGCTTCCGGGCCTCGATCGCGGTCTCCCTGAGGAGGTTTGGACCGCCGTCCGCGCCGATCCGAGCCACCCCCAGCATCTCCTTGCCCGCTTTCTCGAGCGGATCGAGCTCAGTCCCGCGGAGGTCGGAACATGGGAGGGGCCGCAGGTTGCCGCCGGACCACCGCAGCGCCAGTCATTGCTGAGAGCGGCGCTGCTTCCCGCAAGCTGCACCGCCGCATGGCGCGCGATGCCGTCCCTCGGCGATGACGCGCTTCGGGGCTTGCGCCGACTGGATTGCGCGGGGCCGCAAGAGGAGGCGCAGGCGATCGCGCTGCTCATGCGCGAAGCGCTGGAGCGGCCCGAGGCGACCGCCGCTCTGGTGACGCCCGATCGAGGCCTCGCGCGGCGAGTGGCGGCGGAGCTGCGGCGCTGGGGCATCGAGATCGACGATTCCGCGGGCGTACCGCTCAACAAGACGCCACCCGGCGTGCTGCTGCGGCTGGTACTGGAATTGGTTGCGGAGCAGGCAGCACCGGTCGCACTCCTCGCGGCGCTCAAGCATCCCCTTGTGGCCTGCGGCATGGACCCCGCGGAATTTCGCCACCAGGTGCGCGCTTTGGAACGCGCGGCGCTGCGGGGTGTTCGGCCATCGCCCGGTCTCGACGGCATTTTGGAAGCGCTTGACCCGACTAAGCTCAAATTCAATGAAATCGTGGCGCACCAGGATTTGCTGCGCCGGCTGCGGCGCTGTCTCGCGTCGCTGTTCGCGGCAATTGCGGCGCCGCAAGCGGCGCTGCGCGAATTGGCGGCGGCGCACGTCACGGCCGCGGAGGCACTCGCGGCGACGTCCGAGATGCGGGGCGCCGATCAGCTCTGGCGCGGCGAGGCCGGGGAGGCCGCCGCCGAATTCCTGGCCGAGCTGCTGGCCGCGGCGGAGAAATTTCCACCGCTTGCGGGCGCCGAATATCCGGCGCTGTTCGAAAGCCTGATGGCGGGACGCGTGGTGCGGCCGCGCTATGGCGGCCATCCGAGGCTCGCGATCTGGGGTCTGCTGGAGGCGCGTCTGCAACGCGCCGACCTGATGATCCTGGGCGGGCTCAACGAAGGCACGTGGCCGGCCGACCCCGCGGACGATCCCTGGATGTCGCGGCCGATGCGGCGGCGCTTCGGAGTGACTCCGCCCGAGCAGCGCATCGGCCTCGCCGCCCATGACCTGGTGCAGGCGCTGGGCGCCCCCGAAACGGTACTTACGCGCGCGGTCCGGGTCGAGGGTACCCCGACCTTGCCCTCGCGATGGCTCTTGCGTCTCGATGCGATATTGCACATCGCGGGCCACGAAAGGGCGATCAGCAAAGATGGAACGGTACTCGCTTGGCAGAGGCTGCTGGATGCGCCGGCAGCGGCGGCGCCGGCGCCGCCGCCCGTTCCCCGCCCACCGTTGGCCGCGCGCCCCCGCAGGCTTTCGGTCACGGAAATCGAGACCTGGATGCGCGACCCCTATGCGATCTATGCGAAGCATGTCCTGAAGCTCCAGGCCCTGGAGCCGCTCGACGCCGAACCCGACGCGCGCGACCGCGGCATCGCCATCCACACGGCACTCGACGAATTCGTCGCAACCTATCCCGCGGCACTTCCCGCCGACGCGGAGATGCGGCTGTTGGAATTCGGCCGCGAAGCCTTTGGTGCGCTGCTGACGCGCCCGGGTATCTGGGCTTTCTGGTGGCCGCGCTTCGAGCGCATTGTGGAGTGGTTCCTGGAGCAGGAACGCGCACGCCGACCGGGGCTGGCACTGCTCGTGAGCGAGACACGCGGTACGCTCGAGCTGGCGATGCCGCGGGGACCCTTCACGCTCGTCGGCAAAGCCGATCGAATCGAAGCCGTGCGCGGGGGCGGGCTCACGATCGTCGACTACAAGACCGGCGCGCCGCCGACCAAGCCCGAGGTCGGGCGCGGCCTCGCGCCGCAACTGCCGCTGGAGGCGGCGATCGCCGTCGCGGGCGGGTTTGCCGCGGTGCCGGCCGCAGGGATTGCCGCGCTCGAATATTGGCGCCTCGGCGGACTCGATCCGGCCGGCGAACGCAAGATCATCGCCGATGGAAGCGCCGCGGCCTTGCTGATCGAGGATGCCCGGGCCGGGCTTTTGGCGCTGGTCCAGAGCTTCGACGATCCGACGACGCCGTACCGGGCTCGGCCCGTGCCGGAAAGGGCGCCGCGCAATGCGGACTATGTCCATCTTGAACGCGTCAAGGAATGGCGCGCGGAGCCCGAAGAGGAATGAGACAAACTTCCGGCGACGCCGATCTCTTGCAACGCAGGGCAGCCGATCCCCGCGCCTCGGTCTGGGTCGCGGCGTCCGCCGGTACCGGCAAGACCAAGGTGTTGACCGACCGCGTGCTGACCTTGCTGTTGAGCGGCAATCCGCCCTCGCGCATCCTTTGCCTCACCTTCACGCGTGCCGCCGCGGCGGAGATGGCGA
Organism: Allostellaceae bacterium; assembly: GCA_035517495.1. Taxonomy (GTDB): domain Bacteria; phylum Pseudomonadota; class Alphaproteobacteria; order ATCC43930; family CGMCC-115725; genus DASZHJ01. The sequence goes on along the minus strand of DATIYT010000009.1, from coordinate 88,063 downwards.
ACCGGCTGCATCGAGAACTGGGCCGCTGGGCAACCCAGGACGACGCCGCTCTGGTGCGCTCGCTCTCGGCGCTCCTTGGCGGCGCGCCCGACGCGGAGCAGCGCGCCAAGGCGCGGCGACTCTTCGCGGAGGTGCTGGATGCGCCAGGCGGCCTCGCGATCGAGACTATTCACGCCTTCTGCCAATCGCTGCTGCGGCGCTTTCCGCTCGAGGCCGGCGTCGTTCCGCACTTTGAGCTGATGGACGAGCGCGCCATGCGGGAATTGCTGGTCTCCGTGCGCGAAGAAGTGCTGGCGCGCGTCCGGTCGGAGCCGCACTCCCCGCTCGCGCACGCCGTTGCGGAGCTGGAGCGGCGGGTCGGCGAATCGCGGTTTCAGCTCATGCTGGACAAGATTGCCGAAGCGCGGCGGCGCTTTCGCGCCTTGGCGGAGCGGCGAGGCGGCATCGGGCGCGGCCTTGCGGACCTCGCGGGGCGCCTTGGCATCGAAGCCACTGCGAGCGAAGCGTCAATCGTCGAGGCCGCCTGCCAAGAGATCACCTTCGACGGCGCAGCACTCCGCGCGGCCGCGGAAGCAATGACGGTCAGCAAGGCCAAGGGGGATCAGAAGGCCGGCGTGGACTTGGCGGATTGGCTCGCCGGTCCCGCCAATCGCGCGCGGAACTTCAATCGGTACCTGCGGGTGTTCTTTACGCAGGATGGAGACGCGCGAGCGACCATCATGACCCGTGGGCTTGCGCGCAAGCAGCCGATGCTCGAGGCGGCGCTGCGCGCGGAATGCGAGCGCCTCGATCGGGTACGTGGACAACTGGCGGCGGCGGGGCAGCTTCGCGCGACGGCGGCCATCACCGAATTGGCGCTCGAGATGCTCCGCGCCTACGAGACGCAAAAGCGCCACCGCGCGCTGCTCGACTATGAAGACCTTATTCAACTCAGCCTCGCGCTGTTGCAGCGGCCGGGGGTGGCGCCCTGGGTACTCTTCAAGCTCGATGGTGGCCTCGACCATCTGCTGGTGGACGAGGCGCAGGACACCAGCCCCGAGCAGTGGTCTGTGGTGGAGAGGCTAACCGAAGAGTTTTACGTCGGCGCCGGGGCGCAGGAGCGGATTCGCACTGTCTTCGCCGTGGGCGACGCCAAACAATCCATCTTCAGCTTCCAAGGAGCCGATCCCGAAGCCTTCCTACGCATGCGCCGGCATTTCGCCGAGCGTACAGCGCAGGCAAAGGGCGAATGGCGCGCCCTCTCGCTCGAAACCTCGTTCCGCTCGACCGATGCGGTACTCGCCGCCGTGGATGCCGTCTTCGCGGCAGAGGGCGCGCGAGACGGCGTCATCGAACCGGGCGAGACGATTCGGCACCGGCCCTATCGGCAGGAACACGCCGGACGCGTCGAGCTTTGGCCGCTCGTCGAGCCGCCGCGCGAGGAGCCGGCGGAGGGGTGGCGGCTGCCGCTGGAGCAACGCACGGAAGCCGAACCCACGCAGCGCCTCGCGATCGCGATCGCCGCCACCATCAAGGACTGGCTCGCGCGCGGCGAGCGCTTGCCCGCGCGAGGTCGCCTGATCCAAGCGCGGGACATCATGGTCCTGGTGCGCCGGCGCGGTTCCTTCGTGGGTGCCCTGGTGCGTGCGATGAAGGAACGCGGCGTACCCGCCGCCGGCGTCGACCGCATGCGCCTGACCGAGCAGCTTGCCGTCGAAGACATGATGGCGCTCGGCCATTTGCTGCTGCTGCCCGAGGACGACCTCACGCTCGCGACCGTGCTCAAGGGACCACTGTTTAATTTCGACGAGGAAAGGCTTTTTGCGCTCGCGCATGGTCGCGATCGCTCGCTCTGGCTCACCTTGCTCGCGCGTCGGGACGAGGATCCAATGTTCCGAACGGCGGCCGAGACGTTGCAGGACCTCATGCGCCGCACCGATTTCGCACCGCCTTACGAGCTGTTCTCGATGGTGCTGGGCGCGCTCTGCGGGAGGCGCCGTATCCTCGCCCGACTGGGCGCCGATGCCGCCGATCCCCTCGATGAGTTTTTGGCGGCGGCGCTAGCTTATGAGCGCGATCACCCGCCCTCGCTACAGGGTTTCCTGCATTGGCTCGCCGCGGGCGCCGCCGAGGTGAAGCGCGACCTCGACCAGGGGGTGCGCGATGAAGTGCGCGTGCTCACGGTGCACGGCTCCAAGGGCCTCGAGGCGCCGATCGTATTCCTCCCCGACACCACTGCGATGCCGGATCGCATCGACGATCTGCAGTGGATCGAGGGCGGTTTGCCGCTCTGGCTTGCGAAGGGAGCGCGGATAGTGCCGTTGTCGGCCGCTGTCAGGGGCGAGGCCGAGCTGCGGCGCGACCGCGAATATCGCCGGCTCCTCTACGTGGCGATGACTCGCGCGGCGGATCGCCTCATCGTCTGCGGCTGGGAGCAGCGGCGCAACCATTCGACGGGGTGCTGGTACGAACTGGTGCGGCAGGGCCTCGGAACGGCCGAAGGAGTGCGCCCCCAGACCTACGATCTAGCCGCCGTCGCCGGCGAGGCGATCGGCTGGTCCGGCGAGGGACTTCTGCTGGATACGCCGCAGCGGGTCTTTCCGCGGGATGACGAGGCGCCGCCGAGCGAAGCAGAGTTGTCGCAATCTCTGCCGGAGTGGGCGCAAAGGCCGCCGCATGCGGAACCGAAGCCGCCGAAGCCGCTTGCGCCCTCGCGTCCCCGGGGTGTCGAGCCTGCACTCCGTTCCCCGCTTGGGCCGGATCTGGGGCGACGCTTCGAGCGCGGACTCCTGATTCATCGCCTGCTGCAAAATCTGCCTGACCTCGCGCCCGAGCGCCGCCGCGGCGCGGCGATGCGCTTCCTGGCCCTGCCGCTGCATGCGCTTGATCCCGAGACCCAACGCGCGATCCTGGACGAGACCATGGCGGTACTTGAGCACCCGGACTGCGCACCCTTTTTCGTACTGGACTCGGCCGCCGAAGTCCCGGTCGTCGGTCTGATCGGCGGACAGGCGCTCGCCGGACAGATCGATCGGTTGGTCGTGCGGCCGGATGAAGTGCTGATCCTCGACTACAAATCTCTCCGTCCGGCGCCCCAGAGCATCGAAGAGGTTCCAGCCCTCTATCTTGACCAGCTCGCGGCTTATCGCCGGGCCGTGGGCGCGATCTATCGCGGCCGAAGGATACGCGCAGCCATTCTCTGGACCGACGGGCCACGCCTCATGGCGATCGACGCGGCCTTGCTCGACGGGCGACTCGCCGACGAACCGCAGGGTGTTTGAGCGCGCGCCGCTATTGAATTACGGGCCCTTCAAAAGCGCGCCGGAAGCGGCGGGTTGGCGCTCCTCGCGCTGCATCGCCTCGCGCTCCAGCACGGCGATACGACGCGCGTGCTGGCGCGCCCGACGGCGCACGCGCCAGCTCCAGACCCACGCGACCAGCAGCCCGACCACGAAGCCGCAGACCAGCGCCACCAGCACCGGCGCAAACAGCTGCGTGGTTACGCTGTCGGAGATCGGCCAAAGGGACAGCGTCACGGCGGCGCGGTTCGACACCGCGAAGTCCGCGACGATCAGCGCCAGCAGCGCGGTGACGAGCCAATAGACGAACCGCACGGGGCGAACCTAAGGCACTCTCTGGTGAAATGGACGCGACTTCGACGCGAAACTCATGCATTGATCCCGCACGATGTCGTGCCCGGTCGTTCTTCCAGGCATCGCTGTCGTTTGGCGCTGCCGCTCAGGTATCGGCGTTAAGCCGTTCGCGCAACTGCTTGCCGGTCTTGAAAAATGGAATGTGCTTTTCCGCGACCTGCACGCTTGCGCCGGTACGAGGATTGCGGCCGACACGCGCGTCGCGCCGTTTCACCGAAAAGGCGCCGAAACCGCGCAGCTCCACGCGATCACCGCGCGAAAGCGCTGCGGCAATTTCATCGAAAATAGCGGTAACGATTCGCTCGACATCGCGCTGGTAGAGGTGCGGGTTGATCTCAGCGAGGCGCTGGATGAGCTCTGACTTGGTCATGCGGCCCGCTCCCTCCCGGGCTTAAATTCCTTAAAGGGTGCCATTGGAAACTCCGAGCGTCAATAAAAAGCGTGCGAGATGAGGCGGTTATGAGAGGAGAGTGAAAGGTCTCTGCTGCTACTCACGCGGGACGTGCATTGAGGCAATGTGCCGGGAGCACCTCCGCCCAAGGTCCCCACCCGGTCTCATCGCCGCATACGCGGGTAATGTCCACGACGGATACGCCAAAAACGGAGCCTCACGCCGCCACGTGCGGAAAGTTCGCAAAACCGGGCCTGGACGGCACTTCGCGCGAACGCCCTCGGGCGCGTTCTCGACCCGCCGGGCTCCCGCTCGCCTCGGCGCTCGAAATATGGTTCAAGGGCGTAAGCGTGGGAGGAAGCAATCATGACCCCCGGCATCGCCACCAAGACCATCCCGATTTTCGATTGCGACAGCCACGTCGTCGAACCCCCTGCCGTCTGGGACGAGTATGTGCCGCAGGCGCAGCGTCCCTGGATCAAGACGCAGTTCTGCTTCCACACCGACACCGACCTGCTGCACATCAACGGCCGTGCGGTGCCGGCGGCACGCGAGCGCTCGAACGCCGCCGAGGTGGGTTGGCCACGCTGGAACAAGAAGGAGGTGGGGGCGCTCACCCCCGGCACGCCCGAATGGCGCAACAAGTTCGGCCGCCTTGCCGGCTGTCGCGACCCGCATGCGCGCCTTAGGGACATGGACGCGATCGGTACCGACCAGGTGATGCTGTTTCCCACCTGGTTCGTGCGTTTGGCGCTGCTGCGCGACCCGGAGGCGGCCCGCGTGCTTGCGCGCGCCTATAACGACTGGGTGCACGACTATTGCGCCGCCGACCGGCATCGGCTCTTCCCCTGCGCCGTACTGCCGATCCAGAGCGTCGAACACTCGATCGAGGAACTGCGCCGCGTCGCCAAGTTGGGCTTCAAGGCCGCGGCCGTCCGTCCCTGCTTCTGGAACGGGCGCTATCCCACACTGGCGGAATTCGACCTGCTCTGGCGCGAGTTCGATGCGCTGGGCGTGGTGCTGGCGATGCACACCTTCCCTTCACGCGAGGCGCTCACACCCGACTGGGCCGAGCGCATGGCGAAGGCGCGCGGATCGGGACAGGGACTGCTCTTCACCGACGAGCCCGTGGTCTATTCGCCGGGCCAATTCGTCAGCAACATCGCCTTTGCCATGGACCCGACCATCGACACCTCGGAGGCCCTGGGTTTCGTGATGGAAGCGATGACGTGGCTCACCACGGTGCTGATGACGGGTTGGCTCGACAAGTTTCCGACCCTCAAAGTCGCGGTGCTCGAATCGAACGCGAGCTGGCTGCCACTGGTGCTGGCGAAGTGCCGGAACTTCTCGGACCTCTTTGCCTTTCAGCGCAACCGCCGGATTCGCGACCCGTTTGAAGCGTTCTACGAGCGCTGCTTCATCGGATTTGAGTCGGACGAGGATCTGGTGTACCGGCTTTGGGATACGTTCGAGCCCGTGGCCATCTGGTCTTCCGACTATCCGCACCATGACGCCGAGGACGCATGGGAGGCGCTCGCGCACATGGCGGAGCACAAGGTGCCAGAGACCGCCCAGAAAAAGCTCATGGGCGAAAATGCGCGGCGACTCTACGGCATCGAGCCCTTGCTCAAGGTCAAGGAGCGCATCGCCGACTATCAGCCGGAGATTCTCCCCTGGTGAGCAGATGGCGGGCTGCTCGAGCAGGCTCCTTCGAAAATGACCCGCCGAAGACGATTAAGCGGGTCGCCCGTGAAACTTTGACTCCGTCGGCTTTGACCCCGTAGCGGGTGATCATTCCACGCGATAAAACATAATTCCGCTGACCGCCCCGGCCGGGCCGTGGATCGGTCAGTTCGCAACTCAAATCCGGAGAGGTAGTCATGAAGCTCCACCGAAACCTGTGGCTGGGCCTGATGGCGGGTGTTGCTGCAGTTGTGGCAGGCATGGCTTCGTCTTTGGGTCAGCCGCGACATCAACACGCGCTAGTCCTCACGGCCATTGGTCTCGGGCTGCCGTTGGCGCTCGGATTTGCCCAAGGGTCCGTCGCCAAGCAAAATCCGGTGATAGCGATCGACATCGCGCTCGAACCCGACGCGACGATGGTTCAGCACGCGATGGCCGCCAACGCTCGTCTTCTCAAGTCCTTCCCGAAGGGCTTTGCTCTGGATGAGACGCACCACCCGCACATCTCTCTGTTGCAGCAGTTCGTCCGCACGGACGACCTCGACAAGGTATTTGCGGCGGCGAACGCGGTTCTGGCCAAGGAGAAGCCCACGGCATGGACGCTGAAGGCGTTCAAGTATTACTACATCCCGTCTCCGCCGCTTGGGCTCGCGGGAATCGTCGTCGAACCCACTGAAGACCTGCACCGGCTGCAAGATGAACTCATCACAGCCGTTAAGCCCTACACCGTGAAGACTGGGACCCCAGCGGCGTTCTTCAGCGAGGAGGGCGGACGCGACATTCAAAAATCGCTGATCGACTACGTCGCCAATTTCGTCACGATCGCGGCAGGCAAGCGATTCAATCCGCACGTGACGATCGGCGTCGGAACGGAAACCTATTTGAATAAGATGTTGGCGGAGCCGTTCGCGTCGTTCATGTTCTCGGCGACTGGCGCGTCGGTCTATCAGCTTGGCAGCTTTGGCACGGCTCGGAAGGAGCTTAAGGCGTTATCGCTGACGCCCTGAAGGCGGGGCGGCAAAATCACACCAGACCTGTCGCGTGGACCCATTAGTCTGGCGTCCGGATCTGAAGTTTCCCTCGGAGTGTGCGACCAAACCGGAGGAACTTCAGAGCAGCGACATCAGGGACTGAGAGCCTCCATCGCGTACATCAACTTGAGCACGACCGGCGGTTGGGGAACCCATTGGCCGAACCACCGCTGCCAGATCTTCACGATGTCATCGCTCTCGTAGATTTGCGCGAGCGTGCGGTCGGCGATCAGGCGAAACGCGGAATCGTTCTTGCGAACCATCAGCGCGTAGGGCTCATAGGAATAGAGCTGCCCGGAGAGCCGCAGACCGCGCGGACTCTTCGCCGCCGTCGCGAGACCGATGAGGACGACCTCGTCGGAGGCGTAGGCATCGGCCTTGCCGCTTTCGACCAGCGCAAGCCCTTCATCGGAACTGTGCACCGGTATGATCTCCGCTTTGCCGCCGGTGGCGCTGATCAGCCGCTTGATGGCGGTCTCCGTTGTGGTGCCCGATTGCACCGCGATTTTCTTGTTGGTCTTCAAATCGTCCGGCCCGTGGATGTCGGATTTCTCGGGCACCAGCAATTCCGTCCCGGTGACAAAGGTGAACAGCGTGAAGTCGACGCGCTCCTGCCGCCCCAGGGTCCGCGTGGTCGAGCCGCATTCGATGTCGATGGCACCCGATTCCAGCTTGTCGATCCGGTTCTCGGCGGTAACCGGAACGTACTGCACCTTGAGATCGCTCATGCCCAACTTCGCCTTGACGGCGTCCGCGATCCGATTGCAGAGGTCGATCGAATATCCCTGCGGCTTGCCTTGCGCATCGGCCGACGAAAATGGCGGCGCGCCTTCCCGATATCCGATGACGATCGCGCCGCGCGAACGAATGGTGTCGAGCGTATCGGCGTGAGCCGCGCACACCCAAAGGGCGGGAAGCGCCGCCAGCACAAGCGAGGACACAAGAGCGGTAAACGGAACGCGCATGGGTTCCCCCCTTTTTTCGTGGCCGAGACCGCAAAGATGCTAGTGCGGGCCAGCGTTGGGGAAATACGCGGAAGCCACGGATGTCAGAGAAATCGTACCTTTTCGGCACGATTATCTTGCATCACTCTTCCACCTCCACAACTTTTACGATCAATTGAGCGACTGTCTCGGCGATTGAGTAACCATGGCCGTATACACTCGATTAACGACCATTGCTTATCATAAGCATCCTTATTATATGCTTAGCCATGAGCGACTCGGACCTCGATCGCAGCCTGGGCTTTCTTCTGCACGACATCGCGCGGCTGATGCGCAAGCGTTTTGACCAGCGCTCGCGCCACCTCGGCATGACACGCGCGCAGTGGCAATTGCTGTCGCATCTCGCGCGCCATGAAGGCATCAATCAGAGCGGCCTTGCCGAAATCCTGGAGATCGAGCCCATCACGCTCGCGCGTCTCGTTGACCGCATGGTGGAAGCGGGCTGGGTCGAACGGCGTCCGCATCCGAGCGACCGGCGCCAGCGCTGCCTCTACCTCACGGCAAAGGCGCGGCCTCGATTCGCGGATCTGCGCGCGATCGCGGCCGAGGTCTTCGAGGACGTGCTTTGCGATTTCAACCTCGACGAGCGCGACACGTTGCTGGAGCTGTTGGGGCGGATGCGCCGCTCGCTTGGCAACCGGCAGAATGGCGGCGAGATTGAGCCCGGGGAGCGGATCGAGCGGGACCGAATACGGGCGCGGAAAGTAGCCGCCGTCGCCGCCACTCTCGGGGATGAGCGGCCATGAGCGTCCATGCCGGCAGTCTCCCGGTGGGCCGGCGCCGTCCGCGGCGCGGCTGGCGCGACATCCTCAGCCTGAGGATCGTGCGGATTTCGCTGATGGCGAGCCTGCCGCTCGTGATCGTGTTGGCGGGCACCTACTACTACCTGGTTTCCGGCCGCTACGTTTCCACCGACGACGCCTATGTGCAGTCCGACAAGGTGATGCTGAGCTCCCGCGTCGCGGGCAGCGTCGCTGAGGTCGACGTGCATGACAACGAGCTGGTGAAGGCGGGACAGGTCCTCTTCAAGCTTGACGATCGCCCCTACCGCTACGCGCTGGAGCAGGCGCGGGCGCGCCTCGCCTCGCAGCGCCTGCAGGTGGACGCGCTGCGCGCGAGCTATCGCGAGAAGCTCTCCGACCTCAAGGCGGCCCAGGAGACCGTCGACTTCATGCAGCGCCAATTCGATCGCAACAAGGCGCTTGCCGCCAAGGATTTCGTGCCGAAGGCACAATTCGACTCCTCGCTCCACGATCTGCAGACCTCGCAGGAAAAGGTCGGGGCCATCCAACAACAGATCGCCAATATCCTGGCGAGCCTCGGCGGCAACCCGGACATACCGACGGACCAGCATCCGCTGGTGCTGATGGCGGCGGCCCAGGCGGCGCAGGCGGAACTCGACCTGCAATACGCCACCATTACCGCACCCGCCGACGGCATCGTCTCCAAGGTCGATGGCCTTCAAGTGGGTCAGTGGCTGGGCGTGGGCTCTCCGGCCTTTGCGCTGCTCTCGACCCATGTCTGGGTCGAGGCCAATTTCAAGGAAACCGACCTCACCTATATGCATCCGGGCGACCGTGCGACGCTTACGGTCGACACCTATCCGGGGCAGGTCTTCGAGGCGCACGTCGACAGCATCAGCCCCGGGACCGGCTCGGAGTTTTCGATCCTCCCGGCGCAGAACGCGACCGGCAATTGGGTGAAGGTGACGCAGCGCGTGCCGGTCCGCGTCGAGATCACCGAAACGGATTCGAGCATGCCGCTGCGCGCGGGGATGAGCGCCACGGTCGAGGTCGATACCCGGCACAAAAGCTCGACCACGGTACTGATCGAGCATGCGTTCGCGCGCGACGAGCAGAAGGCGCCCTAGTGTGGCGGATTTGTTCCTCCGATCACCGCCGGCCGCTCGGAGAGGAACTTCAAATCCGAAGGCCACACGAGCAATCAATGAGTCGCCAGTGTCCGCATGATTGCGAAGTTCGCATCTGAGCTTGGCCGTTTGGTCGTGCGAACTTCGGAATCGGGACACTAGAGAGCCTTCGCGCGCTGGAATGACCGTGGCCCATGTCCGCCTATAGCGCCACCGAACCCCATGGCGTCGCTCCCGAGCGGCGCGCTGAATTGCATCGCGGCCTGATCACAGTCTCGATCATGCTGGCGACGATCATGCAGGCGCTCGACACCACGATCGCCAATGTGGCTCTCCCCTATATGCAGGGAAGCCTGTCCGCGGCGCAGGATCAGATCGCCTGGGTGCTTACCTCCTATATCGTCGCGGCCGCGATCGCGACGCCGATGACCGGCTGGCTGGTCGCCCGCTTCGGCCGCAAGCGTGTGTTCCTGGTGGCGGTTGCGGGCTTCACCGTGACCTCGATGCTCTGCGGCGCCGCGGTAACGCTCTCCCAGATTGTGCTATTCCGCATGCTTCAGGGTGTTTTCGGCGCGGCGCTGGTGCCGCTCTCGCAAGCGGTGCTGCTCGACATCAATCCGCCGCAGAAGCACGGCTCGGCGATGGCGATCTGGGGCGCGGGCATCATGGTGGGTCCCATCATGGGACCGACGCTGGGCGGCTGGCTCACCGACGCCTACAACTGGCGTTGGGTCTTCTACATCAACCTGCCGATCGGCATCCTGGCGTTCCTCGGCATCCTGTTTTTCGTGCACGAGACCGAGCGCGATCGCAACCGCTACTTCGATCTGTTCGGCTTCGCGATGCTGAGCCTGGCGCTGGGCGCGCTGCAAATGATGCTCGATCGCGGCGAGCAGAAGGACTGGTTCGGCTCCACCGAGATCGTCATCGAGGCGGCGCTCGCGGCGATCGGGCTATGGGTCTTCGTCGTGCACACCGCGACGACGGATCGGCCGTTCTTCCACCTCTCGGCGTTCCGCGACCGCAATTTCGTGACCGGCTTCCTGCTGATGTTCATCTCGAGCGCGGTCATGTATGCGACCTTGGCGCTGCTGCCGGCGATGTTGGCCATGCTCGACTATCCCGTGGTGACCACGGGGCTGGTGATCTCGCCACGCGGGATCGCGACCATGCTTGGCATGATCCTGGTGGGAAAGCTCATGGGCCGGATCGATATCCGGCTGATCCTGGCGGTGGGATTCAGCGTCACGGCATTTTCGCTCTGGCAGATGACCTGGTATTCGCCCGACATGGATTGGCGGCCGATCGTGATCGCGGGCATCACCCAGGGCGTGGGGCTTGGCTTTGTGTTCGTGCCGCTGAGCACGGTCGCCTTCTCGACGCTATCGCCGCATCTGCGCACCGAAGGGACCGCGATCTTCAATCTGCTGCGCAATATCGGCGGCAGCATGGGCATCTCCGTGTCGGAGACGCTGCTCGACCGGCACATTCAGACGAACCATGCCAGCATCGGCGAGCATGTGAGCGCGCTCAACCGGGTGATGCCCTGGGCCGATCCTCAGCACATGTGGTCGCTCAATTCCCTGAGCGGCCTTATGCAGCTCGACCAGATCGTGAACCTGCAGGCCTCGATGATCGCCTACCTCGACGATTTCATGCTGATGACGATCGTCTGCCTCATGGCGCTGCCGCTGGTGCCGCTGCTGCGCCCGGTGCGGCACAAGCCGGTCGAGAGCGGCGACACGCCGACCGCGGCAGCGCTGGATTAGGGAGACGCTGACAGCCGTCGGCTGTCTGCCATCAACTCTCAGCCGCAACTTTCATCGTCATGCGCGGGCTTGTCCCGCGCATGACGGCAGTTGCGGTGGAAAGTGGTGGACGGCCGGGCTCGCCTTCAGCCGGCCCGGCCATGACGGCGCTGAAAAATCACCCGCCCGAGAACTGACAGCTGATGGCCGATGGCTGATAGCTGATAGCTATCAGCGACCCGCTACTCCTCTTCCTTCTCCTCTTTCTCGGCCTTGTCGCCGCCGCCGCTGCGGCGGAGCGCGGCGCCCAGGATGTCGCCCAGGCTCGCGCCCGAATCCTGCGAGCCGAATTCGGCCATCGCCTGCTTTTCTTCCTCGACCTCGCGCGACTTGATCGAGAGCGTCACCTTGCGCGCGGTGCGATCGACCGCGATCACCTTGGCGTCGACCTTCTCGCCGACCGCGAAGCGGTCGGGCCGCTGCTCGCTGCGGTCGCGCGAGAGTTCCGCCTTGCGGATGAAGCCCGGGAGCCCATCGGCCAGCATCACCTCGATGCCGCCGTCGGAGACCGCCGACACCGTCGAGGTCACGACGTCGCCCTTCTTGAGTTTGGCGAGGCTCTGCTCGAACGGATCGTGCGCGAGCTGCTTGATGCCGAGGCTGATGCGTTCCTTCTCGATGTCGACGTCGAGCACGCGCACCTTAACCACGTCGCCCTTCTTGTAATCCTTGATCGCCTCCTCGCCGGTCTTCTGCCAATCGAGATCGGAGAGGTGCACCATGCCGTCGATGTCGCCGGGCAGTCCGACGAACAGGCCGAACTCCGTGATGTTCTTGACCTCGCCTTCGAGCTCGGTCCCGACGGGGTACTTTTCCTGGAAGGCCTCCCAGGGATTGGCGAGACACTGCTTGAGCCCGAGGCTGATGCGGCGCTTCACGGGGTCCACGTCCAGCACCATCACCTCGACCTCCTGGCTGGTCGAGACGATCTTGCCGGGATGCACGTTCTTCTTGGTCCAGCTCATCTCCGAGACGTGCACCAGGCCTTCGACGCCCGGCTCCAGCTCGACGAAGGCACCGTAATCCGTGATGTTGGTGACGCGGCCGCGGAAGCGCGCGGCGGCGGGGTATTTGAGCTCGACGCCCTCCCAGGGATCGGCTTCGAGCTGCTTCATGCCGAGCGAGATGCGCTGGGTTTCCTTGTTGAAGCGGATCACCTGCACCTTGACGGTCTGCCCGATATGGAGGGCTTCGGAGGGGTGATTGATGCGCCGCCAGGCGATGTCGGTCACGTGCAAGAGCCCGTCGACGCCGCCAAAATCCACGAACGCGCCGTAGTCGGTGATGTTCTTGACCACGCCCTGGAGGATCTGCCCTTCCTGAAGATTGGCGACCAGCTCGGAGCGCGCCTCGGCGCGACTCTCCTCGAGGACGGCGCGGCGCGAGACCACGATGTTGCCGCGCGAGCGGTCCATCTTGAGGATCTGGAAGGGTTGCGGTGAATTGAGCAACGGCGTGATGTCGCGCACCGGGCGGATATCCACCTGGCTTCCCGGCAGGAAAGCGACGGCGCCGTTGAGATCGACGGTAAAGCCGCCCTTGACGCGGCCGAAGATCGTGCCGGTGACCCGCTCGTTCTTTTGGAACTGCTTTTCGAGCAGGCTCCAGGCTTCCTCGCGCCGCGCTTTCTCGCGCGAGAGCTGCGCGTCGCCGTTCTTGTCCTCCATCCGCTCGAGATAGACCTCGACGGTGTCGCCGGGTTTGATTTCCGGCGGGCGGCCTGGTGCCGTGAACTCCTTCAGCGGAACGCGGCCTTCGGATTTGAGGCCCACATCGATCAGCACCATGTCGTTCTCGATTGCCACTACGTGGCCCTTGACCACGGTGCCCTCGAGACCACCGCCGCTGCCGAGGGACTCCTCGAGCAAAGCGGCAAAACTCTCTTTGGCTGGTTTCTGGGCTGATCCTCGTTCCGTCGCGACGGCCATTCAAGCTCCTGATCGATCCCCACGAAGAGTGATCGAGCCGCTATTGCCGGGGAAAGGCATAGAGCGTCCCGAGCCATCGACTGGAGCGGGCGCGATGGCATGGGCCCGTTGCCCTGAGGGGGCGAAGTGCGGTCGTGTAAGGCCAAATCTCTAAAGAATTAGAGAGGGTTACCAGCCAACCGACCGTCGATAAAGGCGAGCGCGGCGGCAAATGCCGCGTCGGCGTCAAGCGTAGTCGTGTCGAGCACGAAGGCATCGGCGGCGGGCCGGAGCGGCGCCGCCTGACGACCGCTATCGCGGGCGTCGCGTTCCCTCATGTCCTGCAGGACGCCCTGGTATATAACCCCGGCCCCGCCGGCCCGCAACTCCTCGAATCGGCGCTGGGCGCGCGCCTCCGGGGTCGCGGTTATGAATAGCTTAACGGTCGCATCCGGACACACCACGGTGCCGATGTCGCGGCCGTCCAGCACGGCGCCGCGCTTGCCGTCGTGAAATCCGTACGCGAAGTCGCGTTGAAAGGTGAGCAAGGCCGCGCGGACCGCGGGGATCGCGGCAATTACCGACGATGCCTCCGTGACCGCGATCGAGCGCAGGCGCGGATCGCCGAGCATCGCCGGCCTGACGCGCCACGCCGCCGCTTCGGCCGCGATGGGGTCGGCGGGATCGGCGCCGCGACTCAGCGCCTCGAACGCCGCCGCGCGATAGAGGCTGCCGGTGTCGAGATGCGCGAGGCCGTAGTGCGCCGCAAGCCGCCGGGCGAGCGTGCCTTTCCCGGAGGCCGCGGGACCGTCTACCGCGATGATCACGGAGCGCCCGGATGGATCGCGGCGCCGAGCCCGTTCATCAACGGGACGAAACCCGGGAAGCTCGTATTGATGGTCTCGCCGTCGTCAATGCCGATCGGACGCTCGCTCGCCATGCCCAGCACCAGAAACGCCATGGCAATCCGATGATCGAGGCGTGCCTCTATGGTCGCTCCGCCGTGCGGTCGTTTGCCCAGGCCCTCGACGGTGAGGGTATCGCCCTCGATGACGGCGCGAACGCCCGCGGCTCTCAACCCCTCGGCAATGGCGCTGAGACGGTCGCTTTCCTTGACGCGCAGCTCCGCAAGGCCGCGCATCACCGTCTTGCCGTTCGCAAACGCCGCGGCGACCGAGAGGATCGGATACTCGTCGATCATGCTGGGCGCGCGTTCGGCGGGAACCTCGACCCCGCGCAGCGCGCTCGCGCGCACCAAGAGATCGGCCACCGGCTCGCCGCCGGTTTCACGTGCGCGGCCCATCTCGATCCGAGCCCCCATTTCGAGGAGCGTCGTCAGCAGTCCCGTGCGCAGCGGGTTGGTGCCGACGCCCTCGATGGTGATTTCCGATCCCGGCAGCAGCAGCGCCGCGACGATCGCAAACGCCGCCGATGAGGGATCGCCGGGAACCGCGAGATCGGCGGCGCGAAGCTCGGTCTCGCCGGTGAGGGTGATTTCCCGCGCGCCGTCGTTAGCCATGGCGACACGCACGTCAACGCCAAAGTGGCGCAGCATGCGCTCCGTGTGGTCGCGGGTCGCGAGCGGCTCGCGCACCGACGTTTCGCCGGGGGCGTTGAGCCCCGCGAGCAGCACCGCCGATTTCACCTGTGCTGAAGGTACCGGCAAGGTGTAGGCAAGCGGCATTGGTTCCACTGCACCCCTGACCGCCAGCGGCAGCCGCCCGCCCTCACGAGCCCACATCTGCGCGCCCATCTGCTGCAGCGGCACCGTCACGCGGCCCATCGGTCGACGGCGCAGTGACGCGTCGCCGGTGAAGATCGCGGTTATCGGGCTGGTCGCGACTGTCCCCAGCACCAGCCGTGCGCCGGTGCCGGAATTGCCGAAATCCAAGACATCCTCGGGCTCGGCCAGTCCGCCGACCCCCACGCCATCGACCGTCCACTCGCCCTCGCCCACCCGTTCGACGCGAGCGCCGAGCGCGCGCATCGCCGCGGCGGTACGCAAAACGTCGTCGCCCTCAAGGAGACCCGAGACACGGGTCCGCCCGGCCGCGAGCGTGCCCAGGATCAGCGCCCGGTGCGATATCGACTTATCGCCGGGTACGCGAATGCGCCCCTTGAGTGGACCGGCGGTGCCGGAGGAAAGCGGCGTCACGACGATGGTTCCAGGCTGCACTTCGGGTTGTTCAGAGTCCGCTGTCTTGTCGCATTTTCCGCGCTCGATCGGTAGCCACTTTGGCGGCCTCGACTAAGCGGCCGAGGAGATACGGATGCTGGGTCAGGCGAAGCGCCGAGGCATGGCGCTCTCCTCAACTCCTTAGATTTGCAAACAAACCTCCGCTTCATTAGGCCCCCCTATTTTACCTTTTGACAGCCGGGCGTGTTCGTGCCATTTGCCGCCGCATTCCCGGGGCGGATCGTGCGTATCTGGGTCCGCCCGTGGCAAGAGACGGCAGGAGAGGTGAAAGAGTGACGAAACCGGAATGGGGCACCAAGCGTATCTGCCCGAGCTGTGGCGCGCGCTATTACGACCTGCACCATGATCCGATCATCTGCCCCAAGTGCGGGGTGCAGTACGATCCCGAGGCTTTGCTGAAGACGCGGCGCCGTGCGCCCGCTCCGCCGGAACCGGAGCAGGTGAAGGTGGTCGAGCCCGAACCCGAGGTGGAAGTCGAGGAGGCCGAGGCGGGCGAGACAGAGGAGGCCGCGACGGAAGGCGGCGAGGAGGAAGAGGAGGAGGTGCTGGAAGACGCCTCCGAGCTCGGCGAGGACGAGGACGATATGGCCGAGGTGATCGAGAATGTGGACGAGGAGGAACGCTAGCCCGCGCGTTCACCTGTCCACCGACAATAGAGTTCACCGACAATAGAAAGGGATTCCGCCCGCGCGGCCCGTGCATTAAATTATTCGAAGCACCGGGGTCATAGCTCAGTTGGGAGAGCGCCGCAATGGCATTGCGGAGGTCGGGGGTTCGAATCCCCCTGGCTCCACCAGTTAAAACAGGGGCCTGGTCGGAAACGGCTAGGCCCCTGTGGCGCTCACGGGAGCCTGGCAAACCGGCGCTCGATGATCGGGGCCAACCTCGGCGGCACACTTTCGACCGGCTATAGTTCGCTGCGACGACGTGTTCCCTTGGTGCGGCTCCGAAGCGTACCTATCTGCCGCGGGATGAGAACACGAAAGCGCCGACGGCCGATCTCATTGCCTTTCATGATGACGGAATTGATGCTCTCGTCTTGGGAGACGATAGCGCGCCGGACGGGGATGATCGCCCAAGGGCGCTGCTCGCCTGCCGAATACCGTCGAATGGTCGGCGAGAAAGCGCAATCAGCCTACGATACAGCGCTTGTGCTCGCGACAAATCGCGGCAACAGAAGCGTTGCTGCGGCTCTCGCGCCGTGGCACCGCCGTGCGACCGCGAATGCGAAGCGGCTGCGCAAAAAGTAGGGATGCCGACCGACAACAGCGCTTCTCGTAAGCGATCGTCGCGGCTGAAAGCGCGGTAATGCCGGAGAGGTCGTAGGGCGAGCAAGAAGTCGCGCCTCGCGTGACATGGCGCACGCGAATTCGCTCGCTTCTAAAATCAACCGATAAAATTATCGACGGAGTGACGAGAGTTCTTACGCCCGGCTCACTCGACTTACCAATCCGGTGCCGTTAACCCTCTGAGGTAGGCCTTATTTGGTACTTGGCGCGACTATTGCACTTCTTGGGTACTGATGCGCGGCTGCAGCTCAGGAGCAACCTGTGAAGCGCACTTCTATCGCGATCAAAGCCCACATTCGCGCGCTACGAGCCGACATGGAGAGTTATGCGAGGCTGCGGAGTGGCAACGTTGCCAGCCACAAAAAGTCCAACGCTCAACTGTGGATGTCTGTTGACAAGGTCGAGATACAGCTCAATGCGTTCGTGAAGCAGAGGTTAGCGCGATCGCACTTGAGGTCGCACCACGGGGCGACGTCGTTTTGATATAGGCGCGCGCGGAGACGGGGCCGGGTCGGAACGACTAGGCCCCGCTGATATTCACTCAGCCCTTGAATATCAACCGGGCGTCGGCGGTCCGCTCGGCGCGGTGCTTGGGCCGGGCAGCGCCGGTAGCGATAGTCCGAGCCATTCGAACACATTTAACCCATAGGGAAACGGCGTGCGAGGCGGCGGAAGATAGACCAAGAATATTTGCTTATTGGGGATCATAGACGCGATCATCATCTGGATGCCCCCCGGTAAGACCCCGGCAGTCACCCTGTCCATCTGGTTGTCGCTCAGCGCCTCCGCCGCCACGGCGGTGCCGGTCATCAGCATCGTCATGCCCAAGGCAAGGATGAACTTCCGCATGTGAACCCTCCGTATAGTCGCGACTCGGGACCCCACCCGCGCCATAATACTGCGCCTCCGGCAACTAGGTCGTCGAGTTGAATTGTCTCTGATTTATCTGATTTCCAATTCAATCCGCGACACCACTGCTGAGCCGGGCGCGTCATGCTCTCCGCCGCCGCCCCGGTCTTCGGCGTCGCCAAGGTCCGAGTATCGGACGCACATTCACCCGTCGAGTTCGGAAACCTGCGCGCGCATGCTTCAGCTTGGCGTGTCGCTCACGCGGCGGCCGCGCGGGCCGGGCGCGCGGCCGCATCCCTGAGCATCAGTTCGGCGGCCTTCTCCGCGATCATGATCGTGGCGGCGTTGGTATTGCCCGAGACGACGCTCGGCATCACCGAGGCATCGACGACTCGGAGCTTGCCCACGCCCTTGACCCGCAACTCCGGATCGACCACGGCGCGATCGTCGAT
This sequence comes from Allostellaceae bacterium, assembly GCA_035517495.1. GTDB lineage: Bacteria > Pseudomonadota > Alphaproteobacteria > ATCC43930 > CGMCC-115725 > DASZHJ01. The sequence goes on along the minus strand of DATIYT010000009.1, from coordinate 69,950 downwards.
TCCCATGCGGCAGGAGGTCGTGGGATGGAAGATGGTGGTGCCGCGCGCGCGCACGAAATCGAGCCACTGCGCGTCGCTCTCGGTGGCGGGACCGGGATCGCGTTCCTCCGCCACATAGGGTCGAAGCGCCGGCGCCGCCATGACGCGGCGCAGCAGCCGCAACCCCGCGATCATCGTGCGCTTGTCGTCTTCGGTTGCGAGATAGTTGAGGCGGATTTCCGGCGCCTCCCGCGGCTCCGCGCTTTTTATGCGCACATAGCCGCGGCTCTCCGGCCGGAGCTGGCAGATGGACGCGGTCATGCCGGGGAAAGGATGCAGCGCGCCGCCGGGCTTGTCGGTGCTGAACAGCAGCAGGTGCGACTGCACGTCCGGCGTCTCAAGCCGCGGGTCGGTGCGGAAGAATCCTCCGGCATAGCCTGCGCTCACGGCCATTGGCCCCCTGCGGAAGAGGAAGTATTTGAGCCCGGCGGCGATGCGGCGGTCGAAGCGGTTCACCGCGTCATTGATGGTGATGGGCCGCGTTACGCGATAGAGAATGCGCGCTTGCAGATGATCCTGCAGATCCTCGCCGACGCCGGGCATGTCGCGCAGCACCGGGACGCCGCGTTCGCGCAGCAGCGCCGCGGGACCGAGCCCCGAAAGCTGCAGCAGTTGCGGTGAGCCGAAAGCGCCGGCGGCCAAAATAACCTCGCCGCGCGCTCGCGCGGCGACCAATTGCCCCCGGTGAAAATATTCGACGCCGACTGCGGCGTTTCCCTCGAAGACGACGCGGGCGGTGTGCGCCCCGGTCACCACCGCAAGATTGGCGCGCTTGCGCGCGGGCTTCAGATAGGCCCGCGCCGTGCTCCAGCGCCGCCCATTGCGCATGGTGGTCTGGAAGTATCCGGCTCCCTCCTGGGTCGCGCCGTTGAAATCGTCGTTGCGGGGAATGCCCACCTCTTCGCAGGCCTTGATGAAGGCATCGCAAATCTCGTGCGGCTCGACCTGGTCCGAGACCGAGAGCGGCCCATCGGCGCCGTGCAGTTCGTCGCCGCCGCGGCACTGCGCCTCGGAGCGCTTGAAGTAGGGGAGCACGTCCTCATAGCTCCAGCCGACATTGCCGAGCTGGCGCCAATGATCGAAATCCTGCCGCTGGCCGCGAATGTAGAGCAGGCCATTGATCGAGCTGGAACCGCCCAGCACCTTGCCGCGCGGCTGCGCGATCGAGCGGTTGTTGAGCTCGGGCTCGGGCGCCGTCTGGTACATCCAATTGACCCGCGGATCGGTGAAGAGCTTGCCGTACCCGATCGGAACGTGAATCCAGAAATGCCGATCCTCGCCGCCGGCCTCCAGCAGCAGCACGCGATGGCGCCCACTCTCCGTGAGCCGCGCCGCCAACACCGCGCCCGCCGATCCCGCGCCGACTACGATGAAATCGAACTCGCCCGAGCCTTCCATGCGCGCACCCCTCATTTCGACCGCGCGAATGGTAGCGCCACGGTCGAAGCAAGGGGAGTCGCTTGGCGAAGCGCTTTCGGGTGAGCCGGAGAAGAAACGGGACCGCTACCGCTCAAGCGCGAAGCGGCGCACGTGCTCAGGAAGCACGAGCCCAGCGAGGTTACGCGGGTCGGGCTCGACGGCCCCGGTCGTCAGGGTCAACGGCAGCACGCCCGCCCAAATCGGGAGCGCGTAGTCCTCGTCGTCGTCCTTGGGGGGCCCGACGCGGACCTTGGCCGAGGCTTCGTCGAGCGGCATCGAGAGCACGGTCGTGGCCTTGAGTTCCTGTCGGTTCACGGGACGCAGCATCGCCCAGCGGCCCGGAAACAGCCGCTCGACGAAGGCCTCGAGCGCCGCGAGCTTGTGCGCGTCGTCCTCGATCTTCTCGGCGGTACCGAACGCCATCACCGCGCGGTAATTGATCGAGTGGTGAAAGCCAGAGCGCGCGATGACGAGGCCATCCACATGGGTGACGGTGAGGCAAACCTTGATGCCCTTGGCGACCGTGCGCAGCATGCGGCTTGCCGACGAGCCGTGCCAGTAGATGCGCTCGCCCTCGCGCCAATAGGAGGTCGGCGTCACAAAGGGCTGATCGTCGATCACATATCCGACGTGGCAGATGAATCCGGCATCCAGGATTCGATGCACGGTCTCGCGATCGTAGTGACCGCGCTCGGGCAGGCGCCGCACGCGCGTCTTTTCATTGCGGGTGTATGTGTCCATCGGCTTTTCTCCCGGCGCTCAGTCGCGGTTGGCGGCGCGGATCGTTTCAGCGACCGCGGCCTCCCGGGGGCCACCTTCGCGCGCGAGCCCTTCGAGCACGCCCCGCCGATCCTCCTCCGGACGGTTCTGGCTCATCTTCCACTTGCCTTCGAGGCGCTCGATCGGCAGCTCGAACCCGACGATCGCGCGCAGCATGCCGTCGATGAAGGATGCGGGCGCGTCGGTCACCGCCCATGGCGCCGCGCGCGGCGCCTCGTGCGTCGCGGTGAGCCGCGTCACGAGCTTGCGCAAGCGCTCGGCGTCATCGAAGAAGGTCGGCCGCCCGTAGACGTGGATCGCTACGTAATTCCAGGTCGGCACCACCTTGCCGGTCGCGCGCTTGGTCGCGTACCAGGACGGAGTAATGTAGCCCTGCGGTCCCACGAACATGGCGAGCGCCTCGGAGCCAGCCGCAAGGCGCTCCCACTGCGGATTGGCGCGCGAGATATGCCCGTGCAGCGTGCCGAAGGGACCTGGCTCGGGGTCGATCAGCATCGGGACATGACTAGCCTCCATTCCCGCACTGCCTTGGGTCACCAATGTGCCGAAGGCGATCTGTCGGATCGTTGCGTGCAATATCGGCACGTCGTCCACCTTGAAATTCTCGGGCAGGTACAAGGAGCACCTCCAAAATAGCGTCGACAGCGCCTAGGATCGGGGATTACTGGCCTTGGCGGTAGTTCCGGTTTAGAAAATCTGATAAGTCCAGTGGAATTGTCCGACGGAGCACCCAACCCATGCCGCCCGTGGTTTCGCCGCTTTGGAACAGCCTTGCCCTCGATCGAGCGGCATCGGCTTCGCTGCAGGATCAGATCGTCGACTATTTCCGCGACGCCGTGCTCGCGGGACGGATGCGCTCGGGCATGCAGGTTCCATCCACGCGCCGGCTCGCTCTTGAGCAGGGGGTCGCCCGCATCACGGTGGTGCAAGCCTATGAGCGGCTGGTGGCCGAGGGTTACCTGGCGAGCCGGCCCGGCGCCGGCCTCTATATCGCGGAGAGCTTTCCGGAACATCCGCTCCGGCCGGCGCGGGCGAGTGCCGCGCGCAAGCGCGCGCGGCCGCCGCGCCTCAAGCGCAGTGTGCCGGTGCCGCCGGTCAGCGAGCGTCCGCTCGACCTGCTGCCGCTGTGCGCGGGAGTTCCGGCGCTCGACCAGTTCCCATGGATGGACTGGGCACGGATCACGGCGCGGGTCTATCGCGAGCAGCCGAAGGAAGCACTCGGTTATTGCGACCCCATGGGATTGCCGGTGGTCCGCGCGGCGATCGCGGCCTATCTGGGAACCGCGCGCGGCATCGCCTGCGATCCCGAGCAAATCCTGGTGGTGGCGGGCTCGCAGCAGGGAATCGACCTGACGGCACGCGTGCTGACCGAACCCGGCGATACTGTCTGGGTGGAAGAGCCCGGATATCCCGGCGGTCGCGCCGCCGCGACCGCGGCCGGACTCCTCTTGGCGCCGATCCCTGTCGACGACGAGGGCATCGACGTCAGGGCCGGCATCCGCCGCGCACCCCGCGCGCGGCTCGCGCTGGTCACGCCCTCACACCAATATCCGCTAGGCGCAACGATGAGTCTCCGGCGACGCCTGGCTCTGCTGGATTGGGCCGCCAGCGCCGATGCGTGGGTTCTCGAAGATGACTATGACGGTGAATACCGCTATGGCGGCCGGCCCGTGGCGCCACTCTACGCGCTCGATCGCGGGAACCGCGTGCTCTACCTCGGGACCTTCAGCAAGATGCTGGCACCGGGGCTGCGGCTCGGCTATCTGGTGGTGCCGCGACCGGCGGTTGAGCATCTGGCGCGGCTCAAGGCCGCATCCGACCGGCATCCGCCGGGATTGGCGCAATTGGTGCTGGCGCGTTTCCTGGCCGAGGGTCGGCTCGCCGCGCATCTGCGGCGCATGCGCGTGCTCTATGCGCGGCGGCGCGAGGCACTGCTGGACGCGCTGCGCGGCCGCGCCGCGGACGTCCTCGATGCCGGCGAACCCCCCGAGGCGGGCCTCCATCTGGTGGCTCGGCTTCGTGGGCGGGGCAAGGATGGCGCGATCAGCCGCCGCGCCCTGGAACTCGGGGTCCATGCGGCGCCGCTCTCGGTCTTCTATGCAGGCGAGCGGCCACAGCAGGGGTTCGTGCTGGGTTTCGCCGGGACGCCGGTCGAGGCGATGGCGCCAGCGGTCGAACGGCTCACGGCCGCGATCCGCGGCACGGTTAACCCTAGCCGAGCGGCTTCTTGATTGCCGCTCGGGCGGTTCCTACATAGAAGACGAGACCGGCGATGCCATGATGGATCGCCAGAATTTAGGGGCGCCGCAGAGGGCCCCGCTTCGTCCACTCGCTCAGTTTTGAGGAGGAGACACTTGTCTCGCATCGGCGTCTTCAATTCACCGCTGCTGCTCGGCTTCGACCATTTCGAGCGCATGCTGGACCGCGTCAGCAAAGCGCAGGCCGACGGCTACCCGCCCTATAACGTGGAGCAGACCGGAGAAAATTCGCTCCGCCTCACCTTGGCGGTCGCGGGCTTTGGCCGGGACGATCTCTCGGTTCAGGTCGAGGACAACCAGTTGGTAGTGCGCGGCAAGCAGAAGGACGAGGGCGAGCGCGTCTACCTGCACCGCGGCATCGCCGCGCGCCAGTTTCAGCGCGCCTTCGTGCTCGCGGAAGGAATCGAGGTTACCAGCGCCATGCTCGACAACGGGTTGCTGCATATCGAGCTGACACGTCGGCAGCCCGAAAGTCGCGTGCGCGTGATCGACATCAAGAGCGACGCCGAAGCCGGGTCGCGTCCCGTCGATCTCGCGACGGAAAAAACGGGCCGCTAGCGACGTTATATCGGCAGGGCCCGGGAAAGGGCTTAGGATGACTTACATGAATCCATCGACTCGGTTGAGGCAAATCAGTTCCAAGGACTTCGCGCTCCTCGGTATGAACGACGTCGCCTATGTGAAACGCGTGGTCGTCAACGACGAGCCGAGCTATGCGATCCACACCGCCGACGGGACACGAGTGGTGGTGCTCCCCGATTTCGACGTCGCGATCGCGACGATCCGCCAGCACGATCTGGAGCCGCTCAGCCTACATTGATGGCGATTTCCGCCTCGGCGAATCAAGCTTAAGCCGCATGGCTTGCCGCCCGATCGGTGAGCAGCGCCGTCAGCGCGTCAACGCTGTCGGTTCCGCGCAACTTCTCGCACATGGCGCGGTCGCGGAAGAGGCGCGACACGCGCGCCAAAGCCTTCAGGTGATCGGCGCCGGCGCTCTCGGGCGCCAGCAGCACGAAGATCAGGTCGACCGGGCGCTCGTCCACGGCTTCGAAGTCGATCGGGCGTTCGAGCCGCGCGAACAGGCCGACCAACCGCTCCAGCCCGGCGATCTTGCCGTGCGGTATGGCGGTACCCATGCCCATGCCGGTGCTGCCGAGGCGCTCGCGCTCCCAAAGCGCGTCGAACAGCACGCGCTCGTGGCGGCCGGTCACGGTCGCTGCCCGGCGTGCCAACTCCTGCAACGCTTGTTTCTTGCTGCTGGCCTTGAGATTGGCAATCACGCTGCCGGGGCCGAGCAGTTCGGCGATTTCCATGGACGTTGCCTTGGCGCTAGGTCAGTGGGAGGGAGACGCGGGCCGCTTTGGACGCGGCAAACGCAGATGGGGGTCGATCCAGCCGATATTGCCGTCGCGGCGCCGGTACACCACGTTGAACGTGCCATGCGCGCTGTTGCGGAACAGCAGCGCCGGCAAATCCGCGAGGTCGAGCCGCAGCGCGGCCTCGCGCACGGAGAGATCGAGTATCGGAGCTTCCATCTCTGCGATCACCACCGGGCGCGCGTCGCCGTTCGCATCGCCGGCGACCTCTTCCTTGGCGGGCTTTGCGGCGGAGACGCGCGCCGTGCGCTTGGGGCGCGGCAGGCGCTTGCCACCCATATGGTGATCGCGCAGGCGCCGCTTGTGGCGGCGCAGCCGCTTCTCGATGCGCTCGCCGGCGCTGTCGAAGGCGGCATAAGCATCGCCGCCTTCACCTTCGCTGCGCACCAGGATGCCGCGCCCCACATGAACCTGAAGATCGCAGTGGATGAGATGCGCCTCGCGAGAGAACACCACATGCGCCTCGATCGCATTTCCGAAATACTTGTCAGCGGCTATCCGCAGTGCCGCCTCCGCGTGATGGCGTAACGCCTCGCCCACGTCGATCTGCTTTCCCGTGACGGTGACGTGCATAGAAATCCTCAACCGGTTCGATTGACGCGAGAAACACCGCTGTCCGGTCGGTGGAGGCGGGAGACCTTAGGAGCGAGCCTTGGCCGAGTCAAGCGCGCCGCCCGTCCAAAACGTGAACGAAATTCGCCCAGTCGAGCAGGCACCGTTCACAAGCCGATCGCCTTCTCCCGCCGGCGCTGCACGGAGGACGGAATGCGCATGGCCTCACGGTATTTGGCGACGGTTCGCCGCGCGATGTCGACCCCGTCCTTGACCAGGATATCAACGATGCGGTCGTCTGAAAGCACGTCATCGCGCGACTCGGCATCGATCAAGTTCTTGATGCGGAAGCGCACCGCCTCGGCGGAGAGCGCCACGGCACCATCTGTGCCCGAGATCGCCGACGTGAAGAAATACTTGAGCTCGAAGATGCCGCGCGGCGTCGCCATGTACTTGTTGCTGGTGACGCGGCTCACCGTGCTTTCGTGCATGCTGATCGCCTGCGCGATGTCGCGCAGCACCAATGGACGGAGCTGCTGAATGCCGTAGCGGAAGAAGCCGTCTTGCTGGCGAACCAACTCGCGCGCGACTTTGAGGATCGTGGTCGCACGCTGGTGCAGCGCCTTCACCAACCAGTTGGCGGCCTGAAATCGCTCGCTCAGATATTCCTTGTCCGCCTTGCCCTTGGCGCCGCTCGTCACATGCGCATAGTAGGCGTTGTTGACGAGAACGCGCGGCAACGCGTCCTGGTTCAGCTCGACGATCCACCCGCCCGAGCCGTCGGTGCGCATCAGCACGTCGGGCGTAACCGGGTCCGCGAGCACGGGGTCGAAAGCGAGGCCGGGCTTCGGGTCGAGCGCGCGGATCTCCACCACCATGGAGTGGATGTCCTCGGCGTCGACGCCGCATATCCGCGTCAGTTCGGCGATGTTCCGGGTTGCGAGCAGCGGCAAATGATTGAGCAGCGCCTGCATCGCCGGATCGAGGCGATTGCGCTCGCGCAGCTGCAAGCCCAGGCACTCCGCGAGATCGCGTGCGAATACGCCGGGCGGCTCGAAGCGCTGCAGGCGTGCCAACACCTCTTCCACCTGCGCCCGCGTGCCGCCGAGCCGTTGGGCCACCTCCTCGATGTCGCCCCTGACATAGCCGGTCTCGTCCACGAGATCGAGCAGGTGCATGGCGATCAACCGCTGGTCGGGCTCCTGAATATCGAGCCGGATTTGATCCAGCAGGTGGTCGCGCAGGCTGGTCGGCCGGGTCAGCGTCTGGTCGAGGCCAGGCAGGTCCTCTTCGACCGCCACCCGCGATCGGCTCCCTTCCCAGGCGGCGGGATCGCCGGCCAGGTCAATGTTGCCTTCGCCCTCGCTGCCGGACGCCTCGGTCCAGCGTTCCTCCAGTTCGGCCGCGGCGCTGTCCTCGGCGGGCGCGGGCTCGGGAGCCTCGCTCGGCGTGCTGTCCGCCGTCGGGGTGTCGTCGCGCTCCAGCAGGGGGTTGCGCTCGAGCTCGCCTTCCACAAATGCCATCAGCTCGGTATGCGACAACTGCAGCAGCTTGATCGCCTGCTGCAGCTGGGGTGTCATCACCAGGCCTTGCGCCTGGCGTAGATCGAGCCTCTGGGTGAGGGCCATGACCTAAGGCTCTAGAGACTAAACCTTTCCCCCAAGTAAACCTTGCGCACATTCTCGTCCGCGACAACCTCCGAGGGTGCGCCCTCGCGGATGACGCGTCCCTCATGGAGAATATACGCGCGATCGACGATATCCAGAGTCTCGCGAACGTTGTGATCGGTGATCAATACGCCAATGCCCCTGTCCTTGAGATGGGCGACCTGCTCGCGGATCTCGCCGACCGCGATCGGATCGATGCCGGCCAACGGCTCGTCGAGCAGAATGAAGTTCGGATGACCGGCGAGCGCCCGCGCGATCTCGACCCGGCGACGTTCGCCGCCCGAAAGCGCCATTGCCGGCGCGCGGCGCAGATGACTGATCGAGAATTCCGCCAGCAATTCGTCGAGCACGCGCTCCCGCTCGTCGCGCACGGGCTCCACCACCTCGAGCACGGCACGGATATTGTTCTCGACCGAAAGGCCGCGAAAGATCGAATTCTCTTGCGGCAGATAGCTGACCCCGAGGCGGGCGCGGCGATACATCGGCAGGTCCGTGATGTCCTGGCCGTCCAGCTTGATCGTCCCGACATCCGGCGCGATCAGTCCGGTGATGATATAGAAGCAGGTGGTCTTGCCGGCGCCGTTCGGCCCCAGGATTCCCACGGCCTCGCCGCGCTGCACCGAGACAGTTACGTCGCGCAGCACCGGGCGCTTCTTGAAGCTCTTACCAAGGTTGAGCGCGACCAGCCCGTGAGTTTGCGCGACGAGGCGCGGCCCCGCTTCGCGCTCATTCTCGGTGCGCGGTTGCACGATTTTCAAATCAGGCGTCGCCATCGTCTATCCCGCTACTTCTTTTGCGAGTCCGGTGGTTGCAGCAATCCCTCTACGCGGGCCGGCCGCGCCTTGACGAGCGTCGCGCTCGGCGGCTCGCTCAGCAGGCGGCTCACATTCCTCTTGGTGTCTATCACCGCGTACTCGCCGCGCAACTCGTCCGATCCGCGCGTGAGCTTTACATGCCCGATAAGGGTCACGATTCCGGTGTCGGCATTGTAGACGGCGGTGTCGGAAAGACCGATTTGGTCCTGTGAAGTCACCTTGACGTTGCCCTGGGCGTCGATGCGGGTCAACTGATCGCCGCCCTTATTGTCCGGCGTCGTCGCCGCGACCAAGACATCGGCGCGCAGCACCTTGGTGTCGCGCACCGCGATCGCGTTTCCGCGCGCGACCCCGACCTTGTCACGGTCGTACCATTCGAACGTGTCTCGCGCCGTCACGGTCTCCTGCGGCGTCACCAGCTTCAGGTTTTTTCCTGTCGCGATCATCGTCTGGGAATCGATGTCATAGACCACGTGATCCGCGTAAATGGTGTCGGATTCGCTCACCATCTTCACGTTGCCATTCGCCTCGACGTTGTAGATTTCCGTTCCCTCGGTCGGATCGTCGCCGTTCTTGGCCGCGGCCTGCGTGGGCTTTGCCGAAGTCTTGGGGGCGGGGCGATAGTGCGCGACCACCGTGTCGGCGAAAACGGTTCCCTTGCCGCGCGTCACCTTGACGTTGCCGCGCGCGATGTAGACCTTGTCGTTCTGCCGCCATTCCAGGCCCTGCTCGGCCTCGATCTGCATCGGCTGCTTGTTGTCGCCGGTACCGGTACCGAGACTGAAACCGTTGCCGCTGGCGCCGTCCTTCTTGGCGTCAGCCCCCGCCGCCGGCGTCTTGCTGGGGTTGGCGGGCTGAGCCGCGGCCAACGCGGGGAGCACCAGCGGGACCAGGATGAGAGCGACCAATGCGGATTTGCGCATCACGGCGCCGCCCTGATCTGATCCGCGTTCAGCGTCAAATGCGATTTCCCGATGAAGTAGATGACTTTACCGCGGTCCTCCATGCGGAACCCCTGCGCCTCGACCACCCCGAAGGGTCCCTGCGCCTCGACCGCGTCGCTGCTCTCGGCCGTCCCCTTGGCGATGTCCACATGCATGCTGTCGGCGTGGAACTCGTTGCCCTTGTCCTGAAAGATTTCGACGTTTCCAAACATGTCCAGCATTTGGCGCTGCGGCTGATACAGACCGGTATAGGCGTCGATCGCGATCCACGTGCCGCTGTCCGCGGTCATGTCGGATTTCGGCCCCTCGAGCTCCACCATATCGTCCTTGCCCGGACGCTGGCGCGCCACGTCGGCCGTGATGGTATAGGGGCGATTGTGCCGGTCGAATCCGGCATAGCGCATATTGACCATCTTCAGGTCACGCGCGGCGCTCGTGTCGATATGCGGCAACGGCACCGCTACCCGCTGCAGGGTCGACTGAATGCGCGGCCAGACCGCCACCAGCAACAAGAGGCCGAGCGCCATCGCCGGCATCAGCAGCTTCATGCGCGTCACAAAGCGGCTGTACCGCTCGATGTGGATCTTGCGTCTCTCGTGGCGGCTCCGTCGGAGCGGGAACCGGGGCACGCGCTCGTCGGTGACCGCGACCGTGCGGGTCTCTTCGGGAGCGAGGCTCATGCGACACCCGCATGCAAGCAATCATGCATGCGCACGATCCCAAGCGGCCGCCAAACATCGTCCACCACGAAGAGGCAGGTAATGGCCTGGGCGTTCATCTGCCCAAGCGCCTCGGCGGCGAGCGCCTGGGGCCGAATGGTCTTGGGTGTCGGTGTCATCACCCGATCGACCCGCTCGGCCAGCAAACGGCTGCCCATGTGGCGCCGCAAATCCCCGTCGGTGATGATTCCCGCGAGCCGCTCGGCGTCGTCCAGAACGCCGACGCAACCGAAGCTCTTGGCCGTCATGACCAAGATCGCGTCCGCCATCGACGTGCCGGAGCGCACCAGCGGCATGGCGTCGCCCGCATGCATGATATCGACGACGCGCAGCAACTGCTTGCCCAACCGCCCCCCGGGATGCAGAGCCTGAAAATCCTCGACGCGGAAGCCCTTGCGCTCCAAGAGCGCCACCGCGAGCGCATCGCCGAGCGCCAGCATCATGGTGGTCGATGTGGTGGGGGCGAGACCCATGGAACAGGCCTCCGCACTTGCCGGCAACAGCAGAACCACGTCCGCGGCGTCGGCAAGGGCGCTCTCGCTGCGGCGTGTCATCGCGATCAGCGGAATGCGAAAGCGGCTTGTGTGCGCGAGGATGTCGGCTAGTTCGACGGTTTCGCCGGAGTTCGAAAGCGCCAGCACGGCGTCCCCCTCGGCGATCATCCCGAGATCCCCGTGACTTGCCTCGCCCGGATGGACGAACTGCGCCGGCGTGCCGGTCGATGCGAAGGTGGCGGCGATCTTGCGAGCAATGTGTCCGCTCTTCCCCATGCCGGTGACGATGACCCGACCCCTAACGCGCGCCAACATCTCGGTGGCGCGGACGAAACCATCGTCCAGCGTCTGCGCCAGCGCCTCGAGGCCTTCGATCTCCGCCCGCAGCACGCGGCGCGCAGCATCGATATCGCGATTTCCCCCGCGAGGCGGGCTGGTCGATCCGGTCAAAATGCTCATGCGTTCTTGTGGATGGCTGGACCCCTTGCCGCAACGCCCTGATCCCCAGGGCACCCAAGTGCGGTGTCAGCGCCTGTTCCGCGCCGCACTATGGTCCCGCACTGCCAAAAGGTCAACGAATGATGGGGGTTGCGGTCAAGCGCCTGGTCAATGGGCGAAAATGTCTTCCGACCCCCATCCCATCAAATCGAGTTCCACCCGTGTGGCAAGAAATTCGAAACAAGCCTGCGCGAGATGCGTGCGGCCTTCGCGCCGAAGCATTTCGTCCAGCTTGGCCTTGATGCGGTGCAGATAAAGCACGTCCGCGGCCGCGTATTTGAGCTGCTCGGGGGTCAACTCGGCGGCGCCCCAGTCTGAGGATTGCTGCTGTTTCGATAGCTCGACATTGACCAAATCCTTGGCGAGGTCCTTGAGGCCATGCCGGTCGGTAAAGGTGCGGGTCAGGCGCGAGGCGATCTTGGTGCAGTAGACAGGTGCCGCCATCACGCCGAGGCCGTGGCGCATGATCGCGAGGTCAAAGCGAGCGAAATGGAATATCTTGAGCACTTGGGGATCGGCGAGAAGGCGGACCAAATTGGCCGCGGTTGCCTGGCCCTGGGCGATTTGCACGAGATGACAGACACCATTGCCGGCCGAAAGCTGCACCAGACACAGCCGGTCGCGTCCGGGGTTGAGGCCCATGGTCTCCGTGTCGATCGCGACCGATTCGCCGAACGAGACATTGTCGGGCAGATCGCCGCGATGTAGGTGAATGCTCATCGCCGCCAGCGCCGCGCAGGCGATGGTGCCCAGGAGAAGACTCGAACTTCCACGACCTTTCGGCCACAGGTACCTGAAACCTGCGCGTCTACCAATTCCGCCACCTGGGCAAAATGAGCCGAGTGGAATTAAGGGGGGATGGCCATTGATGTCAACGCTGGCGTGGACGGCCACTCCCGCAGCTCTCGCGCGGTGCGCCCCCATATTGTATAGAGGCCGCCGCCACGTGGCATGGAGGACGGGCAAATCATGACCTACCGGCGCATCACTGTGATCGGCGGCTCGGGTTTCATCGGCCGCTACGTCATCAAGCGCCTGGCCGAGCACGGCGCCGTGATCCTCGCGGCGAGCCGGCATGCGAGCGAGGCGCTCTTCCTCAATACCATGGGCGACGTCGGCCAGATCGCCTTGCTTGACGCCGATTTCTCAGATGAGGCTCGGCTGCGCACGGCGCTCTCCGGGGCCGAGTCAGTGGTGATTTCGGCGGGGATTTTGTTCGAACGCGGCCGACAACGCTTCGACCTCGTTCACCATCGCGGTCCGGCTTTGGTGGCGCGGCTCGCCACCGAAGCCAATGTAAAGCAGTTGGTGCACATCTCGGCGATCGGAGCCGACGCCAATGCCCCGGCGGCCTATGCGCGCAGCAAGGCGGCCGGCGAAGTGGCGGTTAGTGCCGCCTTTCCCGCCGCGACCATCTTGAGACCATCCCTGGTGTTTGGGCCCGAGGACGACCTCTTCAACCGGTTCGCCGCAATCGCGCGGATTTCGCCGATGCTGCCGCTGATCGGCGGCGGCAAAACGCGCTTTCAGCCGGTATACGTGGGCGACGTCGCGGATGCGGTCGTGAGCGCCCTCGACCGTCCGGAGGCACAAGGTCGTGCTTTCCAACTGGGCGGCCCCCGCGTCTACACCTTCCGCGAATTGATGGAATTGATGCTCACGGAAATCGGGCGCAAGCGTTTCCTGGTCAGTCTGCCGCCCGGTCTTCTCTATGGGCCCGCCGCTCTCATGGAATGGCTTCCGACCCCGCCGCTGACGCGCGACCAAATCCGCTTGCTCCTGCGCGATAACGTGGTGGCGCCCGATTGGCCCGGTCTCGCGCAGCTTGGGGTGATGCCGACCGCCCTTGAGTTGGTTCTTCCGACCTACCTCGATCGCTTCCGCCGCGGTAACCGCCTGCTGGCGGCGCCTCTTCCCAATCAGTAACCATTTGAACCCATGGTAAAATAATAATACCATAATAGGACTAATATTTTGAATTGTCGGTAGAACTTAATACCTCCGACGGCGGACACGCCGATATTCCAATGATTTTGGTAAAATAAGTTGACCTAATCCCTGCCATTTGCTTTCGTATTCGGGCGGGCAACGCACGAAGTGCCCCTCGGAGGCGAGGCCGGTGCAGAAATTGCTGCAATTTGTCACGGTCGAGAAGGCCATGCCGGACAAGCGCCGGGCTGGCGAGCGTCGCCGCGACTTTCGCGAGATATTCGGGGAATTCGACGCCGGGAGCGCGGCGGTGCAGGCCGCGCGGTGCTCGCAATGCGGCATCCCCTACTGCCAGATTCACTGTCCGCTCCAGAACAACATCCCGGACTGGCTGATGCTGACCGCGCAGGGGCGGCTGGACGAGGCCTATGAGGTTTCCGCCGCCACCAACAATTTCCCCGAGATCTGCGGTCGCATTTGCCCTCAGGATCGACTTTGCGAGGGAAATTGCGTGATCGAGCGCGGCTTTGAGTCCGTGAGCATCGGCTCGGTCGAGCGCTACATCACCGAGACAGCATTTCAAAATGGCTGGGTGAAACCGCCAACGCCGGCGAGGGAATTGCCGTTCTCGATCGGGATCGTCGGCGCGGGACCCGCTGGTCTTGCGGCCGCCGAGCAACTGCGCCGCCGTGGCTATACGGTCCACATCTACGATCGCTACGACCGGGTCGGTGGCCTCTTGGTTTACGGCATCCCCAACTTCAAGCTCGAAAAATCGGTGGTGGCGCGGCGTCACGCGCTGCTAGCCGAGGGCGGCATTGAGTTTCACCTCGAAACCGAGATCGGCCGCGATATTCCGCTCGAAGAACTGCGGCAGCGCCACGCGGCCGTGCTGATTGCGAGCGGGGTTTACCGCGCACGCGAGATGAGCTGTCCCGGGGTCGGCCTCAAGAATATCGTCGCTGCCCTCGACTATTTGACGGCATCCAACCGCAAGGGGCTCGGCGATGCGGTGCCGGAATTCGACAGCGGCGCGCTCGACGCGGAGGGCAAGCACGTGGTCGTGGTCGGCGGTGGCGACACAGCGATGGATTGCGTGCGCACCGCCGTGCGCCAGGGCGCCAAGTCCGTGCGCTGCCTCTATCGCCGCGACCGCAAGAACATGCCGGGCTCGCAGCGCGAGGTGCAACACGCCGAAGAGGAAGGCGTCGAGTTCGTGTGGCTCTCGGCGCCGCAGGCGTTCCTCGGCGAGACCCGCGTGCGGAGGACGCGCGCGCACCGCATGCATCTCGGTGTCGCGGACTCGACGGGACGCCAAGTGCCGCAGCCCTTGGAAGGGAGCCATTTCGAGTTGCCGGCGGACCTCGTCATCATGGCGCTGGGTTTTGATCCCGAGGACGTGCCGGCTCTCTTCGGCGCGCCTGACCTCAAGGTCACGCGCTGGGGGACGATCGCGATCGATTTCCGCACCATGCAGACGTCGCTTGCCGGCGTGTTCGCCGCAGGCGACATCGTGCGCGGCGCCTCCCTGGTGGTCTGGGGCGTTCGCGACGGGCGCGATGCCGCGGAGCAGATGCATCGCTACGTCATGACCAAGGCCGCGGCTCCGCGCGCCGAAGCCGCGGATTGAGGGAGGCCCACATGAGCAACCATCGCGGAAAATCTACGTCGGGCCGCCGCTTCGTCCGCGACTTTCGCAAGAACGCGGCGCTCCTTGAAGCGGCACACCTCTATGATCCGCGCGAGGAGCACGATGCCTGCGGCGTCGGATTCGTCGCGGCGATCGACGGCAAGCCGCGTCGCGCGGTGGTCGAGGCCGGGATCAACGCCTTGAAGGCGGTCTGGCATCGGGGCGCGGTCGACGCCGACGGCAAGACCGGCGACGGCGCCGGCATCCATGTGGAAATCCCGCAGGATTTCTTCCGCGAGCATATCAAGCATACGGGGCACGAGCCGGGCCGCGGCCAACTCGCCGTCGGGATGATTTTCCTGCCGCGCACCGATCTCGACGGACAGGAACGCTGCCGCTCCATCGTCGAGACCGAGATCCTGAACGCCGGCTATTCGATCTACGGTTGGCGGCAAGTGCCCGTGAACATCGACGTGATCGGCGAGAAGGCGAACGCGACCCGTCCCGAGATCGAGCAGATCATGATCGCCAACGCGCGCCGCGCGCCGGCCGACCGCTTCGAGCTCGACCTCTACGTCATCCGCCGACGCATCGAGAAGCGAGTCATCGCCGAGCAGGTGAAGGACTTCTACATCTGCTCGCTCTCTTGCCGCTCGATCATCTACAAAGGCATGTTTCTGGCGGAACAATTGACCGCGTTCTACCCGGACCTGCTGGACGAGCGCTTTGTCTCCAGCTTCGCGGTCTACCACCAGCGCTACTCCACCAACACCTTTCCGACCTGGCCGCTGGCGCAGCCGTTTCGCATCCTCGCCCACAACGGCGAGATCAACACGCTGCGCGGCAACATCAACTGGATGAAAAGCCACGAGACCCGCATGGCGAGCGAGGTGTTCGGCGAAGCGATCGACGACATCAAGCCGGTGGTGCAGGCGGGCGGGTCGGACAGCGCGTGCCTTGACGGCGTCTTCGAGGTGCTGGCGCGCGCGGGCCGCGCGCTGCCGATGGCGAAGCTGATGATGGTGCCGGAGGCGATTCCCGACAAAAGCCTGATGCCGCAGGCGCACCGCGACATGTACAGCTATTGCAACTCGGTGATGGAGCCGTGGGACGGCCCGGCGGCGCTGGCGCTAACCGACGGACGCTGGGTGATGGCGGCGATGGACCGCAACGGGCTCCGGCCGATGCGCTATGCGATCACCAGCGGCGGCATGATCGTCGCGGGCTCCGAGACCGGCATGGTGCGCCTCGACGAGCGCGACATCGTCGAGAAGGGGCGGCTCGGACCGGGGCAGATGATCGGGGTCGACCTGCGCGCCGGACGCCTCTACCGCGACCCCGAAATCAAGGATCTCTTCGCGGGCCTCAAGCCCTATTCCGAGTGGGTCAAGAACATCACGGTGATCGACAGCCTGATCAAGTCGCGCGCCGAGACCGCGGAACTCGAACGCGACGAGCTGCGCCGGCGGCAAGTGGCGCTCGGCTGGACGCTCGAGGAACTCGAGCTGATCCTGCAGCCGATGGCGGACGAAGGCAAAGAGGCCGTCGGTTCCATGGGCGACGACACGCCCATGGCGGTGCTTTCCGACCAGTACCGCGGCCTGCACCACTTCTTCCGGCAGAATTTCAGCCAGGTCACCAACCCCCCGATCGACAGCCTGCGCGAGCGGCGCGTCATGACGCTCAAGACCCGGCTCGGCAATCTCGGCAACATCCTCGACGAGGATGCGACCCAGTGCCAGTTGCTGCAGCTCGACAGCCCCGTACTCTCGACCGCCGAGTTCAAGGCGATGCGAGCCTATATGGGCGACACCGCGGGCGAGATCGACTGCACTTTCGACCGCGACGGCGGCGAGACGGCATTGCGCGACGCGATCCGACGCATTCGCCAGGAAGCCGAGGAGGCGGTGCGGCGCGGCTGCACCCACGTGATCCTGTCGGACGCCGCGATGGGCCGCACGCGGCCGGCGATCCCGATGATCCTTGCGACCGGGGCCGTGCATTCGCACTTGGTGCGCCAGCAACTCCGCACTTTCACGTCGCTCAACGTGCGCTCCGGCGAATGTCTCGACGTGCATTATTTTGCCGTGCTGATCGGAGTCGGTGCCACCACGGTGAACGCCTATCTGGCGCAGGAGACGATCGCCGACCGGCATCGTCGAGGACTGTTCCCGAGCGCAAATCTGGAGCAGGCGATTCACCGCTACAAGAAGGCTGTCGACGACGGCCTCCTCAAGATCATGTCCAAGATGGGGATCTCCGTGATCTCCTCCTATCGCGGCGCCTACAATTTCGAGGCGGTGGGGCTATCGCGCACCCTGGTCGCGGATTTCTTTCCGGGCATGACCTCGCGCATTTCCGGCATCGGCCTTTCCGGCATCCAACACAAGGTGCTGGAGACGCATGAGCGCGCCTGGAACGAGGACTTCATCGCGCTGCCGGTGGGCGGATTTTACCGCTATCGCCGGGGCGGCGAGCGCCACGCTTTCGAAGGGAGCCTGATCCACACCTTGCAGACCGCGGTCGCGACCGACAGCTATGGCACCTTCCGCCGCTATAGCGACGGCGTGCGCAAGTTGCCGCCCATTCAATTGCGCGATCTGCTCGACTTCAAGCCGAAGCGTGCCGCGACCTCGGTCGACGAGGTCGAATCGATCACCGAAATCAGAAAGCGCTTGGTTGCCCCCGGCATTTCCCTGGGCGCGCTCGGCCCCGAGGCGCACGAGACATTGTCGATCGCCATGAATCGTATCGGCGCCAAGTCGGACAGCGGCGAAGGCGGCGAGGACCCGCAGCGCTATATCCCCCGCCGCAACGGCGACAACGCCGCCTCCGCCATCAAGCAGATCGCCTCCGGGCGCTTCGGCGTTACCGCCGAATATCTCAACAACTGCCGCGAGATCGAGATCAAGATCGCGCAGGGCGCGAAGCCCGGCGAGGGAGGGCAGCTCCCGGGCTTTAAGGTGACGGAGATGCTGGCGCGGCTTCGGCATTCGACGCCCGGCGTTAGCCTGGTCTCGCCGCCGCCGCATCACGACATCTATTCGATCGAGGATCTGGCGCAGCTCATCTATGACCTGAAGCAGATCAATCCCGACGCGCGCGTCTGCGTGAAGCTGGTGTCGCGCTCCGGCATCGGCACGGTCGCGGCAGGCGTCGCCAAGGCGCGCGCCGACGTGATCTTGATTTCCGGTCATTCCGGCGGCACCGGCGCGAGTCCGCAATCCTCGATCAAATATGCTGGAACGCCCTGGGAAATGGGGCTTTCCGAGGTGCACCAGGTGCTGGTGCTGAATCGGCTCCGCCACCGTGTGCGGCTCCGCGTCGATGGCGGCATCAAGACCGGCCGCGACGTGGTGATCGCGGCGATCCTGGGCGCCGAGGAATACGGGCTCGGCACCGCTTCGCTGGTCGCCATGGGCTGCATCCTGGTGCGGCAGTGCCACTCCAACACCTGTCCGGTCGGCATCTGCACCCAGGATGAAAAGCTCCGTGCGAAATTCACGGGCACGCCGGAAAAGGTGGTCAATCTCTTCAGCTTCGTCGCCGAGGAGGTGCGCGAGATCTTGGCATTGCTTGGCGCGCGCAACCTCAACGAAGTGATCGGCCGCACCGATCTGCTGGCGCAGGTGAGCCGCGGTGGCCACCACCTGGACGATCTCGACCTCAATCCGATCCTGGCGCAGGCGGATCCCGGCGAATATCCGCGCTATTGCACGCTTGAGGGCCGGAACGAGGTGCCCGACACGCTCGATGCGCAGATGATCAAGGATGCGAAGGCGCTCTTCGAAGTGGGCGAGAAGATGCAGCTCACCTACAACATCCGCAACACGCACCGCGCCGTCGGCGCGCGCCTTTCCTCGATGGTAACGCGGCGCTTCGGCATGACAGGCCTGCAGCATGGGCACATCACCGTGCGGCTGCGCGGTTCGGCGGGCCAAGCGCTGGGCGCGTTTGCCGTGCAGGGGCTCAAGATCGAGATGTTCGGCGACGCCAACGATTATGTGGGCAAGGGCCTCTCGGGCGCGATGATCGTGGTGCGGCCGATGACGTCATCGCCGCTGATGAGCCATGAGAACGTCATCATCGGCAATACCGTGCTCTACGGCGCGACCGCCGGCCGGCTGTTCGCGGCGGGTCAGGCGGGCGAGCGCTTTGCCGTGCGCAATTCCGGCGCGCAGGTGGTGGTGGAGGGATGCGGCTCCAACGGCTGCGAGTACATGACCGGCGGCACCGCCGTGATCCTGGGTCCCGTCGGCGACAACTTCGCCGCCGGCATGACCGGCGGCATGGCCTTCGTCTATGACCGGAGCGACGTGTTTCCGCATCGGGTCAACGCCGAGACGGTGATCTGGCAGCGCGTGCAGACCCCGCATTGGGAACGCCAATTGCGCGAGCTGGTCGAAGCGCATGTGCGCGAGACCCAATCGCGCTTTGCCGAGCAAATCCTGGTCGATTGGGAACGCGAGCGGCAGTATTTCTGGCAGGTGGTGCCGAAGGAGATGCTGGAGCGCCTCTCCGAGCCGCTGACCCTCGAGCAGAAAGCGCAAGCGGGCGACGACGACTAGACGCGCTCGCCGCTATTCCGCGGCAGGCACGGGCTCGATGCGCGTGGCCCGACCGGCCAGATCCTCGAGGGTTCCGGCCCTTACGCCCGCGTGCCCGGCCTGGTTCTCATGACGGGGCGGTTTGCGCTACACTCAATGCGCAATGCGCCTTCTTTATCATCTGTGGCTCTCTCCCTTGGCCCGAAAGATCCGCGTGGTGCTCAAGGAGAAGAATCTCGATTTCACCATGAAGGTCGAAAAGACCTGGGAGAGGCGTCCGGAGTTCCTGGCGCTCAATCCCGCGGGAGAGGTACCCGTGCTGATCGAGCCGGATGGTGCGGTCTTGGCCGACGCGGGAGCGATCGCCGAGTTTCTGGACGAGGTCTATCGCGAGAAGTTGCTCATCGGCCTCAATCCCACCGACCGGGCGGAGGTGCGACGGCTCTGTTCCTGGTTCGATGGCAAGATGAATCGGGAGGTGACCGAGCTGCTGGTCGGGGAAAAGATGATGAAGCGCTTCCTCGGTCTCGGCGAGCCCAACTCCACCGCGATTCGCGCCGGCAAGACCAACATCAACTACCACCTGGAGTACGTGACTTTCCTGGTCGAGCGCCGGCGCTGGCTCGGCGGCGACCATTTCTCGCTCGCGGACATCACCGCCGCCGCGCATTTCTCGGCGCTGGACTATCTCGGCGACGTGCCCTGGGATCAGCATGAGCCCGCCAAGGAATGGTATGCTCGGATCAAGTCACGGCCCAGCTTCCGCCCGCTACTTGCCGATCATATTCCGGGCGCGCCGCCGCCGAAGCACTACGCCGACCTCGATTTTTAGCGCGGCGCGCCCGCGCCAGAGCGCAATCCGGCGAAAGTGTGAGCGGTTCGCCGTCAGATTGCGCGACACAATCAACGAATCTGGAGCGTGATCCGATTCTGTCTGATCGGATCACGGTCTAGGCGGGCGTCGCCTCGATCGTCATCACATCCAGCAGGAAGCTGCCGTCCTCCTCGATCGCAAAGTATTGGGCGACCTCGCCGGGCGCGCCTGTCTGCAGCGCCCGGATCGCGCGCCGATATACCTCGGGGGTTTGCATGCGCTCGACCCACGAAGCGTAATCGAGGCGCAGTCGATGGGTGATCGTCGTTCCGGGCGCGAAGCCGGCTTCGGTTAGTGCCGCTCTCCACTCTCCGATCGAATAGTCGCGCACGTGCGACGGATCGCGCAGCAGCTCGAGTGCCTGCAAGTACGTGTCGAAAAGCGTGCGCTCGCTCGCCACCACATCGACGAATACGGCACGCCCCTTCGCTCGAAGCACCCGGCGCGCCTCTTTGAGGCCGGCCTTCCAGTCCTGCCAATGATGGGCGCTGAAGCGGCTGAGCACGAGCTCGAAGGCCCCGTCCGCGAACGGGAGAGATTCCACTTTTCCTTGCTGCGTCAACAGATTGGTAATTCCCCGCTTGGCCGCTTCCGCGGCCACCGCGGCGAGCATCTCGGCGGAGAGGTCATAGGCGACCACCTCCCCCACGTGCGGGGCAACGGTGAAGCTCACATGTCCGCCGCCGCAGCCGAGATCGAGGACGTTTGCGGTCTCACGGGCCTTGACGGTGTCGGCGAGACGCTGAAGGTCGGGCCCCCGCGCATGGACGCTGCTCGATATATAAGCGGCGGCCCGGGGACCAAATTGATCGGCGACCAAACGCTCATGAGTCCTGCCGGACATGAGGAGCCTCCTTCTCTGGCGAACGGTGGTGGCGAGCACCACGCCAACGGCGTCAAAAATCGCTACTTTACCCCAGGATATTTGAACTAGGGTTTCGGCGCGTCGCCCGCCGGCTTCGGCGACGAGGCAGGCTGCGCGGTCGGCGTCGTGAGCTTCTGCAGCTGCGCCAGATTCGATTTCGCTTGCTGCGCCACGTAGCTGTCGGGCGCGAGTTGCTGGGCCTGGTCCCAATCCTTGCGCGCGCCGTCATAGTCGCCCTTCATCGCCAGCAGGGTTCCGCGCTCGAGATAGGCGTCGGCGAACTTCGGATTGAGAGCGATCGCCTTGGTCACGTCGTCGAGCGCCAGGTCCACGGCCCCCGGAGTATCGAGGTGCCGATAGGAAGCGGCGCGCAGCACCAGCGCGTCGGCACGCTTCGCGTCGACGTCGAGCGCGGCATTGAGGTCGTCGATCGCGGCCCAATAGTCGTGCGCAATCCCCTCCGCCTGGGCGCGACCGATCAGCAGATTGACATCCTTGGGCGCAAGCTTCAGCGCGGCATCGTACTCGGCGCGCGCGCGTTCGGGCTTTTGCGCCAAAAACCAGGCGCGCGCGGCCTGATCATAGGCCTCGGTGCGAAGCGTCACCGTCTCGGTGACCGAGCCTTCCGCAACCTCGTGGAAACGCTTCGCGGCTTCCTCGTATTGCTGCAGGTTGAACAACGCCACGGCCTCGCAATGTTCCGCGGCGTATCCGCCGCCACCGTTGGTGCGCCACTGGAATGCCTGCGGAAAGGCCTGCTGGGGCGCCGACTGCGCCAGCTCCATGCAACGCTCGTAGAGCACCAACGGCGATTCCGGCGGCGGAGATTGCGGCGGAACCTGGTTCCGTCGCTGCGCGCTCGCCGGTGCCAGCGCGGCAAGGACAATGAGACCGGCGGCCGCAACCAGACGACAGATCACGCTGCTATTCGCCGGGCGCGACCGGCAGGGACTGGTCGCCGAGTGGGAGTTTGTCCGTCGCGGGTGCGGCCACAGTTGCCGTATCGGAGAACGCATGCCGCAGGCGCTCCAGGTAAACATAGATCACCGGCGTGATGAAGAGCGTAAGGCTCTGCGATACGATGAGTCCGCCGACCACGGCAAGGCCCAATGGCCGGCGCAATTCGGAGCCCGCACCGGAGCCGAGCGCAATCGGCAGCGCGCCCATGATCGCCGCCATCGTGGTCATCATGATCGGTCGGAAGCGGAGCAGGCACGCCTGATAGATTGCCTGCTCCGGAGAAATTTCACCACTCCGCTGTCGCTCGATGGCGAAGTCGATCATCATGATCGCATTTTTCTTCACGATGCCGATCAGCATCACAATGCCGATGATGGCGATGACGCTGAGGTCCTGGTGGAAAAGATAAAGCGTGGCAAGCGCGCCGAGGCCCGCCGCCGGAAGGCCCGACAGAATCGTAACCGGGTGGATGAAGCTTTCGTAGAGAATTCCGAGCACGAGGTAGATGACGATGACCGCCGCCAGGATCAGCAGGCCCTGTCCCTTGAGTGAATCTTGGAACACCTGCGCCGTGCCTTGGAAGCCGGTCGCGACCGTCACTGGCAGGTCCACCTGGCGTTCGAGCGCGCTGATCTCGTTTGCGGCCTGGCCCAGCGATACGCCGGGTGCCAAGTTGAACGAGATGGTGACCGAAGGTAGTCCCCCCTGATGGTTCACCGTCACCGGGCCCGCCGCTTCGTAAAACGTTGCAAAGGCGCTGAACGGTACCATTTGGCTGGTCGCGGAACGGACGTAAAGCTTGCCAAGCGCCATCGGGTCCTGCTGGTACGCCGGATCGATCTCCAGAATCACTTCATAATCATCGGACGGCGTATAGATCGTGGAGATCTGCCTCACGCCGAAAGAGCTGTAGAGCACATTGCGCGCCTGATCCGAGGTCACGCCGAACTCGGCCATCTTTTCGCGGTTCATCGAGACTTCAAGTTGCCGGTTCAGAAGCTGCAAGTCGGAAGTCACGTCCTGAAAGCCCGGCAGCGCCGCGATCTTCTGCTGCATCATCGGCGCCAGGCGGTAAAGCTCCGCCGAATCGGCATCCTGCATCGTGTATTGATAAAAGCTCTTCGCGAGGCGACCACCGAGCTGAATGTTTTGAATCGGCTGGAAGAAAATGTTGAACCCCGGAATACCCGAGAGCTCGCGCCGCAGCCGCTGGATCACCCCGATCACGTCGATTTTTCGCTCGTTGATCGGCTTCAAAGTGATGAACATGCGGCCGTTGTTGAGCGCGGGCTGGAAGCCGGTCGCACCGATGAAGGAATTGATGTCCTCGACCGCGGGGTCGGCTTTGACGATCGCCGCGGCTTTCTTCTGAAGCTCGGCCATGGCGCCAAAGGAGATATCCTGACGCGCCTCGGTGGTCGCAAAGACAAGACCGGTATCTTCAATCGGGAAGAAGCCTTTGGGCATGTAAATGTACGCCCAGACGCTGACCACCAGGGTCGCGAAGGTCACGAACAGCATGAGCAGCTTGCGGCGCAAGACCGTGCGCAGCCCCCAGTCATAGCCCGCAAGCATGCCCTGGAACCCGGCCTCGGAGATCCGGTAGAACCAGTTGTGCTTCTCGCCGTGGTGGTGCGCCTTAAGGAGCCGCGAGCTCAGCATCGGCGTCAAGGTGAGCGAGACCAGCCCCGAGATCAAAATCGTCATGCTGATGGTGACCGCGAACTCGCGGAACACACGGCCGACCACGCCGCCCATGGCGAGCACCGGGATGAAAACCGCCACCAACGACAGCGTTATCGATATGATGGTGAAGGCGATCTCGCGCGAGCCCTTGAGTGCCGCCTCGAAGGGACGTTCGCCATTCTCGATGTGGCGCACGATGTTCTCGAGCATGACGATCGCGTCGTCGACCACGAACCCGACCGACAGCGTGAGCGCCAACAGCGAGAGATTGTCGATCGAATATCCGAACACATACATGCCCGCGAAGGTGCCGATCACCGAAACCGGCAGCGCCAGCGCCGGAATGATTGTCGCGGTGACGTTGCGTAGGAACAAGAAGATCACGAGCACCACCAGCACCACGGTAAGCCCGAGTGTAAAGCGCACATCCGAGACCGACTGGCGGATCGAGATGGAACGGTCGCTCAGGACCTTGATGTCGACCGCGGGTGGAATCTGGGCCCGGAAGATCGGCACCAGCGCGCGCACGCTATCGACGACTTCGACGGTGTTTGCGTCCGGCTGCTTCAAGATCGCCAAAATGATCGAACGGTTGCCGTTGAGCCAACCCGCTACTTTGTCGTTCTCGACGCTGTCGATCGCCTTGGCAACCTCGGAGAGGCGAACCGGCGCGCCATTGCGATAGGCGACAATCAGCGACTCATACTGTTTGGCTTCATTGAGGTTGGTCGGCGCGTCCAGGACGAAGCTGGTGTTCGGCCCCGAGAGCTGTCCGACCGGCGTGCTCGAGTTGGCGGCCGCCACCGCATTTTGCAAATCATCGAAGCCGATCCCCTTGGACGCCAGCGCGTCCGGATTGGCTTGAATGCGTACGGCGTATTTCTGCGCGCCGTAGACCTGCACCTGCGCCACCCCATTGAGCTGCGAGATGCGTTGCCCGATCGTGATCTCCGCGAATTCGTCCACCGCCGACAATGGCAGCGTCTTGGACGATAGCACCAGGAACAGCACTGGCTGGTCGGCCGGGTTCACCTTCTGGAAAGACGGCGGGATCGTCAGCTCGACCGGCAGCTTCTTGGCGGCCGTGGTCAACGCTGATTGGACGTCGAGCGCGGCGCCGTCGATGTTGCGGTTGAGATCGAACTGCAGCGTGATCGAGGTGACGCCGACACCGCTCTGCGAAATGATGGAGGTGACGCCGGCGATGGTGGCGAATTGCTGCTCGAGCGGCGTTGCGACCGACGACGCCATGGTGTCCGGGCTCGCGCCCGGCAGGTTTGCCGTTACCACGATAGTGGGAAAGTCGACGCGCGGCAGCGCCGCGACCGGCAGCAGGCGATAGCTGAACAGACCGAAGATCACGAACGCCATCATGATGAGCGTCGTCATCACGGGGCGATGGATGCAGGTCTCCGGCATCGTCATGAGGAGCGCTCCGCCTGTCCCGTGCGCTCACTGTTGCGGATCTCGACACGCGTGCCGTCGGTAACCCTCGATTGCCCGTCGGTCACTACGCGCTCGCCTTCGGCGAGTCCTTTCTCTATGACGGTCTCATTCCCGACTGTCCGGTTCACTGTGACGGGGCGTACCTCGGCGGTATTGTCGGATTTGATCACATAAACGTAGTTGCCGTTCTGGCCGACCAGAACGGCCGCCTGCGGAATGACCAGGGCATCCGGCTCAGTGCGCAAGGTCGTGGTCACATTGACGAACTCGCCAGGCCAGAGCCGCTCGTCGTTGTTATCGAAGATTGCGCGCAGCCCGATGGTGCCGGTGGCGGTGTCGATTTGGTTGTCGAACAGCAAGACCCGGCCGGTGTCGGCGCCGCCGCTGTCACCAGGAATGGAAACCGTGACCGGGACATTTCCCGCATGCAGCGCCTCACGGATCGCCGGGAGATTGCTCTGCGGCACCGAATAGGCGACGTAGATCGGCTTGATCTGGTTGATGGTGAGCATGGTGATCGTATCTTGCGCCTTGACCTCGTTGCCGGCCTTGAGCGCGACCACGCCGATGCGACCATCGATCGGCGCCACGATCGTGTTGTAGGTGAGGCGCACCTTGAAGGTATCGACCGTGGCCTGGTCGGCCGCCACCGAGGCCTCGAGCGCCGCGGCCGTTGTCACCAACTGATCCATCTGTTCGCGCGACACGTACTGCTTCTCGGTCAGCGGGCGGTAGCGCTGAGTCTCGCGCTGCGCATTCTCGAGCTGCGCGCGATCGTGCGCGAGCTGTGCCTGCGCCTGAGCCAACAATGCCTCGCCCTCGCGGGTATCGAGCACGAACAGCACGTCGCCCTGATGCACATATTGCCCGTCGGTGACCCTGACTTCGGCAATCTGCCCGTCGACGCGCGATTTGACCGCGACGGTGGAGATCGGCTGCACCGTGCCGATTGCCTCGATCTGCACCGGCATTGCTTTGCGCGCGACGGCGGTGACCATCACCGGCACCGAAAGAGGCGCGCTCTTTCCGGGCACAGCTACTTCCGCAGCCTTCAACCTGAAGGTTTGGTAGGCAACGCCGCCGCCTACCAACAGCGCGAGGAACAGCAGCGCGATGATGACTCGCTTCATGCCGAAATACCGCCTGTCCGGTGCCCGATGCCGGTCTTCAGTACCCGCCAAAAATACCAACAAACCATTATACACATCGGTCTGTTGGTCGCCACACGGGCGGGTCGCCAGTTTAGCCTGGGTTTTTTGACCGCACCTCGAACGGCGGACCGCTCCCCCCGGTCCACGGAGAAGACGCATAGCTGCCCAGAGCGATTTAATCAATCTTTTCAGAGTCGCGCTCTGGTAACATTTGCGCGTGTGGGGCTTTTTCCGCTCCGCGCAGCGGGCGAAGCGGTGACGGCGTGACAGCATCCGAAGCGGGGTTTGGCAACATCGTGCGGGCCTTTCGCGCCCGTAACTACCGAATTTACGTGGCGGGGAACGCAATCTCGCTGATCGGCACCTGGCTGCAGCGCGTCTCGGTCGGTTGGCTCGCCTGGGAACTTACCCATTCGGGTGTTTGGCTCGGTTTGGTCTCGTTCGCGGACCTTTTCCCGACCGTGGTGCTGAGCCCGCTCGCCGGAGCGCTCGCCGACCGCCGCGACCGGATTTGGGTGCTCCGCCGTACTCAATTCGCAGGGATGGTTCAGGCAAGTCTGCTCGCCGCGCTGACGCTTATCGGCGCAATCGAAATTTGGAGCCTATTCCTACTGACGCTGGTGCTGGGAGCGTGCAACGCCATGGCGCAGCCGGCGCGCCTGGCGTTGATCCCGAGCCTTGTCGACCGGGACACCTTGCCCTCGGCCGTTGCGATAAACTCGATCGTCTTCAACAACGCCCGCTTCATCGGGCCCGCGCTTGCCGGCGTCGTGATCGCGCGGGGGAGCGCATGGTTTCCCGGCCTCCCGCACGGCGGCACCTCTCTTGCATTCATCTTGAATGCGCTGTTCTACGTCGCCTTTCAAATCTCGCTTGCGCGGCTCGATCGACTGGTCGAGGAGCGGCAGGTGAGCAGCGGCGGACGGCGCATGCTCAGCTCCACGATCGAGGGCTACATTTATGCGTTTCGCCATCCCGGCATCGGGCCGATGCTGGTGCTGTTCATGTTGAGCTCGTTCGCCGCGCGCGGTTTCATCGAGATGATGCCCGGCTTCGCCGATGCGGTGTTCGAGCGCGGGCGCGAAGGTCTCGGCTGGCTCGTCGCCGTGACCGGACTCGGCGCCATGGCCGGCGGGCTCTGGATGGCGCGACGCCCCGGACTCGATGGTCTCACCGGCATCACGGTCGCTTTCACCTTCGTGCTGGCCGGCGCCCTGTTCGCCTTCACCGCCACCACCAATTTCTGGCTGGCGCTGGTCTTTCTCTTCATCGCCGGGATGGCGCTGGTCGTCACCGGCATCGCCGCGCAGACTTTGGTGCAGAGCGCCGTCGACCGCAGCATGCGCGGGCGGGTCATGGGGCTTTACGGCATGATCTTCCGCGGTGGTCCCGCGCTCAACGCGCTGCTGATCGGGATATTTTCCTCGGGTTACGGTTTGCGGCTTCCGCTCGCGGTTGGCGCTGGAATCTGCGTGTTGCTGGGCTTCTGGGCGCGCTGGCGGCAGCGGGCGCTGGCGCACGCGCTCGAATTCACACCGGCGACGGCGGCGGCGGACTAGCTCCTTGCCGGAGATCCATCAGCCGACTCTATTTTGCTTCGGGCTTGGCTATTGCGCGACGCGGCTGGCGCGCGCGCTTCGCGACGAAGGTTGGCGCATCATTGGCACCAGCCGCGACGCAGCCGCCCTCCGGCGTCTCGCGGCCGAAGGCTTCGAGGTCCTGCCCTTCTCGCGCGAAGCGTGGCTCGACGATGGGAGCGCGCTGCTTGCGCAGGCGAGTCATGTGCTGAGCTCCGTGCCGCCGGACGAACTCGGCGATCCGGTACTGGATCTTTGCGGTGATGCATTACGCGCGCGGGCCGGGTTGGCGGGCGGCGGCGCGCGCGCGGAAAACGAGTCTTCGCGGGCCGGATTGGCGAGCGGTGGCCCGATTGCGAAAACCAATCCCGCAATTCAATGGATCGCATACCTCTCCACCACCGGCGTCTATGGGGATCGCGGCGGCGCCGAGGTCGACGAAATGGCGCCGCTTTTGCCCACCAGCGAGCGCGGCCGGCGCCGGGTCGCGGCGGAGGGTGGCTGGCGCGCACTCTTCGCCGACGGCCTTCCCGTGCACATCTTCCGTCTGGCCGGCATCTATGGGCCCGGGCGAAGCGCACTCGATGCGCTGCGCGCCGGGACGGCAAGGCGCGTTCGCAAAGCGGGCCACGTGTTCTCGCGCATCCACGTGGACGACGTGGTCCAGGTCCTCCGCGCCTCGATCGCGCGGCCGGAACCGGGCGCGGTCTACAACGTCTGCGACGATGATCCGGCCCCCTCGGAAGAAGTAGTCGCATTCGCGGCGAAGCTGTTGGGCGTGGCACCGCCCCCGCTGATCGACTTCGAAGCCGCCGATCTCTCGGCGATGGCGCGGAGTTTCTATGCCGACAACAAGCGCGTCTCGAACCGCCGCATCAAGGCCCTCGGCGTGCGGCTCGATTATCCGAGCTATCGCGATGGCCTCATGGTGATCGCCGCAGCGGTGTCGCCTACCCCGCCGGGAGACGCACGATGAAGCGCGCGCCGACGACGGCGCCGTTCGCGTCGCGGCGGTTTTCGGCGCGGATCGTGCCGCGATGCGCCTCGACGATCTGCTTGGAGATCGAGAGGCCGAGACCGGAGTGGGTCCCGAACTTCTCGCCCGCGGGCCGCTCCGAATAGAAGCGGTCGAAGATCGCCTCGAGCTTGCCCTCGGGGATGCCGGGGCCGTCATCCTCGATCGTCACGACGACAAAGCCGCCGCTTCGCTGCGCCGTAACGCGGATGGTGCCGCCCGGCGGGCTGAAGGACACCGCGTTGGCGATCAGGTTGCGGAACACCTGACCGAGGCGGCTTTCCATGCCCTGCACGGTGAGCGCCTGGCGCCCGGCACCCGACGGCAGCGCCAGGACGAGGACGGGGCCATCCTCCTTGCGCCCCGCCTCGTGCAGTTCCGCCAGCGCTTCCAGCATGTCGGCGATCGGCACCGGTTCGGGTTCGATCCGGCTCATTTCAGCATCGAGGCGCGAGGCATCGGAGATGTCGGTGATGAGACGATCGAGGCGTGCCACATCCTCCACAACGACGGCGAGGAGCTGGCGCTGCTTTTCCGGATCGGCGACCCGCGCCGCGGTCTCGACCGCGCTCTTAAGCGAGGTAAGCGGGTTCTTGATCTCGTGCGCGACGTCGGCCGCGAAATGCTCGATCGCGTCCATCCGGCGCCAGAGCGCGTCAGTCATCTCGCGCAGCGCGCCCGAGAGCTCGCCGATTTCGTCCCGGCGTTGGGTGAGATCGGGGATCGGCACCTGCCGGCCATGGCCATGACGCACCCGCTCGGCGGCGATCGCGAGCCGCCTGATCGGGCGCGCAATGGCGCCCGCGAGATAGATCGACAGCAGAACGGTGACGCCGAGCACCGACAGGAACACTTTCAGCACCTCGACCCGAACCGCGCGCACCTCCTGTTCCACGCGGTGACTGTTGGTGGTAATCATCACCACACCCAGCACCTCGCGGTAGTGCTGCACGGGAACCGCCACGCTCAGCACGAGATCGCCGGATTCGGGATCGCGGCGGATCTCGTGTCCGCTCTCGCCACGGAGCGCCGTTTCCACCTCGGGAAAGTCCCGCGAGGTCGGAGCCACGATTTCGCGCTCGGCCGGGTAGTCGGCGCTGCGAGGCATCCACCGTAGCACCAGGCCGACCGCGTCATCCCAGAGTCGATCGAACAAAGTCTGATGCTCCGGCGGCGGCAGCACTTCGATCTGCACGTGCTCGTCCGAGCCTTCGACCCACCGGCTGTCGGCGATCAGTGTGCCGTTGGCGTCGAAGAGCCGCGCGCGCGTGCGCGCCGGCTCCACCAATCGGCGCAGCATTTGCCGCGCGAGGTCGGGGATCAAATATTCGGCCTCGCCGGGGCTTTGATAAACCGCACCCTCCGAGAGCGCCGCGGCGGAGATTTCACCCTCGGTCTTGAGCGAATCGAGCTCGGTGTCGATGAGGCTGCTGCGGTACTCGCCAAGATAAAGGAATCCGAGGCCGAGCAATCCGAGCGCCAGCACGTTGACGGCGAGGATGCGCCGCGTCAGCGGCGAGATTCGGGGCCGAAGGACGCGCGGGGGTTCGTGGGGCCGATCGTCAGGATCGACCGTTATCGCGGCGGGCGCGGGTGCTTGCGCCGCGGTGCCGGCGTCGCGCGGCGCTCGTTCATCGGTCGCGGTAGCGATAGCCCACCCCGTAGAGGGTCTCGATTTGCGCGAACTCCCCATCGGCCGCCTTGAATTTCTTCCGGAGCCGCTTGATGTGGCTGTCGATGGTGCGGTCATCCACATAGATGTGCTCGCCATAGGCGCTGTCCATCAGCTGGTCCCGGCTCTTTACATGGCCGGGGCGCAGCGCCAGCGCCTTTAGGATCAGGAATTCGGTGACGGTGAGATCGACCGGCTCGTTCTTCCAGGTGCATTGATGCCGCGCCGGGTCGAGCACGAGATCGCCGCGCTGCACCACGGGCTCGCCGTCGGCCTCGCCGCGCGCCATCTCGCCGCGCCGCAACAGCGCGCGAATGCGCTCGACCAGCAGCCGCTGCGAGAACGGCTTTTTGATGTAGTCGTCGGCACCCATGCGAAGGCCCAGAACCTCGTCGACCTCGTCGTCCTTCGAGGTCAGGAAGATCACCGGCATCTTGCTTTGCTTGCGCAGATGCCCCAGCAGCTCGAGCCCGTCCATACGCGGCATCTTGATGTCGAGAATCGCAAGGTCGACCGGCTGCTGCGAAATGCCCCGCAGCGCCTCCGAGCCGTCGGCGTAGCAGCGCACGGTGAAGCCCTCGGCCTCGAGCGCCATCGCGACCGAGGTCAAGATGTTCCGATCATCATCCACCAGCGCAATCGTGCCCACGGAGCGATCCTTCTGATGTCCCTGAGGTAGTGGCGGTGTCGCCTTCATTTCAACTAACCTCGCAAGCATCTGTGGCGGCTTTGCGGCCGGATTGGGGTACTTCTCGGTTCTTCATGTCGTCCCGCGGGGGTGCCTCCGTCAAGGATTTGCTGCATTGCGGCCCCTCCGTCCTTTACGGGGGGGGAGGTCAAGCGCGTTTGATGGCGCGGCCACCCACAGTGCCCCATTGCCGCCGGGCCGCGCCCCGCTAAGATTCCTCTGCCATGGCGGATGACACTCCAGCAGCCGAAGTGCGGCGACTGATGCGCCAAATAGACCGGGCGACGCTCGCGACATCGCACGCGGGCTGGCCTTTTGCTTCGCTGGTGCTGGCGGCGCTCGATGACGCGGGCGAGCCGCTGTTGCTGCTTTCGGACCTGGCGGAGCACGCCAAGAACATCAAGGCCGAGGCGCGGGTTTCGCTGCTCTACGATGGGACGGCGGGTCTCGACGATCCCCTGACCGGCCCCCGGGTGACTGTGCTGGGGCGGGCGATCGAGACCGCGCACGCAGGTTCCCTCGACCGATTCCTGGCGCGCCATCCCTCGGCCAAGCTTTATGCCGGTTTCAAGGATTTTCGGCTGTATCGAGTTTCGGTGGACCGTGCGCATCTGGTCGCGGGCTTCGGGCGAATCCACTGGGTGAACGCAGCCGAGCTGCTGAACGGCTGAAGCCGCACATTGCCGACGCAGCGAGCCTCGGCTATGGTCCCGCGCAGAAACGACTCCCAAAACGCGTTAAGGTTAAGGGGGAAGCACCGTGATGGACGGCACACCGCGCGAAGTCGGCCTTAAGAGCAGCTTGAGTCTCGAGGAGCAGGGATTCCGCCGCCTCGCCGCGGTCCATTGGAATCTGAGCGTGCCGCTACTGTACGAGCACGCGATTCGCCGGCATGAAGGCGAGATCGCGGCGGGCGGCGCCTTCGTCGCGGTGACAGGCGTGCACACGGGACGCACGCCTCGCGACAAGTTCATCGTTGCCGACGCGGCGACGGAACACGAGGTCGACTGGAACACGATCAATCAGCGCGTCTCGCCCGCGGTGTTCGAAAGCTTGAAGCATCGCATGCTCGCGCATTTCCAGGGGCACGAGGCCTTCGTCACCGACTGCTTCGCCGGTGCCGATCCCGACTACCGCCTCAACGTGCGGCTCGTCAGCGATAGCGCCTGGCACAGCCTCTTCACGCGCAACATGTTTTTGCGCCCCACGGCCTCCGAGCTCAAGAGCTTCCGGCCGGCTTTCACCATCATCCACGCGCCCTATTTCGAAGCGACGCCGATGCTCGACAAGCTCAACTCCGAGGTTTTCATCCTCGTCAACTTCACCGAGCGGCTGGTGCTGATCGGCGGCACGCGCTATGCGGGCGAGATCAAGAAATCGGTGTTCGGGCTGCTGAACTTCCTGCTGCCGCCGCGCGACGTGCTGCCGATGCACGGCTCCGTCAATGTCGGACCCAAGGGCGACAGCGCGGTGTTCTTCGGCCTTTCCGGCACCGGTAAGACGACGCTCTCGGCCGACGGCACCCGCACCTTGATCGGCGACGACGAGCACGGTTGGGGCGCCAAAGGCCTCTTCAACTTCGAGGGCGGCTGCTACGCCAAGGCGATCCGCCTCTCAGCCGAGGCGGAACCCGAAATCTATGCGGCGACCCTCCGCTTCGGCACGGTGCTGGAGAACGTGGTGCTCGACCCGGTGACGCGCGTCCCCGATTTCGACGACGACAGCCTGACCGAGAACACCCGGGCGTGCTATCCGATCGACTTCATCCCCAACGTGAACCTCGCCGGCATGACCGGGCATCCCGCCAACGTGATCATGCTGACGGCGGACGCGTTCGGCGTGCTGCCGCCGATTTCGCGCCTCACGCCCGACCAGGCGGCCTATCACTTTCTTTCGGGGTACACGGCGCGGGTCGCCGGCACCGAGCGCGGCATGGGGAATGCACCGCAGGCGACTTTCTCCACCTGCTTCGGCGCGCCCTTCATGCCGCGCCATCCCACGACTTATTCCAAGTTGCTGGGTGACCGCATCCGCCAGCACAAGACCGAATGCTGGCTGGTCAATACCGGCTGGTCCGGCGGCGCCTACGGCGTCGGGCAGCGCATGAAGATCCAGCACACTCGAACGCTCGTTCGCGCGGCGCTCGCGGGCGATCTCAAGGGTGTCCCCACCAGGCGCGATCCGTTTTTCGGATTGAACGTGCCGCAGAGCTGCCCTGGCGTTCCGCCGGAGGTGCTGAACCCGCGCGACACGTGGTCGGACAAGAACGCCTATGACGATACCGCGCGCGAACTCACCAAGCGCTTCGAGCAGAACTTCAAGCGCTTCGAGAGCCACGTCGGTGCGGACGTAAAGGCAGCCGGCATCCACGCCGCGTGAGGCGGCCTCGCGAGCTCATCGGTTCACGATCGTCTTGATGAAGCTGCGCGTGCGTGCTTCCCGAGGATGCTCGAACACGCGCTCTGGCGTGTCTTCTTCGACGATCCGCCCCTCGTCCATGAAAATGACGCGCCTCGCCACCTGACGCGCGAAGTTCATTTCGTGCGTCACGATGATCATGGTCATGCCGTCGGCGCTCAACTGCCGCATGACCTCCAGCACCTCGTGGACGAGCTCGGGGTCCAACGCCGATGTAGGTTCATCGAACAGCATCGCGATCGGGTCCATGGCCAGGGCGCGGGCGATCGCCGTGCGCTGCCGCTGGCCGCCCGAGAGTTGGTCAGGATAGGCGTTTGCTTTGTCCGCGAGCCCAACTCTGGCGAGCAGCGTCATGGCCTTTTCGATGGCCGCCGCCCTCTCCATGCCAAGCACGTGGACCGGAGCTTCGATGATGTTTTTGAGCACCGTCAGGTGCGGAAACAGGTTGAATTCCTGAAACACCATGCCGAGCCTCGTCCGCACGCGCGCAATACGCTTTGCCCCATGCGGCACCTTCCGGCCTTCGATCCAATCGAAGTACACCTGCTCGCCGTTCAGCTTGATCGTTCCTTTGTCCGGCTGCTCCAAAAGATTGAGGCAGCGGAGCAGCGTGGACTTGCCGCTGCCCGAAGGCCCGATCAGGCAGACCACCTCGCTGGGATCGACCTTGAGCGAGATGCCCCGCAGCACCTCAAGCGGGCCAAAGCTTTTGTGAATGTCGATCGCTTCAATCATGGCGCTCGGTAATCGTGCCGCGGGCGTCTCTTCCGTCCATGGGCTACCGAAGTTTTTCGCCCCTCGATGTCGCGCGCTCCAGATAGCGCACGAACTGGGCGGAGGGATAGCCGATTGCAAAATAAATCAGCAGGATCAGCGTGTAGATCGGAAAATATTGATACGTCCGAGCCGAGATGATCTCGCCCGTGAACATCAACTCCTGCACGGTCATCACCGAGGTTAACGCGGTGTCCTTGAAGATCGTAATGAAATAATTTCCCAGCGCCGGCGTCACGATCCTCAGCGCCTGCGGCAAGATGATGCGACGGAAGGCCAACAGGCTGGTCATGCCGAGCGCGGCCGCCGCGTGATGCTGCCCGCGGGGAATGGCGTCTATGCCGCTGCGATAAACTTCGCCGATATAGGCCGTGTAGTGCAGCGTGAGCCCGATGATACCCGCCGTCAGCGGGTCGAGCTTGATGCCAAAACCCGGCAATACGTAATAGATGTAGATCAGCTGCAGGATCAGCGGGGTCGTGCGCATCAACTCGACATAAGCGTCGATCGGAATTCGCACGAGCGGATTGCGCGACATGCGCGCAACCGCCACCGGAATTGCGAGCGCAAGCGAGAGGAGTAGCACGATGATCGCGAGAAGGACGGTGAGCCGCAGACCTTGCAGCAGAACTCCCAGATACTGTCGCGTCACTTCCAGGTCGATGAGTTGCATGCCATGCCCCTTGGCGAGAGCGGCAGGAACAACGGTCCCTGCTCGGCCCGCAGTCTAAAGCAGGATCGAGCGAGTTCGAGCGGCTTCCGACGATCGCGCGGGCGTCGGAGCGTGCGCGGCGGCTCGATCCGCGATCGCCCCGGCTGGTGGAGGACCGACTTTAGTTCGCTGGAAAG
Organism: Allostellaceae bacterium; assembly: GCA_035517495.1. Taxonomy (GTDB): domain Bacteria; phylum Pseudomonadota; class Alphaproteobacteria; order ATCC43930; family CGMCC-115725; genus DASZHJ01. The sequence goes on along the minus strand of DATIYT010000009.1, from coordinate 34,308 downwards.
AAAAAGAGATTGCGATTGCTGAGCCCGTACTTCTTCAAGATCGCGGACACCATGCCATTGCCGCGAATCTCGGCGAGCGCCGACGTATAGGCCAAACGCAAGCTGCAGTCTTCTTTGCGGAGCGCATAGCGCGCGTATCCGTAGCCATACTTGAAGATCAATTCGTCGGGGACCGTGACGTTGGGCACCATCTCCAGCGGCTGATCTGGATTGGCCTTCATATAGGCGAGAAATTTCACGTCGTCGTCCATTACCGCGGCGATCCGCCCCTGCGCCACGGCGACAAAATGCTCGGGGTTCGTCCGGAACGGCACGACGGTCGCGCCCATGTGCTGTAGATACTCGTCGGCCGAGGTCCCGGCCATGGCGCCGATCTCCTTGCCTTTCAGGTCGTCAAACGATTTGAGCCCGGTCGGATTGCCCTTTCGCACGATGATGCCCGGCCCGTACCACCATGCGGGTCCGGTGAACGAGATCACCTTTATCCGATCCGGCGTGTAGTGGATGTTCGTCGCGATGACGTCGACGCGCTTTGCGAGCAGCGCCGCGATGAGTTGCGAAAACGGCATGATCTCGTAATTGATCTGTTTGATTCCGAGCCAGCCGAGCGCACCCTGATTTATCTCGACGTCCAGTCCGTAAGCCTGCTTCGTCTGCGGATCGATGCCGCTGTAGAGCGGCACCGGCGCGATACCGAGCGTAATGCCATCCTTCACGGCCTTGTCGTAAGAAGGGTCGCCGCAGTCCTTGATCAGAGGCTCCGCTTCGAAATGGAACTCCTGGGCGACTGCGATGCGGGCGCCCGCAAGCGCGAATGCGATCGCAAAGATCAGCGAGACCGAGCGTGGCATGGCAATTCCCCACCCATGATTTATGATTTGATTGTGGGGATCATAACAGAAATGGACAAATGGAGAGCCAAAGAGTGAGCGACCTTCGAGACGAATCCGCTCCCATCGCAACTCGCGGGTGAGCTTGAGGCCGCGCATCGGAGGAATCGTGGAAATAACAGGCGTCGACGCATTGCACTTGCGCTTACCGACGGTCGAGAACAAATCGGACGGCACGCAGGACGTCATGGTTGTGCGGGTCACAACCGACACCGGGCACACCGGATATGGCGAGGCGGTCACCAGCGGCACCGTCGTGCGCGCCATCATCGATGCGCCGCGTTCAACCCCGCATCGGCACGGGCTCGGGGTGGCGCTCATCGGAAAGGACCCGCTCGACCCGCCGACGCGATGGCACGAGATGTATGACGCGAGCAGTTGGTATGGCCGGCGCGGCGTCGTGATACACGCGATCTCGGCAATCGACACCGCGCTTTGGGACATCGCCGGAAAGGTTGCGGGCAAGCCGTGCCATGCACTCTGGGGATCGCGGCGCGACCGGGTTCGCGCCTATGCCAGCATGCTGTTCCCCGAAACCGTCGAGGAAGCCGCAGAGATTGCGGCCCAGCGGATCGAGGGTGGATTCACCGCCATGAAGTTCGGCTGGGGATCGTTCGGCTATGACGAGGGCTTCGATCGTCGCATGATGCGGGCCATTCGAGATGTCGTGGGCGACGACTTCGCCCTGATGGTGGACGCCGGCCGGCGCTGGAGCGCGGACACCGCGATCCGGTATGCCGGGTGGCTCTTTGGCGAGTACAACATCCTATGGCTCGAAGAGCCGCTCAATCCCGACGATCTCGAGGGTTACCGAAAATTGTGTCGGGTGGCTCACGGCCGGATTGCCGGAGGCGAAGCGGACGAAGCAATCCGGTTCTTCGACGAGCTGATCAAGGCCGGCCTCAAAGTGGTTCAGCCGGACATCGGGCGCGCCGGTGGGCCGACTATCGCGCGAAAAATATCGAGCCTCGCCCACGAGGCCAATGTGTGGTGCGTTCCCCATTGCTTCGGCACGGGCATCAGCCTCGCCGCCTCGCTGCACTGGATGGCGAGCGCGGAGGCAGCGCAGTTCAACGAGTATCCGGTCACGCAGAGCCCGCTTAGGAATGACCTGGTGTCAGGACTTCCAAGCCTCGTGCACGGCGACGTTCCAATCCCCTCGGGACCCGGCCTTGGAATTTCCATCAACGAAGACGTGATCGAGCGATTTCGCGTTCGAACCTAGCCTTGGACGCGGCACGTCGCACGTCAATCAATCCCCGCAGCAGGCGCCTGTGCGCGCCGGCGCCTTGGCTTCGTCGGGCGCTTCCGCGCAGCAAGCCGATGCCATCGCTTTCAGTTGGTCGCCCACACCGTTGCCGTAAACCGTGCTTTCGCCCATGGTGTGGAAGGTTTCCCAAGCCAAACCCTGCGGATCGATGATCCACGACTTTTCGGATTGCGCGTAGCAGCAGGTAGTGGCGCCCTCCTCCAATACCGGCCCTTCCGCGCGCTTCAGGCGCTCATAGACTTCGCCGAGCTCGGCCTCGCTTTCGACTTGGATGCCGAGATGATCGAGCCCCGGCTTGCTGCCATGAGTCGAGATCGCGAAGTTGACCCGGGGATCTTCCAGCATCCACTTGGCGTAGTCGGATTTGACCACCGTTGGTCCGGCCGCGAACAGAGTCGAATAGAAGCCGATCGACTTCGCGAGATCGTCCACGGCCACGTGGACATGGAGACGCTTCATGGTCCGATCCCTCTGGGCGGCGATTGCCGGGGACGCCCGATCGCAATAGTCCCAGCGCGGGCGGCTTTAGGCAAGTTCAGACACTCGCATTTCCAGTTGAACGCTAAAGCATCACGCGTCGGCGTGAAAATTGACGTTGCTTCCTGCAGCGCGTAAAGGGCACAGGTTGGATCGAATGGATTGCGAGACGAAGAGCTCCGATGCGAGACAACTCAGGTGGCGGCGACGCGAACAAGGCCGGCCGATCGGCAAGGCCGGGTGTCCGAAATGAATCTCGGGAGCGTCGGGGCATCAGTCTTCCCTATCTATCGATCTTGGCTTTCGTCGTCGGCGTCGTGACCGGCATCGGCGCGGTCTTGTTCCGCGATCTCATCGGCTTCATTCACAACCTTCTGTTCCTGGGACGGTTCTCGATCAACTTCGACGCCAATGTCTTCACGCCGCCGAGTCCTTGGGGCGCTCTCGTCATCTTGGTGCCGGTCGTCGGCGCGATCGGCGTCACTTTTCTCGTAAACACCTTTGCGCCGGAGGCGAAGGGGCATGGCGTTCCCGAAGTGATGGACGCCATTTACTATCGCGCGGGAGTCATTCGCCCGGTTGTCGCGCTGATCAAATCGCTCGCATCCGCGCTCGCGATCGGCAGCGGCGCGGCGGTGGGCCGCGAGGGTCCGATCATTCAGATCGGCTCGGCCCTTGGCTCGACACTGGGCCAGATCGTTCCGATGCTTGCGGGCCAGCGGATCACGCTGGTCGCGGCGGGGGCCGGCGCGGGCATCGCCGCCACGTTCAACACGCCGATCGGCGGCGTCATGTTCGCCGTCGAATTGATGATGCCCGAGGTCAGCGTTCGAACGTTTCTGCCAGTTGCCATCTCCACCGGCACGGCGACGTTCGTCGGCCGATACTTCCTCGGTCCTCAACCCGCGTTTCTGGTTCCTTCCCTGCCGGCGCTGGGAACCGATCTCTCCGCGGCGCTCATCTTGTGCCTCTATGGCGTCCTCGGGGCCATCATCGGCGTTGCCGCGACCGCCTTCATCCGCGGCCTGCATCTCGCCGAAGACCTGTTCGACAAAATCAAGAACCGCTACGCGCGGCATATTCTCGGCATGGCGTTGGTGGGAGTCCTGATCTACGCGCTGCAGCAGAACTTTGGGCATTACTACGTGGAGGGCGTCGGGTACGCGACGATACAGGCGATCCTGGTTGGGCCCCTCTCCGCCGCGGGGCTCCTGGCGCTGCTGTTCGCCTGCAAGCTCGCCGCTACCTCCGTGAGCCTCGGCTCGGGATCGTCGGGAGGAATCTTCTCGCCATCATTGTTCATGGGCGCCACGATCGGCGGCGCCTTCGCCGCGGCATTTGTGGCGCTCCATGTTCCGCTTCCCATCAGCATTCCTTCCTTTGCGATGGTGGGCATGGGCGCGATGGTGGGGGGCGGCACCGGCGCCGTGATGACGGCCATCGTCATGATCTTCGAGATGACCCGGGACTACGACATCGTGATGCCGATGATCATTGCCGTTGCGCTCAGCGTCGGCGTGCGCCGTCTGTTGTCGCGAGAGAATATCTACACGATGAAGCTGTTTCGCCGCGGTCAATCGCTTCCGAAAGCGCTGCATCAGAACATGTTTCTGGTCCGGCGCGCGCGGGAGGTCATGGACAAGGACGTCCTGCTGTTGCCGGCCGAGATGAGCTTCGAAGCGTTTCTCAGCGAGCCCGATCATCGCGGCCGCATGCGGCACGTGGTCGTGACGAAAGAAAACCGGGTCGAAGGGGTGCTGCGCGTGAATACGGCGCTTCGACGTTCTCCTGAAGCCGCAGTCGGACGGATAACCCTCGGTGACCTGGCCAGTCATCGATTCACCATCGCCCGCGAGGACGACATCGCCTTCGACGTGATCCGCCGTTTGTGGCGCAAGCACGGGATCATGACCCTTGTCGTTAGCGGCTCGGGCATTCCTCGGCCTGAGAATATCGTGGGGGTCATCACGAAAGAACATGTCGCCGATTCCGTCGCCGAAAGCATCCAAATCTATGGGGGATGAGCTGCCTTAGGGCACCACCGAGGGAGACTTCCTACTTTCTGGCTGCGCTCCAAGGGGAGCCCATCGAGCGACCTCGCGCTCCGCCCAATCCGTTAAGGCTTCATTTATCGAAGCGTCGGTAAATCAGGATGGGTTCTTGCGTTCCCGCGGGAGCATCGCGGGGGCGCGCGCACCGCCTGCGGTCGCGGCGTGACTTGAGGAGCATCGATGGAGACCTTGTTCGACCTCCTCCAGGCCGCCGCTACTCCTCTCACTCAGTTACTGTTTCAGCCGGGCGACCGCATTTATTGGTTCTATCTTTTTTGTGCCGGAGCGATCGCCCTTGCCGCCAATATCCGCCGCAAGCGGCCGCTTGCTTGGCGACATGTCATTGCTTTGTGCTTTCCGCGCGCTCTGATGACGCATCCGTCCGCGATCGCGGACTATGCGCTTTGGCTCATCAACAGCTTCCTGGTGCTCCTGACCATACCGGAGTTCTGGACCTCCGGCGGCGCCATGGAGGTGACAACCAGAATGGCGCTGGCGGGCGCGTTCGGCACCACCGATCTTGGCTGGACGGCGGCGTTCCCGGCGCAGGCGATCTATACCGCCGTCAACATCCTCGCGATCGACGGTGGCCTGTTCCTCGCGCACTATCTGCACCACCGCATTCCCGTGCTCTGGGAATTCCACAAAGTGCATCATTCGGCCGAGGTACTGACGCCGATCACGGTGTTCCGGGTCCACCCTCTGGAGCTCTGCATCAACGTGACGACGGTCGCGACGTTGATAGGGCTGAGCGCCGGCATTTTCGGTTTCCTTTATGGCGAGCCTCCGAAGCTCTTTGCCATCAACGGCGTCAACATCGTGATGTTTGTCTTCCTCGTGGCGGGCTATCACCTCCGCCACTCCCAGGTCTGGGTAATGTATCCGGCGGCAATCGCGCGGCATATCAGCAGCCCGGCGATGCATCTGATCCACCACAGCAGCGATCCCCGGCACGCCGACAAGAACTTCGCGCAGATCTTCAACTTTTGGGACCGGCTCACCGGCACGCTTTACCTGCCGACCGAGGAAGAGGCGATTGCGTTCGGCCTGCACGGGGGAGAGCAGCGGGAATTCCGAGGCGTCGCCCGCCTCTATCTCCAGCCCTTTCGCAATCTCTGGCAGAAAGCTCGCCAAGCCGCCTCCGCTCTCACGAGCGCGGTGCGCTGATCTACGCGCGTCCAATCCGCCGCAGCAGATCGGGCAGGGCGCGGATGTCGTAGCCGTCGCCCGCCGCCCGCATGACGAGCTGTGCCGGATCTTTTCCCGCGAGCGCTTGTACCGCCGCCCAGAGCAGATAACAGCGCGTGCCCGAGCGGCAGTGGGCGACGATCGGCCGCGGCGCCGTTTTGAGCGCCTGTGCCGTCGCTTCGATATCCGCGGCCGAGATGGTGGGGGTCTGGACGGGAATATAGAGATAGGTCATGCCGAGCTTCGCCGCTTTCTCCCTGGCTTCGGATGAAGAAAGCTGACCCGGTTCTTCGCCGTCCGGCCGGTTGTTGATGAGGGTGCGGACGCCCTCGCCGGCCAAGTCGGCGATATCGGCGGCTGTCACCTGGGACGCCACGGCGTAATCCTGATCGACGACGGTTGTTTTCATGGGCGCGGGCCTCCTTTTGAGCCGATGACGGGAACCGCCATTTCCTCGTCGCGTCATGGTGCGCCCGAGGTCAAGTCCCCGGGGAGTGACGATCGAGGAAGGCGCTTTCTCTCACCGTATCACGCTCCGAAGCCCTGCGTCCCCTGTTCTCCCTACTGCAAATCCAATGGTGGGACGAGGGTGGTGCCCGCTGACGTCTCCGCCGGACGCTCCGCCTTGTCGATCTTTTCGAGCCGGATCACCACGCGGCGATTCTGACTTTGATTCTCGGGGATGGCGTTGCCGTTGGCATCGCGGTTGGGAGCCTTCGGGAAGGTGTCCGCATAACCTGCGGCACGCAGTTTCCGCGCGGGGATTCCTTGCTCCAAGAAGAAATGAACCACGGCCGCCGCGCGCGCGGTGGAGAGTTCCCAGTTGGAGGGGAACTGCGACGTGTGGATCGGCGTGTCGTCGGTGTGGCCCTCGACGGTGATCTGGTAATCGCGGAACATGTCCAGCTTCAATTCAACGGCAACCTCCTGCAAGACCGTTTCGCCGGCCTTGCTGAGGGTCGCGGAGCCGCTGTCAAAGAACGTGGCGCTGTTCATCTCCAGGGTCGTAATCCGGTCGCCCGCGGGCCTGAACTCCGGCGCCGGTGATTTGGTGGCGGGCGTTGCCTCGGGCGTTACCGAAGCCGCGGGGATCGGAACAGCGATCGCGCTGGGCGAGGTGGGCTGCGCGGCGGGTAGAGCCGGCACAGGTGGCGCGGAAGGCGGCGCGGCGGGGGTTGGCGTTGCAATGGTGCTCGCCTCGACGGGAGCGGCCTTTGCCTTGGCAGGAGCGGCTTGAACCACGGTCGGCGGTAACTCGGAGTCGGCGGGCGCCTCGGGGGCCGCATCGGTTGCCGGCGCGCGCTGCGGGACGGGAAGCGAAACCGCCCGCGCGACCTCGGTCTTGTGCGGGGCCACGCGGCTCGAGATCGAGACCGAGAGGAAGACCGCGAACAAGCACAGCAGCAGCGTGATCACGTCGGCATAAGTCATCAACCAGTCATCGACGTGACTAGGCGTCTCCCGCCGCGCTTGCCGAATTCCATTCATGCGCCCACGACCCTAAGGCGCGGCGCTTCGAGCGCCGGCTGCGGCGCGAGCTTGAACTGGTCGAGATAGTCGTGGCGCTCCGGCCGGAGGAAGCTATTGAGGCGGTCCTTGACGTAGTGAGGCGTCTCGCCGCGCACCAACATCACCATTCCCTCGATGATGAGCTGATTGCGGAAGCGCCGCTTCGCCACCGCCTGGCGGAGCCGCGCGGCCGCGGGCATGTAGACCATGCGCGCGGAGACGACACCGTAGAGCGTCGAGAGGAAGGATACCGAAAGGCTGGAGCCGATGCCGGAAGCGTCGTCGCCGAGGCTGCAGAGCATCGCGACCATGCCGACGAGCGTGCCGATCATGCCGAAGGCGGGACCGTGACTGGTCATGCTTTGCAGCACGTCGACCGGCACGCTGTCGCGGTCGTGACAAGCATCCGCCGCGGTCTCCATCATCGCCCGCACGTCCTCGGGCGAGTATCCCGTCACCACCATGTTAAGACCGTATTTGACGAAGGGATCGGCGATGCCGTGCTTGGCGAGGCTCCATTCGAGCCGGCGCATGCCCATCTCCTTGGCCATGCTGGCCCAGGCGATGATCTCCGCCATGTCGCGATGCAGATTGTCCGACGATGGCCGGCGCCGCTCGCGGAACATCGCGGCAATGGCGTTGAGGGCAGCGCGCACGTCTTCGGCCTCGAAGCTTAGATAGGCCACGGCGATGACACCGCCCACGACGATCGCGAGCCCCTCGATGCTGAAAAAGGCGAGGAGGCTTCGCGTGCTGAGCGCGATCACGGCCAGCAGGAACAGGCCAAAGAGCGCGACGCCTGTCACCGGCGATCGCGTCAACGGCTCAAGAGAACGGCGGAAACGGTTCACCACGGCAGTGGTCCTTATGGGAGTGAGGGGCGTTCTACCTCCCCTTCCGCAATAGGCGTGCCACGCAATTCGCATTTCATAAGAGATTGATTTAGCGTTGTTTTTGTCGTGGTGACCGACCCGCGGGCAGCCAAGCCGGAAAAATTGGCAGGGACAAAACTTGCCGGACGGCACCGAGCCGCACGGCTTGCCTAGACCTGAATATCGACGATGCTTCCGAGACCCTGGGGGTTTGGCAGGCTTTTCGCCGCCGGTTCATCGGTGTCGACAGGCGTGGCCGGGGCCACACTCGGCTGCGCAGTTGGGAGTGGTCGCCGCGAGGAAGACACGGTGCGGCCGCCGCGGCTCTTGTAGCCGGCCTGACGCGGTTGATCGGCACCCGATTTGGGGTCGAGCGACTCCTCGAAGGCCATGCGCGTGTTGCTCGACGCAGGCTGAGCTTCGCCCTTCGCGTTTGTCGCGGGCGGCGCGATCGCGGGGGGTGGCGGCGGCGTGAAGAGAGGCGCGTGGACCTTCATTTGTCAGAGACGGCTCTTGGATTGGAGCCGCCTTTCCAGTCCTCACTCGCGCAAAAACCGTGCCGAATTTTTGAGTTGAATCACCCCGACATAGGGCCGGCACGGCGGCGCCGCCCTCGGCAAAAATTTCCGCCGGGCAAGCGTTAGCGCTTTAATGCGCGTCGTCCCAATTCTGGGCCGAGCCGGTCTCGACCACCAGCGGCACCGAGAGCGAGTGGCGGGGCGCCATCGCACCTTCCATGGTCTCCTTGACGACGGCCGCGGTCTTCTCGACCTCGGCCTCCGGCACCTCGAAGACCAGCTCGTCGTGGACCTGGAGCAGCATCCGCCCCTTGAGCCCCGCGCGCTCGAGCGCCGGCGACACCCGCGCCATCGCGCGCTTGATGATATCGGCGGCCGATCCCTGTAGCGGCGCGTTGATCGCTTGCCGCTCGGCGAAGGAACGTCGCGCGGCATTGCCGTCCTTGATGCCCGGTATCCAGCAACGCCGCCCAAACAGCGTCTCCACATAGCCCTGCTCGCGGCATTGCTGCTTCATGCGCTCCATATAGGCGCGGATGCCGGGAAAGCGCTCGAAATAGGCCTTGATATAGGCCGACGCTTCACCCTGGGGGATTTGCAATTGGCGCGCGAGGCCAAAGGCGCTGATGCCGTAGATGATGCCGAAATTAATCGCCTTGGCGCGCCGGCGCGTGGCGCCGTCCATCTTGTCGAGCGGCACGCCGAACACCTCGCTCGCGGTCATCGCGTGAATGTCGATGCCGCTGCGGAACGCGGCCTTGAGCGGCTCGATATCGGCGACGTGGGCGGCGAGCCTCAACTCGATCTGGCTGTAATCGGCCGAGAGCAGGCGATGCCCCGGCGCCGCGACGAAGGCGCGGCGGATTTTGCGCCCCTCTTCGGTGCGGATCGGAATGTTCTGGAGGTTGGGGTCGTTGGAGGAGAGCCGCCCGGTGACCGCGCCGGTCAGGGAATAGCGGGTGTGGATGCGGCCGGTCTCGGGGTTGATCTCGTCGACGAGCGTATCGGCGTAAGTGCTCTTGAGCTTTTGGAGCTGGCGCCAGTCGAGGACTCGTTGGGGCAGCGGATGCAGCTCCGCCAGCTCGTCCAGCACCGCCGCATCGGTGCCGTAGGCGCCGGTCTTCATCTTCTTGCCGCCGGGAAGTTGGAGCTTCTCGAACAGCACCTCGCCCAATTGCTTGGGTGAGCCGAGGTTGAACGGGTATCCCGCGAGCTTGTGGATCTCGCTTTCAAGCTCGGTCATGCGCTGAGCGAAATCCTCGGAAAGCTCCTTGAGGCGCCGGCGATCGACCAGGATGCCCTCGCGTTCCATCGCCGCCACCACCGGCACCAACGGCCGCTCGATCCGCTCGTAGAACGCGAGGCGATGCTCGGCGACGAGACGCGGCCGGAACAGGCGATGGCAGCGCAAGGTCATATCCGCGTCTTCGGCGGCGTAGTCGCGCGCGCGATCGAGCGGCACGGCCGCGAATTCGATCTCGCTCTTGCCACTGCCCACGAGGTCCTTATAGGCGATGGTCTTGCGGCCGAAGTTGAGTTCCGCCAGCTCGTCCAGATCGTGGCCGTGTCGTCCGCCGTCCAGCACGAAGGATTGCAGCAGCGTGTCGTCGATGGGCGCGAGCGCAACGCCATGGCGGCGCAACAACAAGACATTCTGCTTGATGTCGTGGCCGATCTTGAGGACCGCCGGGTCCTCCAAGAGCGGCTTCAGTCGCGCGAGCGCCAGATCGCGGGGAACCTGACGCAGGGGTTCGGCAGCGGCGCTTGCGAGCGGTCCGAGATCGCTCCCTGCGCTCTCGCGCCGATGCGCCAGCGGCACGTAGCAAGCTTCGCCCGGCGCCAGCGCCAGCGCGATCCCCACCAACTCCGCGCGCATGGGGTCGCGAGAGGTCGTCTCGATATCGATCGCGAGGCTGCCTTGTGCCGCCGCGCGGGCGATCCAGCGCTCCAGCGTCGCCTGGTCCTGCGCCAGTTCGTATTTCTGCGCCGCCGACGCGAGCCCCTCGGGCATCGCCACCGCCATGGCACCGTTGCCCGCGCGCGGCTTTGGCGCCGCCGGCGACGCGGGTGCCGGCTTCGGTGCCGCGGTTGCGGCGGCATTGCCGGGTGCGCCCTTCAGCAGCTCGCCGTAGCGGTTGATGAGGGCGCGGAATCCCTGGGACTGGAGAAAAGGCCCGAGCTTCGCCGCATCCAGCGGACGGACGGCGAGATCGTCCAGCGGCAGCGGCAGCGGCGCATCCGTGTCGAGGGTCACCAGCCGCTTCGAGATGCGCGCCTGCTCGGCGAATTCGATCAGATTCTGCCGGCGCTTCGGTTGTTTGATCTCCGGCGCGTGCTCGAGCAGGTTCTCCAAGGTGCCGTATTGTCCGATGAGCTCCGCCGCGGTCTTGACCCCGATCCCCGGCACCCCCGGCACGTTGTCGACGCTGTCGCCGCAGAGCGCCTGCACGTCGATCACCTGCTCGGGTCCGACGCCGAACTTCTCCCGCACTTCCGCGGCGCCGATCGGCCTTTCCTTCATCGGGTCGAACATCTGCACCTGGTCGTTCACCAGCTGCATCAGGTCCTTGTCGGAGGAGACGATGGTGACGGTGGCGCCCGCCTTGACCGCGGCTTTGGCGTAGGCCGCGATCAGATCGTCGGCTTCGTAATCCGAGCGCTCGATGCGGGCGACGTTGCAGGCGTCGGTCGCGTCCCGCACCAACGCGAACTGCGGCACCAGGTCTTCCGGTGCCTCGGGACGGTGCGCCTTGTAACCCTCATAGATGCGGTTGCGGAAGGTGGCGCGCGCGGCGTCGAACACCACCGCAATGTGATCGGCATCGGTCTCGCGCAGCAGCTTCAACAGCATGTTGGTGAAGCCCAACACGGCGCCGACCGGCATTCCGTCCGGGCGCGTCAGCGGCGGCAGCGCGTGATAGGCCCGGAAGATGTAGCCCGAGCCGTCGACCAGATAGACGTGGCGGGTCTTGCTCAAGGCTTCAGGGAGTGGGCGGCGCGCTGCGTCGGTGCCGGCAGCGCTTCGTGGCCGCGCTTCGATTCATGCACGAAGAGGCGCGAGCAGTAGGGACACTCGATCTCGCCGTCCGCCGAGAGATTGAGATAAACCTTGGGATGGCCGAGCGCGCCGCCGCTGCCGTCGCAGGAGACCATGGCGCTGTTCACATATACCGTCTCGAAAGGCTGCATCGTGTATGATCCCGCGGACACATCAATCGGTGGTGTTGTCGTTGACCCCGTGCGCGCGCGGATGATACCTCTTGGCCCGGCACAATCAATGCTGTTGCTCCGACTTGCCACGTTGCTGCTGCTGACGGGATTGGCCGCCGGGTGCGCCGCTTCCGCCCCGGCGCCTGCACCCACCGTGCACGTGGCGCCACACTTTACTTCCACCAGTTTCGTCGCCGACGACGGCGCCGAGCTGCCGCTGCGCCAATGGGAGCCTGATGGCAAGACCAAGGCGGTGGTGCTGGCGCTGCATGGTTTCAACGACTATTCGCACGCCTTCGAACAGCCGGCGATGCAATGGGCGTCGCACGACATCGCCACATACGCCTATGACCAGCGCGGTTTCGGCGCCGCGCCCGATCCCGGTTTCTGGGCCGGAACGGAGCGCATGTCGCGGGACGCGGTCGAGGCGTGCGACGCGCTCAAGGCCAAATATCCGGGCCTGCCGGTGTTCGTGCTGGGCGAGAGCATGGGCGGCGCGGTCGCGATCACCGCGGCGACGGGGGCTGCGGGAACGCCGCTCTGCGCCGACGGCCTTATCCTGGAAGCGCCGGCGATCTGGGGCCGCAGCACCATGTCCGTGTTCGAGCGCGCGGCACTCTGGTTTGCCGATGGTACCGTGCCGGGCTTGACGCTCACGGGCCAGGGGCTTGGCGTCAAGCCCTCCGACAACATCGAGATGTTGCGCGCGCTGGGCCGCGACCCTCTGGTGATCAAGGGAACGCGCGTCGACACCATCCACGGCCTTGTTGATTTGATGGACGCGGCGCTCGCCGCCGGCCCGCGACTGCACACGCCGTTGCTGCTGCTCTACGGCGCCCATGACGAACTGATTCCGGACGAAGCGATGCGGCGCTTCATCGCCTCGCTCCCGCCGGACACGCCCCATCGCATCGCCTACTATCCCGAGGGATTCCACATGCTGCTGCGCGACCTCGATGGACCGTTGGTCGGGCGCGACGTCGCGGCCTGGATCATGAACCCCGTGGCGCCGCTGCCCTCAGGCGCCGATCGCGAGGGCGCCAAGGCGCTCGCCGCGGAACGGTAGGGACCCGCTGCATCTTCGTCACGATTCGCGGCGCACCGCTGCGCTTGATGCCATGCCGAAAATGATGTGATTGCCGTCGAGGTCGACCACGTTGAATTCGCGCATTCCGTACTCGTAGTCCTTCGGCGGTTTCACCACCTTGGCGCCGTGCGCCGCAATTTCCGCATGGAGCGCGTCGACATCACGAACGAACACGCAGAGGCCGCCATTGCCGGGAAGGCGCGGGGTCTGGTCGGCGGCGAGCAGGTGCAGATTAACCTCGTCGCGGCAGAGGCACGCATAGAAGACGGGATCGCCGTACTGGAATGTGATGGCGAAACCGAGCGCATCGCGGTAGTAGGCAATGCTGTCGGCGATCGAGCGGACGGTGAAGACGGTCGCGGACCCCGTCAGCATTGGCGCTTTCTCCTCCAGCGACGAGCGCCAGGTTCGTACTTCGCGTGGCCGCCGGCAAGAGCGGCACGCACGCGGGAATCCAATCGGGCGGTGAGGCCACCTCACCGCCCGATTGTCGCCACTCCTCGTGCCGTTCTTCCAGATAACCCTGGGGCGCCAAAGGTCCCCTCTCAGTGATTGGCGCTGCCAGATGCGTCCTGGAGATTCCGGAGCACTTCGTCGAGGTTGAACGCCGCCGGCTTCTGGCGCGGCGGGAACTTGACGAAGTCCTGGATCTGCTGGGCTACAATCGCCTGCATCGCGTAAATGATGTATGCGTGAGAGATCAGCCAATCCCAGTAGGTGTTCGAGTTCTCGTCGGCCCGCTCGAAGGGATCGCGGCGCAAATTGAAGATCTTCGGCGCCCGCAACTTGACGAACGGCTCGAACCAGCACATGAGCTGCTTGGCTCTCTGCTCCATGAGCACCACTTTCCAGTCGCCCATGCGAATAGCCAGGATGTCGCCGTCGTCGCTGATGTAGAAAAAGAACCTTCGCGGACTTTCCTTCGACTGCCCCGTGAGGTAGGGCAACAGGTTGTAGCCGTCGATGTGCACCTTGAAGGTCTTGCTTCCGGCCTTGTGGCCTTCGAGGAGTTTCTTTGCGATGTCCGGCTCGCCCGCGGCCGCGAGCAGCGTCGGCAGCCAGTCCTGGTGCGAGCAGACGTCGTTGAAGACCGAGCCCGCCTTGATCCTGCCCGGCCAGCGCACGAAGATCGGCACGCGCCAACCGCCTTCCCAATTGGTGTTCTTCTCGCTGCGAAATGGAGTGATCGCCGCATCCGGCCAGCTGTTGTAATGCGGGCCGTTGTCGGTCGAGTACATGACGATCGTGTCGTCGGCGATGCCGAGCTCGTCGAGTTTCGCCAACATCCTGCCGATGTTTTCGTCATGCGCGACCATGACGTCGTTGTATTCCCCCTGGCCGTTGCTCTTACCTTTATGTTTTGCCGCGCTGTGCGTGCGGAAGTGCATGGCGGTCGTGTTGTACCAGAGGAAGAACGGCGTTCCTTCCTTTCGGCACTTGTCGATGAAGGCGAGAGCGTGATCCGTCACCTCGTCATCAATGGTTTCCATGCGTTTCTTGTTGAGGGGCCCGGTGTCCTCGATCTTTTGTCCGCCCTTCCCATCCGCCCAGCAGTGCAGCACTCCCCTCGGGCCGAAGCGCTTCTTGAACTCCGGGTTTTTCGGATAGTCGGGATCCTCGGGCTCTTCCTCGGCATTGAGGTGGTAAAGATTGCCGAAGAACTCGTCGAACCCGTGCATGGTCGGGAGGAACTCGTCCTTGTCGCCCAGATGATTCTTGCCGAACTGGCCCGTGGCGTAACCCAAGGGCTTCAGCAACTCGGCGATGGTCGGGTCCTCGGCCCTTAGCCCCACATCGGCACCGGGCATCCCAACCTTGGTGAGGCCGGTGCGGATTGGATTCTGTCCGGTGATGAACGCGGCGCGTCCGGCGGTACAGCTTTGCTGGCCATAGTAGTCGGTGAAGGTCGCGCCCTCGTTCCCGATGCGGTCGATGTTCGGGGTGCGGTAGCCCATCTGACCGCGGTTGTTGTAGCTGATGTTCCACCAGCCGATATCGTCACCCCAGAGGATCAGGATGTTCGGCTTGCGTGCTTTCGCCATCTGAATCTCCCTTGCTTTGGTCAGCGAGTTTGGAATTCCCGTGCGGCGCTACGCGAGACGCAGCGCCACTGCAAAAAAGGCGAACAGGCCGATGCCCGTCAGAAGCATGGACACCCCGACGACCGGCGATTGCAGTCCTTGCTTGGTCATTCCTGCGAGCGAGGCAAACGAACCGCTCCACATGTAGAGGACCGTGTGCCGGTATTGCCAAATCGAAATGAGGAGCACGAGGACACCGCATCCGATCAATGCGAGTCCCAGGTATTGGGGCGCGTTTGGAAGATAAGGGGCTCTGGCCCCCGGCGTCTGGTCCAGGCGCTCGAAGAACTGGAAGATCGTGAATCCGAAGCCAATCAACGAGACGGCGGTGCGCTGAAACGACATCATCGTGCGTTCGACGCTGAAGCGGGTGCGTAGCCACCCAAAATGGCTGTCGGCCGTAGTCCTGACTTCGAACCTGTCCGCAGTGGAGGCAGCGGGTGTGTCGGTCATGCCGGGTGCCCTTTGCGCCGTTGGTTCATCTCGGTGCTTCTCGCGCGATCGTGGGCGTAGACGCGCAGGCTCACCCTCACCGGATGCGCGAGCCAACCGTGCGCGGCGCACACCCGCATCGTGCCTGAAATTTTTGCCCGGTTTCTAATTAGCGCTCGAACCAGAGCCGACTAGGGGCAGACGAGAATTTAATGAGCGCGCAAGTTGCGCTCGTCCCTATCAAGGTGACGGCGACCGCGGCCGGGCTTTTCCTACTCGAGCGTCTCCAAGAGTCGCAGGATCAGCCTGGTGCGCGGCTCCAGCGACGAAAGCAGGATATGCTCGTGCTCAGCGTGCGCGCCGTCGCCGACCGCACCGAGGCCGTCGAGGGTCGGCACGCCGATCGCCGCGGTAAAATTACCGTCGCTGCCGCCACCGGTCGGCGTCTCCGTGAGCTTGAAGCCGATTTCGCTCGCGAGGTCTCTCGCGTGCTCGAACAGTCTGCCCACGCCTTCCGTCCGGGTATAGGCGCGGCGATTGACGCCACCCTCGATCGTCACCGTCACGTCCCGCCCCTGCGGTTTTAGGCTCAGCACGCGCTCCACCAGCTCGCTCGAGGCGGCCCCGTCGGGCGCGCGGAAATCGATCTCGGCGCACGCATGCGCCGGGACCACATTGGCAAACCCGACCGTGCCACCGGACGCGACACCCACATTGACCGTGATACCGCGCCCATAGTCGGTCATCGCTTCGAGTGCCAGCACCTGGCGCGCCAATTCGGCTACGGCGTTGCGTCCCCGTTCGTGATTGACGCCAGCATGAGCCGCCACTCCCTCCACTTTCAGCACGAAGCGGCCCACCGCCTTGCGCGCGGTCACCACCGAGCCATCGGCACGTGCGGGCTCCAGCACCAGCGCGTATTTGGCACCTTTCGCCGTCTCCTCGATGAGAGCGCGCGAGGTCGGGCTGCCGATTTCTTCATCCGCCATGAACAGGAACGTGATGGGGAGCTTGGTCTCCCGCGCCTGCCGCACCAAATGGCGATAGGCGTAAAACGCCATGTGACCGCCGGCCTTCATGTCGTAGATGCCGGGTCCCGTCACCTTGTCGCCGTCGATTTTGAACGGCTTTCGCGCGAGCGTGCCCTTGGGCCAGACGGTATCGAGATGCGCGATCAGCAAGATGCCCTTCTGGTCGCCGCCCCAGGGCGAGCGCGCGCGGATGTGATCGCCCTTGCCGTCACGGCCTGGGACGCGCTCGACGCCGGCGCCGAGCGCCGCCAGATCGCGGCAGACCTTGTCCACGAGCACATTGACTGCGCCCGCATCGGTACTGGGGCTCTCGATCTCGACCCAGCTCTGGATGCCCTCGAGGATATCTCTCGCATCGATCCTCGGCGCGTTGCTTCCCTCGCTCATGCCTCATTCCTCGATTGATTGAAGACTCAACGATACGCCCAAAGACCCTTGCGATAGCTTTTGGCAATACCCTGGGCGCCCAAGTAGTCGCGGGACTCTCGAGGATCGGCAAGCGCCAATCCTTCCGCCACCAGATACCCCGCGATATCGACACCGCCGCCATCGAGGCAGATGCGTGGGGCTTCGTCGATCCTGCGGTGCGGCGGTAGCCGACAGGTGACGGCGGTGCTTCTGGCAAGGCGCTCGGCGAGAACTTCCCGGGTCACATCCGCGCAGCTCATCGTGTATCCCCGCGGCGAGACGCAGCGGTCGGCGTCGCCGGGCGGCTGCACGCCGTAAAGGCGGACGCCCTGTCCGTGCACCGCTAGCGAGACCGCGCCGGTGGCGCTTGCCGGACCGATCACGGTTGCCGCCATCGGTGGTGCAAGAGCGGTCTGGGTGGGCGCGGGCACGGCGGCGGGCGACGGCTCAGGTACAGCGGCAGGCGCAGGCTCGGGCGTAGCCGTCGCCGGTCGGCCCGGCGAACCCGGTCGCGTGACCGTGTGGCCGTTGCGGTCCTCGATAGTGACGGGTTGCATGGGCGAGACCCCCGGCGGGACGGGATTGGCCGGCTGCTCATGCACCTCCTCCGTCGGAAGCTCCGGCAAGGTTGGGGGAGTCTCGGGCGCCGTTACGACCGGCGCAGGTGTTGCAGGCGCGGGCGTCGCGGGTGCGGGCGTTGGTTCCGCCGGCGCTGATGTTGCCGCGGCGGGCGCGGTGGGCGCCGCCGGTGCCGCGGGCAGCGTCAGGCTCGCCGTCGCGGCTGCGGGCGGCGGAGGTGCGCGGTTGAAGAAAGACACCGCGCCCGCGCCGACGATCGCGGCGATCACGACAAAGCCAAACACAACGACGAAGATATCTCGCATGTGCGCCGAACCTATCACGGGCGCCAAGAGTGTGCAGTGGACATTGCCGGGGACTCTAGGAACGCGATTGCGTGGCCCATCCCCCCGGCGTCCCCATCCCGAAATATTCACGACCAATCGGCACGCTCTCTTGCGAATTTCAGAGCCGTGGGAGACTAGGGCGTGTACTCATAAATCCGCCCGTACAAATGCTTGCCCAAGCGATGTCCGCTTTACCCTCCAGAAGAGGACATCTCAGAAGCGCGAAAGCATGTCAGCTAAGTGCCCACCTGCGGACATCAAGCACAATTGTAGCCCTGAGACGTGGCCCGCGCGGTCAGGCCCTGCCCAGGATATTGCAATCCTGTACCTGATCGGATTTACTGACATCGCCAATCGAAGGGGGGCCCGCCCTGTCGAGGACGTCAGCCGCTAGTTCAGAACCGACATTCCGTGGGGCATCTCTGGCTCGCGAGGGGCCGGTAAGCACGAGGGGCAATTCATGGCCGGATATTTGCTCATCGAATCAAGAGACCCGTTCGAATCGAATGACGTCGGGTACTACTACGAACTCGCACGCGGGTTGTTGGAAGCTGGCAACCAAGTCACGCTTTTTCTGATTCAGAATGCGGTATTGGGCGTGCGGCCGTCAGCGGAGACGCCGAAGCTGCGGACATTAGTCCGCTCAGGTGTCAAAGTTCTCGCCGACGATTTCGCGCTCAAGGAGCGAGGCATCACCAAGCTCCTTGACGGTGTGCAGATCGCGCCGATCGACGTCGTGGTCGATCATCTCGAGGCCGGGCACAAGACCCTCTGGCACTAAAGGAGATCGAGATGCCCCAAAAGACCTTCGCCATCGCGCTCATGGATCCGCCATATGAGTCGGAGAACCTGACGACCGCCTTCCGCATCCTGAGCGCCATGGCTCAACGAGGACACAACATCAAGGTGTTCACGTACGAAGGTGCCTCTGCCTTGGCTTTCGCCAAGCAGGCGCCGCATCCGAACCCGGTGCACGGCAAGAACCTTGCCGAGGAAAACCATCCCACGACCAAGGATCAGGTTACGGCCCTGCTGGCGCTCGCCGCGCAGAACGGCGGCAAGGTCGACTGGGTGAACTGCGGTATGTGTGTCGACGAGCGAGGCGTTGGCGAGTTTGTGGCCGAGACGCGGCGGGGCTCGCCGGCCGATTTTCACGCGTTCTGCGAAGCGTCTGACAACGTGCTCGCCATTCCGACGAAGTGAGGCACTCCATGGCCAAGAAGACGCTCAACATCGTCGAGTCGGCCTATCGGGCCGTCATGGAAGAGCAGGACGACACAATCCTTTGGCTGCTCGCCGCTATGCAGGGCGCGGGAGCTCAACACTCCGTCGTGCTTCGCGGGAACGCCGTAAATTATGCAGTAGCGGGCCAGGGCGCCCCCGGCCTCGTCATCGGCGGTTGGAAGCAGACCCTGGCGCCACGCATGGACAACGACATCATCGATCTCATAGAAAAACGTAAGATCCCAGTGTTCGTCATCGAGGAGGATTTGGCCGCTCGAGGAATTGCGCGGAGTGAGCTGGTCCCAGGGGTCGAGCTGCTCAGCTCTAAGGGGCTGCCAAAGCGCATGGCCGAGTACGACATCGTATTGCATTGGTAGTGGCTGAGCCTTCCTTAAGATGCTCCTTAAAATTGGGCAGACAATTCAGTGATCGTGCCTGCGCGATCGAGGCACCCGTTACATAAATCATCGATCGGGCGACGCTGACCCGCGGACAGAGGTCCGCTCTGGGTCGGTCAAAAGCGGAAATCTAGGTCCGCCAAGGGGGGTGTCTGGTCCGACCCCGAAACCGGACATCAAGCGATTATGAGTACACGGCCTGACAAATTAATGATTCTGGTATGGCTTTTAGATTTGAATTCTGAGAGCGCCGAGCCAGGATCGGAGGAAGTGCAAATCCGCCACCCTTGGGAATAAGTGGAAGGAGGTGGAGTCTGATCATCCGGGGCCGCCACATCCCGCGCTTTTCCCTTGACAAACAACCCCGCGCCGCGTCGCCTTCACGGTAACGTCTCCCCTTTCCTTTGGGTCGAGGTCGCAACATGGGTAGCTTCAGTTTGGTGCATTGGCTGGTCATCATCGCGGTGGTCGCAGTGCTGTTTGGCGGGCGCGGCAAGATCGCCAATGTAATGGGCGATTTCGCCAAGGGAATCAAAGCCTTCAAGTCTGGGATGAGGGAGGAGGACGTGGCGCAAAGCAAGGAGCCGGCGCAGGTGACCCCGCCCGAGAGCCAGGCTGCGGCCAAGCAACCCGCCCACGACCACACTTGATCGCGGGATAGCGGCCACCCTCACTGCGTCAGCGTTCCCCTGTGTGTTTTGAGGCTGGTCCGAAGCTCTCCAAATCGAGCGGGAAAAGCTTCGCATGACCATCGCTCGAGCCCGCCCCCGCTATGGGCGGCTCCTGTCGGCATTGCCGGCGGTGGTGCCGTTCGTTCCACCCGAGGCGCTGGAGCGGCGCCTGGGCTGCATGCTCAAAATCCGCATCGGCGCCAATGAGAGCGCGTTCGGCCCGTCACCCAAGGCGGTCGCCGCCATGCAGGCGGCATCCACGGGGGTCAATTGGTACTGCGATCCCGAAGGCTACGTGCTGCGAGAGGCGATTGCGCGCCGCCACAACGTCGCGCGCGAGAACATCGTACTGGGCGCCGGCATCGACGATCTGCTCGGCCTTGTCGTGCGCAGCTTCATCGACCCCGGCGACCGCGTGGCGATGTCGTACGGCGCTTATCCCACCTTCGCCTTCCATGTGAATGGATTCGGCGGCCGGATTGTCACCGCTCCCTACCGCGACGACCATAACGATCTCGAAGCGCTGGGTACGCTCGCGCGACGCCGCCGTGCACGGCTCGTTTATATCTCCAACCCCGACAACCCCACCGGCAGCCACGTCGCAGCAGCGGAACAGCAGCGGCTGATCGAGCGGCTGCCGGCGGGCTCCCTGCTCGTGCTCGATGAAGCCTACGCGGATTTCGCACCCGCGGAGTCGCTGCCGGCGATAGACCCCGAGGATCTCCGCGTCCTTCGTTTGCGCACCTTCTCCAAGGCCCATGGCATGGCGGGGGCGCGCATCGGCTATGCCATCGCGCCGCGCGAGACGATCCAGGCCTTCGACAAAATCCGTCATCATTTCGGCGTCAATCGGGTGGCGCAGGAAGGGGCGCTCGCCTCGCTCGGCGATCCCGATTTCATCCGCGGCGTGGCTGAGCGGGTCGCCGCGGGAAAACGCGACTACGAGCGGCTTGCGCAGGAACTCGGGCTCAAGACCCTGCCCTCCGCGACCAATTTCGTCGCGATCGACTTGGGCACCGCCGATCGCGCCACCACCGCCATGCGCCGACTTCTCGAGGAAGAGCTGGTGTTCGTGCGCATGCCCGGTGTTGCGCCGCTCAATCGCTGCATCCGCGTCACCGTCGGCACCCCTGCCGAACGGCAAGGCTTCGCCGATGCGTTCCGCCGCGTCGTCGCGACGCTTTGAATTTCTAGATTGATCCGGTCCGAGGAAAGATAGCTTCACCGCGAAGACGCGAAGAAGACGAAGGGCAACGATAGTGCTCGACTTCGAAACTGGGCTTGGAAAGCGCGTTATTGGTTTAGGTATCGATGTGCACCGCGCGCTCGGACCTGGTCTGCTTGAATCCGTTTACGAAGAATGCTTATGCCACGAGCTGAAATTGGCGGGAATCGAGTTCGGGCGCCAAGTGCCTTTACCGGTGATCTACAAGAGGGTCAGGTTAGACTGTGGGTATAGACTGGATATCGTTGTCGCCAGTGAGATGATTCTCGAGATAAAGGCGGTAGATCGCCTGCTGCCCATTCACGATGCACAAATTCTGACGTACCTGAGATTGAGTGGGCATAAAGTAGGTCTGCTCATGAATTTTAATGCGGCAACATTGAAAGAAGGACTTCGACGCCTGGTACTATCGTGACCCTTTCTTCACTTGCTTCGCGCCTTCGCGATAAATCTTTTAGACGCTGCGCCCACGTACTTCAGGGAAAGCTCAAGGGAGAATCAGATGCTCTACCCCGCGCGCCGGATCGTGACCGGCCACGACAAGAACGGCCGCTCGATCGTGCTGTCGGATGGAATCGCCACCAACACCGTGAGCAGCCCTCTGAGCCCCAACCGCGGCCTCACCAATTTCTGGCGCACCGACCAGATACCGGCCAGCAACGTCGGCGACGCCGACCCGATGGCGGGGCCGGCGCAAGGCCTATTGCCGCCCAAGAACGGCAGCGTCTTCCGCTTCTTCCAGATCGCACCCGAGAAGGAGGAAGCGCACATGACGCCGGCCGAGCGCGAAGCGCGGATGCGCGCCGCGTTTGCGCTGATGGGCGCGAGTGCCAACCGGATCGACACGCATCGCCACAGCTCGATGCACAAGACCGAGACGGTCGACTATATCATCCTACTCAAGGGTGAGGTGAGCCTGGTACTGGACGAGGGCGAGGTTGCAATGAAGCCCTTCGACGTCGTGATCCAGCGTGGCACCAATCATGGCTGGGTCAACTACGGAAACGAACCGGCGTTGTTGGTCGCGGTGCTGATCGACGCGGTGCCGGCAAAGCGCTGATCGCTTACATATCCTTCACCCCTAAGAGGGTGAGCGCGGGCTACGAGCCGACCGCAGATTTCGTCCGGCCAATATCTTGTGCCAATCGCGTGACATCGTGTGACGGCGGTCACTGCGAAGGAAACCGCTTCAATATAACATATAGGTCTCTGCAAACGAGGAGGCTCGAAGTGAAACGGAGACGGTTCCATGACAAAGGAAATGCATCGCGGGTCCGCGGGCGCCGTCATGGACGCATCGGGATGGCACGTTCACTATAAAGCCAAGACGGACGACCGTGTACGCGTTCGGTTGGCGCTCAACCGAGAGGCCGCAATCGACATAGCTCGTGAACTGTTGCGCGAGAAAAGCGAGGTCGTTCGGTTGGTCATGCACGACGGCAGCGAGACCATCGACGGGGAGCAGATCGGAATTCTCTGCGGCTCGAAAACAATATTACGTTGACTAGACGCGGTCGTATGCCAAACGAGCTGCGGGGCGACCGCCCATGACCCGGATTTACTGGATCGACGCTTCGCCGGCGGGGCGCCTTGGAATCATGGCGCGCCCGTGCGCCGGCGATTTGCTCCGCGACGACGTTGCGGCGTGGCGAGCCACAGGAGTCGATCTGGTGGTTAGCTTGCTCGAAACGGAGGAAGTCCATGAGCTGGCGTTAGAGGCGGAAGCAGAATTCTGCCGCGACGCCGGCATCGAGTATGTTTCGTTTCCAGTCCGAGACTACGGCGTACCGACGTCCCTTCGCGATGCCGCCGCTCTCGCGCGGTCGATCGCCGCTAAGATAAGCGAGGGCGGGACCGTTGCGATTCATTGCCGAGGAGGCGTCGGGCGCTCATCGGTCATGGCGGCCTGCGTGTTGATCTCTGGCGGCGTCAGTGACGATGACGCCCTCGCGTCAATCGCACGCGCGCGCGGCGTCCGTGTACCGGAAACCGATCAACAGAGGCAGTGGGTCACTCGCTTCGCTGAGACCGTGTGAGAGCGTCACCGCGCCGCCACCGAGCGGCCGCTGGCGAAGAGGCGCAGGAAATCCGGCAGGAACGTCTCCATGCCCTTGACCTCGCCGTGCTCGGGCGGGATCGCGCCGGGGACGTAGCCCAAATCCGTGAACGGCAGCACCAATTCATCGTCGCGCGAGAGCACATGGATCGGCACGCTGTGCGGCGCATGGTCGCCCGAGACGAAGCCGGGCGGTTGGTGATCACCGAGGATGATCACCAGCGGCTGGCCCTTCAGCCGATTGAGCCATCCCGCCAGCGCCTTCAGGTCGTATTCGATGGACGCGATATAGGGCTGCTCCAGGTGCCACCAGTCGGGATCCCGATAAATGCGATCCCACTCGGCCTGCGGAATCCCGTTGTAAGGGCCGACGTTGCTCCAATCGTCGAGATAGGGCGGCACGGGCGCGAAAGGCGTGTGACTCGAAACCAGCACGATCTCCGCGAAGAGCGGTCCGTGCGGTTTCTGGTCCACCTGCTCCAGCGCCACTTTGAGCGTCCACTGGTCGGGTATCGCGAACCAGCCGAATGCCGGCCCCTGATAGGGCAGATCGCGCGCCGTGACGGTACGCTCGAAACCCCAGAAATCCTCGCCGGACGAAAGGTATTTGAGGCCCGGCATGATCGCGAGAGTGCGATAGCCTGCGGCCGCCATATATTTCGGCAACGTCTCGCGTTTGGTGTTCAGCAGCAGTTGATAGAGCAACTCGTCGAGCTTGAGGCCGCTCGCGATGGTGCCGTGCGCAAGCCATGAACCGCCGCCGAAGGTCGGTGAATCGATGCGGTTTGAAACGATGTAGTAGCCGCTCTCGCGCACGCTCGCCTCGAAATCCTCAAGCGCCGGCTTGATCTCGCCGGCGAACCGCGGATCGTCCAGCACCGTCGTCCCATAGGACTCGAAGAACACGAGGTAGACGTCGCGATGACGCAGCTTGGCGAGATCGCTCGCGGGCGGTTCGGGCGCGTCGAGCGCCACGCCGTAAGGGCCAGGCGCGCCATTCATGATGCGGAAGCTGCGCCATGCCACCAACGTGTGATGCGCGATCTCGCGGCTCATGCGCACCGATACGTATGATGATCCGTCATCCGTGGGCGGGAGCAAGGCCGCCGCGCTCCCGATGAGCGAAAGCGCGAGTGCCACTTGGGCACGTCCGCGCCCCCTGAGTGCGCGCTCCATCGCTCGCAGCAGCAGCACAATCGCAATCGGAAGCAGAAGGAGCACCAGCGCCATCGCCGCGACACTCGCCCAACCCCGCACCGGACCCGCCGCATCGATGAACAGCAGGATCAGGTTCGGCACATGGCGGAGGTCGAGATAGAGATCGAGCGGCCGTTCGAAGAAGCTGGGCACCGTCGCGCTCGCGACATTGAGGAGCGCGCCCAGGCTCAACAGCAAGGCGATGACGATGCGCCATCCGAGCGCCAACGTGCGCCCCATCAACGCCGTCAGCGCGAGCAGCGCCACCAGCAGCAGCACCTCGAGCTCCGGCCGCGGCGCGAATACCAGGCGGTTTTCATCAGGAAGCCCACGCGGCGAGAACAACAGCGACAACAGCGCGACCCCGCACAGCAGGATTGCGATGGCGCGGGGCAACGGAATGGGGCGGAGGCGCTCGAAGAACATGGAGGCGCTAGCTCGGCTCCGCCAGCATCGCCGCGGCTGCCGGCGAGGCGATATGCGTCATGCCGGAGTTGCGGCCGCGTGCGCTGTCGCGCAACACCGCCGAGGGCATGGCAAAGCCTGACGGATAAACGCCGCCTTCCACGAGTTCGACCGGGAATTTCGCCGCGAGCGCCGACACGATCTCCGGGGGCATGCGGCGATCGCAACGTACGGTCTCGTCGCTCGCGTCGATACGCGGGATTTCGAAGGCTTGGCCAAGAGGTAGATCGTAATCCACCAAGAAGGAGACAAGCTGGGTCACCGCGGGAATGATGCGCCGACCGCCGCAGGCGCCGAGTGCGGCCCACGGTTTTCCGCTGCGGGTCAGCACCACCGGGCACATATTGGCGAGCGGCTTCTTTCCAGCGGCGATCGAGTTGGCGCGGCCCGGCCGCGGGTCGAACCACATCATGCCGTTGTTCATGGGTATGCCGGTTTCCGGCAGCACGACTTTGGAGCCGAAACGCGAAAGCAGCGTGTTGGTGAGCGCCACCATGTTGCCATCGCGGTCGACCACCGAGAGATGCGTGGTGTTGCTCGCCGCCGGCATCGAATGGCCGAGCTGCGCCAGTCGATCGGCAAAGGCGGCGCGAAGCGCTTGCGCATAGGCGATGAACGCCGCGGCATCCGGCTCGCCCAACACCGCGCCGGGGATGCTTTCCGCGATCAGGCGCATGGCGCGCAAAAAAGTTGTCCCGCCCGTGAGCAGCGGAGCCGCGTGCAAAGTCACGTCGCGGTAATCCTGGCGCTGCGGCTCGACCACTTCGGCGCGATAGGCCGCGAGGTCAGCGGCCGAGATGACGCTACCGCCGGCTCGGAGATCCTCGACGATCGCGCGCGCGAGCGCACCTGCGTAGAAATCGCGCGGACCCGCCTGCTGCAGGCGGCGATAAGTGCGCGCAAGCGCCGGCAGCGGCAGCGGCCGGACGGGCGCATTGGCCGGTGGTACCGGCGGCAGCCCATCCGGCAGATAGACCGCGCGCGAGCCCGCGAAGTGCCGCAGCTCGTGGGCGGCAAGCGCGATGTTGTGGCTCGCATACCAGTCGACGGGCAAGCCACCCTCGGCGAGACGCGCCGCCGGTTCGATCACATCGGCAAAGCTCTTGCGGCCAAAACGCTCGAGCGCGAGCGCCAGCCCCGCGACCGATCCCGGCACGGCAATCGAGGAATAGCCCATCGTGTTGCGATCGCCTTCGACCTCGGGCCAGCCGAACATCTCGGCACTCTCCCGCCCCGTGAGCCGGTAGGCGGCGGGATCGGTCGCGGCAGCGGAGACCAGGGTGAAATCGACGACCGAGACCTTGCCGGTCGCGGCCTCGCCATAAACCAGCAGGCCGGAGCCGCCGATGCCGCTCATCCAAGGTTCGACCACGCCCAGAGCGAGCGCGGTCGCCACCGCGGCATCGACAGCGTTGCCGCCCGACGCCAGCATCTCCGCGCCGACCCGAGCGGCGCGCCAGTGCTGTGCCACGACGATGCCGCCATCCGAGAATTTGGCGGGCTTCGCAATCGCCCATTGCTCGATCTGCTGGTCGGGCGTCATTGGGTGCATGTGATGCCGCTCGCGCTGCCTTGGCGGCGCTATTTCTCCCCCATTCCGTCGCTACGAGCAAGCAGGGGCCACCACGACGATGTTCATGCGGCGACCGCTATCCGCGCGGCAGATTTTTTCTTGGACGGCGTCACAACGATTTCGACATTGTGTCCAAGCGCCGTCAGCGCCTGCATCAGACGCTCGAGCGAAATGCCCCTGATTTTGTAGTTACGGATTGCTGAAATCTTCGGCTGCGGGATGCCCAGCAATCCTGCCGCGGCTGATTGAGTAAGACCACGGCGCGCAAGAATATCGTTAATCTTCTTTGCGAGGAGCACCTTGGCGGTGAGCTCTTCCGCATCAGGGAGCCCCAGATCGAAAAGAACATTGTCCGTTCCTCGATGGGTCGTCGCGCGTGCCATTTGATCAGTCCCTTCCTTCCCGGTAGCGAGCCAAGACGGCTTTCAATCTCCTCTCGATCAAGTCGATATCCGGCCTGGGTGTCTTGATCCCCGACTTCGACTTTTTCTGGAATGCGTGAAGGACATAAACTTTCCCGGCAATCCTTACTGTATAGACGGCTCGATAAGTGTCACCCCGATGGTCCTCGACCAACTCGTAGATGCCCGGCCCCAATCCTTTCCACGGTTTTGCCGAGCGGGGCGTGTCGCCGATCTGCACCACAAATAGCGCGACACCAAAGTCTTTCCTAACCGGCAGCGCAAACCGCATCAAATCCTGTTTGGATGAACCCTCCCAAAAGAGAGGTCGCCGCCGGACGAGGTTCATTAGGCATTATATCTGTATGGGTATCGACTTCAAGCCGGCGCTGGATCGGCGCGCCAAAGCCGTGTATGGCCTCGCCCATGCGCGTCGACGCGTTCGATTTCGAGCTGCCGAAGGAACTGATCGCGGATCGCCCGATGGAACCGCGCGAAGCCGCGCGCCTCTTGGTGGTCGGCGAAGAGTTGTCGGATCACGTCATCGCCGACCTGCCGCGCCTGCTGAATCCAGGGGATCTCCTGGTATTCAACGACACCAAAGTGCTGCCGGCGCGTCTCTTGGGGAGGCGCGGGGACGCCAGCATCGAGGTGACCCTCCACCGGGATATGGGTCGCGGCCGGTGGCGCGCCTTTGCCAAGGGAGCAAAACGCCTCAGACTCGGCGACCGTCTGCAATTTGCCGCCGATTTTGCGGCGCGGGTGATCGAGAAAGCGCCCGGCGGCGATATCCTGCTCGACTTCTCGATGGAGTCCGCGGACCTGCGCGAGGCGTTGGAGCGGCATGGAAGCATGCCGCTGCCACCCTATATCAAGCGCCCGCGCGGCGGTGATGCACGCGACCGCGTCGATTATCAGACGATGTTTGCGCGCCGCGAAGGCGCGGTCGCGTCGCCGACCGCTGGGCTGCACTTCACGCCGGCGCTGATGGCTGCGTTCTCCACAGCCGGCATCGCGCATTTGACCGTGACCTTGCACGTGGGCGCCGGTACCTTCCTTCCCGTGAAGGTCGCGGACACCGAGAACCACGTCATGCATGCCGAGACCGGCTTCCTCGATGCGGTGGCGGCCGATCGGCTCAACGCCGTGCGCGCCGCCGGGGGCCACATCGTCGCTGTGGGCAGCACAAGCCTCCGTCTCATCGAGAGCGCCGCCGACGAGCGGGGGCATATTCGCCCCTTCACCGGCGAGACGCGGCTTTTCATTACGCCCGGCTATCGTTTTCGCGCGGTCGATCGTCTCGTCACCAATTTCCACCTGCCGCGGTCGACCCTTTTCATGCTGGTGGCGGCGTTCGCGGGCCTCGAGCGAATGCACCGCGCCTACGCTCACGCGATCCACGCACGCTATCGATTTTTCTCCTATGGCGATGCGTGCTTGATCGACCCGGCGCCGTGACCCGCTCGTTCAGCCTGCTCGCCACCGACGGCACCGCGCGGCGCGGGCGGATCGAGACTGCACACGGCGGCGTCGAAACTCCGGCCTTCATGCCCGTCGGTACGGTCGGCACGGTGAAGGCGATGCGACCGGCCGATGTCGCCGCGACCGGCGCCCAGATCGTGCTCGCCAATACCTACCATCTGATGCTGCGGCCCGGCCCGGAGCGGGTGGCGCGGCTCGGCGGGCTTCACCGCTTCATGGCGTGGCCTCTACCGATCCTGACGGATTCGGGCGGCTTTCAGGTGATGTCGCTCGCAAAGTTGCGGGAGATCGGCCCGCGGGGCGTGGTGTTCCGCTCGCATCTCGACGGTGCGCGCTACGAGTTGACGCCGGAGCGTTCGATCGAAATTCAGCACTTGCTCGACGCCGACATCACGATGGCGCTCGACGAGTGCACGCCTTATCCGGCGACCACCGAGGTGGCGCGCGAATCGATGCAGCTTTCACTGGATTGGGCGCTCCGCTCCAAGCACGCGTTTGCGCCACGGCCGGGTTACGCGCTTTTTGGCATCGTGCAAGGGAGCGTTTATCCCGAGCTGCGCCGGCAATCGGCGGAGGCGCTGGTGGCATTGGGATTCGACGGCTACGCCGTGGGCGGGCTTGCGGTCGGCGAGGGCCAGGAGACGATGCTGCGCATGCTGGAGGTGACGGTGCCGCTATTGCCCGCCGACCGGCCGCGCTATCTCATGGGTGTCGGGCGCCCCCACGACCTCGTCGAGGCCGTGCGGCGCGGCGTCGACCTCTTCGACTGCGTGCTGCCGACCCGCTCCGGCCGCACGGCGCAGGCCTTTACGCGCCGCGGCAGCGTCAATCTGCGCAACGCGCGCCACCTCGACGATCCTCGTCCGCTCGATGCCGAGTGTGGTTGCACCGCTTGCACGCGCTTTTCGCGCGCATACCTGCACCATCTCGCGCGTGCCGGGGAGATCTTGGGTGCGATGTTGTTGACCGAACACAACCTGCATTACTACGGCGACTTGATGGCAGGCCTGCGCCAGGCGATCGAGCAACGACGCCTCGGCGACTTCGCGGCCGAGGTTGCCGAAGGCGAAGCGCGCGGCGATATTGCGGCGACTTAGTCTTCAAGCGGTACGGAGGTGCCGATGAATATCGACGACTACGTCGAGTGGGCGCGCAATGTCGGCCCAACAAGGACCGCTCCCGACGCGTCCGCGGACCATCTCGCGCTCATCGGTCTCGGCCTGGTGGGCGACGCGGGCGAGGTGGCGGACCTTTTACGCAAGCGTCTTAGGGACGGCACGCTCGACCGCGATCACCTCGCCTACGAGCTGGGCGACGTTCTCTACCACTGGGCACGGCTCTGCGCTGTGACGGGCATTCCGGCGTCCGAGCTTCTCGAGCGCAGCCGTCGCAATGTCGAGGCGCGCCTTGCGAAGCGATTACAGAGCTCCTAGCGCATCACCGGGTTGCATGAGGTAAATGACCGATGGCACGAAGCCGACGCCGCGAAAAACTGACTCAGCTCGGCCGCCTGACCCCGGTACCGGCGTCGCCCGATGAGGCCGTGCTGGAGCGGATCGCCAATCCACACCCGCGCGAGACTTATCTTGTGCGCTTCACCGCACCCGAATTCACGGCATTGTGCCCGATCACCGGACAGCCCGATTTCGCGCATCTGGTCATCGACTACGTGCCGCGGCGCTGGCTTGTCGAGAGCAAGTCCCTGAAGCTTTATCTAAACGCGTTCCGCAATCACGGCGCCTTTCACGAGGACTGCACGCTCAGCATCGCCAAGCGGCTGATCGACCTGTTGGCGCCACGTTGGCTTAGGATCGGCGGCTATTGGTATCCGCGCGGCGGCATGCCGATCGACGTATTCTTTCAGACGGGCGCTCCCCCGCGTGACCTGTTCCTGCCGGACCAGGGCGTTGCGCCCTATCGCGGGCGTGGATAACGCCTCTCAGGTCGTCGAGATGTAGGGCGTGTCTTGCGACGAGTTCTCGATCTCCCAGCGCAGACGTTGCCAGAACAAAAAGACCTGCAAAACCTTGTCGAGGGTTCCCGGCAATTCCACCCTGCAGGTGAGGCCAAACCATCCCACTTTGGCGATCGAGCCCAGAAGTGCGCCGCCCTCTCGGGAAGAGAGATGCCAAGTGCTGCTGATCCAACCGGCGCGCGCGAAGCGGAACGCCTGGTCGCCCTGGCTGACGGTGTAGGCACGGGAGCCCGCCCTCTTCGAGGTCGCGACCGCCTTGCCGTCGGCATTCGCGAGGACATGGGGAATCCATGTCAGTTTCGGCAGACGGCCATCCCCAAGGATCGCCAAGGTCTCGCGGGCGCCCGGGCTCGTCACGCCGCCGCCGGTGATCGTGTAGCTCCGGTCATTGATCGTGATCGCACCTTGATCGGTCACTCGGCCGATACTTTGACCATCGGCCGAAACATCGAAAGTCCTCCCTTTGCTCGAATGGTCGAGCTCGTGGCGACGCAACGGCCTGATGGTCAGCATCTCGTCCCCCGCGCCACGGCGCTCTGTAGTACCCTTCTTGCTTATGGAACCTCGCTCCCGGGAGATCAAGGCCACGATCCGCGCGCGGGCCCTGGCATTGGGATTCGATGCCGTGGGTTTCGCGCCGGCGTCACTTGGGGGCGCGGCGCGCGAGGACTTGCGTGAGTTTCTGCGACGCGGATATCACGGCGACATGGGTTGGCTCGCCGACCGCGCCGATCAACGCGCCGAGCCGCGGGCGCTTTGGCCCGATGCCTCGAGCGTTGTGGTGCTGGGGCTCAACTATGGGCCCGAGCTCGATCCGCTCGCGGCACGGGCGCCCATGAACCGTGGCGAGGTATCGGTCTACGCCAGAGGGCGCGACTATCACGACGTCTTGAAATCGAAGCTGAGGACGCTCGCGCGCTGGATCGCGGAGACCTACTCGACCGACCTCAAGCTCTTCGTCGATACCGCGCCGGTGATGGAGAAACCGATCGCCGAGCGCGCAGGCGTGGGCTGGCAGGGCAAGCACACCAACCTGGTCTCGCGCGGTTTCGGATCATGGCTGTTCCTGGGCGAAATCTACCTCGCGCTGGAGCTCGAGCCGGACGCCGCGGAAGACGATCACTGCGGGGAGTGTCGGCGTTGCCTCGACGCCTGCCCGACGAACGCTTTTCCCGCGCCCTATCGGCTCGATGCGCGGCGCTGCATTTCCTATCTCACCATCGAGCACGAGGGAACGATCGAGCGCGCACTGCGCCCGCTGATCGGAAACCGCATCTACGGATGCGACGATTGTCTTGCGGTTTGCCCTTGGAACAAATTCGCGACCGCCGGGCGCGAGGCGCGGCTTCGCGCCTCCGCGGCAGCATCGCCGCCCCCGCTCGGCGAACTCGCCCGACTGAACGATGCCGAATTTCGCCGGCGATTCTCCGGTTCTCCGATCAAGCGCATTGGCCGCGACCGCTTCCTGCGCAACGTGCTGATTGCCATCGGCAACAGCGGCGACAGGAAGCTTTCGGAGGTGGTCCTTCCGCTGCTTGCCGATCACGCGCCATTGGTCCGCGCCATGGCCGTCTGGGCGCTAAGGCACCTCGCATCGCCGCAGGAGTGGCACGAAGCGGCGGCAGAGCGCCTGCCCACCGAACGCGACACCGCCGTGCGCGCCGAGTGGGAATCCGCGGATTGACCGCCGCTCACCCTCGCTTGCCCCTTCGATCCGCAAAAAATGAGGCCCGGGAAGACCCGGGCCTCTTGAGAGCAGGCGACCTGCTGCTTACGGCTGATCCGGCACCAGCGGCGGCCCGCCGCCGACCTCGTCCCAGATCTTCACCTCGTGCGTTGGCTCGCGGATGAAGGTGAGACTCACGATCACGCCGAGCGCCGCAATTCCCATGGGATAGAGCAGTCCGGTAAGCGCCACACCCGTGATTGCCGCAATCGATGCGCCTGCGGCTGGCACCAAGCCGCCGAACACGCCGTTGCCGACGTGATAGGGCAGAGACATCGAAGTGTAGCGGATGCGCGCCGGGAAAAGCTCAACCAGGAAGGCCGCGATCGGCCCGTACACCATTGTGACCAGAATCACCATGTAGAAGACCAGGATGGTGAGGACAACAGGATTGTCCTTGTAGGTTCCAAGCCACGTGAACACCGGCCAATACGAGATGACCGCGAGCGCAAAACCGGTGGTCATGATGTTTCGCCGGCCAATTCGATCGGAGAGCGACCCGAACACGATGAAGAAGGGGGCCCCCACGGTCAGCGCGATCATCATGATCACGTAAACCGTGACGTATGGGATTTTCAGCACCGCACTCATGTAGAAGAGCGCGTAGAACTGACCCGTATACCAGACCACGCCTTCCGGAGCCGTAGCACCAAACAACGCGATCAGCATCAACCCCCAATTCCGCCCGCTGCCGAAGCTCTCTAACGCCGGATTGTTCGAGGCCTTTCCCTGTTCCTTGAGTCGCGCGTAGAGCGGCGATTCCTCGAGCTTGAGACGGATGTAGATCGACATAACGACGAGGATCGCGGAGATCAAGAACGGCACGCGCCAGCCCCAGTCGGCAAAAACCGCGTCACCGAAGCCGGCACGGCAGACCAGAATGACCAGCAGGGCGAGCACGATGCCCATGGTCGCTGTCGTCTGGATCCAGGACGTGTAGAACCCGCGCCGGCCGTCGGGCGAATGTTCGGCGATATAGGTCGCGGCGCCGCCATACTCGCCGCCCAGAGCGAGCCCCTGCAGCACGCGCATGGCGACCAGCAGGATTGGCGCCAACGCGCCAATGACGTCGTACCCGGGCAGCAAGCCGACAACGAAGGTCGAAGCACCCATCAGGCCGAGCGTCAGCATGAACGTGAACTTGCGGCCGATCAGGTCACCCAGGTGTCCGAACACGATCGCGCCGAACGGCCTGACCAGGAACCCGGTCCAAAATACGAATAAGCTTAGGATGAAGGCCGTCGTCTCGTTGAGCGACGGCGAAAAAAAGTGCTTGCTGAAGAACAGCGCGAGCACGCCATACAAATAGAAATCGTACCATTCGATCAGCGTGCCGACCGACGACGCCGAGATGATGAAGCCGAGGCCTTGGCGCTGGCCGCCCGGGCTCATGGTGGTTGCCGTCATGCGTTCCCCCGTTTTGACACCGCGTGGACCGCGGGCTGTTTGGCTTAGCGCGCCGTGTTCATTGCTATTATTACAACGGCGATGCCTGCCCACTTTAGCAGAGCCGGTTAGGGGCGCAACGCGGCGATTCGCTAGGTTACGGGAAATTTAGGATTCACTTCTTAAGGCCGATCTTGAGGCCGGCGCGTGGATGTCGGGCGGCGCCCGCGCCGTGGTCCGCAGCAATAAACGGCGTCGAGAAGAAGACCGCGAAGAGATATAAATCGCGCCATCAATCGAGGTGCCAGAACCGGCGGGTCGGCGCGCCGATCGAGAGGCGATGACGAGAGGCGATGATACACGACGACCTTGAGCTAAGCCCCGATAACCGGGGCGGTTTGCGCGCCGCGGTGCGGAGTGGTCACCTTCGTTCGATTTCGATGCTTGCGCGACGCCGGCGGACGCCGGATTATTCATTTGTCGCGCGAATGGTTGCGGATCGAAGAGCCCTCCGGCGGCGGACGCGACGATGCGCGCCGCACGCCAATAGCAAGAAATGGCAACTGCAATTTCTCGCGGTGTCGCTAGTCAATAACAAAA
>DATIYT010000008.1:0-3795 GCA_035517495.1 Allostellaceae bacterium | reverse complement strand
ACTTTTCCGACGCCCTGCACCTGAATGGGACTGCTGATTGTCGTGGTCAGCTTGCCGCCCGCGCCTTCGAGCGGCACGACCATGTCATTGAACCGAAGCTGTGGGTCGTCGACGACCTCCTGCGGCCCACGCACGGCGCCGAACGTGACGTGAACGCCATTGAAGACTTCATACC
The DNA here is from genome assembly GCA_035517495.1 of Allostellaceae bacterium. Taxonomy (GTDB): domain Bacteria; phylum Pseudomonadota; class Alphaproteobacteria; order ATCC43930; family CGMCC-115725; genus DASZHJ01. Next base: position 3,620 of record DATIYT010000008.1, on the reverse strand, counting down.
AATGCGCCATCGGTTGAGATCCGAAGAGTTCGTCGAGAATTGCGACCAGCTGCGGCATGTTCTGCATCAGCTTGGCCGGATCGGAGAATCGCGCATCCGTCAGAACGTCCGGACGGCCAATTGCCTTCGCCACAGCTTCCAACTTGTCAGGCGTGACGATAAGGACGAACCAGGTGCCATCCGACGTGCGATACACATTCAGCGCCGCATTTGCGGGGTGCCTTCGGTCGTGCAGTCCGAAAAAGTCCGCTTTGCATAGCGCAGCCTGGATAAAGACACTTGCTGACCAAACGCCTTCGGCGAGGAGAGACGTCGTAACATGGGATCCCCTGCCGGTACGCTCACGACGATAAAGCGCCGTCACAATCGCGGAGTAGAGGCCGACCGCAGTCGCATTGTCTCCGCTGCCGGCGACCGGCCAGGTTGGCGGCGCCCCGGCGTCGCGCGTCATGGACAGTAATCCGCTTCGGGCCCAATAAGACGTGATGTCGAACCCCGGAAGATCCGCATCGGGGCCTTTTTCCCCGAAGCCCGTGAGATCCGCATAGATCAGGCGCGGATTCCATTGCACGACATCGTCATATTCGAGCTTCAATTTCTTGCGTGCGGGGTGCGGCGTGTTGACGATGAGGACGTCAGCCCACTTGACCAGTCGCTCCAGCACCTGCAGCGCGCTCGGAGATTTCAAATTGAGCGTCATGCCGCGCTTGTTTCGGTTGGCCAAATGCCAGGGATAGGCGTCCTCCGCGTGCGGCTGCGGCGGTATCTTGTGCGCCGTTCTCCAGAGATCGCCGGAAGGCGGCTCGATCTTGATCACATCGGCGCCAAAATCGGACAAAATCACGGCTGCGCTGGGACCCGCGATGAAGCTGGCAAGGTCCACGACCTTCAGGCCGGAGAAAATGTTGTCGTTTGGCGTTGATGTCTTCTGGATCGTCATGAGAGGAAAGTCCCTTCAGCTCCCGTGGAATTGGGGTGCGCGTTTTTCGAGGAAGGCGGAGGTGCCCTCCTTCTTGTCTTCGGTCGCCGCGCAGAGGCCAAAGTAAGAAGCTTCGAGCAGCAACCCTTCGCTCTGGCTCGTCTCCAGCCCCTTGTTCGTGACGTCCAGCGCGAACTTGACGGCGATCGGCGCGTTGGCGGCGATCGCATTCAGGATTGCCTCGGCGCGCGACATCAGATCGGCTGCCGCGACGATTTCGTTGACGAGCCCGATGCGATAGGCCTCCTGCGCACCGATCATTTCTCCGGACAGAATGAGCTGCAGGGCGCGGCCCTTGCCGATCAGTCGTGGCAGGCGTTGCGTGCCGCCGCCGCCGGGGAGCAGGCCCAGCTTGACTTCGGGCTGGCCGAATTTTGCGCTCTCCACCGCGATCCTGATCGTGCAAGCCATCGCCGTCTCGCACCCGCCGCCGAGCGCAAAGCCATTGACCGCCGCGATCACGGGCTTGCCGAGATTCTCGATGAGATCGAGAACTTCCTGTCCGAAACGGCTCGACTGCTGTGCTTCGAACGCCGTGACATGCGCGAGCTCGCCGATGTCGGCGCCCGCAATGAATGCTTTGTTGCCGGCACCGGTAAGGATGACGCCGCGCACGAACGCGTCGTCTCGCGCGGCCTCGAATGCAGTTCGCAGATCTGCCCAGGTCGCCTTGCTCAACGCATTGAGCACCTTGGGTCGATTGACGGTCACATAGGCGATGGCACCCTTCCGCTCGTACACGACATTCGCGAGAGCCGGCGCCGCTGCGAGCGAAGCCATCGGTACGACTGCGGGTGAAGGTGCGAGGGTTGCTGCTGCTGAAGGCATCTTCATCTCTCCTGGTCGAAACGGGCTGGCCCGGGAAGAAGCGCTGGCTAACCGCGGCGTATCACACGAAGGCGCCGAAGCCCGTGACGGCCTTGCCGACGATCAGATTTTGCATCTGATACGTGCCCTCGTAGGAGTAGAGTGCTTCGCAATCCGCAAAGAACCGCGCGGCCTTGTAGTCGGCGACGATGCCGTTGCCGCCCAGCAGCTCTCGCGCCCAAGCGACAGTCTCGCGGCACTTGGCCGTGGCGAATGCCTTGGCGAGCGCCGCATGGGCGTCCGTCAGCTTACCTTCGGCATGAAGCTGCGCTTGACGCACGATCAGGCACTGCGAGGCCGTGATATTGGCAATCATTCTGGCGAGCAGGTCCTGCACCAGCTGGAACGAGCCGATCGGCTTGCCGAACTGTTGACGGCTCTGGGCATAGTCGAGCGCGGCCTCATAGGCGCCCATCGCGCATCCCGTTGCCATCCAGGCAACGAGGTAGCGTGTAATTTTCAGCACCTTCGCGGTGTCGCGGAACGAGTTGCCACCCTGGAGGCGGTTGGCTTCCGGTACCCGGACGTCCTGCAGCGTGATATGGCCATTCTGGACGATCTTCAGCGCGATCTTGTGCTCAATTTTCTCGACGCTGAAGCCGGGCGTCGACTTGTTTTCGACGATGAAGCCCTTGACCTGGTTATCGGCGACATCTCGAGCCCAGATGATCGAAACATCGCACCATGGGGCGTTGCCGATCCACCGCTTCTCGCCGTTGAGAATCCAAGTGTCGCCCTCACGCTTCGCGGTCGTGGTCAGGCCCCCGGAGGCACCGGAACCGACGAGCGGCTCGGTGAGGCCGAAACAGCCGATCTTCTCGAATCGGGCCATCGGCGGCAGCCACTTCTGCTTCTGCTCTTCCGATCCGTCGATGTAGATGGAGCCCATCGCCAGGCCCGTGTGCACGCACACGAATGTCGCGAAGGAAGGGTCGGTACGCGCAAGTTCCATTGAGACAAAGCCCAACTGGGCCAAGCTTCCGCCCGCGCAGCCGTAGCCCTTCATTGCAAGCCCGCCAATGCCCAGCTCCTTCACCGCCGGCAGCAGCTCGAAGGGAAAAGCATCGTCCACCCAATATTTCGTGACGATGGGTGCAACCTTGGCCTCCATGAAGGCCCGTACCCGCTTCACTGTCGCGAGTTCGTCGGGGTTCAATGTTTCGTAGACTTCGTAGAAGTCGCTATTGGGCGCGGGCAACTGCTTCGCGGGCTTGGTGGACGCGCTCGCATTTGCGGTGGCGGTTACAGAAGACATTTTCGACTCTCCGATCATTCGATGGCGGCAGATGCGATGACGACCATCTTGGAAGAGTTTGAGTCGCGGTCGCTATTGCACTCGAGTAAAGACGTCATGGGCTTGTGTTGCGGACTGCTAAACTCTGGTTTAGAGCCTGCGAGTAAAGACGAAGAGGATTGAACGGCTTAACGCTCTCCCCAGCCCCGGCAAGCAATCGCAGCGGGGTCACGGCACTCGCACTTAAGCGTTCAAGATCAGGAAGCTACCCATGGGCGTAGCTTTCCCCGCTCGATTATTTCCTTGTCGATGGCTTCCATCGCATCGTTGATCCGGTCGAGCGCGCGCGCCGCATTGGGACTGATGGGCGCACCAAAAATCTTGGCGCACTCAACGTACGTGTGTTCCAGTTTTTTTCGCTGCTCTTGAAGAATGTTTGTCTCTCGGTCGCTAAGCGGAGGCAGAGACATGGCGATCTCCTAACTAGTCCAAAAACACCGCACTATTCCGCCGCTTGCCGCGACGCACGGCCCTACCGCC
>DATIYT010000007.1:0-17359 GCA_035517495.1 Allostellaceae bacterium | reverse complement strand
TGGCGTCCCCTACCGGATTCGAACCGGTGTTGCCGCCGTGAGAGGGCGGGAAAGCCAAGTTCGGTATAGGTGGCTGCGAGCGTGTGACGCTTTCGCCCGGCCAGAAGGCTGGTGAGATGCCCGCCACTCAATATGGGGATCTCGCGACCATCCTCGATTGCGATTGGACCGCCGCGAGATGGCCGCCAGGTTTGCCGGAAAATCCCTGTTTTGTTTTGACGATTTCCCTGTGCCTCGGGGGCAATTCCCTGTTTTCCCGCCTAGAGAAATGGCCTGTAAGTGCCTCTGGGTTTGTCGATTTTTAGCGGCATCGCGATTTGGAAATCGCTCGAACTCGCGAAATTCCCTGTATTTTCCCTGCTAAACAGAGAATTGAAGGGAGAGGGGTTTGCAGCAGACTGCCGCCCCAGCCAGGCAAGCCAGCACGGCGCTTCGCAGCGGCGCGTGCTTATTCGTCAAGTCTGCTACGGGAAGATTGCGCAGAGGCGCGTGCGGATTACTGATCGAGTTCCGCGTGCGGGCTATGGCCCCGCGGCAACGCCGCGGTGATCGCGAGAGCGAGGGCGGCGAGGACAATGCCGATCAGGTAGACGGCGTGCAGTGCGCCCGCGATCTCGGCGGTGAGCCGCGCGATGGTGTCGGGGTCCAGGCTTTGCCGCTGCGATGGTTCCATCAAGCGGTTGACGACATCGCCACCTGTGGAGCCGGCGCCGAACAAAGCGTAGTTGAACACGGCGGCGAACAGCGCGACGCCAATCGACTGGCCGACGAAGCGCATGAACAGCATCGCCGACGTCGCGGTGCCTCGCTCGGCCCAACCGACGGCGCTTTGGATCGAAACCATGAAGGTGGTGCTGCAAAATCCCATACCCATGCCGATCAGTAGCGCGCCGATCCCGGCGACTACTGGACCCGATCCGGGCTGCAGCAGAATCATCACGCCATTGCCGAGCACCAGCGAGACCCCGCCCAGCAACGCGGTCGTGCGGTAGGACGTGCGCAGCATCACTTGGCCGCCGAGCGTGCTCGCGCTCGACCAGCCGATCGACATCGCCGTGAGCGCGAAGCCCGCGACGACGGGGCTCCGCCCCATCGCCCCCTGTACGTAAGCGGGCAGGAAGGCGGTGATGCCCATCATGATGGCACCGATCACCGTGCTGCCGACATTGCCGATCGCGATGGTGCGATTCTTCCAGAGATCGAGGCGCAGCATCGGCTCGGCGGCGCTCAACTCGTGCCGGATCAATGCGGCAATGCCGAGAGCGGCGACCACAAGCAGGCCCCCGAACGCGGCTGGGCTCAGTTCGTGCGCCTGGATCAGCGCCATCATCAGTGCGCCCGAGCCGAGCACCAGGAGAGCCGCGCCGCCATAATCGATGCTTCGCCGCTTCGCGTGCGCGCGCTCGCGGAAAAATACGGCCAGCAGCGCGATCGCCAGCGCGCCCACCGGCAGATTGATCCAGAAGATCAGCGCCCAGGAGAGGTGCAGGACGATAAAGGCGCCGAGCACCGGACCAATGATCGCCGCGATGCCCCAAACGCTCGAGAGATAGCCTTGCAGGCGCGCGCGATCCGCCGGCGAGTAGATGTCGGCGACGATCGTGCTGCCGATCGGCACGATGGCACCCGCGCCGATCCCCTGCAGGAGACGGAAACCGATAAGCGCTTCCATGCTCTGGGCGAAGCCGCAGAGCGTCGATCCCAAGAGGAAGATCACCGTGCTGATGCAGAACACGCGCTTGCGGCCATGCACGTCGGCAAGCCGGCCATAGATCGGAATTGTCACCGCCTGCGCCAGCAGGTAGCTGGAGAACACCCAAGTGAAAAGCTGAAAACCGCCGAGCGTCGCGACGATCGTCGGCATTGCAGGCGCGACGATGCTGCTCTCGACCGCCGCCATGAACATGCCTATCAGCACGGCCGCTGTGACCAGCCGCCGCCGTGCCGCTGGCGGCGATGCCGGGATGGGAGCTCTGAGCGGCGCTTGGTCGGGCACGATGGGACTCGCCGGCGAAAAGGGCGTGGCACGCTAGCCGATCGGGTCAACCGAAGTCGATATGCTTCACCATGGCGCGAAGCCGGGGGAAACCCAGCGGGTCGATCACGGTGCGATCAGCCCGCTTTCGATCGCTTCGGGGCCGTAGCCGAACACCACCGCCGGATCGGGCCGTTTCAGCGTCGTGCCCCGCCCCGGATAGTGCAAGCGCCACAACAGGTCGCGAATGACGTTGACGCGGGCAAGGTCCTTGTCGTCGGCGCGGACAATGGTCCATGGCGCGAATTCGGTGTGGCTCTTAGCCAGCATCTCGTCGCGCGCTTTGCTGTACTTTTCCCAGAGCAGCGGCGCCTTGGCGTCAATCGGGCTCAGCTTCCACTGCTTCAGCGGATCATTGCGCCGCTCCTTGAGTCGGCGCTTCTGCTCTTTCTTGCTGACGTCGAGATAGTACTTGATAAGGCGAATCCCCGAGCGCACCAGAAGGCTCTCGAACTCTGGCACATCCTTGAGGAAGAGGCGCGTCTGCTCCTTGGTGCAGAAACCCATTACCCGCTCCACGCCTGCTCGGTTGTACCAGCTCCGGTTGAACAGCACCATTTCACCCTTCGCCGGCAGCTGCGGCACGTATCGCTCGAAGTACCAGGAGCGCCGATCGCGATCGTCCGGCGGCCCAAGCGCCACCACGCGCGTCTCGCGGGGGCTCAGATGCTCGACGATGTGCTTGATGGTGCCGTCCTTGCCGGCGGCATCGCGCCCCTCGAAGATCACGAGAATGCCGCTCCCATGGGCGATCTCGTGGCGCTGCAACTTCACCAGTTCGATCTGCAAAAGGTAGAGAATGCGCTCATATTCCCGATGACGAAGCGCGGGCGGCAACGGCGGCGGATGTGGATACTTTGACATGGTTTCAACCCTTCAGCTTTCGCCGGCAAACAGACCGGTGGCGACGCCGAGCGCCGCGAGCAGCACCGCGGAGCTCGGAAGGCGGGGGCCCGCCGGGCATCGCGTCAGCGCGAAATTCCGGATGCATCCGGGGGAACGAGGTCGCGCGCGGATCGATATGTCATCAGCTTGGCGGCACCGGGCGCGAGCCGCCGCCAGCTGCTTGATACTTGCAAGCTCGCGAGCGCTCCGGTCGGGAACTTACCGGTGATCGCCGGCAGCTTCTCGCGCGAACCGGGCTCGACCAGCGCGAGGGCCAATTCGTGCAGGCCGGGATTATGGCCCACCAAGAGCACACGGCTCGCGCCCTCGTCGACCTTCCTGATCTCATCCAACAGGGTCGCCGAACTCGCGAGGTAGAGTCGGTGCTCGAATACGATCCGTGCCGGTTTGAGCACGGCGAGGATCGGCTCGACCGTCTCGCGCACGCGTCGCGCCGTCGAGCCCAATATCCATATGATGTCCTGAGAGTCGGCGACCAAATATCCCGCCAGTGCCTCGGCGGCACGCCGGCCGCGTCTGCTCAAGGGGCGATCATGGTCGTCGAGCGAGATATCGTCCCAGCTCGATTTTGCATGGCGCAACAGGTGCAGCGTTTTCATGCCTAAGGAGGCCCTGCAAAAGCAGGTATCAGGGTAATGGAAATCAACCGACGGAAGCAAGGCCTCGGGCCAAATCCACATGCTCCTACAAGATGTTGGGTCACCCTTGCGACTCCGGCTTTCAATAAGACAATTTCGTGGCACTCTTTTGAGGGTGCGCTAGAGTGCCGTTCCGGAAAAAGGGGGTTGCCCGCATGGAGCCCGGTCGGGAGGTCGAGCTGAAGCTGTCGATACCGCCCGACCGCTTGGCGCGAGTAATGCGCTCGCCGCAGTTGCGTCCCCCGGGTGCGCGCCGAGCGGTAACCCGTGCTTTGCGCAACGTCTACTACGACACGCCGCGCCTCACTTTGCGCGAACAAGGCATCATGCTGCGTGTGCGCGAGTCCGGCCGGCGCTATCTGCAGACCGTAAAGTCGACCGCGGGCAGCGCAGCCGGGCTGTTTCGCCGCGGCGAGTGGGAAACGCCGCTGACGGGCCCCCAGCCCGATTTGGCGACGGTGCACCAGTTGCCCGAGTTGCACGGTACACTCTCACCCATCTTCCGCTCGGACATTCGGCGCACCACGCGGCTGCTGCAACTCGGAAACTCCGCCAGCATCGAAATGGCAATCGATCGCGGCGTCGTGCAGACGACCAACGCCTCGGCTCCAATCTGCGAGCTCGAGCTCGAGCTTCGCGACGGCAACGCCGACGCGCTGTTCGATCTGGCGCTCGCGCTCAACGAGCTGGCACCGCTGCATCTGGAAACCGTCAGCAAAAGCGATCGCGGTTATCTCTTGCTCACGGAGGCACAGGTCGCGAGCCGGCGCGCGACACCATTGCGCCTCGATACCGCGATGAGCGCGAGCGATGCGCTGTCGGCGATATTGAACCACAGCCTTGTGCACCTCATTGCCAACGAGGCGGCGGCACGCCAGGGCCACGATCCCGAAGGGGTCCACCAGATGCGCCTCGCGCTGCGCCGGCTGCGCTCGGCATTGACGGTGTTCCGGCCGTTGCTGCCCGGCGCAATTGTCGCGCGCCTGCGCGGCGAACTCAAATGGCTCGCCGCAGAGCTGGGCGCTGCGCGCGACCTCGACGTGCTGATCGACACTCAGCTCGCGCCGGTGACGGCGGCCTTCGGCGAGGAAGCCGCGCTGCAACGGCTCGAGGAACTGGCGCGGAACGCGCGCGGCGCCGCCTACGAGCGGGTGCGCACCGCTTGCGACACGACCCGCTATACGGGGTTGCTGCTCGAGGTGAGCCGCTTTGGCGAGACGCGAACCTGGCAGGAGCGCCTTGACCCGGATGCGCTGAAGGGCCTCGCCGCGCCGGCGTTCGAATTCGCGAACGCGCTGCTGACCGATCGGCACCAGAAAGCGCGCAAACGCGGGCGGCGGCTCGGCATGCTTTCGGCCGACGAGCGGCACTTGTTGCGGCTTGCGGTGAAAAAGCTTCGCTACGCCGCCGATTCTTTCCGCTCGCTCTACAGCGAAGAGGCGGCGCGGCCATACCTCAAGCGCCTCTCGAGGCTGCAAGAGCAGCTCGGCCTCCTCAACGACATCGAGATCGCGCGGCGGTTCATCGAACAATTCGCGGCCGAATGCAGCGCCGAAGACGGCCCGGCGCTCGCGCGGGCGGGCGGGTTGGTGGTCGGTTGGCACGCGCGCAACACCAAGCGCATGCGGCGCCGGCTTGCGAAGCAGTGGAGAGCGTTCCGGTCGTCCGCGCCGTTCTGGCGCGAGGCGGCCGGTTAGCGCCATTGCGCCGCTCGCCGGTGGTCAATCATCCGTCGGCGTGTTCAACTTCTCCATGATCTGATCGACGCTGAAGCTCTGCGGGCGCTGCCGTGGCGGATATTCTTTGAACGTTTCGATGAACTGGGCGACGATCGCTTGCCCGGCCATCAGAAGGTATCCCTTGTGCATTGACCACTCCCAATAGGAATTGGAGGTGATCTGCGCTTTCTCGTAAGGGTCCATCCGAAGATTGAAGAACAGGGGCAACCGCCGCTGAGTGAACGGCTCGCCCCAAATATCGAGCGTGCCCGGCGTCTTCTGTTCGGCGAAAACCAACTTCCAATTCCCGAAGCGCAGCGCGACCAAGTGACCGTCATCGTCAAAATAGATGAAGCCCAGGCGATCCGACTTCTCCTGCTGTCCGGTCAGGTATGCCAATTGGTTAAAGCACGCTAACTTTCGGCATGGCGTCCTCGACTCCTTTAATTCTCAGCTCGGTTTGGCTCCCCGCACGATGCACCGGAAGCCCACGTGGCTCATGCCGGTATCGACCGGTTGTGCGTGGCGCGCGGCGGGGCGATAGCGCCGGCAGTAGTTCGGCGCGCAGAGATGCGAGCCGCCTTTGACGACTTTGCGCGGGATTCGGATTGCGGGATCGCAGGGGTCGTAGCTCTCGGACTCGGGACCGCCGCGCGGATTTTCCGGAATGCAGCACGGGCTCGCCGTCGCGGCGTGGCCGGCCGAGTACCAGTCAGCCGTCCACTCCCAGACATTCCCGATCATGTCGAAGAGACCGTATCCATTGGCCGGGAACGCGCGGACCGGAGATGTGCCGGCATACCCGTCGTCGGCCAGGTCCTGGTATGGGAAGATCCCCTGCCACGTGTTCGCCATGTGCCGGCCGCCCGGGGTCAGCTCATCGCCCCACGCGAACTCGACGCCATCGAGGCCGCCGCGCGCGGCAAACTCCCATTCCGCCTCGGTCGGCAATTCCTTGCTCGCCCACGCCGCATAGGCCTGGGCGTCTCGAAGCGCCACATGCACCACTGGATGCTCGTCGAGCGCGCGCCTCGATTTCGGACCCGATGGGCGGCGCCAATTCGCACCGAACTCAAATCGCCACCATTGCCGCCAGTCGCCGAGATCAACCGGGTGCTTCGCCGGAGTGAAGACAAGCGAGCCCGGCTTCAACATATGCGGTAGCGCGCCCGGATAGTCCTTCGGGTCCGGCGCGAGCTCGGCGAGCGTCACATAGCCCGTTTCCTTGACGAAGCGGCGGAACTCGCGATTGGTGACGGGCGTCCGATCGATCCAGAAAGGAGCAACGGTTACGGGATGAGTCGGCGCTTCCTCCGGATAATGCTGATCCGATCCCATTCGGAACGTACCGCCGGAAATCCACACCATGTCCGCACGAGAATGCGCTCCGGTCGAGGCATCGACCGATTGTCCGCTTGGCATTGGAATACCCACGAATTCGATGCCACTTCCCTGCAAAAAGAATAGTGCTGGAGCAAGCACGGACAAGGTTGCGAGCAGGCTCGCATTGTTGCCGCTTTCGCGTCGGCTGAATCTCACCGGTGGCTTGGTCTACTCGCGGAGAGCGCTAATTCTCTTTGCTGCACAATCGAAGGGTTGCCGACCGCCGCAAAAAAGGCGACCTTCGAATACCGAGGGGAGGGTCGGGATCAGCCGACTGCATCAGCGTGAGGGCCGCGCCCGGCGTTTTTGGTCCTACCGAACGGAGAGTCGCGCATGCGAGCACTGGGACGCCAATTCATTCTGCCTTTCTGCGTGACTGCTTTGGCGATGTTGGGAGCTTGCGGCACGCCTGCTCGCCTCCCTGCCGTGCCGGTTGCAGAGGAGGAGCATCCAATAACCGTCGATGGCATGACCGGCATCCGCTACTGGGGCGATGAAGCCACGCCGGAAATGATCAATGACGGGATCGATTCTTTTAGGCGAGAGGTCGCAGCGCGAAAAGCCGCGGGCGAGAGCGGGCCGCTTCCGCCGGTCAGTTACCTCGCGATCTCCGGCGGCGGCGAGAACGGCGCGTTCGGCGCCGGTCTGCTGGTCGGCTGGACCGCCGCCGGCAACCGTCCAAGCTTCAAGATCGTGACCGGCGTCAGCACCGGGGCTTTGATTGCCCCGTTCGCCTTCCTGGGTCCCGCTTACGATGACAAGCTGAAGACGGTATACACCACGATCACCGACAAAGACGTCTTGGAGGAGCGCTCGTTCACAGCCGCGATTTGGAACGATGCGATGGCCGATAACGCGCCGCTGCATAAGACGGTGGCAAAGATCTTCGACCAGGCGATGCTCGATGCAATCGCCGCCGAGTACGCCAAGGGTCGGCTGCTACTGGTCGGCACCACCGATCTGGACGCCCGCCGCCCGGTGATCTGGAACGTCACCAAGATCGCCGCGAGCGGCAGTCCGAATGCACTCGAATTGGTCCGCCAGCTCCTCGTTGCTTCAGCCGCAATCCCCGGAGCTTTCCCGCCGACCATGTTCGACGTCGAGGTGGACGGCAAAGCCTATCAGGAAATGCACGTGGATGGCGGCGCGGCCTCGCAGGTCTTCATCTATCCGCCCAACCTCAACATCGCGGAGCTCAGCCGCGGGACGAACGCAGGCTCGCGTCAGCGCCGGGTTTACGTCATCCGTAATGCGCGGCTCGACCCAGACTGGTCGCAGGTCAATCGGCAGACGCTCAGCATCGCCGGACGTGCGGTCGATTCCCTCATCCAGACCCAAGGTATCGGCGATCTCTATCGCATCTACGTCCAGACCCAGCGCGACCACATCGATTTCAATCTCGCCTACATACCCTCGACATTCGACGTGCCGCTGGCTCACCCCTTCGACACGCATTACATGAACGAGCTGTTCAAGGTCGGCTACGACCTCGGGGCCAAGGGCTATCCGTGGGCAAAGTTGCCGCCGGGCTACGACACGCCCATGCCGACACATAAACCCTTGGCTCAGATCAACTGAGCCAAGCCTATCCGACGGCGCCCGAAACCGGCACCAGGTTGCAAAGGAACTGCTCCGCCGACGCGCGCCAGGAAAATTTGAGCGCATACTCGCGGCACGCTTTGCGGGGAACATCCAGGCACTGCAGCGCCGCGCGACGCAAGTCCTGGTCGAGCCGGCCAACCGGTGCGTCACCGATCACGTCGATGGGACCCGCGACCGGGTAGGCCGCGACAGGGACGCCGGCCGCCAGTGCCTCCAGCAGCACGAGGCCAAAGGTATCGGTGCGGCTTGGGAACACAAACACATCGGCAGCGGCGTAACAGCGTGCCAGCTCCTCTCCTTCGCGCTTGCCGATGAAAAGCGCCTTGGGGTAGCGCCGCCGCAGCTCGGCAAGCTGCGGCCCGTCGCCCACGACCACCTTGCACCCCGGGAGGTCAAGATCGAGGAAAGCGGCGATGTTCTTCTCCACCGCGAGCCGGCCGACGGTGAGGAAAATCGGCCGCGGCAACTCGGACCAGTCGCCGCGCCGGTCGGGCGAGAACAAGTCGGCATCGACGCCGCGTGTCCAGCGCCGAAGATTGCGAAAGCCGCGCCGCGCAAGCTCGCGTTCGACGGCGGGCGTTGCCACCATCAGCGCTTGGCCCGCGCCATGAAAGCGGCGGAGAAATGCATAAGTGAGCCTGAGCGGGACACGGAAACGCGCCCAGACATACTCGGGAAAACGGGTGTGGAACGCCGTGGTGAAGGCGAGGCCGCGCCTCAGGCAATACCGCCGCACGGCGATCCCGAGCGGGCCTTCGGTCGAGATGTGGATGGCGTCCGGGCTGCTCGCTTCGAGGGCCTCGGCGATGCGGCGGCCGGAGACGAGTGCCAAGCGTATTTCGGGATATGTGGGGCAGGCGATGCTCGGGTACGGCTCCGGCGTGATCGTGTGGACGTCATGTCCCAATGCCTGGAGCTCAGCGGTGGTCTTGGTCAGCGTGCGCACCACACCGTTCATCTGCGGGCGCCACGCATCGCTGACGAGGGCAATCCTCATTGTGTTTGGGCGCCCACCACCTCGATCTCGTCCTCGTCCTCCGCCTTCGCTGTCCGCTCGGCCAACATGTCGAAGGCGCGGATCTCCGCCCAGTGAATGACCTCGAGCTGGCCGTTGAAATGCTCGACGAGGGCGCTGCAGCTCTCGACCCAATCGCCGTCGTTGCAATAGAGGACACCCTCGATATCGCGGATTTCGGCCTGGTGGATGTGGCCGCAAACGATTCCGTCCACCTCGCGGCGCCGCGCCTCGGCGGCGATCGCGTCGGCGTAGTTGGAGATGTATTCGACCGCGTTCTTGACCTTTTTCTTGAGATAGGCCGAGAGCGACCAGTAGGGGTAGCCGAGCCGGCGCCGGATCATGTTGTAGTAATGATTGAGGCGCAGCACATTGTCATAGGCCCAGTCGCCGAGCAGCGCCACCCAGCGCGCATAGCGCACGACGCCGTCGAAGGCATCGCCGTGCATAACCAACAACCGCTTGCCGTCGGCAGTCTCGTGGATCGCCTCATCGACCAGTGTCGCACCGCCCATCTGCAGATCGACGTAGTCGCGCAGCCACTCGTCGTGATTGCCGGGAATGTAATAGACCTTGGTGCCCTTGCGCGCCTTGCGCAGCAGCTTCTGCACCACGTCATTGTGGGACTGCGGCCAGTACCAGGAGCGGCTCAGGCGCCAGCCGTCGACGATGTCGCCGACGAGATAGAGATATTCGGACTCGCTGTGCTTGAGGAAATCGAGGAGGAATTCGGCCTTGCAGCCGCGCGTGCCCAGATGAACGTCGGAGATCCAGATCGTCCGGTAACGCCGACTCGGGTCCATATAGTTCACGTATTCTCCTTTTTTCCGAACACAGTGCTTGTCTTGGCGGCGTCAGTCGCGCAGAGTGTTGTCCCCATGCGCCGCCTCAAGAACAGCTTATAAATGGCTGATGTTGCGGGATCATTGCTTGGACGTTACGGAAATATGACAGCCGCGCCGATGCGACGGCGCATGCTCGTCATCTTCAACCCCATCGCTGGCCGCCGCGCGCGCCGCCGCCTCGATACAGCCTTGACTGCGCTTTCACGGCTCGGGGTCACCATTGTGGTGCGCGAGACACGCGCTCCCGGCGATGCCGAGGTCTTTGCGCGGGCGGCGCGCGCGAGCGAATTCGATGCGATCGCCGTCGCAGGCGGCGACGGCACGATGAACGAGGTGGTGAACGGGCTTGTCGACCCGAGCCTTCCCGTGGGCCTCCTGTCACTCGGCACGGCCAACGTGCTGGCAAATGAAATCGGATTGCCGCGCGACCCGCGACGGCTTGCGGAAATTGTTGCCACCGGACCGGCGCGCCGAGTGGCGCTTGGCGAGGCCGTATTCGAGGACGGACGTCGGTCGCGTCGCTTTCTGCTGATGACCGGGATCGGGTTCGATGCCGAGGTCGTCGATACCCTTGATCTCCGACTGAAGCAGCGCATCGGTAAGCTGGCATTCGTTTGGAGCATTCTCGTGCGGCTCTGGCGCTATCATCCGGGAGCCTTCTTGCTGGATCTCGGCGAGGCGCACCGCGAGGCGGCCTCAGTCATCGCGACCCGGGCACGCTACTATGGCGGTCGCTTCATCCTCGCGCCGGCGGCGCGGCTCTCCGAGCCGAGCTTTCAACTCGCGATCTTCAAGCGGGCAGGCCGCTGGGCGGCGTTCCGCGCGCTCGTGGCCTTAGGGCTGGGCTTGCTGCAGCGTCAGCCCGACTTCGAGATCGCCACGGCTACCTCGGTGCGCCTCTCCGGGCCCGAGGACGCGCCAGTGCAGATCGACGGCGATGTGCTGGGGTACTTGCCGGTCACCCTTAGGATTGCGCGCGATCCCGTGCTGTTGGTGCACCCGGCTTCCTGAGCCTGGGTGCATCCGAGTCGCCTGAGCCGTCGATCGGAGATCGGAGGCGGAGGGCTAATTCCATCTATTGTTCCAAGTCGTTGTCGTCATAATAAATCTGTCATCAAACACTGGTAGAGCGATCAATCCGACCGAAGCACTTTCTCGCAACGGCCGGAATGGCCGCCCGTTTCGCTGCGGGAAACGCAAATAGCCAGCGATGCTGGAGCAGGTTCGACGGCGTCGGTTCGCCACCCGCTCTAGAAGGGGAGATCGATGCACCTTGTGGCTGTGGCAGCGGACGCGGTCCCGTCGGATACCGCCGAGGCCGACTGCGCACCGGTCGCGCGCGACGTGCCCGCGATCGATCTGGTGGCGCTTACGGTGCTAGCGGTCAATCGGCTTGCACCGGCCACGCTCCGCTCGGCAACCTACGGCAAGGCGCTCAAAGTGGTGGTCTCCGACGAGTTGGTCGGCGCGATATTTCGAGCGGCGCTCGAACAGATGGGACTTCATCGCAGCACCGATCGACTGATCGAAATCGTCGTCAAGGAGGAGCGCTCCGGCTCCGAGGGCACACGTTCTGCCTAAAGAAGCCGAGGCTGAATTCGGCGCCGAAAGATCGCGGGTTCCTGCTCGGGAAGCGCGTTAGAGCCCCGGGTTTGGCCATTGGCAGCGGTGCGTCCTCTCCGCTATAGGGTGGGCATGCGCCGCTGGCTGTCACTTTCCTTGCTGTCATTTGTGTTCCTATCCGCGCCGGCACTCGCGCGCCAGGACGATCCGCGCCTTAAGGATCTGTTCGCGGATTTGCAGGCCTCGCATTCCTCGATCGAGGCGGGCCTGATCGAGCAGCGGATCGAGGCAATTTGGGCGAATGACGGCAATCCCCGCGTCGATGCATTCATGCAACAGGGTATTGACGCACTCTCTCTTAGGAATACCGAACTCGCGCTCGCCGCGTTCAACAAGGTGGTGGAGCTCGATTCAACCTTCGCGGAAGGCTACAACAAGCGCGCGACCGTCGAGTTCCTGATGCATGATTTCGATGCGAGCGTCGCGGATATCCAGCGCACGCTGGAGCTCGAGCCGCGGCATTGGGGAGCGCTCGCCGGTCTCGGGCAGATTTATCTATTACTGGGCGACAAGAAGGCCGCGCTCAGAGCATTCGAGGCGGCGCTCAAAATCAACCCGCATTTAACCACCGTCTCCGAGAGTGTGAAGGAACTGAAGCAGGAGCTGGGTGGCAGTCCGACCTGATATGTCGAGTGTGCGCATCGATTTCCTGCGAGCGACGGTTCATGGTGAGAGGATGGTCCGGCGAGGGCCACGCGACGGTGCGGCGCATTCAATTTTCCTCACGGCGAGTCTTTCGGCATCAAGTTGATCGGAATAAGCGATTGTGCAGCGGAGTTGCGGTTCCTTCCGCTTCGAGACGAGGAGAAGGAACTTCAAATCCAGGGGATTTCGGGGATAGCGCGGCGGCAACTTCCCTATGACAAACCAAAGGCAGCGTCGGTGTTCAACAAGGTAAAGTTTCGATGAGCGCCTCGACCTCGGCCGCGATCGTTGCGGCGAACCGCTTCGGCTTCGCGCCAAAACCGGGCGAGCTCAAGAGCATTGCCGCCGATCCGCGCGAGTGGGTCGAAGCGCAGCTTAAGGGCAGCGCGGAGATCCCGGCGGGCGAGCTGCCGCCGTCGCGCGAGACCGTCGCGCTGATGCTCGAGGCGCGCAAGGACAAGCAGGAACGTCCCGAAGTCCAGCAACGCTTCCGCCAGGTTTTCCTCGGCGAAGTCGACGCACGCATGCGAGCCGCGATCGTGGGCGACACGCCGCTGCTCGAGCGACTGACTCAATTCTGGAGCAATCATTTCACCGTCTCGGCGATGCGGCCGGTGGTGCGCGGCTTCGTCGGTGCCTTCGAGCGCGAGGCGATCCGCCCGCACGTGCTTGGCCACTTCGCCGACCTGCTGCTCGCGGTGACGCGGCATCCGGGCATGCTGCTCTATCTCGACAATGCGCAATCGATCGGCCCCGATTCGATGGTGGGACAGCGGCAAGAGAAAGGCCTCAACGAGAATCTCGGGCGTGAACTTCTGGAGCTGCACACGCTCGGCGTCGACGGCGGCTATACCCAGGCGGACGTGGTGGCGCTCGCGCGCATCCTCACGGGCTGGAGCATTTCGCGCCTCAACCTGCCCGATCCCGGCACCTTCCACTTTTATCCGGCGCTGCATGAACCGGGCGCCAAGACCTTGCTCGGCCGCACCTATCAACAAGCGGGCATCGAGGAGGGCGAGGCGGCGCTGCGCGATCTGGCGCTCCATCCTTCGACGGCGCGCCACGTGGCGGTGCAGCTCGCTCGGCACTTCATCGCCGACGTTCCGCCCACCGACGCGGTTGAGCGGATCGCGCACGCGTATCGCGACAGCGGCGGCGATTTGCGCCGGGTCACTCTCGCCGTTGTCAGGGAAGAGGCGGCCTGGCGCGAGCCTTTCGCCAAGGTGCGCACGCCGACCGATCTGATGATCGCGGCCTATCGCGCGACCGGCACCGTGCCGAAGCCAGAGATCGCGTTCCGCGACCTGAAGCGGCTGGGACAGCCGCCGTTCCTCGCACCCTCGCCCGCGGGGTGGCCGGACGTGGCTTCGCAATGGATTTCCCCAGAGACGGTGCTGCGCCGCGCGGAGTGGTGTCAGACCTTCGCTGAAGCGGTGGCCGAGCCTCCGGATCCCGTGGAGGTGATGGACGCGGCCTTCAGCGACGCTCTGCCCGAGGAGACGCAACAGGTGGTGCGCCGCGCGCCCAGCAAGCGCGCGGGTCTCGCGCTGCTGATCGCGAGCCCGCAATTTCAGCGGAGATGACGATGACAACACGGCGCGAAGTTCTGAGGCTCCTGAGCTGCTGCGTGGCCGGCGGTGCGCTGGCGGCCGGGCTGCCACGCGCGGTCTTCGCGGCCATCCCCGGCGACCGCCGCTTCATCGTGGTGCTGCAGAGGGGCGCCATGGACGGGCTTGCGGCGGTACCGCCGCTCTCGGATTCTCGCTATGCGGAATTGCGCGGCAGCCTCGCGCTCAAGGCGCCCGGCGAGAGCGGCGGCTGCCTCAAGCTCACGAGCGACTTCGCGCTCCATCCGTCGCTCGCGGCAATCCATCCTTATTTCGCCAAGGGCGAGCTGCTGATCGTGCACGCGACCGGCAACGGTTATCAGACGCGTTCGCATTTCGACGCGCAGGACATGATGGAAAGCGGGCTCACCGTTAAGCACGGGCAGAGCGACGGCTGGCTCAACCGCGGGCTCGCGCTGTTGCAGGGCAGCGATCAGCGCTTGGGTCTCGCGGTCGGCGGGGCAACGCCTCTGATCCTGCGCGGCGCGGTTCCCGTCGGATCCTGGGCGCCCGAGGGATTCCACGAGGCGGCACCTGGCTTCATCGAAGCGGTGGCGGCGCTCTATGAGCACGATCCGCTGTTCGGCCCGACGCTTCAGGAAGGTCTCAAGGCGCAGAAATTTTCAGATGGCGTGTTGAACGCCGATGCCGCGAGCGGCGACATGAAGGGCGCCGGCGGTTTCGGCCCCAAGGCTTTCAAGCCGCTCTGCGAGGCCGCCGGCAAGCTGCTGGCGGCGCCCGAGGGACCGCGCGTCGCGGCGCTCGACATGGGCGGCTGGGACACTCATGTGGGCCAGGGCGCCGAGACCGGGCGTCTCGCCAACAACTTCGAAGGCTTCGCCGAGGGACTCGACGCGATGGCGAAGGCGCTGGGCGACGCCTGGCAAAAGACCGTGCTCGTAACGGTGACCGAGTTCGGCCGCACCGTGCACGTGAACGGCACCAACGGCACGGACCACGGCACGGCATCGCTGATGTTCGTGATGGGCGGCGCCGTCAAAGGCAACCGGATCGCCGGCGATTGGCCGGGCTTGCGCGATCTCCAGGACAATCGCGACCTCCGCGTCGCGACCGACAGCCGCGCCGTGATGAAGGGTCTGCTGCGCGACCAGCTCGGCATTTCAGCCGCGAGTCTCGCCGAAAAAGTGTTTCCTGACAGCACGGCGATCGCGCCGCTGAGCGGCATCACAAGGGCGTAGTTGGAGATCAACACACTAGAAGAGTGTTTCGTTTCATGATAGAACCCCGCTGCCTGTTTTGGTCCCGACAGGTGCAGCCGGGGGTATTCCATCATGAACACGAAGAGTCATCGCCGCGCCCGGCGGGCTTTGCTGTGCGCCACCTCGCTCGTGGGCCTGCTGGCGGCCGCGCATCCCGCGCAGTCGCAGGGGGTATCGGTCGCGACGCAGAACTATATTGGCCAAGTCAGCGCCGTGAGCCCGGCCCTTGGTGCCGCGCTTGCCAGTGCGGTGTCACCCGCCAATGGACTCGGCGGGAACGGACAGCTTTTCGGTCCGGGGCCGATATCCGGCATCACGATCCAGTCGGGCCGCAATGGCGGCCCGCAATACCTCACCGGCGTCAACATGGCGCAGGTGAATGGCAATGTGGTGGTGCCGCAGGGTGTCACGCTGGAGAGCCAAGGGCCCGTGGTCTTGATTGCGGGAAATACCTCGCCGCTGGTGGCGCAGCTCGTGGGTGTCAATTTCTTCCTGCAGAGCAGCAATCCAAGCCTTCCCGCCGGTACTTTTGGCGAAGCCGGCATCACCGGGCCGAATATACTCCACAGCACGGTGACACAGTGTACGGCCGGCATAATCGCCACGGCGCCGGCATGTCTCGGTCCTGGAGGTTTCGGCCTCAGCATCGAATCCTCGACGGTTTCGGGCGCGATCATCAATGCCGGCACGATCCGGAACGTGCCGGGTCTGATCGCACTCGGATACGTTTTCCCCGGCTCGCAGGGTTCTTATGGCCAGAATGCCGGTATCAGCCTGCTCGCGGCCACGGCCGCCAGCATCACCAACAGCGGCCTCATCCGCACGGCAGGCCTGAATTTTTTGAATTCCGGCGCAGGAACAGCCGGTGGTCCCGGGATCTTCCTGCAGTCCGGCACGACGATCTCCGGTAATGTACTCAATTCCGGCACCCATCCTTGCGATTGGCAATCCACCCGCTCCACCGCCAGGGAGTGTTTTTTACGGAGGAAGTCCGGCAGTTTTCCATCCGGCCTATGGTGTCGTGGTTGATGCCTCGAGCACGGTAGGCGGCAGCATCATCAACACCGGGCTCATATCCGCGACGGGCGGCGGCGGCTACAACGCGGTCGGCATCCTGGTGGGCGGGATTGTCGCCGGCGGCATCACCAACACCGGCACGATCATCGGCGGCACGGCCGCGATCGACGTGTCGCAAGAGCAGGCGCCGACCACGATCGTGCAAGCTGGCGGCTTGATCCAGGGAGCGATCATGCTCTCGGCCAACGCCGACAAGCTCGTGCTCACGGGCGGCGTGCTGAACGGCGCGGTGGCGGCGCCGGCCGGCAGCGCGGCCACGGTGTCGGTACCAAGCGGGATGCCGACACTCGCGCCCGGCACCACCATCGGCGGCGTTGCCAGCTTCACGCAAACCGGCGGCACGTTGGTGCTGCCGCTCACGACCAACACGGCGCCGGGGAACTTCGCGACGGTGAGTGCGGGCGCGATCAACCTGAACGGGACCTTGCTGGCGAGCCTGCAGGGCAGCTTCGCGACGCTCGCAAGCTCGCCGACCCTTGTATTCAAGGACGTGTTCGTCTCAGGCACGCCGATCATCAATGGCGAGACGGTCACGACCCCGAGTTTCCTGTTCGCCGCGAGCCTGGTGCCGGATGCGACGACGGCGAACGCACTCGATCTCAGCGTGGCGCTCTCGCCCGCCGCCGAGGCGCTGACGGCGCAGGTGCTGGCGCAGGCGCTGCGCTTCGGCCTGGTGGGACAGCAGAACCTGATCGACACGGTCGAGAACCGGTTGCAGGTGAGCCGCGGCGAGCAGGGGCCGGGGCTGCAATTCGCGAGCGCGAGCGGCGACCGCCTCACTGTCTCGGACGCGGACCAACAGGCGCAGGTGCCCGCGGGCGGGACGGGGGTGGGGGCGGCGGCCTGGGCGCACGAGTTCCTGGATGCAAGCCAGACCCTGACCGCGCAGCTCGCGGGCACGGCCGCCTCGCCCTTCACCTTCGTCGGCACCTCCTTCGGGCGCGACAGCGCGGTGGTGGGGGTGGGGGTCAGCCACGAGTTCGCGCCGGGGGCCAGCTTTTTCGTCGATTACGACGGCAAGTTCACCGGCGGCTTCAACCAGAAC
>DATIYT010000006.1:0-9113 GCA_035517495.1 Allostellaceae bacterium | reverse complement strand
CCGATGAGCGCGCCTTCGCCGAGCGGTGCGTGGACGATCGGCACCATTTCCGATTCATCATCTCGCCGGAGGATGCGGCCAAGATTAGCGACCTCAAGACGTTCACGCGCGAACTGATGCTCGACGTCGAAAAAGATCTCGGCACGAAGCTCGATTGGCTCGCAGTCGACCACTGGAACACAGATAACCCGCACGTCCATGTGCTGATCCGGGGTCGCGCCGATGACGGCCGGGATCTGGTCATCAGCCGTGATTACATCAGCCGCGGCTTCCGCGATCGTGCCGCCGAGCGCGTCACGCTGGAGCTCGGCCCGCGTACCGAGCACGAGATCCACATGGCCCTCGAGCGGGAGGTCGGATCAGATCGATGGACGAGCCTCGACCGCGCATTGCGCGACATCTCCGACGAATGTGGCGGCGTCGCCGATCTGAGACCAGGCCCCAACACTGAAGACCCCGAGCTGCGAAACATGTTGCTCGGCCGAGCGGCCAAGCTCGAACGCCTTGGCTTGGCCGATCCGGTCGGTCCGGCGTGCTGGACGCTGAAGCCCGGGCTCGAGCAGACGCTGCGTCAGCTCGGCATTCGCGGCGACATCATCGAGACCATGCACCAGGCCATGAGTGCTGGTGGACACGAACCGGACGTCAGCACCTTCGCTCTGCATGGTGAGGAGCCGTCAGACCCGGTGCTGGGCAAACTGGTCAAGCGCGGTCTCGACGACGAGCTCAAGGGATCGGCGTATGCGATCGTCGCGGGCGTCGACGGACGCACGCATCATCTCCGGTTCAATGACATCGAGTTGACCGGCGATGCGCCCGCCGGCTCGATCGTCGAGGCGCGGGTCTACGACGATGCAAACGGACGGCGTCGACTGTCGCTCGCGACCCGCTCGGATCTTTCCATAGAGGCCCAGACGACCGCATCGGGCGCGACATGGCTCGACCGCCAGCTCCTCGCCAAGGACCCGCCGCTGA
Source organism: Allostellaceae bacterium (assembly GCA_035517495.1). GTDB lineage: Bacteria > Pseudomonadota > Alphaproteobacteria > ATCC43930 > CGMCC-115725 > DASZHJ01. Next base: position 8,138 of record DATIYT010000006.1, on the reverse strand, counting down.
GCGGTGGTGGGTTCGGCGCCGATGTGCGCAACGCCATGCAAGCGCGTATCGACCATCTCGCCGAGGAAGGGCTCGCGCGACGACAAGGACAGCGTGCCGTCTTCGCACGCGATCTCCTCGCCACGCTGCGACGGCGGGAGCTGGAAGAGGCCGCAGCGAAGCTCGCTGCGGAAACGGGTCTCGCTTACCAGCCCGCGGCCGAGGGCGAGCATGCTTTTGGAGTGTATCGGCAGCGGGTGACGCTCGCTTCCGGCCGTTTCGCGATGATCGATGACGGGCTCGGTTTCCAGCTCGTGCCATGGCGACCAGCGCTGGAGAAGGAGCTCGGTCGTGAGGTACGCGGCCTCATCGCCCCAGGCGGGAATGTGGAGTGGAGCTTCGGCCGCAAGCGGGGGCTCGGGCTGTAGTCGAGCTAATGCGACATCAAGACGGGTACTGTCATACGACCGAGCAGGTCCTGGGTAGTGCCACCGAGCACGAATTCAAGCATCCGCGAATGACCGTATGCTCCCATGACCACCAGGTCCGCCCCAAGCTTCGGGATCTGCGCCAGGAGGATGTCAGTCACGCACTTCTCGCCGGATGGAAGCTCCGTGGGCTCGGTCGAAACCCCGTGGCGCGCAAGATGGGCCGCTACCTCTGCGGCATTAGCCTCCGGATGAACATGGCCCTGCCGATCCGGATCGATGGCCAAGAGCGAAACCTGCTCGGCGGCTTTAAGCAGAGGCATCGCGTCGCGAAGGGCACGGGCGGCTTCACGGCTTCCGTCCCAGGTCACAAGGACGTGCCTGCCGATCCCGTCGAATGTGCCGCGTGTGGGCACGACGAGGATCGGCGTTCCGGCATCGATGACCACCTTCTCCGGGAGCAAAAAGGCAGAGATCGTCGGCGGGTTCTCTGTATCGTATTGCCCCAGCAGAACCAGGTCGGCAAACCGCGCCCGCTCGGCCAATGCGCGCGCCATATCGCCCTCGACCGTCTGCCACGCAGTAACAGTGTCGATATCCCTTGTCGTTTCGCGAAAATGAGCTTCGGCGAGGACGGCCGCCTCGCGAGCGTTCTCACGATAGATTTCCGCGATGCGCTCGACGGCGCTTGGCTTGAAGTACGGCGGGACGTCAGGATCGGGGACGACGTGGAGACCTGAGAGACGGGCGCCAAACCGTCGTGCGAGGTCGAGGCCGAGCCGAAGGCGCAGATCCGAGGCTGGTGTTGAGTCGACGTGCACCAGAATGTCTCTGTAATCCATGCCAAGAGCCTCCCCTCACCACATCACAAACATGATCACGACCGCGACAGCCATCACGGCTGTAGAAAGCCAGCCCATCACCCACAGAGGCCGTGGCAAGGTGAACGCCCCCAATGACGCGCAATCCTTCCTGCGAGAGGAAGGACAGCTTTGCTCTCGAGGCAGCTAAGCTCAGAAGTCGTCATTGCACCGCACGCACACCGGAACGCGATTTATTTGAATAGCTGAGCTCCGAAGGGCGCCCATTGAGCTGGATCAAGGCATCCTGATTGCCACTTGCGCGCTCGCCGACCGCCGCTTCGGATGCTGCACCGCTCAGAAAATCAGATACAAGAGCAGTGCGAGGCTCACGAGCCCGGCGCCTTCGTGCCAGTGGTTGAGGCCACTTGCGTTCAGCCGTTCTCCGCACCGGATCGCCCAGCCGAGGCACGCCACTCCCAGTGTCGCACATAACGCCGCTGCAGCGGTTGCTGATGAGATAGCCGACTCCTTCGGCCAAAGAGCTGCGAATGCAACAACCACAGCCAACCTGAACGCGAACCGACGTAACGTGTGCCCGGTTGAGGCACTTCGCCGGTTTGACTTTGCCGGAGGTAACGACGGATCATGCCGTGGTGCCATCGAGGCCAAACGTCCGTGTTCGATCATCGTAGGTGAAGAGTTCGCCGTACCGGCCCCAACCGATCGCCGCTCTCACGGTCTTTTCGGTGTCGCTCTGGTTCAGATGGTCCTGAAGCTCCAACTCGAAGCGCTCCCGTGGAGCTCGATGTTCCTCGCGCTCGTCAAGGACTTGGCGAATATGCGCAGCGAGCGGCACAAACCGCAGCAGATGTTCCTTGAAGAGACGCTTGCGCTCTTCAGCTTCGCTTTGCTCGAAGACGCGACCCGCTGCCGTGAGCTTAATCGCACCGTCTTTCAGTTCGGCGAATTCGAGGATATGCAGAGCCGCGGCTATCGCGAACAGATCCTTCATTTCCAGTCCAAGAGGCGCTGCGATGTCTGCCAGCTCAGCATGACCTTCGTGAGCGGAACTCAACATTTCGATGAAGCCGATGAGCCGACTAATCGTAACTTCCGGCAAGAGCTGAACCAGACCGCCGTGAAGCTTGCCCTGAGCCGTGATCGACTGCGCCATTCTCGCGGTAAGGATGGAATAAATCTCATCGACAATATTGCGGAATGCTTCATCCAACCGACTACGCGGCTGCGGCAATGCGACAGGTATTTCTGCCGCGATATGGCCGGGATTCGCACCGAGAACCAGAATCCGATCGCACATCAGCACGGCTTCCTCGATGTTGTGTGTGACCATTAACACGGCCTTTGTGGGAAGCTGGTGGCCGGTCCACAGATCGAGGAAGTCGGTTCTCAAAGTCTCCGCTGTCAGCACGTCCAGTGCTGAAAATGGCTCGTCCATCAAGAGAAGAAGCGGATCGCTGACCAGTGCCCGGGCAAAGCCCACCCGCTGCCGCATCCCTCCCGAAAGCTCGCGGGGATAGGCAGATTGAAAGCCATCGAGTCCGATAAGATCGATCGCAGAGAGAGCTCGACGGCGCGCCTCTTCATCCGACAGATCCAGCGCATCAAGCCCGAGCCCCACATTCTCGAGCACGGTGAGCCACGGGTAGAGCGCAAAGGTCTGGAACACAACGGCGATGCCTTCGGCTGGACCCTTTAGCGATGCGCCGCGATAGCGTACCTGCCCGGAGGTCGGTCGAATCAGCCCGCCCGCGATCCGTAGCAGCGTCGACTTGCCCGACCCGGAGCGGCCCAGCAAACCGAGAATCTCGCCGTCCCGCAGTGCCAGGCTAATATCAGCCAGTACAGGCAACGGCTCGCCCGACGGCTTGGCGAAGGCCATGCAGATCTTGTTGAGCTCGATGATCGGTGCGGTCGCTTCGGTCGGCATGCTCCCTCTCAATCAAGCCGCGTTCGGCGTTCCGCAAAAACATAGAGGGGCCGCCACAGCAAGCGGTTCATCGCAATGACAAGCACGGACATGACCGCGACCCCAAGTGCAATGCGCGGATAATCCCCCGTCTCGGTCATCTGCGCGATATAAGCGCCGAGCCCGCCGGCGCTGAGCTTGGTCGCCCCCCAACTGACGGCCTCGGACACAATGCTCGCATTCCATGCCCCGCCCGCTGCCGTAATCGCGCCTGTAACGTAGTAAGGGAAAATGCCAGGGAGCATCACCTCCCGCCACCAACGCCAAGGCCGGACGCGGAAGCTTTCTGCTGCCTCACGTAAGTCGCTCGGGAAGGCACTCGCGCCAGCGATTACGTTGAAAAGAATGTACCACTGCGTGCCCAGAATCATGAGGGGACTCAGCCAAATCCGCGGAGAGACCTGGAACCGCACGATGAGAAAAACGGCCACCGGAAACAGCAAATTGGCAGGGAAAGCCGCAAGAAACTGGGCTACCGGCTGGAAGCGCTCCGTCAGCTTCGGCCGAAGTCCAATGGCCACACCAATCGGAACCCAGATCACGGACGCAAGGACGATCAGCATAACGACGCGCAACAGCGTAAGGCCGCCGTTAGCGATGACAGTCTTCACATCTGCAAGGGAAAGCACCGATCCGGCAAAGCGCAAAAGATTATAGCCGACATAACCAACGACCGCAGTCAGCAGGCCATACCAGAGGATCTCGGCAACGCGGCGAGGCGGTGACCAGGATATGGTCAATATCCGATGCCACGGGACCGCGACGCGAGCACGCGCCGCCTTTCGCAAGCTCGCACCGATCGGTGCGCCTAAGTATCCTAACATTGGCGAGCGGCGGAATAGATCAAGTACCAGGCTTCGCGGCACGATCTGCGCTGCGGTCTGTTCGAACCGAAACTTGTCTGCCCACGCCACCATTGGTCGGAACAGAAGCTGGTCGTAGAGAAAGATGGCAATCGTCATTGCGCCGATCGCCCATCCCACCGCTGATAGATCGCGCTCCTGGATCGCTCGAGCGACATACGACCCGACACCGGGAAGCGCGATTTGGAGATTGCCGACTGAAATGGCCTCTGATGCGACGACGAAGAACCAACCTCCCGACATCGACATCATCATGTTCCAGATGAGGGCCGGCATCGCGAATGGCACTTCGAGGCGCCAGAACCGCTGCCAGACCGAGGCCCGGAAGCTGCGGCTGGCCTCGTCGAGATCAGTCGGTATGGTTCTCAACGATTGATAAAAGCTAAACGCCATATTCCAGGCTTGGCTGGTGAAGATGGCGAAGATCGCGGCCAGCTCCGGCCCCAAAACGTTGCCTGGAAACAGCGACACGAAGAAGACGACAGTAAACGACAGATAGCCGAGTATCGGAACTGATTGCAGTACGTCCAGGATCGGGATGAGAATCATCTCGGCGCGACGGCTCTTGGCCGCGAGCGTCGCATAAGTGAAGGTAAAAATCAGAGACGCGACAAGCGCTGTCAGCATCCGCATGATAGTGCGCAACGTGTAGAACGGCAGAGCCAGCGGCGACAACGAAATTGGCGCCTCATGCGCCGGAACAAAGGGGCCCACCATCAGACGCGCGCCGATGCCGAGCAGGATCACGACGCCCGACAACAGCACCGTGGCCACAAGATCGCGCCAGCCCGGTATTCGCTGCCGCCAGACGCCTCCGCTCAGCACCTCAGCATGGTGTTCCACCGGCCCCTCCGCTGAGCTATTCTCCCCAAGGCGGTGACCCCTGGGCATTGACCCGAATCAAGGCCATGGCGCTACGCTTCCGGGATCGCGCGGTCGACCTGCCATGTTGCCGCCGACACATGCGGTTCAAGGCTCAGCCGTCCTACGATCTGCTCCAGCGCCGCATCATTGCGCTTTCCCGCGACCGCCTGCGCGGTCACAGTTACTTTCGAAGTGTCAGGGATGTCCTCGCTGTCGATACGGCGAAGACCAAGACCTGCTTGTGAAAGCGCGTGCAGAAGGAGCGATCGCATATGCGCTTCCTCGGCCCCCTTGCAGGTGATTTCGACCGTGTAGTAGGTCTCGACGTTCGGTGAAATCAGGGTTCGCGTATTGAGGCGCTGGATCAGCGGCCGCAAGAAGAGATTTGTGATGATCACGAATCCAGCGGCGGCGAGGCTCGGTGCCCAAAAGCCTCCACCAGCGAAAGTCCCCACCATGGCTGAGCACCAGAGCGTTGCGGCAGTGTTTAGCCCGTGGACGTTGATGCCCTCACGCAGGATGATTCCCGCGCCGAGAAACCCGATACCCGAAACGACCTGCGCTGCCACGCGTGTGGGATCGCCCTGGCCGACCATGGCAGAGAAGACCACGAAGCCGCAGGAGCCAAGCGCCACCAGCGCATTAGTCCTAAGGCCCGCCATTTTCTGGTGCCACTGCCGCTCGAAGCCGATGGCGGAGCCAAGGAGGAGCGCAAGCCCCAGGCGTCCCAGCGCCTCAAGAAGTTGAAGATGAGTATCCGCCATGTCGCACCCCGCTTCGACTGTATGATGGTTCGATTACATTTCGGCATGCACCCGCAGGCCGAAGATCGAAACGGGTCCGCGGTCTCGGTTGTAGGCAGGGTTGACGATGTACTGATAGTCCAAGCTGATCGTCAGAGGCTCAGCTACCCGGAGGGCGTAGTACGTCTCGAGGATCTTCTCCAAACCGTAATGCGGTAGTTGTCCGTCACCAATGAGGATGCCAAGGCCACCCGCCGCGAAGTAGCTGCGCGCGGCATGCGACAATCCGTTCACCGAACCCGCCAATCCAATTGTGTCATCCGGGCGGTTCCAGTAATTGCCCTTCAGCGATAATCCTGTCGAAACGGATTTATTGATCTCGGTGAACTCGTAGGCTTCCTTGCTTCCGTCATTGAAACTGGCGCGCGCGAACGCTCCCAGGTCCGACGTCACCTCCTGCTCCAGATTGAGGACCATGCCGGGACGCGAGCGATACTGACGAACCAGGGCAACATCAGGCGTGCCTCCAGTTTGCTCCGCCAGACGAACCGCATCACTGTAGTTGGCCATACGGCCGCGATTGACGAAGCCCAGCAATTTCACCTTTCCCGGACGAGCAAACAGGGTGTGCCGTTCTTCGAGCTCGGCGATCGCCGCGAACTGACCGAACCCTCTTTCCAGATATTTGCTGTTGGGAACGCGCGATAGGTCGAACACGCCGCCGCGGATGGTCCACCAGGACTGCGTCCACTCGGCGGCTGCGCCATAGGTGTAGCCCCAGGCATCGGCGGCATAGTCGAACGCGCCGGCATCGATGATCGACCAGTTCAGGAAGTCGCTCCGGGGATCATGCGCGTAGGTATTGGTGTCAAAGATATCGACGACCGAGAACTTGCCGACCGTCAGCGTGAGATTGTTGGGGTCTTGACTTCCGCCGAGCTGATTGGCGGCCGGTTGGACGGCTTCGGGACTGCCGCCGAGCCCGATCACCTGGCGGAAGAATGCGCGATGGAGCCGCACATACGGCGTCGCCGAACCGACTTTGTAGGCTTCGCCGCTCGGGAAGCCGGCAACGCCGAGCGTATTGCTGAGACCAAACCCCTGGTCAACCTCTGGATTCACATAAACCGCGCCCCCTTCCCAGAGCCGAGCGCCCACAAAAAGCGTTAGATCGACGGTCTCGTTGCCCCGATTGCCGGGGTCCAAACTATTGGAACCCCGGTACGGCGAGGTAAACCGTGGATGGTACTGCGTGACATTGGTGAACTGGCCGTGCAGGCTCCAGATCTCGGGCGCACCGGCCTCTGCGGCATCGGGAGCCGATCCCGATTCCATCGGCGAGCTTGCAGGGGAGTCCGCTTCCGGCGTCTCCGCAGCGAAGGCGCCGCGTGCAGCCAAAAGGAACACGCTCCACAGAAGACCGGCTACGATCAGTCGTGCGCCGACTTTGGCTGCCCGCCTCGTATCGCCGACAAGGGCTGCTCTTTCCAAAGCAAGGCTTGACGACGAATCCGCGCGCTGCGCCACATTCGCATTGATATGCGTCCCAGCATCGATGAGACGCGGAAGGCGAAGCGGGCGGTGCCAGGCGTCAACAGCCCAATCCCGCTGAGCCCACGGGCAATTGAGACTGCGAGGCGGGCACCTTTCAAACAGACACGCCCGACCATCCGATCCAGGCTCGACTTGAATATGGATAACCTCATGTGACGCCCCTTGCGTCCCCGTCCGACGCCCTGCAGTTGTGAGGCAAGAACGGCACTGGTTCCGAAAAGCCATAGTCCGCCTCAGCCGCCGAGCGTTGCAAGCTGAACGATCCGAACCAGCACGAGCCCGCCCGCAACGACGAGATAGCCGCGCAGAACGAGCATCCACACGCGGGTGAGCGGCGTGATATGCGCCGGCGACAGCTCATCGAGCGGCGGCATCCGCCACGTCGTCCGCCTAACGCGCTTGTTCTGCGGCGCGAGCGTGCCACGCCGAACAAAGAGAAACGCGCTCGCCATGCCCAGAGCGAGGACGGATCCGACACCAAGGATCGCGAGGATCGAGGTCTCGCTCATATCGGGATAGAGCACCGACGCCGTCAGAATGATTGACAGCATGACCAGCACGGCAATGACCGCCCCAGTGAACAGGTTGAGCCAGCGCCCGTTGACCCACGGTCCTAGCACTGCCTTGTCGTTGCACAGGAGCAGCAGGAAGACCGTGGCACTCGGCAGCAGCACGCCGGCCAAAGTCTGAACGGCGTTTGTCAGTAGCCCAAGTGGCGTGCCGGGCGTCAGCACCAGCGCCGCCGCCAGCGCGACCAGACCGCCATAGACGGCGTAGAACGCCTTCGCGTCCTTGGGCTTCCGATGCAGCGAGTGGCGGAGCGACAGGACGTCGCCGATGGCATAAGCTGTCGAGAGCGACACGGCCATTGCGCCAATGATGCTTGCATCGATAAGCGCGACAGCAAAGAACACGCC
>DATIYT010000005.1:0-14024 GCA_035517495.1 Allostellaceae bacterium | reverse complement strand
AGAACACAGCTATCACGTGCGAGCTTCAGGGCATCAACGGCCGCGAGGCGGAGTGGCGGAGCCGTGAGCTTCTCGCATATGTGGGGCTCCGCGACCACGTTGACGCCTACCCCGACAAAATGAGCGGCGGGCAAAAGCAGCGCGTCGCCATCGCGCGCGCCATCGTCGGCGAGCCCGACGTGGTGCTGGCGGACGAGCCCACGGCCGCTCTCGATGCTGGCAGTGGGATGCGCGTCGGTCAGCTTCTCCGCGATCTCGCGACGGGCGCGGGACGTGCGGTGGTAATTGTCACGCACGATCCCCGTCTCCTCAAAATCGCCGATCGTATCATCGTTCTCGAGGACGGCCGCATTCTCTCCGCCGATGAGGCACCCCGAGGCGGCCGACCGACCCCTTTGCATGTGGGATCCCTGCTATGAGACTGAGCTCCATCTTCCGCGGCATCGTCGTCACGACGATCGTGTTGGGCACCGCCCACATGGTCAGCGATATCGATTTTTCCAGTTACTCGCCGGGTTCGGCCCGCGCGGCGCTGCCGCCCCCCGAGCGGATCGTGGCCTCTGCACCGGGCCGGGTAGAGCCCGTGTCCGAAGAGCGCGACCTCTCCGCAACGGCGATCGGGCGCCTCGTCTATGTGGCGGACGAAGGGAAGCAGGTCGCGGTCGGTGACATCGTCGCGGAAATCGACAACGCGGATCTGAAGGCCCAGCTTGCAGCCGCCGAGGCGCGCATCCAGATGCGGGGAAGCGAGCTCGAGCGCCTGATGAACGGCGCTCGTGAGGAAACGCGACAAGAGGCGCAGGCGGCAGTGGCCGAAGCCGAGGCGAATGTGCGCCTGGCGGAAGCAATGCTGCAACGGCGCCGACCGCTCGCCGCGAGTGGGGCCGCCTCGATCGAGACGCTCGACCATGCCCGCGCCGACTATGACAGTGCCGTGGCGCGCCGCTGGCGTCTTGCAGAGGAGCTGGCACTCCTCAACGCGCCGCCGCGGCCGGAGGACGTCGCGATCGCCAAGGCCAATCTCGAGATGGCGAAGGCCGATGCCGAAGCGCTTCGTGCGGCGATCGAGCGGACGCGGCTCCGCTCACCAGTCGACGGAATGGTGCTGCGGCGCTTTCGGGCCGAGGGCGAGACTATGTCGATCCAGCCGGCGACGCTTATTGCGACGGTCGGAGATATCAGCCACCTACGGGTACGTGCGGACGTCGACGAGGCGGACGTCGCGCGCATCGCGGTCGGACAGAAGGTCTGGGTCGCCGCCGACGCCTTTGGCGACCGTCATTTCCCGGGCACGGTGGTGACGGTTGGCAAGCGCCTCGGTCGCAAGGAGATCCGAACTGACGAGCCCACGGAGAAGCTCGACACCAAGGTGCTGCAGGTCGTGATCGACCTCGAGGGATCGCCGGAGATCCCGGTGGGCCTCCGTGTCGATGTGTTCTTCCGGCCGATCCCCGAAGACCCAAATAAAGTGGCGCAGCTTCCCTGAAGCCCTCTGCGCAACCGACCTAGGCGGTCGCCTCGATCGGACGGGATCCGTACTGCGCGGGCGGAGAGACGGTCCGAGATCTCAGGCAGCTGCCACCCGGCGATCGGCCTCGCGCCGCGCGCGTTTCGCCACTTCAAAGCCAGTCATGTAGCGCCAGAGACCTGGGTTCTTCCATCGCACCTTCTCGATGATCCGGGCGATCGTTCCGAAGCAGGGCTGGCGGGTTCCGTGATAGGCGACGGGCGATCCCAGCAGCTCGAACTCGAAGCCGAGATGACCCACGAGCCGCAACAGCGCCGGCTCCATGACAGCGCAGACATGGGTGATATCATTTTCGGCGCTCATGTGCAGGATGGCGCGCAGCAGCCCGTAGGTGAGATAAGGCAGCAGCCGCCGCTCGCGCTCGACGTCCGCCGGCTGCTCGACGCTGCCGACGTCCGGATAGCGCTCCTCGCCTCGCCGGCGACGGAAGCTCTTCGAGACCGCAAATCGGGAAATCTCCGCGGTGGCAGTCGATGGAAGCTCAGCGAGTTGTGACCGCCGCTTGGCATCCAGCAACCGCCCCATAGGCAGGGGACGGGAAGTGGGATCGGCGTCCGGAAGAATGAGGCGAACAGCGCCAGCGACCGTTCCCGTGCGCCGTTGGATGATGACGCTGTGCACGGTGCGGTCATCCTCGCAATCGATCTCGCGGCCGTCGGGGTGCTCAGCCGCATTCTCGAAGGGGTTCTCGACGCAGTAGACTTGGTAACGCAGTCGAAAGGCCGCATCGAGGAGCGCGCCGCCCCTCGCGATCACGACGTCGAAATGTCTGATAAACTCGTCACCGATGTCCGCTCCGTCGGATACCGCGGTTGCGGCCTTGCCTTGGGTCATTCAATCCTCACTGTCCGCGCGAGAAAGCCCACCATTCGCACTCGGACACAATAAGATCGCGGACTAAAGATTCCTTTAACCAATGCTGCAATTTGCCGCTATTACAATATTATCTTTTCAAGGGTAAGCAATGGTAACGTTAATTGACTATGGCGGGATTTCATTTTGGATAACGATACTTGGTTAATACCGCCGATATTGCATCGTTTTCTGGCTAACAGGGATGCCCAAGCGCGGAAACGGCGCGCGCGAGAACGCCGATTTCCTTTACACCCCGAACGCGCTTAGGCGCTGGAAAAGCCATAATTCATTGATTTCATTGGAATGGCCTGCATCTTGCACGCCTCGCGCGTGGGTGCGTTCGTCGGTGGAGCGCATCGGTGGTTTCGTGGAACTTTGAACTGTGCGATAGTAATATATGGGCATGACGGAAAACTCAGGGAGCCACGATCGCTCGCCCGCGCGCGATGTCGAAGACGCGCCAGCAGGGCAAGAGTGCGAGTGCGGTTCCGAAACCCCATGCGCGGATCCCGTGCGCGTGGGGCCGCGGCTATTTGAGGGCCGGCGGAAATTCCTGATCGGCGGTCTCGGCGTCTCGGCCTTCGCGGTGACGCTCGCGAGCCGTCCGGCGTTGGCCGGAGGCAACGGCGGTGGCGTCAAGGCCATCAGCGCACTCTGCTCGCCCGTGGGGTCGCACACCCAGAGCCAATTGCCCTGTGTCGGCTCCCACTGCGACTACTATTGCAATAACGGCAAGCACTGGCAGAGCGACTGCTACAAGACGCTCCAGTCCTGCGGGTTCTCCGCGTCGACCGGGTGCAATGTCGGCCTCACATTGAAGAGCTGCCTCACCGGCTCCTACCAGAGCAGCAGCTATCATCCCAACGGCATGTGGGGCGGCCAGGGCTGGTTCGGCTCCTTCGGCAACTCCTTCAATTACGGGCAGGGGAGCAGCTATAATAAGGGCTGGTGGAACTACAAGTCAGGTTCCGATACCGGCAGCATCGAGACTTGGCTCGCCTGCGGATATCTCAACGCCAAATACCAGAGCTCGAGCTTCGGCTATACGACGAGCCAATTTGTCGGCGCCTGCAATACCGTGCTGACGCAGCACAGCTCCAGTTGCACGCTCAACATCAAATCGACGCTGTGCAAGACGATCTCGAGCTGCTGCCAGCAGAACCGCAGCCCGCTCCCCAGCTACACTTGCGGGGGCATTCAGTCGCTTTGGACGCTTTGACCTGGCGGCTCTCCTCTAACGATCTTCGCGCGCGGGTATGGGAAGGCCAGATGGTGGTCTTCGACACCTACTCCGGCGATACCCATTGCATGGATCGGCTGGCGACGGCGATACTCGCGCGCATGCTCGAGCGCCGCGCCGCGACCACCGACGAGCTCCGCGCCTATGTCCAGGGGCTTCCGGAATTGGCGTATGCCTTGGAAAGCGGTGACAACCCCGCGGACGTGCTGGTGGCGCTCGAGAAGTTGGGACTGGTGCAGCACGACGCATAGCGATCGGCCGACCGACCGTGCAGTCTCGCGAGTTCTACCTTCGTACCGGGCCATTTCTGACGCATCTCACGACGTCGAGCCCGCGGCTGCTCGAGGCGCTACCGGCGCTCTATGACGCCCGCTGCTTCGTCGAGCGGCCGGAGTTCTGCGATTTCCACGTCTCCGTCGGCAGCCCTGCGCTCCGGCGCTGGATTAGGCCCAAGATCGAGTTCCTCTTCGAAGGCGCGCCGATCTTCACGCCGAGCCCGATCGATCACGCGGTGCCGGTCTTCGAATCCGGTCTCAACTGGGCGATCTCGACGACGATCAATCAATACCTGATCATCCACGCCGCCGCGGTCGAGCGCGGCGGCCGGGCGATGATCATCCCGGGCTTGTCCGGTTCGGGGAAGAGCACGCTCTGCGCGGGACTCGCGTTCAGGGGCTGGCGGCTGCTCTCGGACGAACTGACGCTGATTGCGCCCGCCACCATCGAGCTCCTGGCGCTGGCGCGACCGATCAACCTCAAAAATGAGTCGATCGAGGTGGTGCGCCGCCTAAGTCCCGGCATCGTGTTCAGCCGCCCCGCCGAGGACACGCTCAAGGGCACAGTCTCGCTGGCAAAGCCGCCCGAGGACAGCATCGCGCGCATGGACGAGCGCGCACGGCCGCGCTGGATCGTGTTCCCGACTTTCGAGAAGGGCTCCGCGACAAAGCTCTCTGCCCGACCTCGCGCCGAGACCTTCGTCGAGCTTGCCGCGAACGCCATCAATTATGGCGTGCTCGGAGATGTGGGTTTCAATACCCTGGCGGAGGTGGTAACGCAGTCGCGCTGCTTCGAGCTCGCCTACGGCGATCTCGAGGATGCCGTCCGCTTACTCACGGAATTGTCGGAATCCGCCTGACCGAAATCGCAAGCGCACGAGGGGAAGAGCGGCGCCATGGTGCAGCGGCGCGATAGCCTGGCGCAGGCCTTGCGCGATCCCAAGGAGCTGGCCCATGCCTCGCTCGCGGATTGGGATCGCCTGGTGCCCCAGGCCCGGCGGGCGGGCTTGCTGGGGCGCTTGGCGCACCTGATCGACCGATCCATCGGATTGGATGCAGTTCCCGATCGCGTGCGCTCTCATCTCCTGTCCGCACGCATTCTCGCGGACAAGCGCCGCCGCGAAGTGGTTTTCGAGATCGATCGGCTCGTCGAACTCCTGCAGGACGTCCTGGGCAGGGTAATTCTCCTCAAGGGCGCGGCCTATGTGGTGACGGATTTGCCGCCGGCGGCGGGCCGCATCTTCAACGACATCGACATTCTCGTCCCGAAGGACCAGCTCGCTACGGTCGAGGCGATGCTGAGCCTCGGGGGATGGCGGCTGGGTGAGATCGATCCCTATGACGAGGAATACTACCGGCGCTGGATGCATCAGATACCGCCGCTGGTCAATTCTGCGCGCAATTCCGCGATCGACGTGCATCACACCTTGGTCCCGACGACGGCGCGCGTCGCGCTCGACGCGCGGATACTCCTGGAGGGAGTCATTGCCGTCCAAGGAAAGCCGCATCTCGCCGTGCTGTCGCCGCCCGACATGGTGCTGCACAGCGCCGTTCACCTCTTCAGCGAGGGAGAGTTCGAGCGGGGTCTGCGAGACCTCGACGATCTCGATCTGCTGTTCCGGCATTTCGGAGAAGGTGGTTCGTTCTGGGAGCCGCTCCTCGAGCGTGCGCGGGCGCTCGATCTCGATCGGCCGCTCTATTACGCGCTCCGTTACGCAAGCGAAGTGCTCGGCACTCCCATCCCGTCCGAGGTCGTCGCGGAGATGGAGGCTCGCCGGCCGCCTCGCACCACGCTCGCCCTCATGGACGCAGCATTCCGCCGCGCATTTCGCTCGCCGCATCCCGATAGCCGCGACAGCCTCACGGGCCCGGCGCTCGCAATGCTCTATGTGCGTTCGCACTATCTGCGAATGCCGCTACACCTGCTGGTTCCGCACCTTCTGCGCAAGGCGACCAGGAGCACTGCCGTGGATCCCGCGGTTCCGTGAATGTGCGTCCTCGCTTTGTCGCGGGGCCCACCCGCGGCTCAATTAGGCTCGCTCTCGATGAGCTCGAGCCGGCGCAATTCCCCCAGAACCTCTTCGATCCGCGCCGGTCCCGCGCTCGCAACCATGATGTCCGGCAGCTGCGATAAATGGCGCGACAACTCCGCAATGCTCGCGGAACCCTGCGCCTGTACATGCGACCAAATGGCGGTGGCCAGCGGTATCAGGTAGTGGGTTGCGCCGGCATAGTCGTCATAGATGACGGCCTCGTCCCCCCATCGTCGTACGTGAAGGGGCCGAGCGCTCGATTTCCACCGGGATTCCGCCACGATCTCAAGTGCAGGTCAGATTGCACACGGAGACGCCCTGCAACGGCGTTCCCGGCGGATTGCCGGAATTGAAGGGTGGATCGCCCATCGCGCCGGTGAAATTGAGGTTCGCAAGCGCAGCCGTCACGCCGCCGCCGGCGGCCAGCGCGAGGGCTCTGTCACCGGGGGAAAGCCCATCAAGAGCGGTGACCACTGCTTGCGCCACCGCGGCACCGCTGGGATACCCGAAACTCGCGCCGTAGACTTGCGCATTGAGAAATGCGCTCACGAACTGCAAATAGAATGGCTGCGGCGGGGAGCAGACCGCGTTACGCAGCGTGATCGACGTAATGATGCCGACGGTCGACGCCATAGGCATTGTGCCTGCGAAGAGGGTACCGATCGGCACGGTGCAGATTTGCGCCAGCGTGAACCCCGGCCACTGTGAGCCATTGTTCTGCCAGAAGATGGGCGACCTCCCACCCATGCATGTGAGCGTGCCGACGGTGTGCGAGGCATTGGGCGAGCCCGCCGCCGAAATCGGCCCACAGGTGCCGCTTCCGCGCGCCGGGAGCGTAACCGCAAAGGTCGAAATGATGAGGCCGCCCGCGAGGAAGCGGCGTCGCGCGGCGCCCGGTAGCGCAGGCGGCTCGGACGCGGTCCCGCGGCAACCGCCGCTCTCGGGGCTTTGCGGGATCCGATCGAGATCGCTCATGTCGAGTGCTGCCCGCTCGCGCGCACTTTCGCGCGGCGACGACCGCGCGTCGCACTCAGCCGCATTCGTTCGGCACGAATCTCGCGCCATCCGCGTGCCCGCACTCGAACCCTCCGTGCCAACAACAGGCCGATGCCCAATCGCCGAGGCGATCCAGGAATGCGAGCGGCTGACCTCAACCGGCGAAATAAAAACAACCATTCGCGGCGCCACCGCCGCGAGATTCATTCGGAAACGTGCGGTTGAGTACCTCCCGAGTTCGGCTTTGCGCAGAGTCTGCCAAAGATAAGCTCGACGAGCGGTGATCATTATTGGGCAATCGCATGACACGGTCGCGCAGCACTCTCTGCCCGCGCGCGATTTGCAATTTCCAGCCCTGATGCGAGACTTTGCTGCCCGTAGCACAACGCTTTCTCCCGAGGGGTCTGCCCACTATCGAACAGCAAGGGGAAACACATGCAGCTCGACCCGATCGCTCGTATGGAACTGGGGCTGAAATTCTCCCAATGGGTCTGGGCTCTTGGGACGCTCGTGACGGTGGCGGTCTCGATCCTCCTGGTCACGGAGAGCCTCGTGGGTCGCGACCGGATCCGGATCGAGCAACTGCTCTTCGCCGCATGGACGCTGGGACCGCCGTGCTGGTTCGTGTTGCAGCATCGGCTTTGGCCGCCGGCTCCCGCGGGATATGAGCGCTTCCGCATCCAGCAATCGCTTCTGAAGGCCATTTGGGCGGGTATCCTGGCCTTCCTCGCGGCGGTCATGTTCGGTAGGTGGGGCTAGCCCAGCGGCCGGCATCTGCCCGAAACCCATTTTTGTCACGACGCTCGGCCAACCGGCTCGCTCGTGCTAGACTGTATCCGCGTCCCAAAAACGAATAATCGGGCACCCGAGAAACTGGAATTTTCAAGCACTTACGCCCGAAATACGGCGTGTGAGGGCAGGCGTTGACCGCGGCCGAAGTGAGTTCAGTGCGACCACCCCTGGTGCAAGAACGCGGGGCCGGGCAGGAGAACGATTCGCTGCGACCGCTGCCGATTAGATCGGACCGCGGCGTGGATGATACCGCGGAGCGGGTCGTCGATAAGCTCGCCCGTCTCGACCGGGAGCAAATGCGGGGCCTCGTCGCGGACCTGCGTCTCGCTCTCCTCGATGCGATGCCCGCGAGCGAGGCCACGACGGTCGAGACCGGGTCCAGCGACCCGCCAGTTCACCTCGATCCCGTAACCGCGAGCGATGCGCCGGCGCATGGTGCCGCGCGGCCCGAGTTCGCGCTCGCCATTGCTCATCGCAGCCGGGATGCGCAGCAGCAGGCGCGTCGATCGGTTCCCAGGCGGGTCGGAGCGGTATTGGCGTCCGGCTTTCTCGCGACGGTCGCAGCCTCGCTGCTCGTGGTGCCCGCTGCGAACCCGCCGGCGCGGCCCGCCGCCTCAGCGCCGCAAATCGCGAGCGCGGACGCCGCGGCGACCGTCGCGAGCAAGCTCGTACCTGCGGTCGAGATCGCGAATGCTGCGCCAGAGCTCCCGCATGAGCCCGTTGCCGCGCGAGCAGCGGGCGCCGCGGCCGCACCCACGACGCCCGACAAGGGCATCCCTGTATCCGCGGGGTCGCTGCCGGTTCTTGCACCCGCGGCAGGCGGAGATATGGCGCCTCAGCCTCAAGCGACGACGGCGTCGAGCATCGACACCCGACAGGTCGCATTGAATGCGCCACGTCAGCCGCTGGACAGCGCCGAAGGCAGGCCAAAGCTTCGCGCAAATATTCCGATGCCGGTTCCCAGCACGAATTCCGAAATGGCGTTTCGCGACGATGCCACGGGTGCGGCACGAGTGCAGCCGCCGCCCATTGTCGCGGTTGCCGCATCGACTCTCAGCCCCGTTGTCGAGGTCTCGCTTCCAACTCCAATCCTCGCGGAATTGCCGCCGCCGCCGGAGCCCGTGTTGCCTGTGCCGCGCGTCGCGATGACGGAGCAGCCTCAGCAATCGCCGCCGCAGGCTGCGGCGCGCGGGGTCGCGCCACCGCCGACACCTTCGATGGCGCCCGAGGTCGTGCAGTCGCTGATCGAGCGCGGCGACCATTTCCTCAGTCTCGGTGACATCGCGAGCGCGCGGCAATTCTACGAGCGGGCAGTGGAGGCCGGCAGCGCCGCCGCCGCAACGGGGATCGCCCGCACCTTCGATCCGCAATTCCTGAAGCAGATCGGCGCCGTCGGCATCCGCGGCGACAAGGGTAAGGCGCTCTATTGGTATCGGCGGGCGAGTGATGGCGGCGACGGTGCCGCGACTGAGCGGATGCATGCGCTCCTCGCGGAGACCCCGAGTTGATCGGCTGCCTCTCCAATTCTTGCCCCGATTGAAGTCTGCGCCCGTCCGCTCGATCCCGTCAGTGGGCGAGTTCAGGCATTCCCACTCCCGCAGGGGGCGTGCCCGTTAACCAAAGCGTGTCGGTATTGCTGACGCCCGCCATTAACGATACTGGTGCGCGGGCAATAAGGATTTGATATTTCTAAGTTATCTGGCGGTGGCATGGAAGTTGCTGCGACCGACCTGGCAGCTTAGCGCGAGCGTTGTGCCATGAGGAAAGAAAAGCGCAGGGGAGCCGGACGTCTCAGTGATGACATGGGCGCCATAAATTCGACCGAGGATTTCGACTCAAAGTCCGCCGACGTGCGGAGGTCTCTCGCTCGCAGCCGCGGTCTGCTCGGAGTGGTTCTGATCGGCGTCGCGCTCTGGTTCGGAATCATCGCAGCCGTCTGGGCCCTGGTCCGCGGGCTCTTCTGAGCCTTCTGTAGCGATCCCTCTCATCGGCCGCTCGATCGCCCCTCGCGGCGACGCGAGTTTTATGAAAATCCCGTGGAATTGCCGCGAATTAGCGATGTATTCGACTTGAAGCTGTCGAAAATTTTATGCATCGATGGTTACGCGACTTTTGAGGCCAAGACAGAAACTCGGAGGGAAAGCGAAGCATCATGAGCGAGGGCACGCAACTCCACACCGCCACCGGCACGGCCCAGCAGGAGCGCCGGAAGCAGCGTCGCAAATCGGCCTTGTGGCCCGCCCGATTGGCCGCCTCCGCCGGCAGCTTCGAATGCCACATCCAGAACCTGTCGCTACGCGGTGCGATGGTGCAGATCGACCGGCCGGCGAGGGTCGCGGGTCCGGTCATATTGACGCTCGATCCCACGACCGAGTTCATGGGCATCGTGAAGTGGCAGCGCAATGGCTATGTCGGCATCCGCATCAAGGAGCAGTACAGCTCCAGTAGTCATTTCCCGATGCCCGCGGTCGCCTCGCAATAGCACGGGCCGCTTATCGGGCCCCTTGTGACCAAAGGATAACGCGCGCGGTCTGCACGAGGATGACCAGATCCAAGAACAAGCTCCTGTTCTTGAGATAGTAGAGGTCGTAGGAGAGCTTCTGCCGGGCATCCTCGACCGAGGCGCCGTAGGGATAGTTGATTTGCGCCCACCCCGTGATCCCCGGCCGCACGGCGTGGCGCTCGTTGTAGAAGCGGATCTGCTGCGTAAGCTGCTCGACGAAGTAGGGACGCTCGGGGCGCGGCCCCACGACGGCCATGTCGCCGCGGATGACATTGAGGAGCTGCGGCAGCTCGTCGATGCGGAACTTGCGGATGAAGGCTCCGATGCGGGTCACGCGCAGATCCCCGCGCTCGGCCCATTTAGGCGAGCCGTCCGCCTCTGCATCGAATCGCATGCTGCGGAATTTGAGGAGAACGAACCTGCGGCCCCGGAGCCCAACTCGCTCCTGGCGATAGAGTATTGGCCCGGCGCTCTCGAGCCTGATCGCGAGCATGGTCAGGCAAAGAACCGGAAGCACGACGATGAGCATCGATACGCTCACGGCGATGTCGAAGGCGCGCTTTGCCGTCTCGAAGATCGGCCCGAAGCGGAACCCGTCGGAGAGTATGAACCAGCTCGGCTGCAAGGCTTCGAGATCGGCGCGGCCGGTCTCACGCTCGCAGAAGCCGACGTAGTCGACGACGTCGATTCCCCCGAGCTTGCACCGGAGCAATTGCTGCACCGGAAGGCCGCGGCGCTCGTCCGTCGCTATCACAACCTCCTGCGCGCCGAGATCGTGAGCGACGTTCCGCAGCGCGTCTTCGTGCGGCCCGGCGCTGAGCTCGATCGACCGCACCAAGCGCCGATCGTCGCAGGCGCGCACGAATGCAATCGGCTTGAACCCGATCTGAGGGGACGTCTTGGCAAGCTTCTGAATCTCGAACGCGCGCGCGCCGCTGCCCAGCACCAGGATCCGCCGCTTGAAGATCTCGAGATCGGAAAAGCGAGAAAACATGGTGCGCGTCGCACCGAGGCAAATGAGCCATGCCGCGAATGCTTTCAGCGCCCAATGCGGACCCAGATTGCTCGGCGACTCCGAGAGCGCCTCGAAGAGGAGGCGGATCATGAAGGCGATCGGCGCCGCGAGGATCACCGCTATGAGGACGCGGACCAGCGCAATGCGCCGGTCCAGGAAGGCGTCGGCGCTGTAGAGGCCGACGCCCACCATCGCCGCGATCACCGCGAGCGATAGCAGGAGCGCAAATTGCACCCGCGCCGCATCGAAGCCCGCGGGCGAGGTGAGGCCGGGGCCGATCACAAGGCAGATCGCGATGCTCACCAATATCGCCTCGGTGATCGCCAGGATCATCGGCGGAATCGGCAAAAAATGTCCGAAGATTCGAAGCATCCCCTGCCTCAGGCTACTGGTGATTTCAAGGCGACCGGAATTCGGATACGGAGCGTAGGATGGCGATAGCGGGACGATTGGTGTGCCGGCGCTCCCCGTCGGACCCTGGCGGAGAGCCTGCTCTGATCTAGGCGCGAAACGGCAGATGTCGGACGACCGTCCTTTTGCCGCCGCCGCACCCCGGGCCGAGACGTGGTTAACTTCGAATAGAAGTGTACGTCGGCGCGCGTTGCGGCCAAGTTACGCGGCGGCCAGTTCGTGCAGCCGTGCAGCTTGCCACGCCTTTGCCACAAGTACGTTAGCATGAACGCCCCACCACCCCGACGCGGTTTCTTCCGCGAATACCGCTCGAACTTATGCGGGATGCGGGTCGCTGCAAGTGACTAATGTCACAAAACGGACGAGAAAACCTCACAGCGGCGTGACCACACGTAACCGCGTGTGTCGCCGAGGTGAAGATCGCTATCTCCGTTCGTAACCCGCGCCCGGAGCAACTGGAGGTTCGCGGGTGGCGGCGTTCTCCAACTTCAGGCGCGCGAGGATTTTCCCGTCGCTCGGGCACGCTTGAGCTTGAGGAGCCGCGCCGCATTGCCGCCGAGCACCGCGATCTTCTCCTGGCGGCTCAGCCTGCTCGCGCGCATGACATGTCCCACGGGATCGGGTGTCGCCATGTCGTAGGGATAGTCGCTGCCGAGGAGCACATGATCGGCGCCCCATTGTCGCACGAGGTATTCGAGCTGGTGATCCGAGAATACGATCGTATCGAAATAGAGCTTCTTCAGATAACTCGTCGGCGGCTTCTTGATGAAGCGGCGGCAATCGCTGCGTGCGCGCGCCGCGTGATCCATACGGCCCGAATAGGCCGGGAGAAATCCGCCTCCGTGCGCGACCACCATCTTGAGCCGGGGATAGGCATCGAGGACACCGCCGAAGATCAGGTGCGAGACCGCGACCGTGGAGGCCAGCGGATTGCCGATCACGTTGATGAAGTAATGCTCGGCGAGCCGGCTGCCGTCGGTGTAGCCGCTGGGATGCATGAAGAGGAGGACGCCCAGCTCCTCCGCCTTGGCGAAGAAGGGGCGGAAGCGCTCGCCCGAGAGCTCCTCGCCCGCGACATCCGTGCAGATCTCGACGCCGCGGAGCCCCAACTCCTTGACCAGACGCTCGAGCTCAGTGACCGCGAGCGCCGGCGCCTGAAGCGGTACGGTGCCGAGCCCCACGAAGCGGTCGGGATGCGCCCCCACGATCCCCGCGATGTTGTCGTTGATCAGGCGCGAGGTCTCTCGGCAGAGCTCGGGGTCGGTCCAGTAATAGTACTGGTTCGGCGCCGGCGAGATCGCCTGCACATCGATGCCGAGCTTGTCCATGGTGTGGAGCCGCTCCTCGACCGAGGTCAGCTTGGCGCGGATAGCCTGGCCCTGCAGCCGATTCACCTCGCGCGTCGCTTCGTTGGCGAATTTGAAGAGCGCGTCGGTCTCGGGGCGGAAGACGGGCCTTACGAGCTCGTCCGCCGCGGGCGTCGCCACGTGGCAATGGATGTCGACCGTGAGACCCGGCGCTCTGGAACGGCCGGGCTTCTTCGCCTTGATGGTTGCGTTCCCGGCACGCGCGGGGCTGCAGCTATAGAGCATCGTCACGTTCCTTTTCTCGCGAGTGTTCGGCAGGCCTGCCAGACCTTGAGCGGCGTCGCGGGCATTTCGAGCGCAGCGCCCGGAAGCGCGTCGCCGATCGCATTCATGACGGCCGCGAGCGCGCCGGTCGTGCCGGCCTCGCCCACCCCCTTCACGCCGAGCGCATTGGTCTTGCACGGCACGGGATGCAGCGCCGAGACCAGCTCCGGGAACATATCCGCGCGCGGCATCGCATAGTCCATGAAGCTGCCCGCGAGGAGTTGCCCGCTCGCGCGGTCGTAGACCGCGTGCTCCGAGAGGACCTGGCCTACGCCTTGCGCGATCGCTCCCTGCACCTGGCCCTCGACGATGACCTGGTCGAGCACGGTGCCGCAATCGTCAACTGCCGTATAGCCAAGGAGCGTGACGACACCGGTCTCCGGGTCGATCTCGACCTCCGCGACATGGCAGCCGTTCGGAAAGGAATGCACGACCTCGACGCCGAGCTGGCTATCAAGCCCGTTGCCCGCGGCCTTCGCGCGCTCGGCGACTTCGAGAAGCGAAATCCTCCGGTCGGTGCCGGCGATCTCGAAATTGCCGCCGGCATAGGTCAGGTCGGCCTCGGACGCCTCCAAGAATTGCGCCGCAAGCTTCCGGCCTTTGGTCAGCACGGCCGCGGCCGCATCTGCGATCGCGACGCCCGAGGTCATCGCGCCGCGGGAGGCGACGGTGCCGGAGCCGGGGACGCCGTGGTCCGTATCTCCCTCGAGAACCACGAGGCTCGCGGCGGGCACATCGAGTCTCC
>DATIYT010000004.1:0-2006 GCA_035517495.1 Allostellaceae bacterium | reverse complement strand
AGGCGAGGACCGCATCCGCGCCACGTATCGCGACAACTACAACCGGCTGGCTACCGTAAAGGCCAAGTATGATCCGGAGAACTTCTTCCGAGTGAATCAGAACATCCAGCCGGGCAAGGCCGCGGGCGCATGATCCACGCCTGGCGGGCGCGGCAGTGAACGAACCTTCGCGATGGCTGCAAAGTGTGGTCGAGCGCAACCGCCGCGGCGAGCCTGTGGGCGTGTGCTCCGTGTGTTCCGCCCACCCCTGGGTGCTCGAAGCGGCTCTGTACCAGGCACGTGAAGATCAATCGCCTGTGTGCATCGAGTCGACCTGCAATCAGGTGAACCAGTTCGGCGGCTACACGGGTCAAACGCCCGCCCAGTTCGCTGGTTTTGTCCACGCCATCGCATTGCGCGTGGGCTTTCCCAAAGACCGGATTCTGTTCGGCGGCGATCATTTGGGTCCCTACCCGTGGCGCCAGGAGCCGGCTCAAACGGCCCTCGAGAAAGCTGCTGTTCTCGTCCGCGCCTGCGTGCTCGCCGGCTACAGCAAGATTCATCTCGATGCCAGCATGGCGTGCGCCGATGACGCGCAACCACTCGCCGACGAAGTGATTGCTGAACGCGCCGCGGCGCTCTGCCACGTTGCCGAACAAGCCTGGAGGGAATTGCCCGCCGGTTCGCCCGCGCCGCTTTATGTCATCGGCACCGAGGTGCCGATCCCGGGAGGCGAGACGGAGGCGGGGCTGGCTCCCGCCGTCACGCGCGTCGAACACGCAAGGACCACACTCGACAACTGCCACGCGGCGTTCTTGAAGCATTCGCTCGCCGCGGCTTGGGAGAGAGTGATCGGGCTGGTGGTTCAGCCCGGCGTAGAATTCGGCGACGCTTCCGTGTTCGAGTACGATCGCGCCAAGGCGCTCTCTTTGAGCCAGTGCCTTCCCGCGTCGCCTTCGCTGGTATACGAGGCCCATTCGACCGATTACCAGCCCCCCAAGGCCCTGCGCGAGATGGTTGAGGACCACTTCGCCATTCTCAAGGTCGGTCCGTGGCTGACCTTCACCTTTCGAGAGGCCGTCTTCGCGCTGAGCGAGATCGAGAATGAGTGGTTGGGCAATCGCCGCGGCTTGTCGCTGTCGCAAGTCCCCGAGGCGCTCGAGCAGGCCATGCTGAGCAACCCGGCACACTGGAAAGCCTATTATCATGGCGATGAGATGGAACTCCGTTTCGCTCGTCGCTACAGCTTCAGCGATCGCAGCCGCTACTACTGGCCGGACGCTTCTGTCGAGCGGGAACTCCAGAAACTGCTCGACAACTTGACCGCCGTGCCGGCTCCGCTTACGCTCGTGAGTCAGTATCTGCCGGAGCAGTACGACGCGGTGCGCGCCGGCGCTCTTCACAATCACCCGGCGGACCTCATTCGCAACCGCATCCGCAAAGTGCTGCGTGTCTATGCGCGCGCGTGCGGGATTCATTCCGAGGAGAAATTGTGAAGACTCGTTGGTGCATCGTTCTTCTCTCGATCGCGGCCGCTCTCGCGCAGGACACCCGGCATGAACCGCAAGGAAACCTTTTTCCCGGCCCCGGTCAAGGTGCGAATGGCTTGGCGTGGGTCAGCGAAATGGAGTCCTGGTCGAGTGACCCGAAGGCTGACTTCCCATCCTGGCTTCACGACCTGAAGGTCTGGCGCCACGAGCGCCTCACGCGCATGGGATACGACGACGCTCAGTATCGCCGCCCCGAGCTCCAATGGGCGCAGCGCGATTTCATCCAACCGCAGATGATGGCCGAGGAGCGCTACTTCTACGACCCCGTCAAAGGCGAGTACACCGTCGACCGGTATCTCGATGATCTCGACGCCCGCTACGGCGGCATCGATAGCGTGCTTATCTGGCCCGTCTATCCCAATATCGGCATCGACAACCGCAACCTCTGGGACCTTCACCGCGATCTGCCTGGCGGCATTGCGGCGCTGCGCAAGATGGTCGCCGACTTTCATCGCCGCGGCGTGCGCGTCTTGTTCC
>DATIYT010000003.1:0-62354 GCA_035517495.1 Allostellaceae bacterium | reverse complement strand
CGCTGCCCGTCGATGATCCCGTGCAGCGCTGCCCCGACATCAGCCGCGCCCGCAACCTCCTGGGATGGGAGCCGCGCGTGCCGCTTGAAACCGGTCTCGAACGCACGATCAGCTACTTCGATCGCCTGCTCAGCGGCGGCGCGGCGAGACGGCCGTCGGTCCTACCCCTGCGCGCCTGAAGACCGGCACGCCCAACGATCCGGTCACGCCCTTGTGAGAAGCCGGTCCTCGCACGCTCGCGAGGGTCGCGTCATATCTTCTCGTTTATGATGGCGGCCGATCGATTGATCGAGGCGGTTCGATGAGCGAGGTTCGGGTGCTGCGAATGGAAGGGCCGGTGCTCGTCTTTGGCGGCCCCTACAGCAATCTGGAGGCGACGCGCGCGCTCTTCGATTGGGCGGCGGCGCAGCAAATTCCAGCCGATCACGTCATTTGCACCGGTGACGTAGTCGCATACGGCGCTGATGCGCGCGAGACGCTCGCCCTCATCCGCAAATCGGGCATTCGCGTGGTGATGGGGAATTGCGAGGAATCGCTGGCGGCGAGTGCCGCCACCTGCGGCTGCGGTTACACCGAGGGCAGCGCCTGCGAGCGGCTGGCGGCCGAGTGGTACGCCCATGCCGACAAGAGTCTCGATGGCGAGGATCGGCGTTGGCTCGGGACGCTGCCGCGCCGGCTTCAGATCGAGGTCGCCGGACGGCGCCTTGCCGTCGTACATGGAGGCGTCAGCCGGATCAACCGCTTCGTCTTCGCCTCCGCCCCCGCCGCGGTCAAGCGCGCGGAGCTTGCGGGTATCGAGGGTGACGGAGCGATTTCGGGCCACTCCGGAATCCCGTTCACGCAGATCATCGACGGTCGGCTCTGGCACAACGCCGGCGCGATCGGCATGCCCGCCAACGACGGAACCCCGCGGACTTGGTTCAGCCTCCTGCTGCCCGAAGCGGACGGCATCCGCATCGAGCATAGGACGCTCGAATACGATTATCAGACCGCCGCCCGGAAGATGCGCGCAGCGGGTCTCCCCGAAGGCTACGCGCGGGCGCTGGAAACCGGGCTCTGGCCGAGCCTCGACGTGCTGCCGCCGGCAGAGATTGCCGATAGTGGCCGGCCCATTGAAGCCGGCACGATTTTTTGGCCGACCGAGGCCGGTCGGCGTCGCTCGTCGCGATCCCGGAACGAGAGGGCGTCAAACTGGCCCACGTCAACGCCCGTCGCGCCAATATTGCCGCCACGCGATCCGGAAAAATTTCGCGATCCACTACGCACGCTCGGCGGCGAACGCCGCGCCCAGATCCCGTTCCGCGCCCTCGAAACGCTCTGGTTCAATACCGGAACGCTCTGCAATATTGCCTGCGAGCATTGCTACATCGAATCAAATCCGCGCAACGATCGCCTCTCCTACCTGACACTTGGAGATGTGCGCCTCTACCTCGGTGAAATCGCGCATGAGGGGTTGCCGACGGCTGAGATTGGCTTAACCGGCGGCGAACCCTTCATGAACCCTGAAGTCATCGCCATTCTGGAGGAATGCCTCGAGCGCGATTTCCGCGTGCTGGTGCTGACCAACGCCATGCGCCCGATGATGCGGCACGAACAAGCGCTGCTCGCCTTGCGGCACCGCTTCGGCGAGAAGCTGATGCCGCGGGTCTCGCTCGACCACTACACGCAGGAACTGCACGAGAAGGAGCGCGGTGAGCGGACGTGGCAGCCGACGCTCGACGGGCTGCTTTGGCTTGCGCGGCAAGGCTTCAACTTGAGCGTCGCCGGGCGGCTCATGTGGGGCGAGACCGAAACCTCGACCCGCCAGGGCTTCCACGCGCTCTTCGCAGCGCACAGCCTCGCGCTCGATGCGGACGACCCGAGCCAACTCATCCTGTTTCCCGAAATGGACGCGGCGGCGGATGTGTCGGAAATCGCGCAGGGCGCGTGGCCCGCCTCTGCGGCCACGCCCGAAACTCTGATGTGCGCTTCTTCGCGCATGGTGGTGAAGCGCCGAGGTGCCGAGCGTCCTTCCGTCGTCGCCTGCACCCTCCTTCCCTATGAGGCCGAATTCGAGCTAGGCGCAACGCTCGCGGAGGCCTCGCGCTCCGTCGCCCTCAATCACCCGCACTGCGCCCGGTTCTGCGTGCTCGGCGCCGGGACGTGCGGGAGGGGGTAACCCCGCTCTCGGAAGTTTGCGCCTGAGCGCCGGCAAGCTGCTGCTTCCGATCCGCGTACTCGATCGCGGATCACCCGGAACGGTCGCGGCTCGAGTCTTTCCCTCCTCGATCGAGATCGTCAGCGTATTCTCAGGTCGCGCCAAATCAGGAACACATTTATATATTTTCTCTCTTTGCGTGTGTAGAAAATAATGATATTATTTTCCCTGGAATAGGGCATTCGCCTACGAATCAATTCCACATTCGAGAGGGAGCCACCATGGCCATCGAGACGAATTTCGTTTTTGGGCACAAATTTGCTCCCGGCACCGCGAAAGCCGCCGATCTCCTTGGGCCCCTGCGCGGATTTGTTGGCCGCGGAAAGAAACGGAGTTGGGGAGGCAGCGGCTTCAATTTGATATGGCGGCCAAACTTTAAAGGCCAGTCAGGCCCAAAGGACTTTTTTCTGGAATTGAATCTTACTGACGAGACGTTGGAATTCACCGACGTCACGGGAACCGGCGGCATCGCCAACCGCGGCCTGCTGCAGCCGGACATCGCACTGGGGGGACTGGCATACCTTCAACAGATCAGCGACAAATTTGACGGCTCCCATCAGCATTTCGAACCCGGTGTCTGGACCAATGTGCCTGCGACGAGCAATCCCGGCGAAAAGGCTACGGTCGTTCGTATGGGATCAATACCGCACGGCACGACGATCAATCTGGAGGGGCCATTCTTCTCGGTTGCAAAACCGCAATTCGATCCGGCCAGCATCACCCCATTTCAAATCGGCAGTCCGGACGATGGCAAGACGAATCTCGTTCACTTCGCGGAGGAAACCCTTGCGGCGCCCAGCACGTCCCGGACGCCGCTCAATCAGGTCGCCGGTCTCACTCAAGCACAGCTATCTAACCCAAATCTTTTTTTGTCCGATGCGATCGCGAATCAGACATTCCTGAGCACCACAGTGCTGACGGTCACATCCGACACAAGCGCGGCAAGTTCAGTACCCAATGCCGGGGGTGGCACCGACAACATCGCGTTCTTGACCGGCACCGGAGCGCCGCCCGCAGGTGGGCCCAATGCGAACGCGATCCGGGTGACAGCGACATTCTGGATCGAACAGGTCAAGGATCAGCACGGGAATGAATTCGCTCAACTGCAATACACCCAGCGTGTGCTCCTGAACTTCAACGGATTGAGCTGGCCGCACATTACCGTGGCAACGCTTCGGTGAACGGGCCGGTCACCCAAACCGCTCCCCCGCATCGATCGAGATGGACAAGGTATTCTCGGGCGGCGCCAACGGGCAGACCCAGCGCGGCGAATAGGCACAGGAGGGGTTATAAGCGAAATTGAAGTCGAGGATGGTACCTCCTCCTGTACTGCCGAGATCGGCGCCCTTGAGCGTGTCGAGCAGGTAACGCCCGCCGCCGTAACTGGTTCGCCCGGTGCTCGCGTCGCGAAACGGCAAAAAAATTCCGCCGCCATAGCCCTCGATCCAATAGAGCGTGAGCTCGCGGCCGAGCGGGGCCGTGAGCCCTTCGGTACGTGCACAGGGGGTCATGACGAGGGGTCCGTCGGCGCCGGTCTCGATGGCGCGGGGCTCGCCACCGTCGACGGCAGCCAAGCCCACCGCGAAGCGAAACGCCGGGTCATAGTCCCAGTAGTCGAGGCCTTGGAATTCCACGCGCTGCTCAGGCTCGAAAGGAGATTGCGGATGCTCGCGGCAGAGCGCGTCGCGCTCTTGGCGCCAGCGCTGCCATCCCGTCTCGGGGTCGGGGGCGGCCCGCACATCCGCATAGAGTTGCGCCATGCGACGCCGCCAATCCCAGAGCGCGAGCCGCCCGCCGTCGTCGCGATCGTCGCTCATGCCGCGTCGTCCTCGCGCTGCGGCACGCCCGCCGCCTTGAGCGCCCGCTTCTGCCGACGAGCCAGTGACGCCGCGTCGAAATCGTCGACGAGATCGTGGAACAGCCGGTGCCAGTTGATCTCGGCCTTCAAGTGCATGAACACCGAGCCGAGGCCCACGGCCGCGCGATCCATGAACACGAACTCGCGCGGCGGCTTGACCCCTCCCAACCGACGCAGATCACGATGCACTTGCTCCGCCACCTCGCGCCCATACTGTCCGCTCTCAGCCTCCTGGATCATCCGGTTGCGATCCTCCAGCAAAGGCCCATAGAGGAACGTGGCCCAGCGGTTCAGTACATCGATCATCTCTCGGCTCAGGTTCTTGAAACCCCAACTCTCGTATGCCGCAACCGCCAACGCCTCGTCGCCGCGGTCGAGCGCATGGTAGAGGTCGATCACGCCCTTGACGAAGGTGGCGCTGAAGACCCGCACGCAGCCGAAGTCCAGCAGGTTGACCCCGCGGTCCGGGCGCACGGTGTAGTTGCCGAGATGCGGATCGCCGTGGATCAATCCTAAGCCATAAAACGGCACGTACCAGGCGCGGAACAGATTGCGCGCGATCTGATTGCGCGCGGCGAGCGGCGCCTTGGCGAATTCGAGGAGCGGCGTTCCCTCGAGCCAGGTCATGGTAAGGAGCCGTTTCGTCGAGAGCGCCGCCACCGGTTCCGGCACATGCACGTCCGCCTCGCCCGCGAGGGCCGCTCCGTAGAGCCGCAAATGCGCGGCCTCGCGAACATAGTCCAGCTCCTCACGCAGCCGGGCCGAAATCTCCCTGTGAATCTCCGACGTGCTGACCGCCTTGTCGTAGCGCTCGTAAACCGCGAGCGCGAGACGAAGCTGGGTCAGGTCGGCTTCCACCGCGGACGCCATATCCGGATATTGCAGCTTGCACGCGAGCAAGCGGCCGTCGAGGGCTTCGGCACGGTGCACCTGGCCGAGCGAGGCGGCGCGCGCCGCCTCGTGTTCGAAGCGATGGAACTTGCGCTGCCAATCGGGGCCCAGCTCGGTCGCCATGCGGCGTTTGACGAAGGTCCAGCCCATGGGCGGCGCGTTGGCCTGGAGTTGCGCCAGCTCGCCCGCGTATTCGCCAGGGAGCGCGTCGGGGATGGTGGCGAGAAGCTGCGCCACCTTCATCAGCGGCCCCTTGATCCCGCCCAAGGCCGAGCGGAGCTCGGCGGCGTGTCGGGCGCGGTCCACTTCGAGGCCCAGATAGCGCGCACCCGCGAGCCGCGCGGCGAGGCCGCCGACTGTCGCGGAGACGCGGGCATAGCGTCTCACGCGCCCGGCGAGGGTGTTGCCTTCCGCCAATTTATTTGCCCGCGCGCCTTGGAGCGCCACCAACCGCTCTAGGGGTCGGTTTGGCCGGCCGAGAGCCAACCCCAAACTGCGGGCGAGCAGGGTTGTTGGGGTTGGCGGCCGAAGCGAAGGCTTCGCCTCGCCCGGCGAGTGGTAAATAATGAATCATCCCATCGCCTCGAGCTCGTCGATGAAGCCCGCGATCACCGAGAGACCCCGATCCCAGAATTTCGGATCGCCAGCATCGAGCCCAAAGGGCTGCAGCAGCTCGCGATGCCGGCGCGTGCCGCCCGCGCGCAGCATGTCGAGGTACTTTTCCGCAAAGCCCTGCTCGGATTCCTGATAAACGGCATAGAGCGAGTTCACCAGGCAATCGCCGAAGGCGTAGGCGTAAACGTAGAACGGCGTGTGAATGAAATGCGGAATGTAACTCCAGTAGTGGCGATACTCGTCCTCGAAGGTGATCGCGGGACCGAGGCTCTCGGCCTGAATCGCGAGCCAGATCTCGCCGATGCGATCGGGCGTCAGCTCGCTCTGGCGCCGCTCGTCGTGCACGCGGCGCTCGAACTCGACGAATGCAATCTGGCGCACCACCGTGTTCAGCATGTCCTCGACCTTGCCGGCAAGCATCGCGCGCCGCCGCTTTGGATCTCGCTCGCCCTTGAGCAACGCGCGGAAGGTCAGCATCTCGCCAAACACCGAGGCGGTCTCCGCCAGCGTCAAAGGCGTCTCCGCCATCAGCGCACCCTGCTTGCCCGCGAGGACTTGATGGACACCATGGCCGAGCTCATGCGCGAGCGTCATGACGTCGCGGGTCTTGCCCTGATAGTTCAGCAGCAGATAAGGGTGCGCGCTTGGCACCGTCGGATGGGCGAACGCGCCCGGCGCTTTTCCCGGCCGTACCGGCGCATCGATCCAGCGGTGATCAAAGAAGCGCCGGCCCACCTCCGCCATCTCCGGCGAAAAGGCCTTGTAGGCATCGAGCACCGTTTGCCGCGCCTCTGGCCAGGGGATGCTGCGGGTCTCTTCATCGGGGAGCGGCGCGTTCCGGTCCCAATACGCCAAGCGCTCGCCGCCGAACCAGCGTGCCTTGAGGCGATAGTAGCGGTGCGAAAGCCGCGGAAACGCCGCGCGCACGGCCGCGATCAACGCCTCCACCACTTCGTCCTCGACGAAATTCGCGAGGTTTCTCGACGAGATCGGGCGCGGAAAGTGGCGCCAGCGGTCCTCGATCTCCTTGTCCTTTGCGAGCGTGTTGGTGATGAGGGCGAAGAGCCGAGTGTTTTGCCCCAGCACCTCGCCCAACGACTTGGCCGCGGCTTTCCGCAGCCGCGGATCAGGCTCTGACAGCAGGTGCAAAGCCTCGGCGCTGGTGAGGTCCTTGCCGTCGACGGGAAAGCGCAGCGCCGCCATCGTCTCGTCGAAGAGTCGGGTCCAGGCGGCCCGCCCCGCCACATATTTCTCATGCAGCAGCGTCTCGACCTCGTCGCTGAGTTGATGCGGGCGGAAAGCGCGCACATCGCGGAGCCATGGGGCATAGTGCTGCAACTCGGGCGCGGTCAGCTTTTCAGCCAACGCTGCGTCCCCGATCTTGTTGATCTCGAGGCCAAAGAACAGCAGCACCGTGCCGATCTCGTTCGTGCGCTCATGCATGGTCTGATAGAATTGTCCGATCGCCGAATCGGCCATGTCGACGGAATAAGCCAGCGAGGCGTAGCTCATGATGCGCTCTATGGTCTCGCGCAGCCGCTCGTATTCGCGGATGGCTTGCGCCAGCTCGCTCCCGGAAAATTGACCAAGCTTGCCCTTGGCGCGAC
The DNA here is from genome assembly GCA_035517495.1 of Allostellaceae bacterium. GTDB lineage: Bacteria > Pseudomonadota > Alphaproteobacteria > ATCC43930 > CGMCC-115725 > DASZHJ01. The sequence goes on along the minus strand of DATIYT010000003.1, from coordinate 55,186 downwards.
CCTCGAATGCCTTCGCATCGCAGAGCGCGCGATCGAGGTCGTGGCGCAGCTCGCGGCTGTCACGGCCGGGATAGAGGTCTGAAAGGTCCCAGGCGGGAAGCGCGCCCAGCCCGCCTTCCGACTGTACAGGGCTTAGTGACATATTGTGCATCCTCGACGGGGAAACACGATCCGAGCCTTGGATATAGGCGTCTCCGGGCGCCGCGCCAAGCGAATCACCCCTCTCCTGGCGCATGCCGCTTCCCCGTATTTCGCTCTGCCGGCAAACCTCGTACAAATCAGTCCATATAAGGGGCCGTTTTCCGTCAGTACGGCTTTCCGGGGAGGAGCATGGACGACCGGTCTTGGCGCAATCTCGTCGCGCTGTTCTTTGAACGTGCCGCGGAAAAAGGCAACCGGCCCTTCCTATGGGTCAAGCACGATGGCCGCTACCAGCCGATTTCGTGGCGTGAAGCCGCGCGCGAGGTGACCGCTCTCGCCCGCGGATTGAAGGCGCTCGGCATCGCTCGTGGCGACCGCGTGGCTCTGGTATCGGAAAACCGCCCGCAATGGACGATCGCCGATCTCGCGATCATGGCGGCGGGCGGTATTACCGTCCCCGCCTACACCACGAACACTGTCGACGACCATCGCCATATCCTCGCCAACAGCGGCGCCCGCGCGGTGATCGTTTCCACCAATGCGCTCGCGCTCCGCGTCATCCCCGCGGCCGATCAGGTCACGACCATTGAAAATATCATCACCATCGAACCGCTCACGGCGGCGCAGGTCTCGCACGCGGAAATCCACTCCTGGCAGGAGGTGATCTCGTTCGGCGCGACGGTGCCCGACGACATCGCCGAGGGCGTCGCGCAAATCGGCCGCGACGACACGGCCTGCCTCATCTACACCTCCGGGACGGGCGGCGTGCCCAAGGGCGTGATGCTGAGCCACGCCAACATTCTCGCTAATTGCCGCGGCGCCTACCGCCTTCTTGAATCGATCGGCTTCGGAGACGAGGTCTTTCTCTGCTTCCTGCCGCTATCCCATTCTTACGAGCACACGGCGGGCATGATGTTTCCGATATCGTTGGGCGCCGAGATCTATTTCGCCGAGGGTGCCGATACGCTCGCTACCAATCTCGTCGAGGCGCGCCCCACCATCATGACCGCGGTGCCGCGCCTTTATGAGACCATGCACCAGCGGCTACTGCGCACCATGGAACGTGATGGCGGACTGAAGGCCAAGCTCTTCATGCGCACCCTCGAGCTCGGCCGCAAGCGCTATGACGATCCCAAGAGCCTCGGTTTCCGCGAGCGCCTCGTCAATGCTGCGCTCAGTTTGCTGGTCCGTCGCAAGATCGCGCGCCGTTTCGGCGGGCGGCTCAAGGCGATGGTCTCGGGCGGCGCCCCCCTCAACCCCGAGATCGGCAAATTCTTCTTAGCCTTGGGTGTGCCGCTGCTGCAGGGCTATGGGCAGACCGAAGCCTCGCCGGTGGTAAGCGCCAACCCGCCGAACAGGATCAAGATCGATACGGTGGGACCGCCGCTCGAGGGCGTCGAAGTCAAGATCGCCGAGGACGGAGAGATTCTCGTCCGCGGCGACTGCGTCATGAAGGGATATTGGAACGACCCCGAGGCAACGGCCCGCTCGATTCAGCAGGGTTGGCTCCATACCGGCGACGTCGGCGGCCTCGATCAGGAGGGATACATCCAGATCACCGACCGCAAGCGCGATTTTATCAAAAACTCCGGCGGCGACATGGTGTCGCCGGCGCGCATCGAGGGCTTTCTCGCGCTCGAACCGGAGATCGGTCAGGCGATGGTGTTCGGCGATCGGCGGCCCTACCTGGTCGCGGTGATTGTGCCCAACACCGAACTCCTGCAGAGCTTTGCGCGGGAGCGGAACGTCGAACCGGACTTGAAGACTCTGCACGGCGATCCCGAGTTGCAAAAGGCGATCGGCGCCGCGGTTGCGCGCGTCAACGCAGTCCTCGCGCAGATCGAGCGCGTGCGCCACTTCATCATCGCGCACGAAGCCTTCAGCACCGCCAATGGACAAATGACACCGACGCTCAAGATCAAGCGTCACGCGATCCGTCAGGCTTATGGCGAGGCGCTGCTGGCGCTTTACGACAAGGCAAGTTGAAAATTCGGCAACGGCTCGGGCCGCCGAACGAAATCCATCGGTCCTCGATCGGACTCAAAAAGAATTAGGGGATAAGAGGGAGATCGGGGAGAACAATTCTTCGATTCGGCGATTCGACGCGCAGCTCTATGTCCCTCCTTCCCCAAACCCTGATCTCCCGCAAATTCCGAGAGGAGAACTCACGCCCGATGGAATAACGTAGACGCTGACGGGGACTTATCAGGGCGCGCGAAAACCCATCACCGGCGCGGCCCAGTCGACCGCCTCGCTTGTGAGCACGTCATTCCTGCCGCCCCAGGCATGAAGGTCGAAGCGCGGTTCCTCGCCCGATCCGCCGCCGGTCGCTGCACTTGGATGCAGCCGCACTTCCTTGAGCAGCAGCCGGCCATCGGCGAGGCGCACCACGCACACCTGACCGATACAGTCGGCGGGAACGCCGCCTTGAGGCCGGCGGTAAAACACGAGCCATCCATCGCGCAAAATTGGATGGACCTCGTTGCCTCGCACGCGCAACGCCAGCACGTCCGGATCATCGAGGCCCGGCAGCGTCCCCACCTGTTCGAGTTCCGCTTCGGCACGCTCCGGCCGCAGCGGCACCACCACGCTCTCGGGTCCGAGATATCCCACCACCGGCACCGGCTCGCTGAACCCGGTCCGCCCATAGCGCAGCTCCGAAACCGAGATGCCGATCATCGCCGCCAATCGCTGAAGATGGCGCTCGTCGGGGACATCCTGGTTCAGTTCCCAACGCGTGACCGTCGGCTGCGAGACGCCGATGCGCGCCGCAAGGGCGGTCTTGGTGAGTCCAAGTCGCTCACGTATTGCCCGAACGCGCCCGCTGATTCCGGGCCCCGAGCGACCGTCGTCGCCAGGCCGCGGCGCGTGGTATCGCCCTTCATAGGAGGAAAATTGACCCTCAGCATACGCATCGCGTATACTTTCCCCGTTTGCTATACGTCGCATCGAGACCCTCTCAATTTGGGGGAAATCTGAAGAAAGAGGCCACCGATGGTTCTTCGTCCCCGTGCTACATCTCGCGGCACCAAGTCATTTCGCTGCTCCTTTTGCAGGAAGACGCAGAACGAAGTTCGGTGGCTCGTCGCGGGCCAGGGCGCGCATATTTGCGACGAGTGCGTGCGCCTCTGCACCGACTCCATGACCGAAGACGCGCCGCTCGATGCGACAGCCGTCCGTCTCAAGTGTCTGCAGGAAGCGCTGACCTTGCTGCGCGAATCCGGTAACGGCACGCCGCTCGCGGGACCGATTCCGGAAGCGGTGCTGACGGCGGCGAGGGTTTTCTCGGAATTCGTACTTGCTACGGACGAAGGATCTGGCACCGCGAAAACAACGCCCGGGTCGACGATACCGAGCGTCTGACGGCGGAACCAAAGATGGGCGAGGGCAATCATCCATCAGGAAACCTGCCACGGCGATCAACGACAGGGATCGCATCTCCGGCAGACACCGATGTCGTCAAAGGCGACTTTCTGGCCCGTTGGGTAGAGGCGCTGCGGCGCCGGCTCCGGCCACACGCAACGCTGGAGGTAAAGCAGTTCGCGGCAGCAATCGGCGTGCGCTACGAGACGGCGTTACGCTGGATGCGTGGGGAATCAGGTCCTTCGGGCGAGGCGGTCGCCGCCGCAGTGCGCTTTTTCGACGGCCGCGGCGATTTTGTCTTTCGCGATGACCTGTTTCCAGCGGCGGACGCCACCCGTTGGGCCACAGTCGAGGATCGCGACCGGCAGCGGCTGATCGCTCGATTGGTGGACCAGCTCGGCGTCGAACGCACGAGGCGGGCGACTTGGTTCACCGACACCGGCGACATGCGCGAGGTCCCCGATCACTCGGGATTTGCACGCGATCGGCTCGCTCTCAATGACACCATCAAAGACCCGAGTATAATTGCTCTGCAGGCCGGCTGGATTGCTGTTACGGAGAGCGCGGTGCGGCTGCGTATCCGCTACGCAGATGGCGCCCCGATTTCCCGTGCAGTTGACCGTTTGATCCACTGGCTTTTGGATCATGCGAACAGCGAGAAACGCATTACTCGGTCGGTCCTTGTCGAGGGTCGATGGATCGAGGTGGACCACCCAACGATTTCGTCAATCGCTCAATCGCTCGGCGATGCGGCGGCGATCGGCGCTGCGACCGCACCGTGGAAGACCCAACGTCGTGTGGTGAGCCGCCAAGCTATCGATGACTTAACTCCGCCTCTTGGGCCTATTCTCGCGGCCTTACGGCAGACCGATGGCTCGGCGGAGGCCCTCATCCAGTTCACTTTTAATTGGCCGATTCGCGATCATATCGGTTTACACCGAGTTGAAGGAGAAGAAGTACGCCTTGCTTTTTCCGGAGACGCGATGATTGGCAAGCTCGCGTGCGCACTCGGCCGAGACATACGCGAACGAGCAGATCTTGCCTATGCGATGACGGTGCGAGAAGAGCTGATGGGCGCAGTCACTGAACAACAACCGGCACACTACGATCGTCAAGTTCCTATCAACGGAGTTTGGCATCACTACCGCAATCTGAAATATGCAAGTCGCCCCGACGCAGCAGGCATTTATTTCGTGCTGACTGCGTCTCACCCGACTCCCGATTGCTGACTTCTCTACACTACATTATCGTGTCTGTCATGAAAGATATTCTTGTTATTTTAGATGTTTGATCAGGGAACGGCGTAGAAGCGGTCCAGTATCGCAACAATTTGTGCCAGGTTTCCTTGTCGTTATAACCAGACAAGGAAGCTATCCGATGCAATACCTCCGTAAATTTGAAGGCGACGCATTGCCCGCACCACTTGGTGAGATCGCACGCAACCGCGTCGCAGCTCCGCTCGTGGAAAGAATGGAGTCCATGGGTTTGACCGTGGAGGTCATCCCTGGGCTCGCTCCGCTCTACGAGATCAATCGGCTTGACCCTGAACGCAGGATCATCTGGCACCAATACGACCTGGCGCTTCACCCGCACCTCGATCCCAAGGACAGCGTTACCGTCGTGATCCGAGAGAGGAGAGCGCCGATTGCCTGCTTAGCCGGCATTCTCGCCTGGGTCGAAACCAACCTTACCGACGAGCTGCAATCCCTGCTGCACTTCTATGAAGATCCCGAACGAATGGCCGAGCCAGGTGATCAATGCATCGTAACGGCAACCACCGCATCCGCAATTCGCCACTGTCCGGTGGCCTGGTCGGTCGCTCTTTGGGGCGCCACTCGCCAGCTTCGTCCGGGGAATCCGATAACCACCGCTGCGATCCGATTGGCCCACCTCTGGATGCTCGCCCACTGGCGTTTCTCCCACTTGCTGGCACTCAGCAGAGACGCCGTTGCACGTCGATACGCCATCGAAATTGCAGGATTTGCGACATGCGAGATTGGCGTCTGGATTCCAAGCCCCGACAGGACCGTCAAGGAACGAGAACGGTGGCTATTGACTGCCCCGCGCGATTTTTTGCGTTGGAACCTTCTTCGCGAAGAGGCTGCCGATGTTGAATTCCCGCTCGGCCATCCATCAGTGGCCAAACGCGCTCAAAGGATGAACTCAGATGTGGTCACGGCAGCCTGAGCCGTTTAAGGGGTCGACACGACGCTTCTAGCCCCGTCGTCCCTAGTCAGCGTCCCCCTCCTGGCCTAAGCTCCGCGCAATCCCGCGGAAAGCCAGGAGGGGCGCGTCATGAAGAGCTACGATGTCGTCGAATTCCACGAACCGCTGCAAGCGCGCGAACGGCCGACGCCGGCACCACAGGGCAGCGAGGTATTGCTGCGCATGCTGGCCGCCGGCGTCTGCCACAGCGACCTGCATATCTGGGATGGTGAATACGATCTCGGCGGCGGTCGCACGCTCAAGATGCGTGACCGCGGCATCAAGCCACCCTTCACCATGGGCCACGAGATCGTGGGCGAGGTCGTGGCGCTCGGCCCCAAATCCGAGGGGCTCAAGATCGGCGACCGACGGCTGATCCATCCTTGGATCGGCTGCGGCGACTGCGCGGTCTGCCGGCGCGGCGAGGAGCAGCTCTGTCTGAAACCCTCGTTCCTCGGCGTGCACAAGCCCGGGGGATATGCCGATCACGTGCTCGTACCCCACGCCCGCTATCTCTTCGGCTACGGCAGCCTTACGCCGGAACAGGCGGCGCCCTTCGCTTGTTCGGGCATCACGGCCTATAGCGCTCTCAACAAGATCGACGGGCGGGTACGCGCGAGCGAGCCGGTGGTGATTATCGGTGCGGGCGGCCTCGGCTTGATGGCGGTCTCGATCCTGAAGGCGATGGGCGGGCACGGCGCGATCGTGGTCGATCTAGACCCGAAGAAGCGGGAAGCGGCGATCAAGGCGGGCGCGCTCGCCGCCATCGACGGCGGCGCCAAGGACGCCGTGCAGCAAATACAGGCGGCGACCAAGGGTGGTGCCGCTGCAGTCATCGACTTCGTGGGCGCCGGCAGCACCGCGCGGACCGGCATCGATGCGCTCGCCAAGGGTGGGCACTATGTCATCGTCGGCCTGTTCGGCGGCGAAATCACGCTTTCCACGGTGTTTCTGCCGTGGCGCGCGATTTCCATTCAGGGTTCCTACGTGGGAAGCCCGCGGGAGCTCGGAGAATTGATGGCGCTCGCGACCGCCGGAAAGGTGCCGCTGCTGCCGATAACGCGATCACCGCTCGCCGAGGCGACACACGCCCTCGAACGCCTGCGCGCGGGGCAGATCATCGGCCGCTGCGTCCTGGTGCCCTGACCAATGGCGCGGAAACCTTTCGTCATCGCGCTCGAAGAGCACTATCACGACCCCGCCATCGTCGCGGCCATGGGGAGCGCGATGGAGGGGCGGCGCAAGGAGGAAATCCGCGCGCGCCTCGACGATTTGGGCGTGCTTCGCCTCAAGGAGATGGATGAGGCGGGCGTCGACTTCCAGGTGCTCTCGCACGGCGCGCCCTCGACCCAACGCCTCAGCGGCGAGAGCGCGGTCGCGATGGCGCGCGACGTCAACGACCGCCTGCATCGAGTGGTGATCGAGCATCCCCGGCGATTCGGCGCGTTCGCCGCATTACCGACCGCGGAGCCCAAGGCGGCCGCCGAAGAACTCGAGCGTACCGTCACCAGGCTCGGCTTCGTCGGCGCCATGGTGCACGGGCTCTGCAACGGCGTCTTTTTCGACGACCAACGCTTTTGGCCAATCTTCGAACGCGCCGAGGCGCTCGACGTGCCGATCTATCTCCATCCGGCAGCGCCTCACCCCGCCGTGTTCGAAATCTATTTCAAGGACTACGCGGCCAAGCACCCGCAGTTCCCGATGGCCGCCTGGGGCTTCACCGTGGAGACCGCCACACTGGCGATCCGGCTGGTGCTCAGCGGCGTGTTCGATCGCCATCCCAATCTCAAGTTCATCCTCGGCCACTTAGGGGAGACCGTACCGTTCCTCTCCTGGCGCATCGACATGACGCTCGCGCGCGACGGCGCGCACGGCCGGGGCTTTCGTGAGAAATTCTTCAGCCATTTTTACATCACCACCAGCGGGTTTTTCTCCAATACCGCGCTCGAGTGCTGCATCAAGGAGATCGGGATCGACCGCATCATGTTCTCGATCGACTATCCGTTCGTCGAGAACCCGCCCGGCACGCGCTGGGCCTTGGAGCAACTCACGCTCAGCGAGCAGGACAAGGAAAAGCTGCTCAACGGCAACGCGCGGCGGATTTTGAAGCTGAAGGGCGCCTCATAAGCCGCAGCAGACCGCTCCAGCCGCATGCGGGAAGTCGTCAAGCGCGCGGTGACCCGCGTCCGATGCGCAAAATTTACGACGAATTGCCGGCGATTTCGCGCTGAACCACCCCTACCTGAGATTCTCCTTAAGGCTTGGCGGCCATAATGGGTGCCCGCTGATGGTGGCCTACGTGCGCGAACCGCTGTTCCAGCTTCGAGCGGGGTTCGCCGCGTTCCCTGAGCATATGGGCTCTCAAGTGAGAAGGAGTAGGACATGACAATCGCGAAACCCCTGGATGGCGTGGCGCGCCTGGCGACAGCGGTGTTATTCGCCGTCGGCGTCGGTGTCGCGATGCTCGGATCGGCGCACGCTGGCGAGTGGCACAATGGCCAATGGGGACATTGGGGCTGGAACCACGGCGTGCGCGTCTTTATCGTCGAGCCCTATCCCTACGGCTACTACGCGCCGCCGCCAGTCGTTTATGCGCCCCCACCCCCGCCTCCGCCGGCGGTCTACTATGCACCGCCGCCGGTGGTCGTCGGTCCCAGCTTCGGTGTTTTCGTCGGCGTTCATTAAATCGGTCGCGAATCTGCGCGCGCCATACTAAAAATGGCATGCTTGCGCTAGGCTCCGTTCCCCGACGGAGCCTATCGCGCTTTTGGGGTGCTCATTCTGACGGTGCCGGTCTTAGGTCACCCACCAAGTTGAATAATTAATTAATTCAATACTTCGCTAACCGTGGTCCCGCACCCTTCGTACCGCGCATTTTGCGCGCGATCGATCTCCAATGATGACCATTGGTGGGCTCCGCTTCGGCGGGGCCCATCGTGTTTTGAGGCATCGGCCCGATCTGGTCACGCGCGCGCCATGGGCCCAATCGGCCCCGACAGGCTCAACAAGGTTAATCAGGTCTAACCCCGAAACGCCCGCACGTAGCCACGGTTCCAGGTCGGCGTGATCACGATCTCGTTGAGACAGACGTGTTTGGGGAGCGCCGCAACGTAGCGGATCAAATCGCCGCAGTCCTCGGGCTGCAGCATCTTGGCGCGTTCCTCGGCGCTGACGGGCACCGGCCGCTTGTCGAGGATCGGCGTCGCCACCTCGCCCGGACAAATGACGCAGGATCGGATGCCGTTAATGCATTCCTCCATGTTGATGGTGTGGCTCATGGCGACCACGCCATGCTTGGTCGCGCTGTAGACCGCGCCGCTCACGATGCTGGGCCAGCGTCCCGCCACCGACGCGGTATGGATCAAGACCCCATCACCCTGTGCGCGCATCATCGGCAGCGAAGCCATCGCGCAATAGAAGGCACCGTTGAGATTGGCGGCGACCACGTCCTCGATCATCGCAGGCTTCAGCTTGGACCATTGACGATCAGCAATATTGATGCCGGCGTTGTTGACGAGGACGTCGAGCCGACCGAGCTTTTCCCTGATGAAGGCTGCAATCCGCTCGGTCGTGCTGGCCTTGCCGAGATCGCCCTCCTGCGCATGAGCGACGCCGCCGGCTCCGTGAATGCGCTTCGCCACGGCCTCGAGCGGCTCGCGCCGACGCCCCGTCAGCACGACCGTTGCCCCATCCTCGGCCAACATGACGGCCGCCGCCTCGCCGATGCCGCTGCCGGCGCCCGTGACCCACGCGACCTTGCCCTTGAGCTGCTGCATCTTGCGTCCCCTATCGAGTATCCCTTCGAAACCGCACCGGCAGCGCCTTGACGCCGCGCAGCACGAAACTGTCGCTCCACTCGGGCTCCCTGGTCGCGAGCGCGAGGCCAGGAAGTCGCTGCACCAGGGTGCGGATCGCGATCTCGCCCTCAAGACGCGCGAGCGGCGCCCCCAGGCAGAAGTGGATGCCGTATCCGAAGGAAATGTGACGCGTGTCGCCGCGGCGGATATCGAAGCGATCGGGCTCCTGAAAAATCTCACCGTCGCGGTTGGCGGAATTGAGCAGCACGAACACGCGCTCTCCCATAGCGATGCTTGGGAGGCCCGGCTCGATTTCGACCGCCTCCCGCGCAATCCGCGTCATCGCCTGCGTCGGCCCGTCGTAGCGCAGCATCTCCTCGACCGCGCTCTGGGCGAGATCGGGATCGGCGGCGAGTCCCGCCTGCGCTTCGGGATGACGCAGCAAGGCCAGCATCCCATTCCCGATCAGGTTGGTGGTGGTTTCATGTCCCGCGAACAGCAGCAGCACCGATGAGGCCACGACTTCGTCCTCGCTGAGCCGTGCCGATCCCTCCTGCGCCGCAATGAGCGCGCTCAGAATGTCGTCGCGGGGCGAGCGTCGGTGCTCGACAATCATTGCGCGGAAATACTCCGCAATCTCGCGCATGCCGCGTTCGGCACGGTCGCGCTTGTCGGGACTCGCGAGCGCGCTCCCAACGAAAGCCGCGATGTCGTCGGACCAGCGCTTGAATCGGTCCAAATCGTCGATCGGTACGCCGATCATGCCGGCGATCACGCTCGCGGGGAGCGGATAGGCAAAATCGCCGATCAAGTCCATCTCGCTCCCATGAGCCGCGCGGTCGATCAGATGCCCGACGATCGCCGCGATCATCGGGCGGAGCGCCGCCACAGCGCGGGGCGTAAAGGCCTTGTTGAGGAGCGCGCGCCTGCGCGTATGCTCGGGCGGGTCGTTGAAAACGGCCCAGAGCCCCAGCATCTTCAGGAGTTCCGACACCTTGGCGCGGGCATCCGGCGCCAGGTGATCGCGGAACGGCGTGATGCGGTCGGCACTAAAGCGGGGATCGTTCAATAGCTGCCGCACATGTCGGTAGCGCGTCAGCACCCAGCCGCCCAGCACCTCGTTCCAATGCACCGGCTCCTCGGCGCGCAGCCGCGCGAAGATCGGGAACGGATCGGCGATCCACTCCGGCCGTCGAGGATCGTACTCGACCGCGGCGCGGCGCGGAGCCATGGGTTCGGCGATGCTCATCGCGAGGCGTAGCCGATGGCGTCGGCGAGGCGGGCGCCGAGGCACGCATAAACTCGCGCCGCAAGCGCGCGCCTTTCGCCCGTCGGCACGTCGGTGAATTGGAACACGCCGTTGTCGCTCCAGTATTTCATGATGTCATAGCGGCGGAACACGTAAGTCTGCGTAAGGCTCCCCACCTCGTGCAGCGTGTTGAGGTAAGGCTCGAAGTTGATGACCGCCGTCGTGTCCGGCGAGTACTGCATGTCGATCAGCATGACCTCCATATCGTGCGCACGCAACCAGCCGATGCCCGCCTGCAGCGTCTGCGCAAACTCGTCGGGATCGGTCTGCCGCACGGCATCGGTGACGCCCACTTCCCAGAGTACCAGGGTCGCGTGACTGTCTCCCAAGTCGCGGTCGAAGCGGTTGAACATCTGCTGCGCCACCTGGCGCGGAGCTCCCTTGTTGAGGACGGTAACGGGAAGGCCGGGAAAGCGCTTGGCGAGCGCGAGCTCGAGCTGGTGCGGATAAGCGGCGTCGCTGTCGCCGCCGGCACCGGTTCCGATGGTGGAAGAGCCGCCGATCGCCGCGATAATCAGCGGCTTCTGCGCCTTGATCAGCGCTGCCGTCGCGGGCAACGTCGGCTCGTCTTCGATCAGATCCGTCGGAACCGTACAATCGATGGGCGCTGCCGTGGTCTGCGCTAGCGAACGGGTGACGGGCAGCGCCACAGCGAGCGCCAGCGCGAATGCGAGGACTCTCGCGATGGCATCGCTCATTGTGCCGCTCCCGTAGAGATCGCGGGGCGCCGCTCCAGTTCCTTGTACCAAGCGATCAAAAATGCGACCGCGATCATTACGGCGATGCCCACGATATTGACCAGGAGCTGGACGGGAAGCGCGCTGGTAACCTCCGACAGCACTACGTGCCCCATCACCGCCAGCAGGATGCCGAGACAGAAGATATAGAGGGAGTTCTGGCCGCAGAGCACGATCGGCCGCGCAATCGGGCCCGAGAGGAATTTGCTCTCCCGATCAAGCAAGCTTACCCCGAGCACCGCCAGCGCCCCGAAATCGATCAGCCGCAGCGGCGAAAGGTTGGTCTTGTCGATCGCGAGATGCCAGAGATAGCGCGCGAGCAGCGGCGGAAACGGGTCCCAAATCCAATGCACAAGCCAAGTCAGGTTGATGATCGCGCAGAACCCCGCGATGGCCGCAGCCATGAACAGCAGCCAACGGCCCGGCGGCAGCACCGGCTCTCCGCTCGCTTGCCGGCGTCCACAGATAGCGCCGGTGATGAACAAGAACTGCCACGCAAGCGGATTGAAGAACCACGGATGGTTGTCGGGATAAACGTGCGGGGTCCAGCCGAAGCGCTGCACGGCGAGATAGAGTGCCGCCGACGGGATCAGCGCCGCCAGCGGCCGCCATGCGATCAGCACCAGCACCGGCGGAAAGACCGCCAGCATTGCGATATAGAGCGGCAGAATGTCGAGAAAGGTCGGCTGGAAACGCAGCAGCAAGGCCTGGACGATCGCCACGTGCGGCTCGCTCAGAAAGTCGCCGACGCCCATTTCCTCGGCGTAAAGCGGATTGTCCGCGGCATTGAGCGCGTATGAGACTTCGGCAGTGAAGATGACGAAGAGGAACACGTGCGCGACGTAAAGCTGCCAGACCCGGCGATAGACTTGCGCTGTCGCCAGGACGAAGCCGCGCTGGTTCAGATGGCTGCCGTACACCATGGCGGCGGCGAAGCCGGAGATGAAGATAAAGGCCTCGGCCGCGTCGCAAAACGCGATCGATCGCAGCGTGAAGTACGAGAGAACATTTTCGGGGATATGGTCGATGAAGATCAAGAACAGCGCGAGACCGCGGAAGAAGTCGAGGCGAAGATCGCGGGCGGGGCGGGAGCGCGGAGCCGCCATAAATCGAATTCCAATCGCTCAAGCCGACGCCTCGGCCACGCGAACCAGCATCTTGCCTCGGTTGGCACCGGCGAGAAGGCCGATGAACGCCCGAGGCGTGGCCGCGATACCATCAACGATGTCTTCCTTGTAGTGGATCCGGCCCGCGCGCAGCCAGGCCGAGACTTCGTCGCGGAAGAGCCGCGTCTGATGGCGCCAATCCCGGACCAAGAAGCCTTCCATACGCGCACGCTTCACCAGTAACTGGCGGTTCCAGCGGATGCCGGTGTCGGGGGTCTCGAGGCGATTGTAGATCGAAATCGAGCCCACGATGATGACGCGGCCATGCAGCGCCAAATTGGCCATCGCCGCATCGTGCACGGGCCCGCCCACATTGTCGAAAAAGACGTCGATGCCATTGGGCGCGACCGCCGCCAGCTCCGCGCCGAGCGACTCGGCGTTCATGCCCCTGTAGTCGACTGCGGCATCGAAGCCGAGCGCATCCTTGATATAGGCGACTTTGTCCGGCGCGCCGGCGGTGCCGATGACGCGGCAGCCCTTGAGCTTGGCGATCTGCCCCGCGAGCTGTCCGACCGCCCCCGCCGCCGCCGAGATCAGCACGGTCTCGCCCGGCTTGGGTTGGCCGAGGTTCAGCAGCGCGCAGTACGCGGTCTGGCCTGGCATGCCGAGTACGCCTAGAAAATACGAGAGCGGCATGCCCTGGGGATCGATGCGTTCCACTTCCCCGGCCGCCAGCAGCGCGTATTCCTGCCAGCCGCTGGGCGCCAGTACCTTGTCGCCGGGCTTGAGCGACGGCGAGCGCGATACGATCACCTCTGAAACTGTCTCGCCGGTCATGACGTCGCCGATTTCCACCGGCTTGGCATAAGACCGTGCCGCGCTCATGCGGCCGCGCATGTAGGGATCGAGCGAGAGGTAGAGCGTTTTGAGCAGCACCTGCCCGTCGCGGGGATCGGGGATATCGGCGGTATCGAACTTGAAATCGGTGGACTGAACCGGCCGATTCACCGGGCGATCGGCAAGGAGGATTCGCGTGTGGCGCTTAGGCGAGGTGGGCATGAGTTCCTCGGGCGGCAGCGGGGGCAAGGGCCGATCATACAAGTGCCGAGGTTCCGGCAAAACCGGCGATTTCGTGCCCTTGATTGATGCGCTAAGATCGCTCGTCGTCAGGGGACTGGGGAGCGGTTCGATGCGGTTAGGTTTTCTGGCGCTGTTGTTGGGTGGAGCGGTACTCACTGGCAGCGCTTCGGCGGAGCCGGCCTTCCTACCCGCGATCGTCTACGACGTCGGCGGCAAGGCGGACAAGTCCTTCAACGAGGCGGCTTATCGCGGCGTGCAGAAGTTCGAGCACGAGACCGGCATCGAGGTGCGTGAGTTCGAGATATCCAATGAAGCGCAGCGCGCGCAAGCCTTTGCCAACATGGCCCGGCGCGGCGCCACCATCATCGTGGGGGTCGGATTCACTCAGCGCGCGGCGCTCGAGACCGTGGCGCAGCAATATCCCGACAAGAAATTCACGCTGATCGACGCCACCAGTGACGTGAAGAATGTGCAATCCGTGGTGTTCCGCGAGCAGGAGGGCTGCTTCCTGGTCGGCGTGATCGCGGCGCTCGCGTCCAAGACTCACAGGGTCGGTTTCGTCGGCGGCATGGACATCCCACTGATCCATCGCTTCGCGGCCGGATATCAGGCGGGTGCACATTACGCCGATCCGGCGACGGAAGTGCTGATCAACATGGCCGGTACCACGCCGGCGGCTTGGCAGGACCCTGCGCGCGGCGCGGAATTGGCTCGCAGCCAGTTCGACCGCGGCTCCGACGTGGTCTTTGCCGCAGCCGGAAGCACCGGACTCGGCGTGCTTCAGGCCGCAGCGGACGCGAAGAAGCTCGCGATCGGAGTCGATTCCGATCAGAATTTCCTGCACCCGGGCACGATGCTGACGTCGATGGTGAAGGGTACGGACGTTGCGGTCTACGAAGCCTTCCGCACCGCCAAGGACGGCACTTGGCGCCCGGGCATTCGCAGCTTGGGCCTGGCCGAGGACGCGGTCGGCTATGCTGTCGATCAATACAACGAGGGCTTGCTCACCCCGGAGATGCGCGCGAAGGCCGATGCGGCGCGCAGCGAGATCATTGCCGGTAAAATCCAAGTGCCGGAGCAGCTCGCTCAGTGAGTGATCCCGTCGTCGAGCTTCACGGCATAGAAAAGCGCTTCGGTGCGGTGCACGCGAACCGCGGCATCTCGCTCCGCCTTTTCCCCGGCAGCATCCATGGCCTGATCGGCGAGAACGGCGCCGGCAAATCGACGCTCGCCAACATTCTCTATGGCTCCCTCACGCCGGACGCCGGCACGATCCGCGTGCACGGCCGCTTGCATCGCATGCGGCGCCCACGCGACGCCATCGCCGCCGGAATTGGCATGGTGCACCAGCATTTCATGCTGATCGAGCCCATGAGTGTGCTCGACAATCTGGTGCTCGGTAGCGAGGGTGGTCCGGCTCTCGCCAAGGGTCGCGCGGCAGCGCGCGCGACACTCAACCGTTATCAATGGCCGATTGATTCCGACTTAGCCGTCGAGAGGCTCTCTGTCGGTGCCCGCCAACAGGTGGAACTGCTGAAAGCCCTCCATCGCGGCGCCGATATTTTAATCCTGGACGAGCCGACCGCGGTGCTGAC
Source organism: Allostellaceae bacterium (assembly GCA_035517495.1). Classification (GTDB taxonomy): domain Bacteria; phylum Pseudomonadota; class Alphaproteobacteria; order ATCC43930; family CGMCC-115725; genus DASZHJ01. The sequence continues at coordinate 39,853 of DATIYT010000003.1, read as the reverse complement.
CCCGATCGAGACGCAGTGGCTTTTCGACGAGCTGCGTGCGCTCGCGCACGAAGGAAAGACCATCTTGCTGGTCACTCACAAGCTGCGCGAGGTGATGGAGCTCGCGGATCGAGCGACGGTGCTCCGCCGGGGTTCCGTGGTGGCGGAACGCCAGGTCGCACAGACCAGCGCCGCCGAGCTCGCCGAGCTGATGATCGGCCGTGCGCCCGCACCGCCGGTGCGACGTGCGCATCCCAAGGGGCCTATCGCGCTGGAGATCCGCGACTTGAGGGTCCGAGACCCCGAGGGCGTGACACGCCTCGATCGTGTGAGCCTCGATCTTCGCGCGGGCGAAGTCCTTGGCGTCGCGGGGGTCGCCGGCAACGGACAGTCGGAGCTAATCAAGGCGCTGGTGGGCCTCGCAGCACCGAGCAGCGGCATGATCCGTCTCCACGGGCGCGATATTACCGGCGCGAGCGTCGCCGAGCGGCGCCGCCACGGACTCGGCTGCATTGCGGAAGATCGACTGCGGGACGGTGCCATTGCCGAGTTGAGCGCCGCCGAAAACGTGCTGCTCGGACGACAGGACGAATCCGATTTCGTGCGTCTCGGATTCGTGCGGCGCGAAAACCTGAACCGATCCGTCGAGACCTGGGTTCATGACTACGCAATACGTCCGCGGCGGCCCGATCAGCGTCTGACGCTTTTCTCAGGCGGCAATCAGCAGAAGCTGGTGGTGGCGCGCGAGATCGAGCGAAAGCCGTCGGTGCTGGTGGCAGGACAGCCCACGCGCGGCGTCGACGTCGGCGCGGCCGAACTGATCCATCGCCGGCTCTTGGAAATTAGCGCCGCGGGAACGGCGATCCTCTTGGTCTCCGCGGATCTCGACGAAGTCCGATTGCTTGCCGACCGAATCTTGGTGATCTGCCGGGGCCGCATTACCGGAGAAGTGGCGCCCGAGGACGTCGACGAGCGGCGCCTCGGCCTGTTGATGGCGGGAGCCGCGGTCGCATGAGGCCAAGTGCCGCGAGCCGCCGCCGCGCCGAGCTGCTGTTGCTTCCGGCGATCAACCTCGCCGGCGCTCTTGTCCTCTCGGCGCTGGTGGTGCTGGCGGCCGGCGCCGATCCGTTTGGAGCGATGGCGGTGCTGGCCATGGGCGCGGCGGGCGACCCCGCGAGCCTCGGCTACACGCTCTATTATGCCACCAATTTCATTTTCACCGGCCTCGCCGTCGCTATCCCGTTCCACGCCGGCCTCTTCAATATCGGCGGCGAGGGCCAAGCCTATATCGGCGGATTGCTCGCGTCCTTGGCGTGCCTCCTGCTCGGGCCGAGGCTGGGCGTCGCCGCGATTCCGCTCGCGATCGCCGGCGCGGCGCTCGGCGGAGCGCTCTGGGCGTTGGTCCCGGCGTGGCTGCGCGTAACGCGCGGCAGCCACGTCGTCATCACCACCATCATGTTCAACTTCATCGCCTCCGGGGTGATGACGTTTCTCCTGATCAACGTGCTGATCGCGCCAAATCAGAGCGCGCCGGAGACTGTCGCGTTCCCCGAGGCGACGTGGATGCCGGGCATCGGCTCAATGCTCGGCCCCTCGCCGATCAATTTGGCGTTTCCGCTTGCATTGCTGCTTGCGCTCGCCACCTGGGTTTTTCTCTGGCGCACGCGGTGGGGATTCGCGATCCGTGCCGCCGGTGCCAACGCCGAGGCCGCTCGGGCCGCCGGTATCTCGGTCGGGCGGAGCATCGTTCTCGCCATGACCCTGGGCGGCGCGCTGGCGGGTCTGGTCGCGGTCAACGAGCTGATGGGAGCGCAGCACCGATTGCTGCTGGATTTCTCTTCGGGCTACGGCTTCATGGGGATCGCGGTCGCGATGATGGGCCGCAACCACCCGGCGGGCATCTGCCTTGCCGCATTGTTCTTCGGCGCGCTTTATCAGGGAGGGACCGAGCTTTCCTTCGACATGCCGCAGGTCACGCGCGACATCGTGGTGGTGATCGAGGGACTCGCCATCCTGTTCTGCGGCGCACTCGAAAATCTGTTCCGGGGGCGGATCGCGCGTTGGCTGGGGCAGGAGTTCGAGACGTGAGCGACGGGCTGGTCGACTTGCTTTCGATCCTGGCAGCGACACTGCGGCTGGCGACGCCGCTGGTGCTCGCGGCGCTCGGCGGGTTGTTCTCCGAGCGATCCGGCGTCATCGACATCGGCCTCGAGGGAAAGATGCTCGGCAGCGCCTTCGCGGCCGCATCGGTCGCGGCGGTGACGCAATCGGCGTGGCTCGGCCTTGCCGCGGGCATCGCTTGCTCGACAGCGTTGGCGCTGTTGCACGCTTATGCCGCCGTCACCCAGCGCGGCAACCAGGTCGTGACCGGCATGGCTCTTAACATTCTAGTGGCGGGATTGGCGCCAGTCCTGGCGACCGCATGGTTCGGTCAGGACGGCGGCACGCCCAATCTTCCACCCGACGCCCGCTTCGCCGCCCTCACCCTGCCCGGCACGGCTGCGCTCTCGGATGTGCCGGTATTGGGAGCGATCTACGTCCGGCTGCTCGGCGGCTACAACGGCTTCGTCTATGGGGCGGCATTGGCGATTCCCTTGACGACGCTCGCGTTGAGAAGCAGCCGGTTCGGCTTGCGTCTCCGAGCCGTCGGCGAGAACCCGCAAGCCGTCGAAACCGCAGGCATCTCGGTGGCCTCGCTTCGGTATCGCGCATTGCTGCTGACCGGTTTCTTCTGCGGACTGGCCGGCGCCTATCTGTCGATCGCGGCCGGAGCGGGCTTCACCCGAAACATGACGGCCGGTCGCGGCTATCTCGCGCTGGCGGCGCTAATCTTCGGTCGATGGCAGCCGGTGCCGACGGCGCTCGCTTGCCTGCTGTTCGCGTTCGCAGATGCGGTGGAGACGCGGCTCCAGGGAACGCCGCTGCCGCTGGTCGGTGTAGTACCGGTCGAACTCATCAGCACCATACCTTACCTGCTGACCGTCATGCTGCTTGCGGGATTGGTCGGCACCGCCCGCGCGCCGCGGATGCTCGGCGTTCCCTATGGCAGGGATCGATGACCCGGCGGCGGAACATCATCGATGAAGCGGCCCCCGCGGCCGCTGTTCTGCAAAAGCGCCTCGGCCGCTTGCGGCCCAAAATCGCGCTTGTGTTGGGCTCGGGCCTCGGTGCCGTCGCGGACTTGATCGAGCGACCGGTGATCGTCGATTACGCGACGCTGCCGGGATTTCCGCCCGCCAGTGTCGCGGGGCATCGCGGTCAAGTATTGTCGGGCCATCTTGCGGGCGTGCCCGTAGTGTGTCTCGCCGGACGCGCCCACGTCTACGAGGCTTTTCCGTCGCCTGCCTACCGCGTGCCGGTGCGCGCGCTCCACCGCGTGGGCATTGAAATTCTCCTGCTCACCAATGCGGCGGGGTCCCTGCGCCGTGGCGTCGGGCCGGGCCGCATCATGATGATCACGGACCACATCAATCTGCTGGGCATGAATCCACTCGCGGGCGCCAATGATGAGCGCTATGGCCCGCGCTTTCCCTCGATGATCGATGCCTACGACCCGGCGCTGCGGCAGAGGATGCGCGCCGCTGCGCGCCGCGCCCGCGTTCCGCTGACGGAAGGCATCTACGCGGCTTATCCGGGGCCGAGCTTCGAAACGCCCGCGGAAATCCGCGCGCTACGCCGGCTGGGCGCCGATGCCGTTGGGATGTCGACGGTCCCGGAGGCGATCGTCGCCCGCCACTGCGGAATTCGCGTCGCGGGGCTCTCCGTAATCACCAATCTCGCGGCGGGCATGAGCGCCGAGTCGCCCTCCCACGCCGAAACGCTCCGTGTGACGGATGCCGCGGCCCCACGGCTCGCGCGATTGATCGCGTGCTTCGTCGGTGAATCGCCTGAGCAACGAGCCTGAGCGGCCAACCCGTCCGCCGTTGAGGATTGCTCAAGGCACAGTGATTTCGACGCGGCGATTTTGTGGCTCGCGCACGCCATCGGCAGTCGGGACCCGAGGATTCTCCTTGCCGTGCCAGGATTCGTCGATGGCGCCTTGCGGCACGCCAAGGCGGACCAAATAGGCGCTGACCGCGTTGGCGCGGCGCTTCGACAGCCCCAGATTGTACTCCGCGCTGCCGGCGAGGTCGGTGTAGCCCGCGACCTCGATCCGCACGGCATTATGCTGCTTGAAGTCGTCCGCGGCCTGCTGGACTGTCGCGGCACCCGCTTGAGTGAGCGTCGCCCGGTCGAAATCGAAATAGACTAGGTAGAGCCGAGACGCGGGCAAAGGAGGTGGCGCCGGAGGCGGCGCGGGAGCGACGACCGGCGCCGGCGCCGGTCGCGGCGGCTTCGGAACGCCGAAGTGATAGGTCAGCGCGAGCATCACGTTTTGCGTGGCGTAGGGAACGTTGAAGGTTGCGCCGGTCAGGTCCTGGCTTTTGGCGGTCGTCGTCGCGAAGTATCGGTAGTCGAGCGCAAGCGAAACCTTGGGTGAGATTTGATAGCTCACGCCCGCGAGCGCCTGATAGGCAAAGTCGAAGGTTGTATTGCTGACAATGGTCGTCCCGGCAACGCCGAGTCGGCTGAGTTTGGTCCAGCTGCCGCCGATGCCGGCGCCGACATAGGGGGTCCAGACGCGCTGGGGTAGGAAATCGACCTTGAAATTCATCATCGTCGCAAAGTTGGCGACCTCGCCGAAGGGGCCGCTGCTGACGCCGGTCAAGGCGGGAAAGTTGATCCCGCCGTTCTGGACGAAGAGCGAGTTCACTTGCTGATGGCGATAGAACGCCTCGCCCATGAGCGAGAGGTAGCCAAAATTGTAGCCGCCATCCATGCCGGCCGCGAACCCGTTGGTCGGACTCGCACGAAACTGCAGACCCGTCGGGCTGCCCGAGCTGTCGAAGGCTTGCAGGTAGGAATAGCCGCCTTCCGCGGTCAGGAACCATCCCTTTGTCTGCCCCTGAGCCGCCGCCGAGCCGACAACGGCGCACGACAACAGCGCCGCGGCAATGGCGCAACGGAATTTCATGCTCCCCCCGAAACTCCGAAACCGATCGCCCGAGCATCATCGGCTGAGAGCGGTCTCGTTTTCAAGCCGCCGCGCGCGATTCCTCGCAAATACGCTGCAAAGGCCAACGGCCGGAGCAAGGCTCCGGCCGTCGACTCCCCTCCCCCCGAACTGTCGTCAACGCCGGAGCACGATCTCGACGCGGCGTTTCCAGGAACTCGCACGAAGGTGCTTCGCTTTCCCCTCAGGTCTTGCGTCTCTTTAGCACCGCACGCCTCGAAGGCAAGCTGAATTGGCCGCATCGATGCAGGATTTTGATGCCTGTGGCATAGAAGTAACACTCTGATTCCCTTGCGCTTTGCGACCGGGCTGCATCAACCGCCAGTGGCGTGCTGCGCGACCTCCAATGAGCCCTCATAGATCATTCGCAGAGCGACGGATGTGACCAGCAGCAGCCCGAGCCAAGACAGCCACGGATATCGCGCCAGGAGTCGCGCGACAAAATGGGAGGCGATCGCCATTAGCGCCACGGAAAAGAGCAGACCGATGGCCATCACCGGGAAGTGATGGCGCGCCGCGCCGGCGACCGCGAGCACGTTGTCGAGCGACATCGAGACGTCCGCGACCACGATTTGAAAGAGAGCCTGCCTGAACGTCTTCGTCGCAACGCCATCAAGGCCGTGACGCGACTTCGCGCCGCTGATATCGCGGTAGATTTTCCAAGCAACCCAGAGCAACAAGATGCCGCCGGCGAGGGTCAGCCCGATGATTTCCAGCAGCTCGAGGGCGAGGCTCGCGAAAGCGATGCGCAGCAGGGTTGCCGCGCCAACGCCCCAGAAGATCACGGAGCGCCGCCGTTCCGGCGGCAACCCTGCGGCCGCTAGGCCGACCAAGATCGCATTGTCGCCGGCCAGCACCAGGTCGATCACGATCACCGAGACCAGCGCCCAAGTCGCTCCGCTAAGATCCTGGATTGACACGCGGCGATCTTTCCCTGGGGTCTCGCTGCTGCTCCGCAATCGCCTGCGCCCAGCGAGTCGAACAGAAGGGCCGCAGGCGCGTTGCCCGATGCCTCGCGGGCTCGCACACTGTATCACCGATGTCCGCAGCGCCAGGCCTCCAATACGCGCTCTTCACCGCCGCGATCTTTGCACTCTTCGCGTCGCAACTGGCGTTTTGGCCGCTTTGGCTGACCTCGCGCGGGCTTGATGCCGCCGAGATCGGGGTGCTCTACGCCTTCACGCTTATGGTGCGAGTCGCGACGACCCCGTTCTTGGGCATCCTCACCTATCGCGCCGACTCGCGGCGGCTGATCGTCGCGCTATCGCTCGTTTTGCTCGCGGGCTTCTGCCTCTACGTCCCCGCTTACGGGTTCCTCGCGATCCTTTCGATCTCGGCAGTGACCGGAACCTGCCTGGCGGCGCTGCCGTCGCTCACGGACAACGCCGTGCTGCAGGCGGGGCTCGACTATGGCCGCGTCCGGCTCTGGGGCACGATCACGTTTCTTGCAATGACCTTGGTGATCGGGCGCGCGATGGTGGATGCACCACCCGATCGCTTGCTGATCTTCGTGCTGGGCGGCGGGCTTTTGACCGCGGCAGGCGCCTGGGCGCTGCCGCGAGGCGACAAGCGCTCCGCCACGCCGCAGCAAGGTAGCTGGCGCGTGCTGTTGGCCCGGCGGCAAGGCCTGTTCTTTCTCACGGCGACGCTCATTCAAGCGAGCCACGCCGCGCACAATCAATTCAGCGCGCTTTATTGGCGCAGCCTTGGCTTCAGCACCGAGACCATCGGCTGGCTCTGGGCGGCCACCTGTGTCGCGGAGGTGGCTTTGTTCTATTGGGGACGCGCGCTGCTCGCACGAGTCCCACCGGTGCGGCTGTTGTTCATCGGCGGTCTCGCGGGACTTTCCCGATGGACGGTGCTGGGCACGACCTCAGCGCTTCCATTGCTCGCGGCTGCGCAAGCGCTCCACTGCCTCACCTTCGCGGCGGCGCACCTGGGCGCTCTCAACTATCTTCTGCGCAATATTCCACCGTCCCATGCCGGCGCGGCGCAGCTCGCGTATTCGGCGGCGCTCGGGATCGGCTTCGGCCTTGCATCGCTGCTTTCAGGCTTCCTTTACCAAGCAAGCGGCGGCAGCGCCGCCTTTCTTGCCATGGCAGTGATGGCGGGCCTGGGCGCCTTCGCGGCTTCGCGTCTCGCGCATCAAGTGCAGTCCGAAAGAGTGCACACCGACCCTGGATGACATTTTGTTAAGGCTTTGATTCGAAACTGAGCCGGGTTCTCCAGGAGGTTCGAACGATGCCCGTTCGCAAGTCCCGCAAGGCCCGCCCGGCGCAGGCCAATGCCCCCATCATTCTTCGGCGCGGACGCGGACGTCTGCGCGTCAAGCGCACCGCCAACGAGCCTCAATTCGATCTCAGCGTGATCGCCGGCCGCACCGGCCGCGAACCGGGAATGCCGGAGCCGGGCTGGCCCAGCGGCGCCGGGCCGTTCTTGAGCGCGGTGCTGCGCGCGCAAGGCGTGCCCGAGCTCATGGTGCAGCGGATCGCCGCGGCTCTCCCGACGACGGTTCCGCCCAACACCCGTCTCACCACGCGCCTCGCCGAGGCGCTCGCGATCGTGCTCGACTTGACGCCGCTCGAGCAGATTTTGAACTCGGCAAAGGTCATGTTGATGGGACCGGTGGGCGCGGGAAAGACGACGTTGGCGGCAAAGCTCGCCGCGAAAGTCGATCGGCAGCCCGCGCATCTCATTACGACCGACACGAGCGACAGCGGCCGCGCACAGATCGAGGAGTACGCGCGCGCGCTGGGCGTGCCGCTCAGCGAGGCAGCGGCACCCGAGGCGCTGGGCGTGGCAACGAGCGAAGCCATGACGCATATCGTTGACACGGCCGGGCTCGCGATCGCCGACGAACTTGCGTGGGAAGAGCTGCGCCCCTGGATTGCTGCGTCGCAGGCGATGCCGGTGTTGGTACTTCCCGGCAATATCCTGGTCGAGGACGCGATTGTCGCCGCGCGCGCATTTCACGCGCTGGGCGGCCATCACGTTGTCGTGACGCGCTTCGACATGGTGCGGCGGATCGGCGGCGTGCTGGGCGCCGCGATGGAGGGATTGGCGATGGCGGGCGTCAGCGTCACGCCACATTTCGCTTACGGGCTTAGGCCGCTGACCGCCGACACGCTCTCCTGGCGCCTGCTCTCGGGTGCGCTCGAGGAAGATCGCTGGCGCGCACCTGCGGCATAGCGTCGGCCGCGCCGCGTCACCACACGGCGCAGCACGTGGCTTGGAATGCTCACCGCCATCGCAGCAACCAGCGTTCGAGCACGGTCAGAAGCGTGCCGATCAGCAGGCCCAGGATCGAGAGCACCGCCACGCCCGCCATCAATTGATCCGTCTGCATGAGATTGCCGGTGGTGGTGACGAAGGCGCCAATGCCGCGCTCGGCGCCGATCATCTCCGCCGCCACGACCAGCAGCAGCGCGGTCGCGGTCGAGATACGGAAACCCGCGAGAATGCTCGGCAGCGCGCCCGGCAACACGATCTTGCGCACGATGTCGCCGAAGGGCAGGCCGAAGCTCTGTCCCATGCGCACCAGGCTCAGCGACACCGCGTCGATGCCGCTGTAGGTGGCGATTGCCGTCGGAAAGAACACGCCCAGAGCGATGGTGGCGACCTTCGGCGTCTCGCCGATGCCGAGCCAGAGGATGAGCAGCGGCAGCAGCGCGATCTTCGGAATCGGAAACAGCGCCGATATCACCGGCACGCCGACCGCGCGTGCCGGCGAGAACAAGCCGATGGCGAGACCGGCGCCGAGACCCGCGGCGGTCCCGATCGCCCAACCCGCGCCAATGCGGCCCAAAGACGCTCCCAGATGGCGCCAAAGCTCTCCGGTCGCGATCAAATGCTGCAAGGCCAGCACAATGCTGAGTGGGCTCGGGAGGAACACCGGGCTGATCAGACCCGACCCGACCGCGACCTGCCACAGCAACAGCACCGCAGCAAACGCGATCCACGAGGCCCAGCGCCCGGGTTTCAGCGTGAAGCCACCGCCGCGAAAGGCGATCGGCCGCTTGTTTGCGTCCTCAACCATGGTCTGCTCGCTAGGCATCAATCACTTCGCGGTCGGCGACCTGTGCCTCGGTTTTGATGCTCTCCCACAGGTGATCGTGCAATGGAGCAAGCTCGGCCTGTGCCGCCGGCTGCAATCGCTCGCGCTGCGGGATCGTCACGGGTACGACTGCCTTGATGCGACCGGGCCGGCGCGACAGCACCACGACACGATCGGCAAGACGGAGCGCCTCGGCAAGATTGTGCGTCACGTAAACTGCCGCAACCCTCTCGCCGAGCCAGAGCGCCAGGAACTCCTCCATGAGCAGTTCGCGAGTCTGCGCGTCGAGTGCCGAGAGCGGTTCATCCATCAGCAAAATCGCCGGCCGCACCACCATGGCGCGCGCGATGCCGACGCGTTGGCGCATGCCGCCCGATAACTGCTTCGGATAGGCGTCACGGAACTCGGCGAGACCGATTCGGCTGAGCGCCGCTTCGACGCGCTCGCGGCGTTCGGCGGGTGCAAGCGGATGATGCTCGAGGGCAAGCGCCACGTTGCCGGCGACCGTCCGCCACGGCAGCAGCGCGAAATCCTGGAACACATAGGTGAAGGGGTTGAGGCTGTCTCTCGGCACCGCCCCTGCGATCGAGACGCTGCCGCGCAACGGCCGCAGCAGGCCTCCGAGAATACCGAGCAAGGTCGACTTGCCGCAGCCGGAGGGCCCGATCAATGCCACGATCTCGCCCGCCCCGACCCGAAGCGTAATCCCATCCAGCACCGATAGCGTGCCGAAATCGTGCCCGACGCCGTCGACGATCAGTTCCATGGCAACTCTATTGCGGCACGTCGTAGTGTCCCTGGACAAAGGAAAGATCGAGAATCGCCTTGGCGTCGACGTCCTGATCGACCAGCCCCTGCGACTGGTACCATTGGACCTGGTGGTAAATGTCGCGCACCAGAAGACGCCCGTCCGGATCGACGTAGGGAATCCCCGGCCGCACATGCTCTGGCGTGAGGCCCGTATATTTGGCGAGGATGGCCAGAATCTCCGGTGCGGTCGGGCCATCGACGGGCATGCCGCCGGGTCCCTTCTTCAGGAAGGCATCATAAAAGTCGTGCGCGCCTTTCTGGTAGGCGCGGATCGCGGCTTCCAGCATCGGCCGCCGCTCCGCGATGCTGTGCTCGGTGGTGAAAATCGCCCCAAGCTGCCAAGGGGTCTCGTCGCCGACCCATCCGAGCAGCTTGACTGAACCCGACGCGAGCAATGGTTCGGCGGCCGTTGCCGGCATGATAACGGCGTCCACTTGCCCGCCCTTGATCGCGCTTGCCATGTTGGCGAGCGATTGCAGCGGAACCAAGCGGATGCTCGCCAATGGAATCTGCAGCTTTTCCGCGATCAGGCCGACGCAATAGTGGAATGTCGAGCCCACCTGGGTGATGCCAACCGAATGGTCCGCAAGCGCGGCCAGAGAGGTGAGCCCAGCCGCGTAGGCCTGGTTCGATACCAGGTAGGCATTGAGGCGATAATGCGGCTCCTCGCGGCTTTGCGCGGCGATGATGCGCAACGCCCCCTTGCCCGCGAGATTGTAGAAGCCGCCGGTGAGCCCGGTGACGCCGATATCGATGTCGCCCGAGACGGTCGCGACCGCCACCGGTTGCGCCGCGTCAAAGAACTTGAGCTGAGCATCGAGGCCCTCGGCGGCGAAGTATCCCTTGTCCACCGCGACGAAGATCGGTCCCGACGAGGCAAGCCGCAGCACGCCAATCGCGACCTTCTCGGCGGCGCTCGCTCGGCTGATCGCCAACACCAATAAGACCGCCACCACGGCGCCAGCCCAGATACGTCTCATTAGTTCCTCCCTCGCGTTTCCCGACTGCCGGCGGCTGCGCGGCGAGCATGGAAACTACCGCGCAGCTCGCAAACATCCGGGACCGGCGCGATCTGCGGCGGCATGCAGCGCGAAAACACGAACTTGGTGCGGTGGCCGGCGACGCTATTGGCTGCAGGCCTGATAGCTGCTCCGGTTCGTCGCCGTCTGCGCCGCGATGTAGCGGCGGAAGTCGGCAGAGGTGGCGAAGCCGTTGGCGGTCGCAAGCAACGCCGCGCCGGACTGGCACACTTCGGTCACGGTCAGATGGCCCGCATCGAGCGAGAACTCATTGGCGAGCCGGGTCATGAAGGTATCGAAATTGCGCTCGGCGGAGCCACCCTCGCTGCGTCGAAAGTGGTCAACCAGCTGACGCTGATAGCTCGCGAGCGCCTCCCGCACACGCTGGGAAAAATTGGTATAGGTGGAATCGCGACAGATGTCGCTGACCACCATCACATGGGTCTGGAATCGGACTGCCTGATCGGCCTCGATATCGGCACCGGAAAAGCATCCGGCCTGTCGCGTCGCCCCTTGCGCCGAAAGTGCGATCAAGCACACCGCCGCGCCCAGCATGAAGCCCCGCCGCATGACCCACCTTCCTGCCGTTGTCGCTCCCCGGCTTCCCCTCGCGGAAGCCTCTCGAATCCCTAATCGAACCGGCCCCGTCGGACAATTAAAAAATGATCTACTAACCGGGATTCAGCCTTTGGTTGTACCGCCACGAAGCGCCGCATTTACCCTTCGGTAAGGTCGGCGGGCGACCCTTTGCAGAGGCCCTCGCGGCGCTATTGAGGCCGGAGCGATGCCAAAGGGGCTGCTTAGGAGAGGGCGATGCTGGCATGGGCGGTCAGAACCTTGGTGATCTGCTCGGTGCTCGCCGGCGCCTTCATCTACGCGCTTTCGCCCGGCGGTCTCTTGGCCCAACGGCTGCCGGCGCGCCCGTCCATCACCGTGGCATCGACCACCGTCGGGGCTAAACATACCAGCGTATCCAACGAATACGTGTTTCGGCGCGCTCCCGACGGCCACTTCTACGTCGATGCGGAAGTCAATGGCGCGACCGTTCATTTTCTGATCGATACCGGCGCAAGTTTGCTCACTCTCTCACCGGAGGACGCAAGAGCCGCCGGCCTGATTCTCAGCGACAGCGATTTCAGCCAGCGGGCCACCACTGCCAACGGCATCGCTCGGATCGCTCCGGTGACGCTGCGGGAGGTCGACCTCCAGCAGATCGCGCTCACCGACGTGCAAGCGGCGGTGGTGGAAGTGCCGATGCCAGCCTCGCTGCTCGGCATGAGCTTTCTCTCGCGCCTGCAAGGCTACGAGGTGCGCGACGGCGAATTGGTGCTGCGCTGGTGATGCGTCACTTGTGGCGGCGATGGCTCAACCAGATCACAAAGAAAATCGTCCCGACCACCGCCACGAACACGCCGAGCATGACCATTCGCAACTGCGGTCCCAGGAATTTTTCGGACGCATGTCCGAAGAAATAGCCGGCGCTGACAAACGTAACCGACCAGATTCCCGCGGCGATGAAATTAAGGATCATGAAGCGGCGCCAGGGAATACCGCTGATGCCGAGGGCGAAGGAAGAGATATTGCGGATGCCGTAGATGAACCGGAAGGTCAGGATGAAACCGGCATCGAAACGCCGCAGCCATCCGAGCGCTATGTCGACGCGCGCGCGCCACGCCGGACGCCGCTCCAACAATTTCAAGCCGAAGTGCCGTCCGATCCAAAAATAGCATTGGTCGCCGGCAAAGCTGCCAAGCCAGGCAGACGCCAATAGCAATGGCGCGTTGATGAGTCCGGCTGCCGCGGCGAAACCCGCGAACAGGACGAAAGTCTCACCCTCGAAAAAGGTCCAGACGAAGGTAATCGCGTAGGACCATGCACCGTGCTCTTTGATTAATGCCTGAATATCCATCAAGCGCCATTCCGATCCCGCCGGGGGGCGAGAATGGGCGATCCTATGCTTTCCGGACGCGGACGGTCGAGGGGTGAGTTAGGCTGGCAACGTCGCCGGGGGGCGCAGTGGTCGCGCTTGACCGTGGCTCGGTCACTCTCGCATGCTCCGCCGAAGCCACGGACAAGCGAGAAAAAGCCATGCCGAAACCCGCCCCGATCCTACTCACCGGCGCCGCCGGAGCGCTCGGCCAATGCCTGCGCCCGCACCTCGCCAAGCGGCCCGAAGGGCTGCGCAGCTCCGATATCCGCGATCCCGGCGCGCCGCTGGCGAGCGAGGAATTCATGCTTGGCGATGTCGGCGATGCGGCATTCGTCGATCGCCTGGTCGAGGGCACATCCGCGATCGTTCATATGGGCGCGGTCGCGACCGAAGACGCGATCGAAAAGATCTGGCACGCCAATTTTCACGGCACCTTCCACGTGTTCAACGCCGCCCGGCGCCACGGCGTCAAGCGGGTCGTGTTCGCGAGCTCGAACCACGCGATCGGTTTCCACCGCACCAGCGATCGCCTGGATTCGACGGTGGCGCAGCGACCGGACACGATGTACGGCGTCAGCAAGGCCTTTGGCGAGGACCTCGGCAGCCTGATGGCGGACAAGTTCGGCCTGGAGGTCGTGTGCCTGCGCATCGGCTCGGCGGTCCCTCAGCCGCGCGAGCCGCGCCACCTCTCCACCTGGCTCAGCTACCCTGATCTGGTCCGCCTGGTCGAAGCCTGTCTCGCCGCGCCGAAGGTGCATTTCGATATCGTCTATGGCGTCTCCAACAACCGCCGCAGCCGGTGGGACAATTCCAAGTCCGGCATCGACTACCGGCCCCAGGATGACGCCGAGCGTTTCGCCGCGAAGATCATTCCGGATGGAGATAAGCGCGATCCCGCCGATCCCACGGTCGTGTACCACGGCGGTCCTTATATCAGCCTGGGTCTCGGCGAAAAGCCAAAGAGTTGAGGTCGAAGCACCTCTGCATTCCATCCATGCGTCAATGACGGTTGGGTAAATCCCATCTGCGCGATAATTAGAGAATTGCGTTCGGGGACGCTTGCCGGGCGGCGCGGTTCTTCCAGCTGTAGGAGCCTTATCTAATCCATGGCGTGGGCACAGCGTTTGGCACAGGGCCGGCTGCACTATGGCTGGATCATGGTCGGCGTCGCCTTCCTGGTGCTGCTGGCCGCGGCAGGAGTGCGCTCCGTTCCGGGCGTGCTGATCGTGCCGGTGGGCGCCGAGTTCCACTGGTCGCGCGGCGTGATCTCGTTTGCGGTCGCGGTCAATCTCCTACTCTATGGGCTGCTGGGTCCGTTCGCGGCGGCACTCATGGACCGGATCGGCATGCGCAGAGTGACGCTGCTGGCAATCGCGATCATGGCGCTTGGCATCGGGCTCACGCCTTTCATGAGCACAGTCTGGGAGCTGGTGCTGCTCTGGGGCGTCGTGATCGGGAGCGGCAGCGGCATGGCGGCGCTGGTGTTGGGCGCGGTGATTGCCGCGCGCTGGTTCGCCCGACAACGCGGTCTTGTCATGGGCATTCTCACCTCCAGCGTTGCCGCCGGCCAGCTCATCTTCCTACCGCTAATTGCCAAGATCGTGGCGGTCAGCGGCTGGCGCTCGTCGGTCGTGGTGATCGCGCTGATGTTGCTGGCGCTGCTGCCGGTGGTGGCGCTATTGATGCGGGAACAGCCGAGCGATCTCGGCCTGCGGCCTTATGGTGCCCAGCCTGACGACGTGGGGGCGCAAGAGCGCCCACAGCAGAATCCCTTCGCCGTCGCCCTTGCGGCGCTGGGCGACGGATTGGGTTCGCGCGACTTTTGGCTGCTTTCGCTCAGCTTTTTCGTCTGCGGCGCCAGCACCAATGGCCTCATCGGCACGCACTTCATTCCGTTCTGCATCGAGCACAACGTCGAGCAAGTTGCGGCTGCGGGCATGCTCGCGAGCATGGGCATCTTCAATTTTGCGGGCGTAACGGCCTCCGGCTGGCTCAGCGACCGCTTCGACGGCCGCTACCTCTTGTGCTGGTATTACGGCCTGCGCGGATTGTCACTGCTCTTCCTGCCTTATGTCTTCCAATTCTCGTTCATGGGCCTGCTCGTGTTCGAGGTGTTCTTCGGTCTCGACTGGATTGCGACCGTGCCGCCCACGGTCCGGCTCTCGGAAAATGCCTTCGGGGTTCAGCGCGCCGGCATGATGTTCGGATGGATCATGGCGATGCATCAGGTCGGCTCCGCCGCGATCGCTTGGATCGCGGGTTTGATGCACGACTATTTCGGGACCTACAGCAGCTCATTCATGATCTCAGGCCTGCTCTGCTTCGTCGCTTCCGCGGCGGTGTTGCTGGTGGGTCGGCGTCCGACATCGCCGGAGCCCGTCGTCGTGGCCGCGGCCGGCGCCTAACTCAAGCTCACGCCCACGAGCCGTCCAATAGCGAACGTGACGGCGGCGGCGCCATAGCCGATCAAAAGCTGGCGCATCGCCGAGAACAGCGCGCCGCGTCCGGTAAAGAATGAGGTCACCACCCCGATCGCTATCAGCGCGAGCCCGGCGAGTGCCACGCTCGCCGCGACCGCCGCCAGGCCATGCAGGAAGAAGAATGGCAGCACCGGAAATATCGCGCCCAGCGAAAACAGGCCAAAGGAAGTGGCGGCGGCGGCGATGGGAGAGCCGCCGAGATTCTCGGGGTCAAGGCCCAACTCCTCGCGCACGAGGGTGTCGAGTGCCGATTCGCGGTCGGCGAGCAGCCGCTTGGCAAGTGTCTTCGCCTCCTCCTCCGGAATCCCCTTCGACTGATAGATCAGCGCCAGCTCCATCTCCTCCTCGGCGGGGTTCTGCTGGAGCTCTTGCGCTTCCGTCGAGACCTGCTGTTCGTAAAGCTCTCGCGAGCTCTTGACAGAAAGCCACTCGCCCATCGCCATGGATGAAGCGCCCGCAATCAAGCCCGCAAGTCCCGTCAGCAGCACATTGCGGTCGCTGACCGACGCGCCGATCACACCCATCACCAGGCTCAGGTTGGAAACGAGACCGTCATTGGCGCCCAGAACTGCGGCGCGAAGCGCATTGCCGCCGACGTTGCGATGGCGCCCTTCGAGACGCGCGAGCGTCGCACCGGTGGCACCGCCTTCTTGCGCCAGCGCCTGCACCGCCCGCGCGTGTGAGCGTTCGGCACCCGGAAGCCCGCCCGACACTGCCTCCGGCTGCGCGTCGTAGCGCGACATGTCTGCGCGTTCCAGACTCGCGATGCTCGGAAGAATGAAGGCCGGACCGAACCAATGCGCGAGCCGAATCAAAAACCGCGTGCGCCAGCCAGCACTCAACACCGGCAACCGAGCGCCGACGCGCTCCAGCTCCTTGCGCCAGAATTCCGCGTGCGCCTCCTCGGCGGCGGCCAGGCGACGATAGACCTCGGCAATCTGCGAATTCTCCTCCACACCCGCGAGCGCGCGATAAAGCGCGGCGCTATCGACCTCGCCCTGCAAGTTGGAGCGATAGCGTGCCCGGGCCTTGGCCTTGGACTCCGTCATCTTCGCTCCCTCCCTTCACCGACGGCTGCCGCCCAATCTCTTCCGCAAGCTTAGTCAACCGAGTGAGGCGTCCACCAGCACGAAGTGGAGCGGGCTCATGGTGTGGTCGCGCGGAATCGTTGCGACGCCCTCGGGCGAGGATCGGCCCGGTTGCGACGGATGGGTGGTCTCGCCTCATGTCCAAGAGCATGTTAGAGAAGCTCTTCTCGCCGAGCGCGGCGCCGACTACGCCATCGACGCACGCTACTGCGATTGGTTCGGCCGCAACGTAACCTGGAACGTGAATGGCTTCCTGCGCCGCATCAAATAGCCGTGGGACACCGGGAGGGAATCGATGCGCCTTGCAAACAAGATTGCGATCGTGACGGGCGCACTGAGCGGGATTGGCGCCGGGATCGCCCGCCGTTTCGTGGCTGAAGGCGCAACCGTGATCGGCGGCGACCTCGCATCGAAAAAACCTTCGCTTGCCGAGACGGCGGAGGCGCGCCTCTTCGAGCAACAGCTTGACGTGGCCGAAGCTCCTTCGATTACGCGCTTCGTCGATGCGACCCTCGCGCGCTTCCAGCGCATCGACGTCCTCGTCAACTGCGCGGGCATCGGCCGCAATATTCCATTTCTGGAGACGCCCGAGGAGGTCTGGGATCGGGTTCTCACCGTCAATCTCAAGGGCACGTTCCTGATGGCCCAGGCGGTGGCGCGGGTCATGGTGCGCTTGGGCCGGGGTGGACGCATCATCAACTTCGGTTCGATCTCCGGCGAGCGCGGCAATTTCGGCCGCGCTGCCTACGGTGCCTCCAAGGGCGGCGTCGATCAGCTCAGCCGCGTAATCGCTGTGGAACTCGCGCCGCACGGCATCCTGGTCAACGTGATTGCCCCCGGTCCGGTCGAGACGCCGATGGTCGAGGCGATGCTGAGCCCGGAGGAACGGCGGCTCTGGACGCGGCGCGTGCCGCTTAGCCGCTACGGGAGCGTCGAGGAAATCGCCGCGGCCGCGCTGTTTCTGGCCAGCGACGAGGCATCATACATAACGGGGCACATACTCGCGGCCGACGGCGGCTTCCTTGCGGCAGGCGCGATGGAGAAGCCGGAGAAGGGGTGACGCGCCGAGCTATGGTTCGGTACTTCTGGCGCCGGCGGATCCGGAGCGGAGAGCCTCACCGAGGCCATAAAGCTTCACGTGCTGCAGCAGAATGATCGTCTTGGCATCGATGATCTCGCCGCGTCCGATCATGTCGAGCGCATTGTCGAGCGGCAGTTCGAGCACCTCGATGTCCTCGCCCTCGTTGACGAGGCCGCCACCGGCAGAGACCCGATCGCTGCTCCGATATTCCGCCACGAAATAGGTGATGCGCTCGGTCGAGACGCCCGGGCTCTGAAAGGCGGTGAAGAGCTTATGGACCCCTGTGACCCGGCACCCCAGCTCCTCTTCCGCCTCCTCGCGGACGCGGCTCTCGGGGTCGCTTCCCGCCAACATCCCCGCACAAGCCTCGACCAGCGATACCGATCCGCCGTTGAGAAAGGCTGCCAGGCGGAATTGGCGCACCAACAAAACCATGCCGCGCGTAGGGTCGTACGGCAGGATCGCCACGGCATCGCCGCAGCCATAGACCTCGTAACGTTGGGTCTGCCACCGCCCGTCCTTTCGACGGTAGTCGAATTCGATCTCGCGAAGCGGAAAGCGGCGGGCGGCAAGCACCGTCTCCGCACGGACCCGTACCCGGTCAGTCACGGCAGTGCCCTCATATCAAAGGGTGGCGTGCCCACAGCCCGCACCCAAATTGGGTGCAAGCGCGCAACTGGTTGACGTGAAATCCGAGTCAGCCGCGGCGTTTCGGGCGGCGGTTCTCGGGAATCGCCTCGACGGTGCGCTGCAACAGATGCAGCACGGAGCTTCTGAGCTCGTCGTCCCTAATGGCGAGAAAAGCCGCGCACAGCTCTTCGAGCTGACGATCCGACGCGGTGCGTGGCTCATGCGGTGGCCGCAGCGTCGGCGCCGATTCCGGCGCGTCGGCACCCTCGAAGAAATAACTCACCGGGACATCCATCGTCTCGGCGAGACGCTGCAGGCGGCTCGCGCTCACGCGAATGACACCCTTTTCGTACTTTTGCAGCGCCTGAAAGCTGATGCCGATGCGTGCGGCGAGCTTCATCTGCGTCAGTCCAAGCAGGATACGGCGCATGCGAACACGCGATCCCACGTGAAGATCGACGGGGTGCGGCCGATGGCCGGCAGTGCTTTGTGCGCCTGACGATCGATGGGATTTTGCCGATGCGCGCGCCATATTTCTTCTTACCTCCCAAGGGAAAAACGGACGATCACCCCAACATAGAGCCTCCCGGTAATGCTTTCAACGCAAGCGCTGAGGAGGCGCGTCGAAGCTTTCGCTATCGTTTGATGAGCGATTGATCGGTCAGCGTCGTGTCCTGGCCGCGTACCGGATCGGCGATTGCCTCTTCGAGACTGCGCGCCCCCTTCCATTCGTCTGCCGGCCGAATATGCCCGTCGCTGCCGATTTGATCGAGTCCCCAATAAATTTCGAGCCGATGATTGTCGGGGTCGCGAAACTCCACCGCGATCTGGCAGCCGGCGCGCCGACGTCCCGCGAAGTCGATGGGCACGCCGTGGCGGCGCAGGTGGTCGCGCGCGCGCAACACCTCGTCCAGGGTCGCGACCTCGAAGGCCAGGTGGTTCAGCTCGATGTTGCTCGAAGGCGTGCGCATCGATCCCACCAGCGCCACGCCGTGGTGGTCCGCGTTGCAGCGCATGAACACCATCCCGCCCGGCATCATACTCTCGGGGTAGACGTCCGAAGTGCGGAATCCCAGAACTTGCGTATAGAACCGCACCGATCGTTCCAAGTCCGCAACGTTGAGCACGACATGACCGAGCTTGCCAATCCGAAACGGCAAACCGTGGGGACGATCGAGGTGTTTTACTGATTCGGGATCGAAAGACATTGGAATCTCCTGAGGCCGGAATGCAGACTGCGAAAAGGCAACGCTAGAACACAAGACGGCGGCACGCTACCTTCCGGGGTCACGGCGAGGAGATTACGATGAACTGCAGCCGGGGGACACGCGCGCTGCTTATCGCCATGTCGTTCCTTTTGGCATTGGCGAGCGGTTCGGCTCAAGCGCTCGACAGGGTGCGGGTTGCAAAATCCGGCCTCGCAATTGCGTTCGCCCCGATAGAGGTGGGCACGGAAGCCGAGATTTGGCAATCCGTCGGCATCGAAGTCGAGTCGATACTGCTGGGTGGCGATGCCGCCGTCGAGCGTGCGCTTACCGCAGGAGAGATCGATATCGGCCTCGGCTCGGGCCCCAGCATGGGCTATCGCGTGAAGGGCGTACCGGCGATCGCCGTCGCCGCGGCAGCGGGCCCGCCAAACTCATTCAAAATCGTCGTGCGGCCGGACAGCACAATCCGATCCGACGACGCCCTCAAAGGCGCGCGCATAGCCGTTACCTCGGCAGGGTCGCTCACGGATTGGCTGGTCCGCGAACTCGCGCAGCAAAAGGGCTGGGGACCGGACGGTATCCAAAGCATTCCCCTCGGCGGCCAGCGCTCCGAGATGGCGGCGATGAAGGCGGGCGATGTGGATGGCGTGGTGGTGACCTCAGGGCCCGCCTACGACTATGAGGAGCACAAGGAGGCGCGTGTCCTACTTTCGTTCGGCAATATCGTCAAAGACTTTCACACCCACGTGCTGGTCGCCTCCGATGCGCTGATCGCGAACAATCCCGATTTGCTGCGGCGCTTCCTCAAGGGCTGGTTCGAGACCATCGCCTTCATGAAGTCGCATCCGGAGATCGGCATTCGGATCGCCGGCCACGCCCTCAATATCAGCGAGAGCGCCTGCGCCAAGGCCTATCCGGGTGATATGGCGATGATGTCCGACGACGGCGTTTTCAATCCGGCCGCTATCGAGACTATTCGAAAATCCTTGCCGGAACTGGGCATCCTCGATTCCGTTCCCGACGCCAAGGCGCTCTATACAGATCGCTTCGTGCCGGTGAAATTCTGATCGAATGCCCATTGCCAATGGCGGCCGGTGGAGCACAATCCCGGCCAACGACGGTTCGCGCGCGGGAGGCACAGGCCATGCCGGACGACACGAGGGTAAACACTGAAAGCGACTACGACGTGCTGCACCGGATCATGACGCAGCGCATGAGCGCGCGGCGCCTCAAGCCCGATCCGATCCCGGACGAATATATCGACAAGATTCTGGAGGCCGGGCGCTGGGCCATGTCGGGCGCCAATTCCCAGCCATGGGAATACCTGGTGATCAAGGATCCCAAGAAGAAGAAGGAACTCTACGACGCCTTCATGGACACCAACATGGAGTTCTGCTTCTGGATGGAGCAGATGCGCGTCTTCGAATTGCGCCACCCGGCCTTTCAGGTCGACGGCGAGACGCTCGAAGCGGCATGGGAGAAAATCCGCTCCAAGCGCGAGAGCAAGAACCGCCCCTGGCATGAGGCGCCGGTGGTGATCGTCGTGCTGGGCGACGGCCGCCGCCAGTGGGGCACCGTCAACGCCGCTTTCACGTTCGGTCGGCATGCAAGCCACCTGACCGATGGTCTCGCCAACACCTCGACTCACATGCAGCTCGCGATCGCGTCGCTGGGGCTCGGTTCGCACTGGGGCACGGTGCATATCCAAGAGCCACTGAAGCGGGTGCTGGGCGTTCCCGACCTGATCGAGGTCTATCTCATCATTTCGGTCGGGTATCCCGATATGCAGCGCAAGCCCGGCGTGCGGCGCGAGCTCGGCGAAATCGTGCATTACGAGACCTACGACATGGACAAATTCATGTCGAACAAGGACATCCTCGAATACCTGCATCAGCTTCGCGGCAAGACAATGTTCCGCTACCACCTGAAGGACAGTCTGCTGCCGGAGAACGAGAAAAAGAGCTGAGCGCGATCGAGAGCCTGTCATGAGTCCGGCACCAACGGACCGCGAGCGCGCGGGCGTCGTCCGCATCGAGCAATATCGCGACCGCACCGGCGGAACGACAAGCGGCTCCGATGCAATCGCGATTTCTGCGCAGCACGTCACGCAGCGCTTCGAGGGCAGCGATCGCCAGCACTCGGTGCTCGCGCTCGACGATCTCTCGCTCGAGATCCGCGAAGGCGAGTTCCTCTGTCTCCTCGGCCCTTCCGGGTGCGGCAAGAGCACGCTTCTCAACATCATCGGCGGCATGACAAAGCCGACCGCCGGTGAGGTGCGCATCGGCGGACGCGCGCTCATCGGTCCCGCTCCGCGCGAAGTCGCCTTCGTGTTCCAGGAGAGCACGCTGTTCCCCTGGTACACAGTCATCGAAAACTTCGCGGTCGCCAGCGAATTCCAGGGCCGGAAGTCGGGCTGGGAGGAGCGAGCGCGCGGCGCCTTACGCGCTGTTGGAATGGAGGGCTTCGCCGGACACTATCCGAACCAGCTTTCGATCGGCATGCGGCAGCGCATCAATTTAGCCCGCGCTCTGTTCCTCGACACGCCGATCCTGCTAATGGACGAGCCCTTCGCGGCGCTTGACGAGCAGACGCGGATGGTGCTCGGCGAGGATCTCTCGGTGCTGCTGGCGCGCACCGGCAAGACCATCGTCTTCGTGACGCACAGCCTCGCGGAAGCGGTATTTCTCGCCGATCGCGTCGTGGTGATGACGGCACGCCCGGGCCGCATCAAGGCGGTCTCGGCGATTGACGAGCCGCATCCGCGGTCGCCCGATTTCATGCTTACGCCGCGTTTCAGCGAGATGCGTAACGCGCTGTTCGCCCTGCTGCGCGATGAGATCCGTCACACCGTCGCGGAGATGCGCGAGGCACGTGATGAGCGCGCGGGATCGAACCCCGATGTTTGAGAGCAAGTCCGCGGCCATGCGCGCGGTGCAGGTTGGCTTCCTCGGGCTGCTGCTCGGCCTCTGGTTCATCGCGACCTCCGTCACCCAGGTCCATCGCCTGCTGCTGCCGGACCCGCCTCAGGTCTGGCACGAGATGCAGCGCCTCGTGGTCACGGGCGAGCTCTGGCGTGCCGCGCGCGTGACATTGCTTACCGTGGGTCAGGCTTATGGCATTGCGGTCGCGAGCGGGCTCCTGATCGGTTTCTGCGTTTCCCGCTCGCGCCACGCCGTCCGCCTCTTGGAGCCGGTCCTCTCGGGATTTTTCGCAATACCCCTCACTCTATTTTTCCCGCTCTTCATCCTCTTCTTCGGGATCGGCACCGCTTCCAAGCTTGCCTATGGGGCGCTCTATGCCCTGCTGCCGGTCGCGCTTGCCTCGATCGCCGCCTTCGCGCGCATCGACCCGCTGCTGATTCGCGCCGCCGCCGCGATGGGGGCGCGGCCCGCGGCTTTGCTGCACCGCGTCTACCTGCCGGCGGCACTCCCTGGCGTGCTCAGCGGAATGCGGATCGCCCTGGTGATCTGTATCGCGGCGGTCCTCGGCGGCGAAACCCTCGTCTCCACGGCTGGTGTCGGCTATGCCATTAAAGTGGCTGAAGAGTTGATGGAAGTGGCGCGAATGTACGCTTGGCTCATCTTCGTGGTGCTCGCGAGCTTCGCGCTCAACATGCTGCTTTCGATGGCCGAGCGTTGGAGCGTCGAGCCGTGAGCGCCGCGCTCGCATCGCGCTTCGGAATCCGCGTGCAACGGATGGTGCTGCTGTTGGCGCTGTTTCTTCTATGGGAAATCACGGCGCGTTTGTTCGGCGATCCCGGCATGATCGCGGCGCCCAGCCAAGTCCTGGGCGCGCTCGGCCCCCGTATTTTCGGCGATCCTCGCGTGCTCTCCGCGATCGGACTGACGCTCTTTGAACTCACGGTCGCGTTTATTTGCTCGGTGGTATTCGGCGTGGTGATCGGGCTTGCGATCGGCAGCAGTTCGATCAGCCGACGCGGTTTGATGCCGATCGTGCTTCTGCTCTACGCGATCCCGCAGGCGATCCTATTGCCGCTGTTCGTGCTGACGCTCGGTATCGGCCCACTCTGCAAAATCGCCTTCGGCTTCAGCCATGGCGTATTTCCGGTGATCCTCAGCACCGTCGCGGGGCTCAGAGGTGCAAGCCCACTCCTCCTGAGCGGCGCCCGCTCGATGGGGGCAGGTCGGCTGCAGATTGTCCGCCACCTGCTGTTCCCGCACATGGTGAGCGTGCTCTTTGCGGGACTGAGGCTCGCAATGACGCTCACGCTGCTGGGCGTGCTGCTGGCGGAGCTGTTCGTATCGACGACGGGTATCGGCTATTTTAGCCAGGTCTTCGCGCAAACCTTCGACCCCGCACCGCTATTCGCGCTGATCGCGACACTGGCGGCGATGGCAGTGGCGCTCAATGAGACCGTGCGCACGATCGAGCGCCGGTTCACACGCTGGAAATGACGGGAGCGGTACGTTGAGCATCGTCGGCGTCGATATCGGCGGCACCTTCACAGACCTCGTCGCCTACGATGACGGGCGCGTCATTACCGCCAAGGCTTCGACGGTGCCGAGCGATCCGACGGAAGGTGCTGCCGAGACGCTGCGGCTCGCCGGCTGCGATGCGAGCGCGATCCGCGAATTGCTTCACGGCTCCACGATCGCGATCAACACCGTGCTCGAACGCAAGGGCGCGCGGACCGCGCTCGTGACCACCCGAGGCTTTCGTGACATCTACGCGATTGGCCGCGGCAACCGGCCGGAGGCGTTCAATCTCGATTTCCACCGGCCTCGCCCGCTAGTTGCGCGCGATCTCACCTTCGAGGTTGTCGAGCGCGTCTCTGCGGCAGGCGACGTCTTGGTGCCGCTTGACGTTGCCGCGATCGTGGCGCTCGGCGAGCAGCTCGCCGCGCACCAGGTGGAGGCGGTCGCCGTCTGCCTGCTGCACGCCTATGCCAATCCCTCGCACGAGGCCGAGGCGGCAAGCGTCTTGCGCGATCGCTTGCCCGGTTGCTTCGTCACGGCAAGCCACGAGATTCTGCGCGAGTTCCGCGAATACGAACGCACATCGACCACCGTGCTCAATGCCTTCGTCGGGCCACGCGTCAGCCGCTACCTCGGCCGGTTGGAGCAATTCGCCAACCGCGCACGCTTCAATGGCAAGATCCAGATCATGCGCTCGAACGGCGGCACGATGTCGATCGATCAGGCACGGCGCCAGCCGGTTGCCATGATGGAATCAGGACCGGTTGCGGGCATGATCGGCGCGGGACGTCTCGCAGCGGCTATGGGTATCGAGCACGCGATCGGCTTCGACATGGGCGGCACGACCGCCAAGGCCACGCTCCTTACCAACGGGAGACCTCCCATTGAGGAGGGCTACTTGATCGGCGGTGACGCGACGGGTCAGCCCATGCAGCTTCCAGTGGTGGATATCGTCGAGGTGGGTGCCGGCGGCGGGTCGATCGCGTGGCGGGATCACGGCAACGGCTTGCATGTAGGCCCGACCAGCGCCGGCGCCGATCCCGGGCCCGCCTGTTACGGACGCGGCGGTCGGGACCCCGTGGTAACCGACGCCGATCTGGTCTTGGGGCGCCTCAACGGCGAGCGCTTTCTCGGCGGCCGCATGCGGCTCGACCCGGAGCTCGCGGCCGGCGCGATCCGCGATCGAATCGCCGAACCCATGCGGCTTGGGCTCGAGGAAGCGGCGCTCGGCATCGTGCGCATCGCGGATGCGGCCATGTCGCTGGCGGTGCGCGCGGTCTCGGTGGCGCGGGGCATCGATCCCCGCGATACCGCCCTGATCGCCTTCGGCGGTGCCGGACCGCTGCACGCCGGCGCCGTTGCGCGCGAAATCTACGTGCCGAAGGTGATCGTGCCCAAGCTTCCCGGAAATTTTTCGGCGCTCGGCATGCTGATGGCGGAATGGCGCCAGGACTTCGTCCGCACCTTGTTCGGCCCATTGGGCGCAATCGCCCGCGCCGATGCGGCGCGCGCCTTCGCGGAGCTGCGCGCGGCAGGCGTCGAGGCACTGGAACGCGACCGCTTCGGAGCAGTCGACGCTGCCTTCCAGTTCGCCGGGGATCTCCGCTATCGTGGCCAGGAGCACACCATTGCGATTCCGGTCACGGAGCCGTTCGATTTGACCTCGAATACCGATGCGACACGCGCTCGCTTCCATGAGCAGCACGAGCGGCGCTATGGCCACGCCGCCCCCGACCAATCCATGGAGATTGTCAACCTGCGCCTGGTCGTTACCGTCCCCCGCCTCGATGACCGGTTGGCGGAGTGGCTCATCGCCCCCTGGGAGCCGGCCGAACAGGCCGCCGAGCAGCGACGGCCTGTGCTGTTCGATACCGAGACCGGCTCCGTCGAGACCCGCGTGTTGTGGCGCGCGGCGCTTCCGGCGGGAATGGAAGTCGCAGGACCAGCGGTGATCGAGGAGGCGAGCTCGACCATCCTGATCCATCCCGGCGACCGAGCGATCGTCGATCGCGCGGGCCATCTCGTCATTACGCTCGCACCGTCGGACTAGGAGACCCCATGTCAGCCCATCCCATCACCGTGGAAGTGGTGCGCAACGCCGTCAACGCCCATGCCGACGAGATGGCGCTCGCGCTCTGCAAGTCCGCCTACAACATGATGATCTACGAAGTGAGGGACTATTGCTGCGGGCTCATCGATACCGAAGGCCGCATGATCTCGCAGAACCGCGGCGGCCTTCCGATTTTCCTCGCGGATCTCGGCATCGCGATCAAGGACGGGATCGATCGCATTGGCCTCGATGGCTTCGAGCCCGGCGACATCGTGATCATGAATCACGGTGGGGTCTGTGGGCAGCACCTCAACAACATCGTGATCTACGCGCCCTGCTTTCACGACGGAAAAGTCGTCGCCTTTGCCGCGAGCCGCGCCCATTGGGTCGACATCGGCGGCATGCGCGTGGGCTTTGGCTCGACCGCAACGACCGAGATATATCACGAGGGTCTGCAATTCCGCTCCCTCAAGATCTATCAGGCGGGCCGCCGCAACGACACGCTCTGGCAGATCATCGAGGACAACGTGCGCTTTCCCGAAGCGGCGCTCGGCGATCTGCGGGCGCAAATCGCCTCGTGTCAGCTAGGCATCCGACGCTACGGCGAGCTCGTTGGGCGCTATGGTCGCGCGACCGTCGAGGACTGCATCCGCGGCATCTGGGACACGGCCGAGCAGGACGCGCGCGCCTTCGTCGCGCTGATCCCCGATGGACGGTATGAAGCCGAGAGCTTCCTCGACAATGACGGCCGCAACCTCGAAACCAAGCTTCGCATCAAAGTCAAAGTCATCGTCCAAGGCGACGAGATGACAATCGACTTCTCGGAGCTCAACGATCAAGTCCCGGGTCCGCTCAACTCCGGCTACTCCGGCGGTCTTGCGGCGGCGCGCATCGCCTTTAAGGCGCTGACGCAGCCCGACGCGCCCGTGAACGAAGGCTGCTTTCGGCCGCTCAAACTCATCCTGCCCGAAGGCAAGCTGCTCAATGCGCGGCACCCGGCGGCGCTCGGTCAGTGGAGCGTGCCGCTGCCGACGGTAATCGACACGATCCTAAGGGCATTGGCACCGGCACTGCCGGAGCGCATTCCCGCGGGTCATAAAGGCGAGATGGGCGGATATTCCTTCTCGGGCTTTCGCGAGCGCGACGGCAAGCGCTTCCTGCTGATGAACATCATCGGCGGCGGATGGGGCGGACGGCCGCGCGAGGATGGCGAGGACGCCTCGGTATCGGTCTGCCAAGGCGATGTGCGCAACGCGCCGGTGGAGCTTCAGGAGATTCAGTACCCCCTGGTGGTCGAGCGCCACGCGCTCAGACCCGATAGCGGCGGCGCGGGCCAGCATCGCGGCGGTCTCGGCATCGAGCTGACCTATCGCGCGCTGCAGAAGACCAGCGTCAACATCAACTTCGAGCGCACCAAGGACCCGCCTTGGGGCCTCTCGGGCGGTCTGCCGGCGGCGATCAACAAGGCGATCATCCTTCGCCGCGATGGCCGCGAGCAGACGGTCTATAAGGGCACCGGCATCGTGCTGGAAGCCGGCGACCGCGTGACGTTCCTCACCGCCGGCGGCGGAGGCTGGGGCGATCCCAGGGCGCGCGACAAAGCTGCGATCGAACGCGACATCGCGCTCGGCTTTATCTCGCCCGAGGCCGCGGCGCGAGACTACGGCTACCCGCCGACGCAGCCCGAAGCCGCGGAGTAAAGCCGATGACGCTCGCGCAAGAGCGGCGCCAGCGCCTCGCCGCAGCCATGACGGAGGCCGGCATCGATGCGATGGTCGTTTATGGCAATGCCTGGCAAGGCGACTACCTCCGCTATGCCGCCGATTTCGGCATCCTTGAGGGACACGGGATCGCGCTGTTGCAGGCGAACGGTGAATTCGCGATTTATCTCGACAGCGCCGTTGAATTCGAGCGCGCGGAAGCCGAGACCACGGGCGTCCAGGTCCGCTTCGCGCGAGATATTGCGCACGGCGTCGGACAAGAACTCGACCGTATCGCCAACCAAAATTTAGTGGCGGCGCCGCGGCGCTTCTTGCCGCGGTTCCTCACCGACGAGACGCGCCGCTACAGTCTCGCCGACGGCACGGCGCTGATGGATTCGCTGCTCATGCGCAAGCTGCCGATCGAGATCGAATGCCTTCGCCGCGCGGCTGCGCTTGCCGATGAGGGCTATGCCGTGTTCCGCGAGGCCGCCCGCCCCGGTCGACCGCAATACGAATTGGTGGCGGAGGTCGAAGCATTCTTCCGAGCGAAGGGCTGCCCGGACAATTTCATGATCTTGGGATCGGGCGGCGTCGACGTGCGTGGGATGACGCCGCCTTCCGCCCGTCAACTAGCCAAAGGCGACCTGGTGACGACCGAGCTTACCCCGGCTATCGACGGCTATTTCGCGCAGATTTGCCGCACTCTGGTCCTCGGACGCGCCAGCCCCCAGCAACAGCGCGCCTTCGGGCTGTTCCTCGAGGCGATGGAGGCCGGCATTGCCGCGGTGCGGCCGGGCGCGACAGCCGCCGATATCGCGCGCGCCGAGAACGACGTCTTCCGCAAATACGGGCTCGGCGACTACGTCACCAACAAGTATACGCGCGTGCGCGGCCATGGGCTCGGCCTCTTCGTCGACAGCAAGCCGCAACTCCTCGAGGACGTGGATCTGCCGCTCGAAGCCGGCATGGTCATCATCGTTCATCCCAATACCTACCATCCCGAGGTCGGTTACATGGTGCTGGGCGACGCGCTGGTTGTCACCGAGAGTGGCGCCGAGGTGCTGACGCGGACGCCGCGCATTCTGTTCGAGGTGCCGGCGTGAACGAGGCATCCGCAGCCGAAGGGGGACGTCGATGCGCCGCGGCCTGATCGCCTGGTCCAAATCCGAGCTGCCCTCTGCCGTGTTCGAGCACCGGATCGCGCGCGCGCGGCAGGCCATGGCGGCGGCCGGGATCGACGCGCTTGTCCTCTACACCAACAATTCGCGCACCGCGGGGGTATCGTGGTTCGCGGGGTTCATTCCCTACTGGTCCGAAGGCCTGCTGATCATTCCGCGTCAGGGCACGCCGGCCTTGGTCGTGGGCCTTTCGAGGCGGGTGCAGTTCTGGCTCGAAGCCACTTCGCACGTGCCCGTCCACAATGCCCCTCGCGTGGGTACCGAAGCGGCTCGGATCATCGCAGAGGGCGCGCCGGGCGCCATCGTCGGCATTGTCGATCTCAACGGCCTGCCAACCGGCGTCGCGGACGACATGACCGCCGCCGGAGGCGGTTTGCGCCTGATTGACGCCACTCAATCGGTGCAGCAACTCCGCGCCGCAGCCGAGCCTTGCGAGATTGCGCTCGCTGCGGCGGCCGGCAGAATCGCCCGCCGCGCGCTTTCGCTGTCACGCGCGGACGACCAGGAGATCGGCCCGCTTCTCGCGACGGCGGAGCGCGAGGCGCGCAGCCTCGGCGCCGAGGAAATCTACCTCGCGGCGGCGCCCGATCTCGAACGTAGCCGACATCTGCGCCGGATCGAAGGACAGGCGCAGCTCGGACACAGCGCCGCCGTGCGCGCGACCGTCGCCTACAAAGGGCATTGGGTGCGCATGACTCGAACCTTCCGCGTCGCCGAGAGCGCGTTTGCCGAGGCGCGCAACCGCTTCGCCGATGCGGTGGCTATGTTGCCGGACCCCAAGGGTTTCGCCGCCGCGTCCTCATGGCTTATCGAAGGATGCCGCACCGCGCAGCCGCTCGAACCGCTCGCCGGGAGCTTGGTGTCGGAGCCGGTTGCGCTTCCGCCGGGCGCGCTCGTATCGGTTCAGGCGAGCTACGAGATCAGAGGCGCGCCGATCCTCATCGGGGCACCCGCTCTGCTCGGTCACGGCGGGGAAGCCGCCGCATTACTCTGTCAGCCGGATTTCGCAGATGCCGCAAGAGCCTGCTAGCCCCGCGTCCGTGACCTGCGCGCGCGCCGTGGTGGAGACGCTCGCCGCGCATGGCATCGACACCATCTTCTGCCTGCCGGGCTATCAGAGCGACTGGCTCTTCAACGCCCTCTTCGATCTCAAAGGCCGGATCCGCGTGGTGCATACGCGGCACGAGCAGGGTGCCGCATACATGGCTCTCGGTGCGGCGCTCGCGACGGGGAGGCCCGCGGTCTGCGCGACGGTGCCTGGACCAGGTTTCCTCAACGCCACCGCGGCGCTGGCGACTGCCTACGGCACCAACGCGCCGGTGCTCATTCTTCCCGGCGAGATTCCGAGCCGCGCCATCGGGCGCGGGCTCGGCCTGCTGCATGAAATCCCGAACCAACTCGGCATACTTAGCTCGCTCACCAAATGGGCGGCATGCGCCACCTCGCCCAACGAAGTAGCACCAATGCTCGCCGAAGCATTCCGGCATATGTGCTCGGGGCGGCAGCGGCCGGTCGGTGTCGAAATTCCACCGGACATCCTCGCCGCGCGCGGTGACTTCAAGGCGGCGACGCCGCTGCCGTTGGGCCCGGAGCCATCGATTGACGACGGCTTGGTCGAGCAGGCCGCCGACCTACTCTGCGGCGCCGAGCGGCCGTTGATCTTCGTGGGCGGTGGCGCGCAGCATGTGGGTGATGCCCTCAAAAGCATCGCCGAGCACATTCAGGCGCCGGTGGTCTCGAACCGCATGGGAAAGGGCGCCCTAAGCGATCACCATCCCCTCAGCATCAGCTATCCCGAGGGACACCGGCTCTGGAAGGACTGCGACGTCGTGCTCGCGATTGGCACCCGCCTGCAAACGCCGCTTTCTCAATGGGGCACCGACGAGAGGCTGAAGATCATTCGCGTCGACATCGATCCCGTCGAGGCCAGTCGCATTCGCGCGCCGGCGCTTGCGCTGATCGGTGACGCCGCAACGATCGTGCAGCGGCTCGAATCGGCGCTCGCCGGAAAGCGCCGCGCCGCCTCGCGTGCCGAGGAGATCGCGGCGTTGAGGTCGCGCTTCGCGCGCGACCTCCAATCACTCCAACCGCAAATCGCCTATCTGGAGGCAATTCGCGCCGCGCTCCCGGAAAACGGCATCTTTGTTGACGAGCTGACGCAGCTCGGCTACGTCGCGCGTCTGGCGTTTCCGTGCTATCGGCCGCGTACTTACCTTTCGCCGGGCTATCAAGGGACGCTCGGTTGGGGATTTGCCGCGGCACTCGGTGCCAAGGTCGCACGGCCGGACTTGCCGGTGGTGTCGATCTCCGGCGACGGCGGCTTCATGTTCAACGTTCAGGAACTCGCAACCGCCGTGCATCACCGCATTCCCGTGGTTGCGGTCGTGTTCAACGACGGCGCCTACGGCAATGTGCGGCGCGCGCAGATAGAGGATTACGGCAACCGAGTCATGGGTTGTGATCTCACCAATCCTGATTTCTTGCGGATGGCGGAGAGCTTCGGCGTGAAGGGAGTGCGCGCCCAAGACCCGGACGCGCTCGCCCGCGCGATCGAGCGCGCGCTCGGCAGCAATCAACCGACGCTGATCGAGGTGCCATGCGGCCCGATGCCGAGCCCTTGGCCTTTCGTCATGCTGCCGAAGGTGCGGGGTAACTGAGCGATCGCCACCGCCCCGGCGACAGGCCATAGGCGCGTTTGAATTGGCGCGTCATGTGGCTCTGGTCGGCAAAGCCGCTTTCGACCGCGGCTTCGGCGAGGCTCAGATCGGTGCGCATCAGCCGCTTGGCGTGATCCAGGCGCCGCATCGTCAGGTATCTATAGGGGCTGGTGCCGAGCCGCGTTCGGAAATGGCGTGCGAGCGCGTACCGATCCAAACCGGTAAGCCCTTCAAGCTCCTCTGAAGCGACCACGCGGCACGAATGTTCTTCGAGGAACTGCCGCGCCCGCTCTATCGCGAACGAGCAAGTCGCCGAGGAAGCGCGGTTGCGAGCGGAGGGATCGAGCGCGAGCAACGCTTCGGAAACCCCGAGCACAACCTGATCCGTTTCCAGCGGCTCGAGCGGCCGATCCAAATCCGCGAGTGCCATGCGCAGGACTTGGCGAAGGCGCTCGTCCGTCGTCAAGGCGGCGCGCACGAACGGCAGCGCGCTCGCGCCGTCTCCCAACGCGTCGCGAACAAGGCGCGGCTCCAGATAGAGCATGCGATAGCGAAAGCCGCCTTGTGCGCCCGCGCGTCCGTCGTGAATTTCGTCCGGGTGCAAGACAATGACATTGCCGGCGCGACTGTCCACGCGCGCGCCGCAATAGTCGAAGGTCTGCACCCCGCCCAGGGTATAACCGAGCGAGTAGGTGTCGTGCCGATGCGGGTCGTAGGCGTGACCGGCGAAGTACGCCTCGATCCGCTCCACGCCGGGCTGCGAAGGGGCGAGCCTGATCCAATCGACCGGCGAAGGTCCGCACGATCGTACAAGACGCGGGCGGTTGCCCTGATTCACCCTGGGGGTCATGCGTTTCGATACCAAAATCGCCGTGGTGGTGCGCAACGACCTTCAGACTTGGCAGAAACTCAACATCGGGTGCTTCCTCGCAGGCGGCCTGGTGGGAGCTTATCCGGAACTCGCGGGAGAGCGCTACATCGACGCGTCGGGCCGAAGCTATGGTCCGCTGATTCGCCAGCCGGTTGTGATATTCTCGGCCTCGGGAAGCGAATTGACGCGGACGTTTCGCCGCGCCGTCGAGCGCGGTGTCGCGGTCTCGATCTACACTCAGGATCTCTTCGCGACCGGAAACGACGTGGACAATCGCGCCGCCGTGCGCGCGGTTGCAACCGACAATCTCGAACTCGTTGGTCTTGCGCTTCATGCCGATCGGCGGGAGGTCGACAAGGTCACCAAGGGATTGACGCTGCATTCATGAACGCAGCGAACCCAACTAGTGACGTGATTCGTCCTAAGGCAACCCCGCGCCGGGGACATCGACCCGCATCGTCTCGATCCGCCCGTCGCGCTTCTCGGCCATTCCGGGTCCGGCCCCGCTGTTCGTACAAATGAAGAGCGTGCGCCGATCCGCGCCGCCCAGCATGCACGCATAGGCGCCGCGCTCGCCCAGCGCGACGCGCCGTTCGATCCGTCCACCCGCAAAGACCCGCAGGACCTGCTTGCCGCGAGCATCGGCGACCCAGACCGCGCCTTCGGCGTCCAGACAAATTCCGTCGGGCGCCACGCCCGGCAACGAAGCGAAGATGCGACGATTCGACAGATCACCGCCGGGTGCGATGTCGAAGGCGGTCAAACGGTCGGCGAAGGTCTCGGCGGCGATCAACGTGCGTGCGTCGGGAGTGATGACCATGCCGTTTGGAAAGACGAGATCGTCGGCCGCCGCAACGGCCTTGCCGTCGGGGTCGACCCGCACGATGCAGGTGCTGCGCGCGGCTTCGCCAGCATGCCGGTCGTAGCCGAAATTGCCGACATAGGCACGGCCACTCGCGTCCACCACCATGTCGTTGCAGGGGCCCGTCGCCAAAGCGCCGAGGTCCGCGACGCTCTGCAATTTTCCACCCGCGAGCCGCATCAAGCGACGATCCACCATGGACACCACCAGCAGCGTCCCATCGGGCATCCAGCCGAGGCCCGAGGGCCGGTTCGGCACCAGGGCGACAACCTCGCTCTTTCCATCAAGATCCACCGCCAGCACGCGGTGCGTGTAGAAGTCGGAGAGATAGAACCTCCCCTCATGCCAGCGCGGCCCTTCTGGAAACGACAACCCGCCGATCAGGATTGAAAGGCCATTACCGTCGCTCATCCGCCGCCCTCGCCAAATACTTTCGTTAAATGGTGTAGAGCACCGCGC
Source organism: Allostellaceae bacterium (assembly GCA_035517495.1). GTDB lineage: Bacteria > Pseudomonadota > Alphaproteobacteria > ATCC43930 > CGMCC-115725 > DASZHJ01. The sequence continues at coordinate 6,305 of DATIYT010000003.1, read as the reverse complement.
ACAGGAGCGGTCAAGGATGGCCGACCGCATCCGGGGAACCCGGCGTCCTCGACCGCACCAAGCGCTCTTCGGCGCCGCGATCGACCAGGATGAAATGAGGCTCGCTTTGGCGCTCAGTCGCCGACACGCACTGCCGCCGGCATGGTGGGCGGCGGCGCAGGACATGCCAACTCATCGACACCGGACTTCAGCAACTCCTTGAGGCGCGCGGCAAAGCGCATGGTGGGCGCCCCATCGATGATGTCGTGGTCGAGGCCGACATCCAGGTGAATGACTTCACGCTCGCATACTACCCCGTCGCACAAAGCGAGCCGTTTTTCGATCGTGCCGACCGTTAACGTCAAGCTCATTGGCGTGATCGGCAATCCCAATGCAGCCCCCGTCGTATGCATGCCAAAGGAGGTCAGCCCGACCGTTCCGGCTACCGCTTTGAACAAATAGGGATTGCGGCGAATGAAGAACCACACGAGCCTTCGCAAAACCCTGGGCAGAACCAAGAATTTCAGTTCTAAAGCGCTGAGGGGACCGTCGGCGCCGAACGGCTTGGTCTTGGCAACTTGCAGTTCATTGTGAATATCCCGCATGGTTTTTCGCTGCGCCCCGCGAACGATGTAGAATACGGGCAGTGATTCGCCTTCTGACTCACGCTCGATCATGAAGGCGATGTCGACATCGTCGAATACGACGAGGCGAGACGACCCAAGCCGATAGGCTTGCATGCGTCGGTCGGCAGCGACCGCGCTAGCAAAGCTCTTGGCGATATAGCTCGTGACAGAGATCGACTCTCCCGTCTGGAGCCGATGAGCCTGTAGCCGCTCCCGAATTCCCGTGAAATCGGCTTCAACGATGATGTGCGCAATATTCTTGCGCCGACCTTCGGCAAGGATGTCCAGCAAGAGGTTGCGCAGACGTGGAAACCGCCGGATCTCACCGCGGGCATTCAGTTGCTTATTGAAAGTCATCGCCCCGGCCGTTATCGGCTGTTCCTCCGTTTGGTGCCGGTGAAGGGACTTGAACCCCCACTCCCTTGCGGGAAACGGATTTTGAGTCCGTCGCGTCTACCATTCCGCCACACCGGCACGGCACACACCTATAGCGGTCCGAACGGCGCCCGCCAACAGTTATCAGGGGACACCCAGAGCCCGAGCTATCCGTGCTTGCCTAACCGCGGTCGCTGGGGCTAGATCGCGCCCGCCCCATGCTTCGTGCCCTCTATCAGCGAACCCTGAGCCTCGCCGCCAGCAAGCACGCCGTTCCCGCGCTCGCGGCGGTCGCATTCATCGAAAGCTCGGTATTCCCGATTCCGCCCGATGCCCTGCTGATCCCGATGATGGTCGCGCAACCGCATCGCGCGTTCCGTCTGGCAGCGATCTGCACGGTGATGTCGGTGCTCGGCGGTTTCCTCGGTTACGCCATCGGCTACTACGCCTTCGACGCTTTTGGCGAGCCGATCCTGCGCTTCTATGGCGCGATGGCGCGCTATGAAGAACTGAAGCAGAGTTTCGCGGAATACGGCGCCTGGATCATCATCCTCAAGGGGATGACGCCGATACCCTACAAGCTCATCACCATCGCGAGCGGCGTCTTCAAGTTCAGCCTCCTTGCCTTTGCCCTGGCCTCGATCATATCGCGTAGCATGCGCTTTTTCCTGGAGGGTGCCCTCTTCTGGTGGTTCGGCCCGCCGATCCGGGATTTCATCGAGCGGCGGCTGGTGCTGGTTACATCGGCATTTGCCGTGGCATTGGTCGGCGGTTTCCTGGTGCTGCGTTATGTTTGATCTTGCGCTCAGCCGGCCGTCCGCCACGCGGGGCCTGCTGCTCCTGGTGCTCGGCGCCTCGATTGCGGTGATCGCCGGCGCCTTTCTGTTCGAGTATGTGGGCCACTTGGCACCCTGCGAGATCTGCCTTGCGGAACGCTGGCCCTACTATGTGGCGATCGTGCTGTCGCTGTTGGCGCTTGCAACTGGCACGCGCTGGACAGCGTTCTGGCTCGCGCTCATCGCCGTCGCATTCCTCGCGAGCACCGGACTCGGGGCCTATCACGTCGGGGTCGAGCAGCAATGGATCGCGGGTCCTACGGCCTGCACCGGCAGCGACATCGGCGTCGCAAAGACGGTCGAGGAGCTGAAGCGCCTTATGGAAGGCCAACAGTCCGTGCGCTGCGACGTCGTACAGTGGACCTTGTTCGGCATTTCGCTCGCCGGCTTCAACTTGCTGATCTCGCTCGGCCTCCTCGGGATCGCGGCGTTCGGACTGCACCGTTGCCTTCGCGAGGGCTCGGTGTGAGCGCGGCACGGCTCCCCGGGGATCCGACGGCGGCCGACGAGGTCCAGCGGATGATCCGCGTCGACCATGCCGGCGAGTACGGAGCGGTGCGCATCTATGAGGGCCAGCTTTCGGTGCTGGGCCGGTCCGCCGCCGCCGACCTCATCCGCGAGATGGCGGAGCAAGAGCGCCGGCATCTCGAGCGGTTCGAGCGGCTGGTGGTCGCGCGCCGCGTGCGGCCCACGGCGCTCTCGCCGCTTTGGCATGCGGCGGGATTCGCCCTCGGAGCCGCGAGCGCGCTGCTGGGTGCACGCGCCGCAATGGCGTGCACGGTTGCGGTCGAGGAAGTGATCGACGAGCATTATCGGGAACAAGCCGAGCGGCTCGACGAGAGCGAAGCCGCCCTCAAACAGACGATCGAGGAGTTTCGCCGCGATGAGATCGCGCATCGTGATTTGGGGCTGGAGCATGGCGCTCGCGAGGCTCCCGCGCATGATCTGCTGACCGCCGCTGTCAAGGCAGGCTCCAGGATTGCAATCTGGCTCTCTACACGATTCTGAACGCTGGATGGCCGCCCCCTCCTCCATCGCCAACCCGTCCGATCTGCTGCAACTGACGGCGGAGGCCGTTGCGGCCCTGGACAGCGTTGTCGCCGCGGCGCGGCAGCGGCTTCGGGCCGTGCTCGCGCCCGAGGGCATGATCGATGCGGCACGGCTCGACGAGCGGCAATTCGCGGCCCATGGCTTCGCCTGGCTCGGAACCTACGCGACGGCGCTGCGCGAGATGCGGCGTTGGGCCGAGCGGCTCGACGCGGCGGGTCGGCTGGGCGTCATGGAGACGATGATCCTGCAAATCGCCTTCGGCGAATATTTGGCGCAGGTCGAGGGTGGTATTCCGCTGGCGCAGGGCGAATTTGCGCGCGCCGGCGATATCGGACTCGAATCCGCGGACCTTGCGCCGCTCGGCGCCGATGCGATCGCGCGCTTGAAGCGCGAGGGAAATACAGCGGAAGCGCGGCTGCGGCTTGGCCAGATGTTGGCGGACTCGGTCGAGAGTGGCGAGTTTGGAGCGTTCGGGATCGACGATCCAACCCTCGACCTTATCCGCGCGCAGTTCCGTCGCTTCGGCGCGGAGCGAGTGGCCCCGCACTGTCACCGCTGGCACCTCGAGGACTCCTTAATCCCGATCGAGATCATCGAGGAAATGGCTGCGCTCGGGGTCTTCGGCCTCACCGTGCCGGAGCAATGGGGCGGGCACGGCCTCGGCAAGCTCGCGATGTGCATCGTCTCCGAGGAACTGTCGCGCGCCTATATCGGCGTAGGGTCGCTCGGAACCCGTTCGGAGATCGCCGCGGAGCTGATCCGGATGGCGGGGACCGACGCGCAAAAGCAGCGGTTTCTCGCGCGAATCGCGAGCGGCGAGATATTGCCGACGGCCGCGTTCACCGAGCCCGATACCGGCTCCGACCTCGCGCGCCTTGCGACCCGCGCGGTGCGCGAGGGACACCGCTACCGCATTTACGGCGCCAAAACCTGGATGACCCACGGCGCGCGCTCGGATTTGATGACTTTACTCGCGCGCACGGATACCCGCGAACGCGGCTATGCCGGACTCAGCATGTTCCTGGCGGAGAAGCCGCGCGGTAGCGATGCCGAGCCGTTCCCGGCGCCGGGCATGCGCGGCACCGAAATTCCCGTGCTCGGCTATCGCGGCATGAAGGAGTACGAGGTCGCTTTCGACGGCTTTGCGGTCGATGCCGCAAATTTACTCGGCGAGCAGGAAGGCCAGGGCTTCAAGCAGCTCATGGCGACATTCGAGAGCGCGCGCATCCAGACCGCCTCGCGCGCGGTGGGGGTGGCCCAGAACGCCCTCGAGCTGGGCCTGCGCTATGCGCTCGAACGAACGCAGTTCGGCCGTGCCATCCACGCCTTTCCGCGCGTCCACGGCAAGCTCGCGTGGATGGCGGTCGAGACCATGGTCGCGCGCCAGCTCACCTACTTTGCCGCGCGCGAGAAGGATCAGGGCCGCCGTTGCGACATCGAGGCGGGAATGGCGAAGCTGTTGGCGGCTCGCACCGCTTGGGCCAATGCCGACAATGCCGTGCAAATCCACGGTGGCAACGGTTTCGCGCTCGAATATCCGATTTCTCGGGTGTTGTGCGACGCGCGGATCCTCAGCATCTTCGAGGGAGCCGCTGAAATTCAAGCGCAGGTGATCGCCCGCGGCTTGCTGAGCGGCAGGAATTAGGGGGCGGCCGTCCCGATGATCGCAGAAGCCCAAGTCGCCTGGCTGCATTTTCTCGGCACATTCGCGCTTGCCGGGATCATTGGAGCTGAACTTGTGCTCTATCGCCGCGCCGGTTCGCTCAAAACCGCGCCACGGAGATAGTCGCTGTCGCCGCTCGGGATTGCCGCGAATTTGGAGGCGCTTGGCGTGCCTCTCCAACGGTTCTAACTCACGGATGAGGAGAGATAGCAATGACGGCAGCAGAAGAGGTCATGCGCAAGTTTCCCGTGCGGGGAAAAATCGTCAAGGAATGGATCGTGCCGGAAAGCGGCTACGCCGCGTTCGAGATGACCAAGGGACAGGTGCTTCGCTTTGTCGATATCGAGGGCAAGCAGGTGCCGGATCTCGTCTGCTTCAATGCGCGGGACCACGGAGAGTGCCTCAATCTCGGCAATTCGATGTTGCTGAACAAACGACGGGAACTCATCAAGGGCAACATCATCTATTCCGTCATATGCAATCCGATGATGACGATCATCGATTATTCAAATGAGCTCAGCTACTCCTACGGGCCGATGTGCAGCGAAGAACTCAACCGCCTCCGGTATGGTGTCGCTAACACCCCCAACTGCCGCGGCAACTTCGCCATGGCGCTCGGGCCTTGGGGCTTCAGCTATCGCAACATACCCAACGCCTTTGTCCCCTTCATGAACGTCCAGGTCAATCAGGCCGGAGTGATGGAAATCGAGGAGCCGACGAGCAAATCGGGCGACTTCTACGATCTCAGAGCCGAGATGGATCTCCTGGTCGGAATCTCGAATTGCCCGCAGCGACGCAACCCCTGCAACGGCTTCAACCCGACGCCTCTCGGGATCATCATCTCCCAGTAGCGAAGCAGTCACGGGCGGCCCCCCGTCCGCTTTTCGCTGCCGCACATCCCGAGATCGCGCCGCAGTTTGCTCGGCTATCGGCCGGTAATCGCGGGGCACGACGGGTCTGACCGAGGCGTGCCCCAGACGTCGCCGGGGTCGGCCAAATACGAACATTAAATAAATTTCATTACAGTCGCTTAGTTCTCCCAAGGCGCTGGAAGGATTCAGTCAGGGCGCTTTCGGCGCTTTACAGACAATCTTCGTCTTTTTGAGTAACAGCCATCCCCGAACAAGGACAAATTGGAGAAACGCTACCTCTTTACGGATGGCGGGGCCTAGACGTTCACCCCAAACAGATTCGATCTCCGCTCGTTCCGTACATCTTGATCGCGAGCGGTTACGTCCGATGCGCCTTTGCGTCGGCTCGCTGCCACAACTTAGCGTTTCAACAAGCGTTGTGGGCAACGCCGGTGTCTCAGTCGGCGGCGATGCAAGGTTACGGCGCCTCTTAGTTACTGCGGCAGCGGCTGCCGTTCGTTGCAGCAATTGCTTTCCGCGGTGCTCCAGAGGCGCACTCGACCCACCAGCCCAGAAGTGACGTCGCTGCTGTCGACAACGCTGTTGTTCCCGGATCGTAGCTCCCGGGAACAGCATCGACGCGGGAAGCGCACGCGCCGGTGCGATTTGCAAGAGGTCTACTGGATCAGGCCCGGGATCGTCCCGAGCTGCTGTACCAACAGTAAGGAGGATTGCATGAGGAAGTTTCTTCTTGCGTTGGGCGTTGCGCCGCTTATGGCCGGTTCGGCCATGGCAGCCCAGCCGCTCACCGACAATCAAATGGACGGAGTGACCGCCGGCTTCGCGGCGTTCTCGACCGCCGACGCACAGGCGCTCGGAAAGATCGTTGCCTCGGTGACCGCGACCGTGGCCCAGGTCAGCGTGG
>DATIYT010000002.1:0-58868 GCA_035517495.1 Allostellaceae bacterium | reverse complement strand
GCCAAGTTCTCCGGTCGAAATATCGATCCCATCGCAATGATGGCGGCGGTGCCCAACCTGCTTGATCAGCTGCGCGCGCATTTCGATTGGCTGGATCAGACGCTGGCTGACGGGCGCTCGTTCTTGCAAGGCCCTGCCGCTGGCCTCGCCGATCTCGCCGCGTATCATCCGGTTTGGTTCTTGCGACAGAATTTCGGATCGGCGGCGGCGCCGCTCGACGGCTTTCCGAGGCTCCTGACTTGGGCTGAGCGCATTGCGGCTATCGGCCATGGCAGCCGAAGCCAAATGAGCGCACAACAAGCGCTTGATGTAGCAAGGGATGCCACATCGATCGCCAGGGCGACCGTCGATCCGCAGGATCCCATCGGTCGGAAACCTGGCCAGACCGTTACCGTCACGCCGGACGATACTGGACGCGACCCGGTTGTCGGTGAATTGGTCGCCTCGGACGTCCATGAGATCGTGATCCGACGCAGTGATCGTGAGATCGGCGAGGTTTGCGTGCATTTTCCACGCGCCGGCTTTGTGGTTGCACCGGCATAACCGCTTGTGCGCCGGAGCCCAGCTCACCGGCGGCCGCAAGCTCTGGTTATCCGGTTAACGCCCAGCGGAGCTAGATGCTGATGCGCATCGGCTGCGCTGATGCGCCCTACGTCGGATGCGCTCACAGCATGGCGATCCGCTGGGCTGGAATCTATAGGAGTCGCATGTGACCGACACTGACTTTGACCTTGATGACGAGCCAGTGCTGACCGCGGAAGGCGAGGTCGCGGCCGCGATCTGCGGCCACCAGGTTGTCATGCAGCGCGGCGACGCTCTCACCGCCGACGTGCTCGACGAATTCCACGCCTTCGTTCAGGAAGAGTTGGCCGCGCTTCTCGAGGAGAAGAACGCCGAGATTGCCTATCTGCGCGCCATCGCCAACGGCAAGTTCGCCGACGCCGCTCAGATGCGCCTCCATCATGCCGGCCTGGAAGAAGACAAGACTTTCGTCTTCATCACCGCAAAGCTCGCTGCGCAGTTCAAAGCCATCGGCGCCAGCAACTACGTCCAGATCGAAGTCAACCATGAGGAGCTTGGCCCGCTCACGCTGACGATCCAGCGGCAGCGCGGGAGCCGCCGATAGCACCCAATTGGCCTTCGCTGGAGATGATTGAAGACCGGGACTTTTGAGACATGCTCTAAGCGCCCAGCCGCAGCAGACGCGATCGCAGCCCCAGCACAAGTATCGATATGGCGGCCAGCGGCACGAACGGCAGGGCTTCGCGCCACCGGGTCAGGGCGAATCCACCGGCCACGGCGCTTACCAAATACGCGAGAAAACTCACGATCTGCTGCCGCGTCGGAGGGGCGAACAAGCGCTGCTCGCGCTTCAGGATTCTCTCGGCGATGGCTCCGACGATTGCGGTCAGCGTGCTCGTGATCACCACGGTCGGGACGCCGTGTATCCGGATTGCCCGGCCGACCGCGCCCTGCAGACCCATGGCCACCGCCGAGAGGATGATCAGAGCATAAACGTCCGACTGCCCTATGGGCCCGCCCCGGAGTGCCCAAAACGCCGCAAAGGCCGCGAGGAACAAAATTTCCAAGCCAAGTGTTCGCTCGACGCCGTATCGGGCATTGCGCAGCGGCAGTGCCGCACCCGCCACGCCGCAGATATAGCCCGCGAAGGCCGCGAGAGAATGCAAAGCGGCGGACATCCGGCCTTGTCCGAGCGCAAGGCCCAAGAGGATCGTGTTGCCGCTCATCGCGGATGTGAACACGTCACCGAGCGTGAGGAAAGCGATGGCGTCCATCACTCCCGCTGTGAAGGAAAGCAATCCGAGCGCGACGCTCTGCGTGTGCTCCTCATTCATTGGCCCGTTGGCACCTCCGCCGATGCACGCTCCAGGCAGCGCGGATTTGGGACCGTCACCCCTTGAGCGCCGCCAAATCGACCGTACCAGAGAAGACGCCGCGCACGCATTCCCGCGCGCGTTCCGCCTGGCCGCGCGTCCAGCCACCGAAAGCGGCGTTGGCGAAGAACTTGGCCTCGATCGCCGCGCGCGACAGCGGCTCGTGCGCCCCGCCGCGCAAGTGCGGCTGGCGCTCCTCGACAACCTCTCCGCTTCGCAGTCGCGCGCGGAGATGGCCGGTGAACTCGCGGGGATAGGGATTATCGGGATCGACGACGTAGCGCACCTTCGCCATGAGCGCGCGAATCCGCGGATCACGCACGGTATCCTCGCTGAAGGCCGCAAGCCCCGCGTCGCCCAGCACATAGCCTGCGGCGATGCAGAAAGGCGTGCTGAACTTGGCGGCGTAGGCGTTGGGCGGCGACTGCTTCTGCGCGAGCGGCTCCCATAGCCGATGCACCGTGCCCTCGCCCACCTCGCAGACGATCTCCTCGATCTCGCCGGCCGCGATGCCGCGGCGCGCGAGCCTAATCGCGCAATCGATATAGGGATGGGTCATGGTGCCGCACGCGAAGGGCTTGAAGGCGATCGTCTCGGTAACCCACTCAGCGCCGAAGCCATCGAGAAGCTTGGCATAGTCGCCCTCGGCACTGCGCGCGAAGCCATGGAAGAGTCCATGCGTACCCTCGAACACGGTAGCGGGGCCGAGAAAGCCGTGCCGCGCCAGCAGCGCCGCGCGAATGCCCGCTTGCGCCGCCCATCCCGGATGCATCCGCTTGGTCCAAGAACCGTCCGCCAGATACTCGATGATACCGCCCGCCATGCTGCCGGCGATCCCCAATGCGTCCACCAATTGCCGGCGATTGAACCCGAGCATCGCCCCCACTGCCGCGGCAGCACCCATGGTGCCGAATACGCTGGTGGGGTGGAAACCCGCCTGATGCACGCGCTTCGGCGCCACAAGACTCAAGCGGCAGGCGGTCTCGACACCGACCGCGATGCCTCGAAGCGCCGCGCCGCCATCCGATCCAAGCTCCTCGGCCACCGCCAACACCGCCGGCACCACCGCGGCACCGGCATGCACCGGGCCACCCTCGAAGGTGTCGTCAAAATCTTCCCCATGCGCCGCCATGCCATTGACGATGGCGGCCTGTCCGCAATCGAATCGCCCGGCGTGGCCGATCGCGGTGCTGCGCCCGCTGCCGGTTGCGGCCGCGAGCGCCGCGCGCACATAGTCGGTCGCGCGAGCGGCAAGACAGAGCCCGACGACGTCGAGCACAAGGTCTTGCGCCACGTCGCGGAGCCGCGCCGGCAGGTGATCCGTGCGCACTGCCACGATGCTCTCCGCCAGCCGCTCGGCAACGCTGGTCATCGTTCGATCTCCCTCCACTTCAATCGACGACAGGCGCCACCTTTAGGGCTTGGCGTCCATTTCCTTGAACACGGCGCGCGCGTTGCGGAAGGCGTCGATCGCGGCCGGAAAACCGCAATAAACCGCAGTCTGCAGCAGGACCTCGCGGATTTCCTCTCGCGTGACACCATTGTTGAGCGCGCCGCGCACGTGGGTTTGGAACTCATGCGGGCGGTTGAGTGCCGTGAGCATGCCCAGATTGATCAGGCTGCGCTCCCTGCGGCTCAGTCCAGGCCGAGACCAGATTTGCCCCCACGCGAACCCCGTGACGATCTGCTGCAGTTCCCGATTGAAATCGTCGACGTCCTTGAGCGAGCGCTGCACATGCGCCTCGCCCAATACCGCGGTCCTGACCTTGAGGCCGGCCTCGTAAGATTGCGAATCCATGAATGCTCCCTCCTCCTTGTTGGCTCCATTGAAGGGACAACCTTCGACGAGCCGGCGGTCTCGGGTCAAGTCGCCGCGGCGGATTTGCGGCAAGCGCATCCGCGCGCCATACTCGGCGGCTAACTCGGAGTGAAGTATGCAACGTGCCGCTCTGGCGATCCTGTTTACGACGATGCTGGTCCTCAGCGGTGGCACCGCGCGCGCCGAGACCAACGAACTTCGGATCTCCAAGGGCTATGGCATCCACTATCTGCCGCTTTACGTGATGGAGCACGAGAAGCTCATCGAGAAGACGGCGGCAAAGGCGGGCCTCGGGGACATCAAGATCACGTGGTCGGTGATCGACGGCGGCAATAACATCAACGACGCGATGCTCGCGGGCACGCTCGACATCGCGGCGATCGGCACGCCCGGATACCTGACGCTCTGGGCCAAGGCGCACGGCAATCCGCGTCTCGAGGTAATCGGGCTCTGCGCCATCGGGGCGGGTTCGCTCTATCTCAACACGCGCAATCCCGCGATCAAGACGCTGGCGGACTTCACCGAGCACGACAAGATCGCGCTTCCGGGCATCAAGACGTCGTTCGCGGCCGTGATCCTTCAGATGGCCGCGGCCAAGGAGTTCGGCGAGGAGAACTATGCCAAGCTCGATCCGCTCACCGTCGGCATGCCCTACCCCGAGGCATTGGCGGCACTGATCTCCGGCAAGACCGAGATCGATGCCCATGTGGCGTCGCCGCCATTTTCGTATCTGGAACTCGACCACCCCGAAATCCACCGCGTCTTCAACTCGGTGGACGTGCTGGGCAAGATGACGGTGATCATGGCCTATGCGCCCATGAGCTTCTATCAAAAGAACCCGAAACTCACGGCCGCCTTCATCGCGGCCGAAGACCAGGCGGCCGAGATGATCGCGCGCGACAAGCCCTGGGCCGCGCACCTCTACAACGAGATGGCGGCGGTCAAGAGCTCGGACGACTTGGTGCTTCGCATCCTCAACGACCCCGACACGCATTTCACAGCGACCCCCGAGGGGGTGATGACTTACGCGGACTTCATGGCGCGCGTCGGCACGATCAAGCAGAAGCCCGCGCGCTGGAGCGACGTCTTCGTGCCCGAACTCGCGGAACGGCCGGGAAGCTGATGGACGATCCCCGGGCCGACGCCAATCCCTATACCGCCGGCATTGCGGCGTTCGTCTCGGGCCTGCGCTATGAGCGCATCCCGGCTGAGGTGATCGCTCGGGTCAAGCTGCTGATCCTCGATTCCCTGGGCTGCGCGCTCTACGGCGCCGATCTGCCGTGGTCGCGCATTCTCATCAACACCCTCGCGCGCCTCGACCGCACCCCCGACTGCACGGTCTGGGGCACCGACCGGCGGCTGTCGGCGCCGCACGCGGCGCTCGCCAACGGCAGCCTGGTGCAGAGCTTCGAACTCGACGACGTGCACCGCGAGGGCGTGCTGCATACGGGCGCGGTGACCCTGCCGGCGGTTCTGGCGGTTGACGAGCTGAGCCAGGGCATCAGCGGACGCGATTTCGTCACCGCGGTGATCGCGGGCTACGAGGTCGGCGCGCGCGTCGGCATGTGCATGGGACCCGAGCACATCGCGCAGGGATGGCATTCGGGCGCCACGGTCGGGGTCTTCGCCGCGGCTGCCGGAGCGGCCTCTGCGCTCAGTCTCAATCCCGGCGAGACCGTGCACGCGTTGGGCATCGCGGGTACTCAAGCCTCGGGACTGATGGCCGCGCAATATGGGGCCATGGTGAAGCGCATGCATGCGGGCCGGGCATCGCAAAGCGGCCTCTATGGCGCGCTTCTGGCCGAAGCGGGATTCACCGGGATCACCGACGTCTTCGAGAGCCGCTACGGCGGTTTCTGCACCACCTTCTCGCGCTCGGAGGATGGCTTCGATCGCGCCAAGCTGGTCGCGGGCCTCGGCGAGCAATTCGAGAGCCTGCGCGTCTCGCTCAAATTCTACTCCTGCGTCGCCAGCAACCACACGACGCTCGACGCGATCCGCGCGCTGCAAAGCCGCCGCGCCTTCGGCGCCGACGACATCGACCGTATCGTCGTCCATGCCTCAAAGGCGACCGTCGAGCACGCGGGATGGGATTACCGCCCGCAGGGCCTCACCGCCGCGCAGCTCAATCTCGGCTTCTGCGTCGCAACTCTTCTGCTGGAAGGCGACGTGTTCGTGGATCAATTCGGCGCGGAGTCGGCGACCGATCCGCGGCGGATCGCGCTCGCGCGCAAAGTCGAGGTACGGCACGATCCCGCCATCACCGCGCTCGGGCCCAAGCTTCGCCATCGCGTGCACGTCGAAGTGTACCTCAACGACGGAACAAGGCTGGAAGAGACCGCGACTTCGCCGCGCGGCAGCGAAAGCTCGTTCGCGAGCGAGGCCGACATCGTCGCGAAGTTCCGCAAGCTTACGGCTCGCGTCCTTGCGCCCGCCGATCTGGCGCGCGTCATCGAGACGGTTCGCGACATCGAGACGCTGGATGACGTGCGCGATCTCACGCGGCTCCTCGCCCTGACGACGCGCGGAGAATCCAAGGCATAACCGAGCAGCGCCGCAGGTTCGCGGGAACATGAGGACCGGACGGGCGAGCGTCGAGGGAGGGCGCGCCCGCGCTCACCGGGCGCGTGTCAGCAGTTGCTCGGCGGTCTCCAAATCCTCGGGCCGATTGGCATTGAAGAAAGGATCAACCGCATCGCTGACGAATTCGACGGTCGCGAGGCGGTAGCTCGCCGTGAACCGATCGACCTTGCGGATATCTTCCTCGCGAAGCGCATGCCGCAGCGCCTCGCGCAGCGAGAGCGGCCAGACCGCGAACACGGGATGCGCGCGGCCACCCGACGCCGCGCACGCGATATCGAAGCGGCCGTCGACCAATGCCGCGACCAGCCGTGCCACCAGATCGCGCGGCAGGAACGGCGCGTCGGTCGCGAAGCTCGCCAAATGCGTTGCCGTCGGGAGAGCTTCCGCCATCCAGTCGAGGCCCGCGAGTATGCCCGCAAGCGGTCCCGCAAAATCGGCGACGCCGTCCGCCACCACGGGAAGACCGAACGCACGGAAGCGCGCGGGATCGCCGTTGGCATTGAGTGCGAGCGCCGCCACTTGCGGCCGCGCGCGCTCGATCACGTGAGCGAGGATCGGTCTGCCACCGAGCAGCCGCAGCGTCTTGTCGCCCCCGCCCATGCGCCGCGACTGGCCACCGGCGAGCAGAACTCCCGCGACGACAGGGGAAGGCGTTCTAGGCGGCATCCTCGTCGAGGCTCGCCTTGCGCCTGAGCCGCGCGGGCTCGTCATCCACGCGCCCGGCGTCGCCGTCGAACACGATCCGCTCGGCGCCCGAGAGCGCCAGAAATCGCTTGCCCTTGGCGCGTCCAATCAGCGTAAGACCGGCACGGCGCGCGAGCTCGACGCCGGACGCCGTGAAGCCCGAGCGCGAAATCAAGATCGGTATCCGCATCTGCACGGTTTTGATCACCATCTCGGAGGTGAGACGACCCGTGCTGTAGAAGATCTTTCCCGCGGGCGAGAGTCCGTGCAGGTACATATACCCCGCGATCTTGTCGACCGCGTTGTGCCGGCCCACATCCTCCATGTAGACGAGCGGACGGTCCTCCTCGCAAAGCACCGAGCCGTGGATCGCGCCGGCCGCGAGATAAAGGCTCGGCACGGTGTTGATCTTTCGGGTGAGCGCATATAGCCACGACGTCCTGAGCCTGGCATTGCGATCAAGCTCGATCTCGTCGAATTTTTCCATGAGGTCGCCAAACACCGTGCCCTGGGCGCAGCCGGAGGTCAGCGTGCGCTTGCGCAGCTTGGCCTCGAAGTTGGTGCGGCGCTTGGTCCGCACCACCACGGTCTCGAGATCCTCGTCGAAGTCGATGCCGGTAACCTTGTCCTCGGCGCGCAGCATGTTCTGGTTCAGCAGGTAACCGACCGCGAGGCAATCGGGGTGGTCGCCGATCGTCATCATGGTGACGATTTCCTGGCCGTTCAGGAACAGCGTCAGCGGCCGCTCCATCACCACGGCGGTTTCGACTTCTTTGCCCTCGTGGTCAACACCAAGGACGCGCCGCGTCAGGCGCCGATCTTCGGGGTCGGGCGCAACCAGGAATTCTTTCATGCCGGGGATGATGAACCGCGGCCCGACCGCCTGCAAGAGAGCAGCGGCTTGGCGGCGGAGGTGCTTGACCGAACCGCCTAAGCGGCGCGGATCGCGTCCAGGAAGCCTGCCACCTGAGTCCGGAGCGATGTGGTCTCGCGCCCCAGCCTCTCGGCGGCGGCGAGCACGTTCTGCGCGACTTCGCCGGTCGAGGCCGCGCTTTGGTGCGCGCCCCCGACGTTCTCGGTTGCCTCCGCGGCACAGCGCGCGGCGTCTTGCGAGCGAGCGGCAATCGCCTGCGTCGTCGAGCCCTGTTGCTGCGCCGATACCGCGACGGCGACCGAGCTCTCGCTCATTCGCCCGATGGTCGCGACGACGGCGCCGATCGCGGCGCCGGTTCCGGCGGTCGCCTCGCGGATGGCGGTCACCAGCGCCGAGATCTCCTCGGTCGCCTTGCTGGTCTGGTTCGCAAGCGATTTGACCTCGGACGCGACCACGGCAAATCCCTTGCCGGCATCCCCCGCCCGCGCCGCCTCGATCGTGGCGTTAAGCGCCAGCAGGTTGGTCTGCGCGGCGATGTCGGAAATCAGCTTCACGACCTCGTTGATGCGCTCGGCGGCATTGGTGAGGCTCTGGACGCGGGTCTCGGCTTGGCGCGTCTCGCGAGCCGCATCCTCGGCGAGCCGGGCGGTGTCGCCGACGCGATCCGCCATGGTGCCGATCGAAACGGAAAGCTCCTCGACCGCGCCGGCGATCGAATTCACGTTCGCCGCGGCCTGCTCCGTCGCGGAGGCGGCAGCCTCGGACTGCGCGCCCGCGAGCCCCGCCATCTTCGACATCTCGTCCGCGGCCTGCGCAAGCTCCGCGGCGGACGCGGCCAGGGTTTCGATCTCGCCTCGCGCGGTCGCGTCGAAGCCGCGCACGAGCTCGTCGACCGCGCGCCGCCGCGCTTCCTTCTGTTCGCGCTCGGCGAGCTTCTCGGCTTCGAGTGCTTGCGTGCGCTGGGCGTTCTGCCGGAAGACGGTGAGCGCGCGCGCGAGAGTGCCAACTTCATCGCGCCGGTCGGCACCCTCGATCTCGATCGCCATGTCACCGGCGGCGAGCATCTGCATGCGGCTCGCCATGCGGTTGATCGGCCGCGCCACTTGCGCGATGCCGATCCAGAACATCAGGCTTCCCGAGATCACCAGCCCCAGGAGAGCGGCGCCCAGCGTCAGATAGCGCAGGCGTTCGGTGGCATCCGCCAGATCCGCGGTCGCCGCGGCGAGATCCTGCTGATAGGCCCCCGCGAGCTTCTCCGCCGCATCGAGCGCCTTAAGGCGAGCCGCCTTTCCTTCGACCTGCGAGCGCTGCACCGCCGCCTTGATGTCGCCCGCGGTCGCCAGCCTGAACACCTCTTCGGAATTGACGGCGCGCTCGGAGACGGCGGAAAGAAACTGCTCGATGAGCGCCTGGTGCTGCGTCGACTTCGTGAGCTCGCGGACGGTGGTCATCTCGCGCTCTGCCTTGGCGATATCGTCGCGGTAGAGCTTGGCATACTGAGCGATCGCATCGTTGTTGCCGACGCTCAAGAGCACGTTCTTCTCGTTGATCGCGGCATCCGCGAAATGCAATTGAGCCTCGATCGCGTAGCGGAGCTGCGGCGCGCGGCTTCCAAGCGCAACATCGGCGCCGGCCTCGAAGACATCGACCGCGAACCACATCACGGCGATGATGCCGAGAAGGCTCAAAGCGGTGACAGCGACGGGAAGGCTCAGTTTGGTCGGTATTTTCCAGTCACCGAGGAGCTTATTCACGCTCATGGCCCAATATTCTCAAGGTTGTGCCAGGGTTAAAAATTTGTAGCTCGCAATCGATGAAAAACGCGTTAAATGCTCGCCACCGCCATCGCGGCCGGCGGTCCCGCTCGCCACCCTAATTGATTGCGCGCCGAGGGGCGTCAGCTCGGCGGCGGTGGCGGATCCTCCGGTTTTGCGCCCGCGACGGCGGGCTGGCCGGTCTTGCGGAACGCGACCCAAAACATCAGCGCCGCGAGCGCCAGGATCGCGAGCGCAATCCCCAATAGCATCCAGCCGGCACCGGACATGTTGTCGGAACTGTCGCTGACGAGACCGATCCCGAACAGCGCGAAACAGCCGCCCGGCAGCAACAGCACCAGTCCGACGATCAGGCAGATGATTTGCCCCGCTTTCATGTTGGGACTCCCCCGGGCCGCGGGCGATGGAACATGTTGTAGGTGTCGAACGGAATGATCCGGCCGTCGCCGGTGACGAAATGGATGCAGGAGCGCTTGACGCCGGCCAGGCAGAAATTGAAGCGGTCCAGAAACGACACCACCGCCACGCGGAAGACGCGGTCGTAGCCGATCGCCGCGGGCACTTCCACCATCGGCAAGCAGCACAGCACTTCGTGCAGGACGTTCGCGGATTGCTGCCCGGCGCAGGAGAGCGACAGCAACTCGATCAAGAGCTTGCGCATCTCGGGCTTGGCTTCGAGATTGACCGTGTTGGGTGCCGCCTGGACCAGCACGTCCTGCGGAAAGAGATGCGTCAGCGGCTGGACCGTCGATCCCGCCCGCATGCCGTAACCGATCGAGATCGCGTCGGGATTGCAGGGCAGCGGTATCAGATCGTCTTCGCCGAACACGCCCCACTGATCGACGATGGCCCGTCGAATCTCCGAGAGCACGATGCGGTTGGCGGCGGGATCATAACCCTCGTTGCGTCCGGCATCCTGAACCGGTTGGAAGGTGACGCCGCGCACGCAAGGCCAATGCTGCGCCACGCGCAGCACATCGCCGATCTCGCGGTCATTCACGTTCTTGCGCACCGTCGCGACCAGAGTGGTGGAAATCCCCGCCGCGTCGAGATTGGCAAGCGCGCGTTCGTGCACCCTCCGCAGATCGGCGCCGCGCATCGTCAGCAGGGCATCCTTGGAGAGCGCGTCGAATTGCAGATAGACCTCGAAGCCGCGCTTCATCTCCGCGAGCGCCGCGACGAAATCCGGGTCGTTGGCGATGCGGATGCCGTTGGTGTTGAGCATCACGTGGCGGATCGGACGGCGCCGCGCGGCGCGCAGGATTTCCACGATTTCCGGATGCAGGGTCGGCTCGCCGCCGGAAATCTGCAGCAGATCGGGTTCACCCTCGCTCTCGACCAGCAAGTCGAGCATGCGCTCGACTTCGGCGAGGCTCCGCGTTCCCGTCATCGCCGGCGACGAGCCCGCAAAGCATGTAGGACAGGCGAGATTGCAATGCTCGTTCACTTCGATCAGCGCCAGGCAACTGTGCTGCTCGTGATCGGGGCAGAGCCCGCAATCGTAGGGGCATCCCTTGTCGATCCGGGTGTGAAACTTGAGCGGCACGTCGCCGGGCTTCAAGAAATCGCGACAGCGCTTCCAATAGCGCGCGTCGGTCGAGATCAGCGTCTTCTGGACCCCATGCTCGGGGCAGCGCTTCTGATAGAAGACGCAATCGCCCTCCTGCAGGATCTTCGCGGGCACCAGTACGAGGCAGCTCTCGCAAAGCGACGTGGTCTGCCCCAGGAACACATAAGGCCGCGGCTTGCGAGTAACGCTTACGCGCGGAGCGGCGGCGATGGTGCTGGTGTCGGGCATGGAACGAGAAGCTCCCTTCTGCCGAAGAGCACGGCATAGGCGATGAGCCAGAGCGAGACGATGTGAAAGAGGTTGAGCGGCCCGAGGATCGTTCCGTAGGGCTTGAGGAACTCCCAGAGGAAGCGCTGGCCGGCGTAAACGCCGACGAAGAAGTAGAACCCCGCCCGGGTCGCGAGCGGGTGACCGCGTCGCAGCAGGTAAAAGTACACGCCCAGGAACGCCACCATGCCGAGGGACTCATAGAGCTGCACGGGGTGGCGCGGCACGCCATCGCCGAAATCGTGGCCCCACGGCAGATCGGTCGGCGTCCCATAGGTCTGGTCGCCGAGGCCGGCGAGGAAGCAGCCGATCCGCCCGACCGCGATCGCCAGCGCCAGCGGGGCTGCGAGCCGGACACCGGTCGAGCCCCGCATGCCGGTCGCGGCCTTCAACCCCTCAACCCCCAAGATCGCGCCGAGCAACGCGCCCTCGATGCTGCGTGCGAGGCCGTCGATCCCCGTCAGCGCCAGGTTGAGCGAACCCAGGAGATAGGCACCCACCGTTGCGCCCAACGTTGCTGCGGGCAGGTAGAGCGGATGGGTCTGCCACGGCGTCGGCGCCGCACTCGGGACTGGGCCCCAGCGGTAGAGAGCGAGCGCCGCCAACAGCGCGAGCGCGTCAAAGAGCGAATGCAGGAGCATCGACGGGACCCCCCTTTCGCCACTCTGCCCAGATTTAGCCGGCCCGCGACAGCAATTTCCATCCGGCGACATTATGTTATAGGGTGGCAACCGCGCCCCTCTGTTTGGGGGCAATGACGCTAGGGCCTTGTTCTCTATGATTGATCCGTTCGGCCGGAAGATCACCTACCTGCGCGTATCGGTCACCGACCGCTGCGACTTCCGCTGCGTCTATTGCATGTCGGAAGACATGACCTTCTTGCCGAAATCCGAGGTGTTGACCCTCGAGGAGCTGGACCGGGTGTGCAGCGCCTTCGTGCGCCACGGGGTGCGGAAGCTTCGCATGACCGGCGGCGAGCCGCTGGTGCGGCGCAACATCATGGCGCTCTTCCGTTCGCTAGGGCGGCATCTCTCCACCGGCGCGCTCGATGAGCTGACCGTCACGACCAACGGCAGCCAGCTCGAACGCTATGCCGGGGAGCTGCGCCAAGCGGGCGTCCGCCGGATCAACGTGTCGCTCGACACGCTCGCCCCCGAGAAGTTCACCGCGATTACCCGCTGGGGCAAGCTCGACCGCGTGATGTCGGGGATCGCCGCCGCCAAGCGCGCGGGCCTCGCAATCAAGATCAACACGGTGGCGCTCAAGGGCGTCAACGACGACGAATTCCATGACCTCGTGCGCTGGTGCGGCGACGAGGGCTTCGACCTCACCTTCATCGAGGTGATGCCCATGGGCGAGATCGGCGCCGGTGCACGGCTCGAACAGTACCTGCCGCTCTCGATGGTGCGGGCGCAATTGCAGCGCCACTGGACCCTGGAGGAGAGCGACTACCGCACCGGCGGCCCCGCCCGCTACTACACCGTGCGCGAGACCGGCGGGCGGATCGGCATGATCACGCCGCTCACCCATAATTTCTGCGAGAGCTGCAACCGCGTGCGGCTCACCTGCACCGGGACGCTCTATATGTGCCTGGGCCAGCACGACAGCGCCGACCTGCGCGCGCCGCTTCGCCGCTCGGAGAGCGATGATTTGCTGGACGCCGCGATCGCCGAAGCGATTTCGCGCAAGCCCAAAGGCCACGACTTTGTCATCGATCGCCGGCACCGGGAACCTTCGGTCGCTCGGCACATGAGCGTCACCGGCGGCTGAGGCGATCGAGCCCTTGGCTTTTTTCTCGGCGCCACCCCGAAAGATCGCCTTCCTCGCGAGCGAGCACGAGGCTGCGCAGGCGGCGCTTGCCGAGCTTAGCGCGCGCTATGGCGCCGTGCAGCCCGAGGACGCCCAGGTGGTCGTGGCGCTGGGCGGCGATGGGTTCATGCTGGAGACCCTGCATCGCCTGGTCGACCGCGGTGTCCCGATTTACGGAATGCACCGCGGCAGCGTCGGTTTCCTGATGAACGGCTATGACAACGAAGGCCTGGTCGAGCGGCTTGCGCGCGCCGTGCCGGTGGAGCTGCATCCGCTCGAAATGCTGGCCTACGACCGGAACGGCCGCTCGCATCGCGCGATCGCCTTCAACGAGGTCTCGCTGCTGCGCGAGGGTCGGCAGGCCGCGAAGCTCCGCATCAAGGTGGACGACGTGGAGCGCCTGGACGAGCTGCTGAGCGACGGCGCGCTGGTCGCGACGCCCGTGGGCTCGACCGCCTACAACCTCTCGGCGCACGGGCCGATCATTCCGCTGGGCACCGAGATATTGGCGCTGACGCCGATCAGCGCGTTTCGTCCGCGGCGCTGGCGCGGCGCGCTCTTGCCGCGGAGCGCCCGAGTGCATTTCGAGGTGCTGGAAGCGGAGAAGCGCCCGGTGAGCGCCACCGCCGACTTCACGGAGGTGCGCGACGTGCTCACGGTCGACGTGCGCGAGACCCGCGACGTCGCGAAGATCATCCTCTTCGACCCCGAGCACAACCTCGAGGAACGCGTGCTCAAGGAGCAGTTTCAGACTTAGGAGCAAGGGACGTGCGTCCGCTCCTGGATTGCTTCGCCTCCGGCTCGCAATGACGGCCTTGGTGTGCGAAACTCGACGGATCAGAGTTAGCGCACCCGCTCCCTCACGAACCCCGCGACCGCCGCGATCAGGCTGGTAGCCGCGCCCGGTGAGGAATCCCAACACAAACTTTGTGAAGGCGCCGTCGCAGGTGGTGCCGTCGCGGTCGTCGAGCACGAAGTCGGCGCGCGCGAACGCCGATTGGCCTAATGCAGTGAAAGTTTTGTGATGGCTCTTTTGCATTGTTTTTCGCCGGAAAAGGACTCTATCATGGGGGGCAAAACAAACAGGGAGAGCGCCCGATCATAAGAGCATTCGGGGGCGGGCGCTGAGTAACGGAGGCAATGGTAAGACCACAGGTGTCGCGGCAAGACTTTGTTGCCGTAAACATCCTCGCCGGCACGCTTACTGTTTGCGTGGGGGTAGGGTCGTCTGATCTATCGGCGGCCATGGTCGCCGTCATATTCTCCATCGCGATATTCGCGCAGGCGATCGGAAGGGCAATCGTCGGGCTGGTTCCGCCATTTACCGATTTTGCCGGTCGGATGATGGTGGAGTTCCTGCTTGGTATCGCATGCATCAGCACATTGATCTTCTTCGCATGCATTCTGTTGCGAATATCGGCGGGAACGGCCTATGTCGGGTGCTGCGGCGTAGGGGTCTCCGCATTGCTGTACAACGCGCAGCGTCGGCAGCAGGAAGACCGCTGGACTTATGTCGATTTTGTCGTGCTGTCCGGCATCTGTGTCGTCTGCGTCATATGGTCTTGGCAAGCGATTTGTGCCGTCCCGACATTCCGCGCTACCGGCCACTTTCCGGCGTGGAGCGACTCTATGTATCGGAGCCACATGATCGCGACGTTCGCTTATTTCGCGGAACGAGGGGATTCTGTCTGGCCCTATCACTTCTTGAGCTACATGCTACCAGCCGCAATAAGTGCCTTGGCGAGCGTCCAGACGCTGGTGACGTCAACGGCGCTTTGGACCCCGCTAGGGTTCATTTGCATGGGCTGCGGCGCCTATTCGTTGGGCGGAGTACTTGCCGGACGGTTGGGCGGCGTTGCGTCTGTGGCGGCGCTGTTGCTGGTGCCCGACGCGGCGCATTACGGATTTGAAAATGCTTTTTTCGATTTTCACTGGCTTCAGCAAATAGAAGCCGGAGGTGCTTTTGCTGTCGGATTGGCATTGACCGCGATGGCGCTCGCTATCGTTGGTCTGCGCCACCGAAACGCGCGCGCCTTTGGCATTTCGTTCGTGCTGACTCTGATTATTTGCGGCTTCCGCATGCACATTTTTGTACCCTTCGGCATCGCGGCGACGATATTGGTGTTCGCCCTGTGGCGGCCGCGCACCCGATGGATGCGGGCTGCGGCTGTCGCTGCACTGGCCGCCGTCGCTCTTGGCGGCGCTTCACTCGCCCAGATAGACATCCGTGCGCCGCATCTACTTTCGTCCCACGGCGACGCGATTGGCTTTGTGCAGGCAATGCTGAACCAAGGGCCGCCTGTTTTTACAACCTATTTTCAGACGATTCTGTCGAGGGCCGGCCTGTTGGTGGCGGCTCTAAGCGGCCTTATTTATCTATTGGGGGCAAGCTGCGGGTTTTGGGTGGTGACCTATGCGCTGGGTCTTTTCTGGTGCCACCGGCATCGAATTCTTGTTATCGAAAAATGGTTTCCGTTGGCGTTCATAGCTTCATTCTTTGCCCTCGTAGCGCTCCTTCCACCGAGAGAATATGAGGATCCCTACGATTTCCAGCATCGGCAATTCGTGTTGCTTTATGCGGTTTTAAGCGTCTGGTCGGCCTGCTTTCTTGTGCATTTCCTACGCACCCGGTTGCCCCGTCAAGCCACTGCGGTGGTATCCATCACCGCTTCATGCCTTCTATTCGTGCCGTTGCTGCTCTCTGATCGTGCGCAGATCTCAATGCTGCCCTGGGATTCCAAATACGTTGGCATCGTCGTCCCGCACGCTCTCATCGAGACGGGCGACTATATCCGCCATGAGTCGGCCGCCGGTGACATCGTTTTGCTAACGAGCGAATTCCAATGTGGACCGCTGACCGAGATGACCGAGCGCAAGACAATTTATCCAGAAGAACCCTGCGATTTTCGATCTGTCGCTCCAGACACCACCAACCAACAATACGAACCGCCGTCGGGATCCCCAGCCACCCGAATTCTCGACGCGCCGAACTACGACACCTTCATCTCAATCGCGCAAGCGCTCCAAGTGCAGTGGGTTGTCGTCTACTCGGGCTCCCCGCCCCCTTGGGTTAAGGAGAACGCTGTCTGGCAAGCGGATCGATTTTTCGTGCTGAAGCCTAAAAACCGAGGTTGACGCCCGGGGACTGGCGGCGTCTCCTGCTTATCATGCTTGATTGGTGCGCCCGGAGAGACCCTCGCGGGCGCGCTCAAGTTCAGTGATTCGGACACAGGGGGACAACCCGACAGTCTTCTGCCCAAAGCACGGAGAGCGTTGCAATCACGAATGCCTATCTCGCCCGCTCCTTCACGAACCCCGCGACCGCCGCGATTAGGCCGTCGAGATCGCGCTTGAGCTTGGCAAAGTTCCCGTTCCGCTCGAAGAGCGCTTCGTCCATGTAGAGCTTGCGGTTCACTTCGATCTGGAGGCTGTGGCGGTTCTCGCGCGGGCGGCCGTGCCGGCGCACCAGCTCGACGCCCTTGTAGGGGTCGTTCACCTTCACCTGGTAGCCGCGCCCGGTGAGGAATCCCAACACAAACTTTGTGAAGGCGCCGTCGCAGGTGGTGCCGTCGCGGTCGCCGAGCACGAAGTCGGCGCGCGCGACGCCGGCACCTTCGCTCGCCATCGCGTTGCTGACGCTCTTCATGGAATGGCAGTCGATATGCCAGACCGAACCGAACCGCGCATGCAAGCGATCCGCCACTCCCGCCAGCTCCGCATGATAGGGCTCGTAATAACGGGCAATGCGCGCCTGTACTTCGGCGACACCAAGCTTTCGCCCGTAGACCGGCCGGTCCGGCACCGCGAGCCGCCGCACCAGCCCCATGCCGAGCTTGGTCTTCTGCCCGGGATTGACGGGGCCGGGCCAGGGCGTCTCGAACAGCGCTTGGTCGATGTCGGCGAGGTTGCGGTTGGCGTCGATGTAGCTGCGCGGGAAATGCGCGCCGATCAGCGTGGCGCCGTGCTCGGGTGCCGCACCGTAGAGCTCATCCACATAGGTGTCCTCGGCGGTGCGCAAGACATCGAGGGGACAGACGTAGTCGAAATCCCCGGGATAGACGACGCCGCTGTGCGGGCTGTCGAACACCAGCGGAATCTCCGCCGTGCGCGGATCGGTGCGATGGAGGACGCCTTCGATGGTGCGGGTGGGTGTGGTCATTGTTTCCGTCGCTTTTCGTCAAAACCAGATTTAGGAGATTGGGGGATGACCGGCAGATGAGGAGAGCTCATCTCGAAGCTCCGAGTATCTCCAGGATAACTTTATCAAGAGAGCGGTTCTGATCGCCACCGCCAACTGGCCCCCCACATCCCCCCCCGTCATCTCCCGATCCCCCTCCATCTTTTTTCTTGTCGGATGCTGACAAAACAATTTTAGGAGATGGGGAGATGAACGGGAGATGAGGAGAGCTCATCTCGAAGCTGCGAGTATCTCCAGGATAACTTTATCAAAAGAGCAGTTCCGCTCGCCATCGCCAACTGGTTCCCCACATCCCCCCATCATCTCCCGATCCCCCTCCATCTTTTTTTCTTGTCAGATGCTGACCAAACAATTTTGGGAGATGGGGGGATGAACGGGAGATGAGGGGAGCTCATCTCGAAGCTCCGAGTATCTCCAGGATAACTTTATCAAGAGAGCAGTTCTGCTCGCCACCGCCAACTGGTCCCCCACATCCCCCCTCATCTCCCGATCCCCCTCCATCTTTTTTCTTGTCGGATGCTGACAAAACAATTTTAGGAGATGGGGAGATGAACGGGAGATGAGGAGAGCTCATCTCGAAGCTCCGAGTATCTCCAGGATAACTTTATCAAGAGAGCGGTTCCGCTCGTCACCACCCCATATATCCCCTCATCTCCCGGTCATCCCCCTATCTCCTTACATGTTTTTTTCCATCAGCTCTGGTCGTTGAGGTGGCAGGCGGACATGCGTCCGGGCGAGATGTCCCGCAGCGCCGGCGCCTCGGTTCGGCAGCGCTCGAACGCATGCGGGCAGCGCGGATGGAAATGGCAGCCCGAAGGCGGGTCAAGCGGCGAAGGTATCTCGCCCTTGACCGGAGTGAAATGCCGCTTGCGCTGATCGAGGCGCGGCACTTCCGCCAGCAGCGCCTGGGTATAGGGGTGATTGGGCGCGCGGAAGAGTTCCTCGACCGGCGCACTCTCGACGATACGCCCCAGGTACATGATCAGGATTCGATCGGCGATATGCTCGACCACGCCCAGGTCGTGGCTGATGAAGAGATAGGCGAGACCCAGCTCCTCCCGCAGCTTGATGAAGAGATTGATGATCTGCGCCTGGATCGAGACGTCGAGCGCCGCCACCGGCTCGTCGCAGACCACGAACTCCGGATTGACCGCGAGCGCGCGGGCGATCCCGATGCGCTGGCGCTGCCCGCCCGAGAACTGATGCGGATAGCGCCGCTTGTAGGTGGGGTCGAGGCCGACGCGGCGCATGAGATCGTCGAGAAAGCGGTCGAGGTCGGCGGCTCGCACCAGGCCGTGCACGCGCGGCGCCTCGCCCACGATCTCGCGCACCTTGAGGCGCGGGTTGAGCGAGGCAAAGGGGTCCTGGAAGATCATCTGCGCCGCGAGCTGCGCGCTGCGGCGCTGCTCTTGCGTGAGC
This sequence comes from Allostellaceae bacterium, assembly GCA_035517495.1. GTDB lineage: Bacteria > Pseudomonadota > Alphaproteobacteria > ATCC43930 > CGMCC-115725 > DASZHJ01. The sequence continues at coordinate 39,975 of DATIYT010000002.1, read as the reverse complement.
CCCGCGCGATCGGCACCCCTGAGCAGCACCGTTCCGTCGCTCGGCTCGTAGAGGCCCACGACGATGCGGCCCAAGGTCGACTTGCCGCAGCCGGACTCGCCCACGAGACCCACGACTTCGCCGGCGCGGACCTGGAGGTCGACGCGATCGACCGCGTGCACGACGGCCTCGCCGACCTCGGTGCCCAGGCGGCGTGCGACCTTCTCGGCGACGTCGAGACGCCGGGAAAATCGCTTCGAGACTTGGCGCAGCTCGACCAGCGGTGCCGTACTCATCGGGCCGCCTCGACGTGCGGGTGGAAGCAGCGCACGAGGTGCTCCGGCACCAGCGGCACCAGCTCGGGCATCTCCGCGCAGCGCTGATCCGCGCGCCCGCAGCGGCCGCGGAAGCTGCACCCCGACGGCAGTTTGAGCGGCGAGGGAGTCATCCCCGGGATTTGCTGCAAGGGCGCGCCGCGGCGATTGCGGCTCGGCACCGAGCCGATCAGGCCTCGCGTATAGGGATGGAGCGGATGGTCGAGCACCGCGTCGACCGGCCCCTGCTCGACGATCCGCCCCGCATACATGACCGCGACCCGGTCGGCGAGGCCGCCCACCACCGCGAGGTCGTGCGTGATCCAGATGAGCGCGGTGCCGTCCTCGCGGCAGAGCTTCTGCACCTCGAACAGGATTTGCGCCTGGATCGTCACGTCGAGCGCGGTGGTGGGCTCGTCGGCGATGAGCAGCGCCGGCCGGTTCAGCAGCGCAATCGCGATCGCGACGCGCTGGCGCATGCCACCCGAAAATTGATGCGGATAGGAGACGAGCCGCTCGTCGGCCGCGGGAATGCCGAGGCGCGCGAGGCCGTCGCGGGCGCGACGGCGAGCCTCGGCCTCGGAGACATCCCGATGGTGCGCCCGGACCGCCTCGATCATCTGCGTGTCGATCCGCAGCACCGGGTTCAGGGTCATCATGGGGTCCTGAAAGATCATGGCGATGCGTTCGCCGCGCAACCGGCGCAGCTCCTCCTCCGCCAAGCCCACGAGATCGCGCCCCTCGAACCGGACATGCCCGCCGGCGATGCGGCCGGGCGGGTCCACCAACCCCAGTATCGAGAACCCCGTCACCGACTTGCCCGAACCGGATTCGCCGACGAGACCCAGCACTTCGCCGCGCCGGACCGAGAGGCTCACGCCCTCAACCGCCTTTACCACGCCAAGGCGGGTGAAAAAGTGCGTCTGGAGATTCTCGATCTCCAGCAGCGGCGAGGCTTCGCTCACGTTTGCAGCCGGGGATTGAGCACGTCGCGCAACTGGTCTCCGACCAGATTGATCGCGACGATCAGCAGCAGCAGCGCGACGCCGGGAAAGATGCTGATCCAGTAGGCGCCGCTCATCATGTACTCGAAGCCATTGGCGATCAGCAGGCCGAGCGACGGCTCGGTCACGGGCAAGCCGATTCCGAGGAAGGAGAGCGTCGCCTCCAGCGCGATCGCGTGCGCCACCTGCACCGTCAGCACGACGATCAGCGGTGGGAGGCAATTGGGCAGCAGATGGCGCAGCATGATCCGGGCATTGCCGAGCGCAAGGCACCTCGCGGCCTCGATATATTCCTTGCGCCGCTCGATCAGCGCCGAGCCGCGCACGGTGCGCGCGAAATAGGCCCATTGCACCACCACGAGCGCCAGGATGATCTTTCCGACCCCCTGCCCCAGCAGCGCCAGCAGGATCAACGCCACCAGGATCGCCGGAAACGAGAGCTGCAGATCGACGACGCGCATGATCAGGCTCTCGACCCGTCCCCCCACATAGGCCGCGATCAGACCGAGCGCGGTTCCGAGCATGAACGCGAAAACCGCGCTCGAGGCGCCGACCGCGAGGCTGGTGCGCAACCCATAGAAGATCGCCGACAGCATGTCGCGGCCCTGATCGTCGGTGCCGAGCCAATAGGTCATGTGGCCGTCGCCGGCGGCCGAACCCGGCGGCATGCGGCCGTCGAGCAGGTCCAATGTCGCGAGGTCGTAGGGGTTCTGCGGCGATATCCACGGTGCGAACAGCGCCACGAACAGAACGACGCTGAGCATGACAAGACCGACGATCGCGAGCTTCGAGGCGAGAAAGTCGGCGGCGAAGCGGCGAAACGGCGTCTCGGCGCCGCTCGCCCGATCGACCGCCGCGCTCTCCTCGATGAGCGCGCTCACGCCCGCGCCTCGCCCAGGCGCACGCGCGGATCGAGCACCGAATAGAGAATGTCGACCCCCAGGTTGATCAAAATTACCATCAACACCGTCATCATGAGATATGCCACGATCACGGGACGGTCGAGCACGGTGATCGACTTGATGATGAGCTGCCCCATGCCGGGCCAAGCGAAGATGGTCTCGGTCACGACCGAGAACGCGATCACCGCGCCGATTTCCAAACCGAGCACGGTCACGATGGGGATCAGAATGTTCTTGAGCACGTGCACGCGGATGACACGGCTCTGGCTCAGCCCTTTGGCGCGCGCGAATTTGACATAGTCCATGTGGATGACCTCGCGCGTCCCGGAGGCCGCGAGGCGGATCACCAGCGCGATACGCGAAAGCGCCAAATTGACCGCCGGCAACAGCAGGTGCTTGAGCCCGTCCCATGTGAGGATGCTGAGATCGATCCCGAGCAAGCGCACCGTGGCGCCGCGGCCTGTCGAGGGCAGCCAGCCCAGCTCCACCGCGAACACCAGGATCATCATGATGCCGACCCAAAACGTGGGAAGGCTGAAACCAAGGATCGAGCTCGCCGCGATGGTGCGAGAGAGGGTTGTGCCCGGCTTCAGGCCGACATAGAGGCCGAGCGGCAGTCCGAGCAAAATCGCCAGCACCATCGCGGCAAATGCCAACTCCAATGTCGCGGGCATCCGCTCGGCGATCAGCTTGAGCGAAGGCTCGTTGAACACGAAGGAATTACCGAGATCGCCGTGCACCGCGTTGCGCAGGAACACCAGGTATTGCTCCCAGAGCGGCTTATCGAGGCCGAGCGCCGCGGTCGCGCGCGCGATCTCGGCCTGATCCGCCTGCGGACTCACCAGGATATCGACGGGATTGCCGATCGCGAACACGCCGAGGAACACCAACAGCGACATCGCCAGCAGCACCACTGCACTTTGCAGCAGGCGGCGGATGATAAAGACGGTCATGATTCCGCGCGCCGGCCCCTGCGCCTCATTTGGCCGCCACCCGATGCACGTCGAAGGCCTGGGTGTACTGGTTGGTGTTGCCGACGAAGGTCAGATCGCTGCGCATGCCCCAGATCGTGACCTCGTAGTGGAGCGGAATGATCCCCACGTCGCGGATACCGATCTCGGTCGCCTGCTGCAGCAGCAGCGAGCGTTTGTCGTCGTCGACGGTGTTGAGCGCCTGCTGCAAGAGGTCATCGAGCTTCGGATCGGAGAATCGGCCGCGATTGGCGGCACCCCAACCCTTCTCGGGATTGTTGGTGGCGAGCAGCGATTTCAGAGGCGAGGATGGTTCGCCGGTATCGGCGCCCCAGCCCAGCAACATGAAGCTGAATTCGAGCTTTGATGCGCGCGAGAAGTAGACCGCCTGCGGCATCGCCTGCACGTCGGTCTTGATGCCGACGCGCGTCAACATCTGCGCCACCGCCTGCGCCACCTTCTCGTCGTTGACGTAGCGGTCGTTGGGACTGTGCAGGGTGATCTTGAAGCCGTCGGGATATCCCGCCTCCGCCAGCAGCTTCTTGGCACCCTCGGGATCGTACTTCTCCGGCGGCAGATTGGGGCTCACACCGAAAAAGCCCTCGGGCAACAATTGCCCCGCCGGGATCGCCGCCCCCTCCATGACGCGATCGACGATCGCCAGACGATTGATCGCCTTCGACATCGCGAGCCGCACGCGCTGATCCTTCAGCGGATTCTTGGCGAGCGGCTTGCCGTCGGTGTCGAAGACGAAGGGCGACTGATCGCGGTTGCTGTCGAGGTGCAGATAGATCACCCGGTTCGAGACGACCTGCACGATGCGCACCTTGGAATTGGCCTTGAGCTGCACCAAATCCGTGGTCGGAACATTCTCGATGAAGTCCACGTCGCCCGCGAGCAGCGCCGCCACGCGCGCGGCATTGTTGGTGATGGGACGGAAGGTGACCTTCGCCCATTCGGGCTTTGCGCCCCAGTAATCGTCATTGCGCGTCAGCACCAGCCGATTGCCGGGGATCCACTCCACGAACTTGAAGGGACCGGTGCCGATCGCGGCGGGACCCTTGTTGAAATCGTTGGTCCCCTTGCCCTCGACCACCTTCTTTTCCTGAATCGAGATGGTCGAGAGGTCGTTGGGCAGCAGCGGGTACGGCGCGCCGGTATGGATATGCAGGGTCAAGGGATCGATCACGTCGATGCTCTTGACCTCCTTTGTGTAGATCGCGAAGGAAGCGGGGCTGTTCGGCACCTTGGGCGCGCGGTCGATCGAGAAGATAATGTCGTCGGGCGTCAGCGCGTTGCCATCGTGGAATTTGACGTCGGGCCTCAGCTTGAATTCCCAAGTGCCGTCGTCGATCGGCTTCCATGAGAGCGCGAGGCCCGCGATCAGCGTCTGCTTTGGATCCTGGTGCACGAGGCGGTCGAAGATATGCCGCGCGATCTGGTTGTTGGGGTTGAGCGTGTGGTAGAGCGGATCGATCGAGGTCGGCTCGGCCGCGAGCGCAATACGCAATTCCTGTGCCTGAGCAAGCGAAACGCCGAACGCGGTCCACGCCAGCGTCAGAACGACTGCAAGCCGCCCGATCATCCCCGCAACCTCCCGGTTTTGCAGGCCGCGTCGCGCCCGGCCTTGGTTCAATCTGACCAAAACCCCGTGCCGATGCAACGCCTCGATCCCCCGTCCTTATGCCACTTGGCGCGACACCCGCGCTTCCGGCATAGTGGCGCCCCGAAATTAACCCAAAAACGAGAGGCTCGTGTACCCGTGCCGCGCCCCGCCTATTCCAGCATCGAGATGATCCGCAAGCTTGTGGCGTTCGACACCACGAGCCGGGATTCAAACTTGGCCCTCATCGACTTCGTGCAGGGATATCTCCGCGAGTACGGCATCGACAGCGAGCTGTTCTTCGACGCGGATCGCCGCAAGGCCAATCTCTACGCGACACTCGGTCCCAAGGATCGGGGTGGCATCATGCTTTCGGGTCATACCGACGTCGTGCCGGTGGACGGCCAGGAATGGTCGAGCGATCCCTTCGCCGTTGTCGAGCGCGAGGAAAAGCTTTACGGCCGCGGCACGTCGGATATGAAAAGCTTCGTCGCCGTGGTGCTGGCGATGGTGCCGGAGTTCCTCTCGCACAAATTGGCGACGCCGATCCACCTTGCCTTCTCTTATGACGAGGAAGTCGGCTGCATCGGCGTGCGCAGCATGATCGCCGCCATTGCAAAGCGTCCGATCAAGCCGCGCCTCTGCATCGTCGGCGAACCCACATTGATGAAGCCGGTGATCGCGCACAAGGGCAAGATCAGCGTCCGCTGCTCCGTGCGCGGCCGCGAGAGCCACTCGTCGCTCACGCATTTGGGCGTCAACGCCGTCGAGGCCGGCGCCGAGATCGTCGCGCACTTGAAGGAGATGGCGCGCCAGCGCCGGGATCAAGGCCCCTTCGATCGCGCCTTCGCGCCGCCCCACACGACGATCCACACCGGCGTGATCCACGGCGGCACCGCGCTCAATATCGTGCCCAAGGACTGCAGCTTCGACTTCGAAATCCGCTACCTCCCCGGCGATCCGCCGGAGCCGCTGCTGGAACAGGTTGAGCGCTACGCCGCGGCCCTGCAAGCCGAGATGCAGCGCACGGCGCCCGAGACCGGAATCCGCTTCCAGAAGCTGACGGACACGGCGGGCCTGTCGGAGGCGCCGGATTCCGAGGTGACCGACCTCGCCCGTGCCCTCTCCGGCGCCAACGAGGTCGGCAAGGTCTCCTTCGGCACCGAGGCCGGCTTGTTCCAGGAGGCGGGCATTCCCACCATCATCTGCGGGCCCGGTTCGATCGACGAGGCGCACCGGCCCGACGAATTCATCGCCATCGACCAGGTGCGGCAATGCGAAGCATTCCTGCGCCGGCTGATCGATCGGGTTTCGAGTTAAATACAACCAACCTTCGAAGAAAAACCATCATGGCCGAGACTTACGCGATCGAGATCACGCCGCCGGATATTTCGTCCTACCGCAAAAGCAACACCGGCATCGACTACGTCACCACCTTCGACAGCGGCAAGCCGGGGCCGCACGTTTACGTCAATGCGCTGACGCACGGCAACGAGATCTGCGGCGCGATCGCTGTCGATCGCCTGTTTCGACTCGGCGTGCGCCCGGCTCAGGGCAAGTTGAGCCTCGGCTTCGCCAACGTGGCGGCGTTCCGGACCTTCGATCCCCGCAATCCCACGGCGTCACGCTTCGTGGACGAGGACATCAATCGGCTGTGGGACGCGGCGACGCTCAACGGCCAGCGCAAGAGCGTCGAGCTTGCGCGCGCCCGCGAGCTGCGTCCCTTCATCGAGACCGTCGATTTCCTGCTCGACATCCACTCGATGCAGCACTCGACCGAAGCGCTGATGCTGGCGGGACTGACCGAGAAATCGCTCGAGCTCGCCCACCGCGTGGGCGCGCCGCGCCTCATCGTGCGCGACAAGGGCCACTCCGCCGGCAGCCGCATGCGCGATTATGGCGCCTTGGGCGATCCGGCTTCGCCCAAGGCGGCGCTGCTGATCGAGTGCGGCCAGCATTGGGAAAAGGCCGCGGCGGATGTGGCGCACGACGTGACCTGGCGCTTTCTTGCCGTGACGGGCACGCTGTCCCCCGCCGAGTCGGAGCGCCAGATGACCCGTCCGCCGGCCGACCAGCGCGTGATCACGGTAACCCAGGCCGTCACCATCACAAGCGACCGGTTCGAGTTCCTGCGCGACTATCGCGGACTCGAGGTGATCCCGCGCCAAGGCACCGTGATCGCGCGCGATGGCGGGCGCGAGGTGCGGACCCCCTATGACAATTGCGTGCTGATCATGCCGTCACGCCGACTCAACCGCGGTCAGACCGCCGTGCGCCTCGGCCGCTACGGGTGAATCGCGGCCTGGCGCATCGACGCGCGTGCTGCTCCGGCCTTTGTGGCCGTGGACACGCGGCCGACCGACTGCTAATGTAGTGATGTTACTACAATAGGAGTGGCCGTGAGAACCGTCTCCGCACGCGAGGCCAATCAGCAGTTTTCGCGGCTCCTGGCCGCCGCGGCCGCCGGCGAGGAGATCGTCATCACTCGTCGCGGAGTTGCCGTTGCTCGGCTAGGGCCACCCTCCGACAAGCGCCAAGACCGCCGCCACGCGGCGGCGGTTCGCCGGCTTATGAAAGCGCTCGACGTCTCGCTCGGCCGACCCCGATACCGGCGGGACGAGCTTTATGACCGCTAGCCTGCGCTTCACGCTGGACACCAACATCCTCGTTTACGCCGCCAATCGCGACGCCGGTGCGATGCATCGGAAGGCACAAGCCGTGGTCCGTCGCGCGGCGGATTCCGGCTGCATTCTGCTGCTGCAGGCGTTGGCGGAGTTCTTTCGGGTAGCGGTTGCAAAATCCGGCTTGGCGATCAAAGACGCCGAACGCATCGTCAATGCGTGGCGTGACGTTTTCCCGATTCATTGCGCGGACGAGAGGGCGCTTGTCGAGGCCATGGATGCGGTCGCCTCCCACAATCTGGCCTTCTGGGACGCGATGCTTTGGGCTACCGCCCGGCGCGCCGGATGCCGCTTCGTGCTCAGCGAGGATTTTCCGGACGGCCGCGAACTTGGTGGTGTTGTTTTTCTCAATCCCTTCGCGGCAAATGTCTCGCCGCTGTTGAACGACCTCCTCGGAGTGGGCCCGTGACCGCACGCTTCTTGCTCGCGATCGATCAAGGGACGACCAGCACGCGCAGCGTCGTCTTCGATCTCGAGGGCGCGGTCCTGGGCCAGGCGCAGCAGGAGCTGACGCAGCACTACCCCGAGCCCGGCTGGGTCGAGCACGATCCCGAGGAAATCTGGACGACCGTGCTCGCGACCGCGCGCCGGGCGCTGGCCGCGGCGAAGCTCGGCGCGCGCGATATCGCCGGCATCGGCATCACCAATCAGCGCGAGACCACCGTCATCTGGGAACGCGCGAGCGGGCGGCCGATCGCGCGCGCGATCGTCTGGCAGGACCGCCGCACGGCCGAGCGCATGGCCGAGCTGCGCGCGGCGGGGCACGCCGATGCGGTGCAGGCCAAGACCGGTCTGGTGCTCGATCCCTATTTTTCCGCGAGCAAGATCGAGTGGCTGCTCGATCGTGTGCCGGACGCACGCGCGCAAGCCGAACGTGGCGCGCTCGCCTTTGGCACCGTCGAAAGTTTTTTGATCTGGCGCTTCACTCGGGGCGCGGTGCACGCAACCGACGCCACCAACGCCGCGCGCACTCTGCTATTCGACCTCGCGCGCCAGGAATGGGACGAGGCTCTGCTGGCGTTGTTCCGCGTGCCGCGCGCGCTGCTGCCGGAGGTCCGCGACAACGCCGGCGAGTTCGGCGCCGCCGCGAGCGATCACTTCGGAGCGCCGATCGCGATCTTCGGCAGCGCCGGCGACCAGCAAGCGGCGACGGTCGGCCAGGCCTGCTTCGCGCCCGGCATGATCAAATCGACCTACGGCACCGGCTGCTTTGCGGTGCTCAACACCGGCGCCGAACGCATTCTCTCGCGCCATCGTCTGCTCACCACGCTCGCCTATCGCCTCGACGGCAAGCCGACCTTCGCGATCGAAGGCGCGATCTTCGTCGCCGGTGCCGCCGTGCAGTGGCTGCGCGACGGCCTCGGCATCATCAAGAGCGCCGGCGAGATCGAGGCTCTCGCCCGCTCGGCCGACCCCGCACGGCGCGTCTATCTGGTGCCGGCCTTTGCCGGCCTCGGCGCTCCCTATTGGGATGCGGATGCGCGGGGCAGCATCGTTGGCCTGACCCGAGACGTGGGACGCGCCGAGCTTGCGCGTGCGGCGCTCGATGCCGCGTGCTTCCAAACACGCGACCTCATGGAGGCGATGCGCGCCGATGGCAGCAACCCCGCGAGCCTCCGGGTCGACGGCGGCATGGTCGTCAACGACTGGCTGATGCAGCGACTCGCCGATCTGCTGGGCTTGCCGGTCGAGCGCCCGCGCATGATCGAAAGCACCGCGCAGGGTGCCGCCGCGCTCGCGGGTCTCGGCGCCCGACTCTATCCCTCGCTCGATGCCGTGACCCGGAACTGGAGGCGCGACCGTCTGTTCGAGCCGCGAATGCCCGCGGACGAGCGTGACACGCTCTATGGAGAATGGCGGGACGCGGTGTGTCGGACCCTGAGCGGCCGATCATGATCGTCGCATCGCCGCCCTTCGAAAGCGTGGTTCCGCTCAGCGCCGAGTTGGGTGAAAGCCCGCTTTGGGAGGCCGGGCAGCAGGCCCTTTACTGGGTCGACGTGCGCGGTCATACGCTCAACCGCTACCACCCCGCGAGCGGCGCCAATCGCGTCGTGCCGACGGCGGAATCGGCACACGCGATCGCGCTGACCCGGAGCCGCCGGCTGCTCGCGGTGCTGGATGCGGGCCTCGCCTTCCTCGATCCCGAAACCGGTGCGGTCGAACCGCTGGTGCAACTGGTCAAGGGTATCGACGACAATCTCAACGACGGGCAGTGCGACCGCATGGGCCGCATGTGGGTCGGCGCCAAGGCGCGCGATTGGGTCAAGCCGATCGGCGGATTGTGGCGCGTCGATCCCGATGGCTCCGCGCACCAGCACGACGAGGGAATGCAGCTCTCGAACGGCCTGGGCTGGAGCCCGGACAACCGCACCATGTACTTCATCGATTCAGCGCCCCGCGTCGTTTATGCCTACGATTTCGACTTCGCCGCCGGCACCGTGCGCAATCGCCGCGTGCTGGTGCGGATCGCCGAAGAGCACGGGCTCCCCGACGGCATGACGGTGGACAGCGAGGGATTCCTCTGGATCGCGCAATGGAACGGCGGGCGGGTCGTGCGTTACGACCCCGAGGGCCGGATCGAGCGCGTGCTGGTGACCCCGGTGCGGCGCCCGACCAGCGTCATCTTCGGCGGGCGCCTTCTCGACACGCTCTACGTCACCTCGGGCACCATGCGCATGACACCGGAGGAACGCGCGCGCGAGCCGCTCGCGGGGAACGTGTTCCGCCTTCGCACGGAATTTCAGGGCTTGCCGGAGCCGAGATTCGCGGGCGGGTGAGATCCGCTTAAGTCGATCCCGATTGCAACATGTACTGCAGCAATTGGGCGCCGCCATAACTACCGAGCGGGAGCAGAAGCGCCCTAACGACCGGTTGCTGCGAAATCGGCGCGAATGCGCCGTCCTGCAGCGTTTCGACGCGGTGCAAGAGCATTTCAAGCTGCGTCGCCTGCCGGCGGCCGGCTTGGGTTCCCAAACCTTGCGCGACATTGATGGCGTCGCTTAGATGCGAGCGCGCCGCTTCGCGGACTCGTTCGGCTTGCCAGCGCAACAGCAGAACGCAGGTCACGAGGGTCAGAACGCATATTCCCCACCCGATCACAAGCGTCGGGTGAACGGTAAATGCCGCGAAGTAGCTACTGCGGGAGAAGATCAGCAGAGCGATCAGCAGGAACGGCCAATAGATCAAGCTTACGATCGTTTGCGTGCGCCTCGCGACAAACTGAACATCAATCCAGTCGTCAGGCATTGACTCACCGATGCCCAGTTTGTTGCGATAAATGTCCTTGGTCTTTGACGGCCATATTGATGGAAAGCTCGGAAGCTCCCTTACGAACAGGGTCGAGAGCAACGTCGCGTCGACGACAAAGAAGATCGCGAACAGCATCGCCACCACCTCGACGGTGGTTGTTATGAAATATGCGTGCGAGCTCAGCGAACCGCGCGACGGTGCCTGAGGAAAGCCGAAAACGAATGCGATAACGGTCCAGAGCACCAGCATCGCTACGACATAGGCTCCGACCCGCCACCATCGTGACGAGCGATGCCCTTGAATGACATAGGTTCGCCAGAAATCCGCGACCGCATCGGCATCTTGCTCCTCATGCTTGCGAAACAGCAAACGCAGCGAGAACACCTCGCGCCACTTCCAGCCCTTGCGCAAGATTTCCTCGCGGCTCGGCTCTATCGGAAAATCCTCGCCGAGGCTCTGCACGCTTTGGTCCAGCTTGCTGATCACGTGCAACACCAGACCGATGCTGAGAACCACCGTGACACAGCGCATGAAAACGACAGGCCAAACGCTGATCCCCTCGGACCAAGCGATCGGCTGACCCAAACCACCGACGGATAAGATGTCTGCGACACTGGTCCAGGAGAGACACAGCACCACCGACAGAGCCAGTATTCCAAGAGCGAGGGCACCGGTGCGCCTCCACGGACTTGCCACTATGAAGGCTCGCACTTGAGGAAAGCTGAAGAGAACTGCCGCCAACACGGCGGCCACAGTGAAGGCAGCGGCAAAAAAGGCACGGAAGTCCAGGCCGGGGTATGGCGGGTCGGAGGCGCAGGCGGAGTCCGACGGCTCGCCCTCTCGATGCAAAGAAAACGGCTGGGAGCGGCCGATCTCGAAGATGGGCGGATGCAATTCACAATCGACAACAGCCTTATCGAGGCTGACCATGCCGTCGTCATCGGTTGGATCGTGTAGTGCGAGCTGGGTGGAGAGAAATGCTGCGGTTTGGTAGCTATCTCGGAAGGGCGGAACATCCCTCTGGTGGGTTTCCTTCGGGTCGCCTCGAAGGCGCAAATCATAGGCGGAGGCCACCAAGATATTGCGCGTCCACTGACTTTGATCCGGATCGAACAGCCGCGCATCGAGATCGGTCGTAAAAAATATCGCTTCGGGAAATTGCGGCCGCAAGGCGCGAAATATCAGGAGCTTGTCGTAAAGGTCGCTTCCCAAAACCCCGATCGCATAAGGATTTTCCTGCTTGGTTTCGCTTCGCATGCGGTCAGCCAAGCGCCGAAGGTAGTCGAACTGGCTATCGCCATCGGCCCGTTCGCGGGGGGACGCCCCGGTGCTGGAGGCAGCTCCGGTGCTGTTCTTGTCTGTGCTCGACGAACTGTACCTTCGGCAACAGCCATCGGAATCGGCGCTACTGTCGGGGAGCTGGCCATCGAGGCCGCGCAGATAACCGTAGCGTCGCCATCCCGAAGATTTGCCGCCTTCGCTTGCAAATCCATCGCCCATAAGTGCGTTGCGAAGCGTCGCCGGGAAGCTCTGGCCGTAGAACGTATCCCACTCGGACACGATCGCGATTTGATTCAGGGAGAAAATTCGGCGACGCTTCAATTCATCGCCAAGCGCGACGGCAAGAGCCCCGTCGCTCGCGATGGTCCTGCGATACGTTATCGCCGGTTTCCGTTCAGAAAAATATCGCTCGAGAGTCGTTCCCTGATCCTTAGTATGAAGAACTGTGCGATCGTCCACCGTCACGCCATAGGCATAGAACTTGAAATTGCTAATCTCTAAGCGGCAAGTTTCGGGCTTTTTCTGATCTTTTGGGGGCGGGGGCTGATACGCAGCGGGCTCGGAATATTCCTTTTCTTGGGTCTCATCCACCATAGCGCGAACGGTTTCACCATCGCTCCGGCCAATGATCTCGATTTTTGCGGCCCCATCGGCGCTCAAGGAGGACGCCACCGCACAAAGCGCTCTAATTGGTCGCTTGCTGCCGACAAGCGTGTCCTCGTCAACCCACAAGACAAGCGCTCGCTTGTCATTGCTCTGCTCCCCACCAACGCCATGCCTCTGGTGTTTTGTCGAAAAGAGTTCGAATGCCGCAAAAATCTCGCGGTCGCCTAGTGTAACGTCGTCACCCAATTTGATTTTGTAAAAGCCAATATGCTCCTCGTCTTCGGGAACGTATCGCTCGGCATTAAGACCAGCGAGCACCGCGTAGCGAGTTCGACGGCGCGTCTCGGCTTCCTCTGCGTAGAATGCCCCAGGCACGGTCACGATGAGGACGGTAGTCACGCCTTGGACGTCCGGCTTTGTCCCCTCGCCGCCTTGACTGCGCGCCTTGGCTACAGCGGCGAAAGGGTCTTCCCATAGCCGCGCATCGATGGATTGCCCGCCGCGATAGGGTAGCGAAGTCGCATCCTTCGTGACCGGGCGAAAATCTTGAAGCGGAGCAGTATGAGGCAGAAACGCGGTACTGGCAGCGCCGATGGCCGCGACCAACAGCCAGACGAAACCGTTGCCGGCGAGGCCGGCCATACCGGATGGTTGTTCGTCTGCCATTTCGTCCGAGATCCCCAGTCGCTCGTGATTGCGAAGGGGAGGCGAGCATTGGCTCTTTTATAAATCGTGTTTCGGCCCAAACCTCCAACGAAACAATATCACTTGGAGGATAGCCAGACGAGAGAGAATTACTCTCAATTATGCGTATACGTCTATCTATTAGGGACAAGTGTATGTTGTGTTCCCACAAATATCATCATGGCATCACCCGAGCCAATTTCTCCTCGGCCTCGCGGCTTGCCGCCTCGCTCTTCTCGCCGAGCCGCACCGCGACGTGTCCGTTCTTCTGCGAGAAGCCCAGATAGCGATAGCTGGTGCCGGTGTCGCGCACGAATTCCTGAAACGCCCGCCATTCATGGCGCTGCCAGTTCCAATAATTAAAATACTCGTCGAAGACCACGACCGTGCCGGCGCCGAGGCGCGCACTCAATGATTTGAAGACGGTCGCGGTCGAGGAATAGATGTCGCAGTCCACGTGCAGGAAAGCGACGGCCTGCTCGCCCACGCCCGCGAGAAACCGCGGCAAAGTGTCCTCGAACCATCCGCGGTGCAATGTGACGTTCGCCGGCACACTCGGCAGCGCGCCGCCGCGCCCGAACGTACCCTTGCTCGCCTCGGTTCCGCTCCAGTGTTCCGGCAAACCTTCGAAGCTGTCGAAGCCGTGCCAATCGCGCGCGAACCGCTTGGCGAGGTAACTCACGCTCGCCCCGTCGGCGACGCCGACTTCCAGCATCAGCCCCTGTGCCGGCGCCTCGCGCGCCGCGAACAGCAAGAGGCCCCAGCGGTCGCGGAGGATCATGGCGTCGCGCATGTGCGCCTCGATGTAGTCGACGCTCTGCGACTTCGCGCGGAGCTGCAGGTCCGTGATGAGATAGCGCCCGTGGTACTTGAGGACAAAGCGCCGGTAGAGGCGCTCGCTGAGCGAGAGCGGTTTCGGTCCGCTGCGTCGGAGAAGTTTCATGCGCGGGGCTCGCCCTCTTGGCCGGGTCTGGCGGCGGGAATTCGCACCTTAAGATAGATCAGCATCGGATAAAGCGCCGAATAAAGCGCGAGCGCCACGCCATAGGCGCCCTCGCGATATCCCCGCCGCGCCACCAGCGACTTCCAGGCCCGGCTCAGCATGCGCCGGAGCGCGGTCGAGAGCCGCATCGGCGCGCCGCTCTCGATCGCGTCTTGCGCCGCAAGGTCGGTATAGCGATCAAGCCGCGCCAGCATGTCGGAGAGATCGCGGTAGACGAAGTGCAGCATCGGCTCCGCGAGGCGCTGCCGCTCGCCCTGGAGATCGAGCGGCGGATGAACGCGACCTTTACCCCACTTCTTCATGCCGCGACGGAACAGGATCGGCTTCGCGCCGATGCCGTTGTAGGCGCCCCAGCCGTGACGCACCAGGCGCTCGCCGATGTGATTTGCCATCGGCACGATGAAGTAGCCGTCCCGCGCGGTCGCGAGCGCGGCGCGAATTTCCGCGGCGAGCGCCTCGGTCACCCACTCGTCGCAATCGACCTCAAGGACCCAGTCGCCGGTGCAATTCTCGATCCCGGCGTTGCGCCGCGCGGGCTCGTCCACCCAGGCACCCTCGACGACACGCGCGCGATAAGCGCGCGCGATTGCCGCGCTCGCGTCGGTCGTGCGGTCCAGGAGCACCACGATCTCGTCGGCAAACGCCAGGCGATCGAGACAGGGGCCGAGCCGCGCTTCCTCATTGCGCGCCACCACCAACGCCGAGAGGCTCGGCGCCCGGGGGAATCGGGCTTCAAGCGACGCTGGCGAAGCGGTACTGTCGGCCATGAGTGCGTGCAAATCGGCGAATGCGGTCGTCGTAGGTCACGAGCGGGAGGTCGGCATCGATCGCGGACGCGATCAGCAATCGATCTGCTGGGTCGCGGTGCTCGAAGTGTCGGAGCAGATAGGCGCGCGACGCTGCAACGTGACCGAGTGGGAGTCCCGAGACGCCGGGCCGCTCAACGAAGCGTCCGACCCATTCTTCGATGGGGACATCCAGTTCAACATAACCTTGATCCAAAAGCAGCGCAATTTCCCAGACGCTGACCGCGCTCAAATAGATTGTTCCGCCGCCATGCCAGCACTCGTCGATCCTGGCGCGCGTAGTGCGGCGCAGCTTCTGACTGCCGTTGTCCAACCAAAGCGCAATATGGGTGTCGAGTAGGAGCCCTGCACTCACCGGCGAAGCTCTTTTCCACTAGCAGCGTCGGGAACATCCTCAAGAACAGGGGCGGTAAGGTCGACCCCGGGACGGACTCGGACCGAGCCTTTATGCGCGCCGAAAAGCGAACCGCTTCTCCCTTCCTCGTCGAGGAGACGCCGCAACGCCAACGCCACAGCCTCAGTCTTATTACCTTGCGTCAGCTTGCGCGCAGCTTCCTCGATCAGCGATACGACGTCGGCACGGTTGATGGTAATCACACTGGCCATGCAACGGTCTCCATAATTAATGATATCAGTAATGATACCTCAGGTGGCGTCATCATGGCAACCGGTGACTGCCCTGACCTTGAATTGACAGGAAGCGAGAAGCTTTGGTCCTTTTCTAACATAGCTGTCAACGGATACGCGATGCTCAGAGAGCCCCTCGCGGGATTCGGCGCGCACAGCGGATTAGGCGAGCAATGCACAAGACGGCTCTGATTGGACCGGTTACATGAGCGTTACGCAACGGAAGGCGATCATCAATGCGTCCGTCGCGTACGCCGGTTGAGCATATGCCACACTGTCGCGAGATGTTCGCTCTATGGTCTTTTGGGCCGCCTTCATTGCAGCGGGATTGGCCGCCATGGCTTTTTGCTTCTCTGTTGCGAGAAGTGCGGATTGCCGGCCGTATTCTCAAGGGGCAGAAAAGGTTGGCGCCGGTTTTCGCTCTTTTATTTCCTGATCCCAGCATCATGCTCTCAATGCGGAGAGCCGTTGCCATGAGTCACTCAACCTCTTCCGCGACCACCGGCGTGCGCATTGTCTTGACCCGCGAATCTCCCTAATCTCCGGCCCCTGGGGGCCAAGAGGAACCAGAGTAATGCTCGCCGCGGTGACGCTCGACGATAAGTACACGCAGGAACGGGGCCGAATCTACCTCTCCGGCATCCAGGCGCTGGTGCGGCTGCCGATTCTGCAGCAGCAGCGGGACAGGGAAGCCGGGCTCAATACCGGCGGGTTCATCTCGGGCTATCGCGGCTCGCCGCTTGGCGTTTACGACAACGCGCTCTGGCAGGCGCGGCGCTTTCTGGAGCGCGCCAACATCCAATTCGAGCCCGGCCTCAATGAGGACCTGGCGGCGACCGCGGTCTGGGGCAGCCAGCAAACCACGCTTTATCCGAGCGCCACGGTCGATGGGGTGCTCGGCATCTGGTACGGCAAGGGGCCCGGTGTCGACCGCTCGATCGACGTGCTGAAGCATGCCAATTCCGCGGGGACGGCACGCCATGGCGGCGTGTTGGCGATCGCCGGCGACGACCACGGCTGTCAATCCTCGACCCTCGCGCATCAGAGCGAGCAGGATTTCATCGCCGCGATGATACCGGTGCTCAATCCCGCGACGGTGCAGGAGTACCTCGATTTCGGCGTGCTGGGTTTCGCGCTCTCGCGCTTCTCCGGCTGCTGGGTGGGATTCAAAGCGATCGCCGAGACCGTCGAGAGTTCCGCCTCGATCGCGGTCGATCCGCATCGAATCAAGATCGCGCTGCCCGAGGATTTTGTCTTGCCGCCGGGAGGGCTCGGCATCCGCTGGCCGGACGCGCCGCTGGAGCAGGAGGCGCGACTGCACGGGCCCAAGATGGCGGCGGTCGCGGCCTTCGCGCGCGCCAATGCGCTCGACCGCATCGTGCTCGACGCGCCCGACGCGCGGCTCGGCATCATCACGACCGGCAAGGCCTACCTCGACACGCGCCAGGCGCTGAGCGATCTCGGCATCGGCGAGCGCGAGGCCGAGCGGCTCGGAATTCGGCTTTACAAGGTGGGGCTCACCTGGCCGCTCGAACGCGAAGGCGCGCTTCGCTTCGCGTCGGGCCTCAAGGACGTGCTGGTGGTCGAGGAGAAGCGCGGTCTGATCGAAGACCAGCTCATGCGGCTCCTCTACAACCTGCCCGCCGACCGCCGCCCAAGCATCATCGGCAAGCAAGATGAGACGGGCCAAGTGCTGCTGCCGAGCGCGGGCGAGATCAATCCGACCATGGTGGCGCGCGCGCTGGTCGGGCGGCTCAAGCGCCTCGACGGCGAGCGCCCGGAACTCAATCAGCGCCTGGCGCGGCTCGAGGCGCTGGAGCGCCTGGGCGACGCGCCGCTGCCGAAGACGCAGCGCAGCCCCTTCTTCTGCTCGGGTTGTCCGCACAACACTTCGACCAAGGTTCCGGAAGGCAGCCGCGCGCTCGCGGGGATCGGCTGTCACAGCATGGCGATCTGGATGCCGAGCCGCCACACCTCCACCATTTCTCACATGGGCGGCGAAGGCGCGGGATGGATCGGCCAGGCTGCCTTCACCAAGGACAAGCACGTCTTCGCCAATCTGGGCGACGGGACCTATGCCCATTCGGGCCTGCTTGCGATCCGCGCGGCATCGTTCGCGGGCGTCAACATCACCTACAAGATTCTCTACAACGACGCGGTGGCGATGACCGGCGGCCAGCCGCCCGAGGGTCACATGACCGTGCCGCAGATCGCGCAACAAGTGGCGGCCGAGGGTGCCAAGCGCGTCGTCATCGTCACGGACGAGCCCGACAAGTATCCGCTCGGCGCGGGCTTTCCGCCGGGGACGCAAATTCAGCATCGGGACACTTTGGATCAGGTGCAGCGCGAACTCCGCGAGACCAAGGGCCTGACGGTCTTGATCTACGATCAGACCTGCGCGGCGGAAAAGCGGCGTCGGCGCAAGCGTGGCCGCTATCCCGATCCGCCGAAGCGCGTTTTCATCAACGACGCGGTCTGCGAGGGCTGCGGCGACTGCTCCGACCAGTCGAACTGCGTTTCGGTGAAGCCGCTCGAAACCGAGTTCGGCCGCAAGCGCGCGATCGATCAGAGCAACTGCAACAAGGACTACTCCTGCCTCAAAGGATTTTGCCCGAGCTTCGTTACGGTGCATGGCGGAAGCTTGCGCAAGCTCGCGCCGGCGCCGGCCGAGTTCGACCAGGCTCGCTTCACCGACCTCCCGGAGCCGACGCTCAGGCCGCTGAGCGAGCCTTATGGCGTGCTGGTGACGGGGATCGGCGGCACCGGTGTCATCACCGTGGGCCAGCTCCTGGGCATGGCCGCGCACCTCGAAGGCAAGGGCTGCTCCGTGCTGGATTTCACCGGGCTTGCGCAGAAGAACGGCGCGGTGATGAGCCATATCCGTCTGGCGGCCCGGCCCGAGGACATCAACGCGGTCCGCATCGCGGCCGGCGGCGCCGACCTGCTGCTGGGCTGCGACATGGTGGTGGCGGCGAGCGCGCCGGCGCTGACCCGCATCGAGCACGGGGTCACGCGCGCCGTCGTCAACAGCTATCTGGCACCGACCGCGGCCTTCGTAATGAATGGCGACGTCGATTTCGAAGAAGCCGCCATGCACCGAACCTTGCGCAACACCGTGGGCGGCAAGGGCCTCGATTTAGTCGACGGCAGCGGGCTCGCGACCGCCCTCTTGAGCGACGCCATCGCGACCAACCTCTTCATGCTGGGCTATGCCTGGCAGAAGGGATTGGTGCCGCTCTCGCGCGAGGCGATCGAACGCGCGATCGAGCTGAACGCCGTCGGCGTCGAGATGAACAAGCGCGCCTTCGCTTGGGGCCGGCTTGCCGCGCACGACCTGGGCGCGGTCGAAGCGGCGGCGAGGCCGGTGCTGCCGGACGCGCCGAAGCGCGCCGAGACCGTCGAGGAGATGATCGAGCGCCGGGTCGCCTTCCTGAGCGAGTACCAGAACCAGCGTTACGCGCAACGCTATGCGGGCCTCGCCCACGCCGCCGCCGCGACCGAGGCCGCGCACGCCAAGGGCAAGCAAGGCTTTGGCGAGGCGGTCGCGCAAACGCTGTTCAGGCTGATGGCGTACAAGGACGAATACGAGGTGGCTCGGCTCTATACCAACGGCGACTTCCTCAGGAAGCTGCAGGCGCAGTTTCAAGGCGACTACAAGCTGCAATTCCACCTGGCGCCGCCGCTCTGGGCGCCGCGCGATCCCGCGACCGGCGAACTGCAAAAGCAGTCCTACGGCGCTTGGGTGATGCCGCTCTTTCGCGTGCTCGCGCGGCTGAAGCGCCTGCGCGGGACCAAGTTCGACCCCTTCGGCTACAGCGCCGAGCGCCGTGTCGAGCGCCAGCTCGTCGGCGAATACGAAGCCGTGGTGGCGAAGCTGATGGCGCGCCTCACCGCCGAGAACCACACGCTCGCGGTCGAGATCGCAAGGCTGCCGCAGCAGATCCGCGGCTACGGCCACGTGAAGGAGCGCGCGCGCGAGCGCGTGAAGCAACGCCAGGCAGAGCTGTTGGCGGCGTTTCTCGCCCCCGCGCCCACCGCCACCGCGGCGGAGTAGTCTGGACCGGCCTGCGACATATATACATGGATTGACAAGCGCCAAAATACTGCTGTGTTTTAAATAGATAAGTGGACGCTTCCCCGCGAAGAACAAAGCCATGACTACTACTCGTGCCTTCAAATCCGGAAATAGCCAAGCGGTACGAATTCCGGCTGAGCTCGCCTACGATGACACGAGCATCGAGCTGAGGATCACTCGACTTGGAGATGTCATCACGATCTTTCCAGCCCGCGGCAGCCTACGCGAGGCGGTCGCGATCCTGCGCAAGCTGCCTAAGCCATCTGCAGTCGAGAGACGCGATCCGATTGAGCTTCCCGAGCGGGACCGGAACTGAGGCTTGGCTTACCTCATCGACACCAACATTGCGATCCACGCGCGCGACGGCACGGACGCGGTGTTAGTGAAATTGGCGGCATCTGTGCTCGTCACCAACAACAGCGCTGACTTCAGCGATATCCCGGGACTCAGTGTCGAGAATTGGCTCACCGGCTCGTGATCGTTTACGCCCGAAGCACGCTCTCGGGCGGCGAGCAGCAAATGATGGCAATCGGACGCGCCTTGATGGGCAAGCCGACCCTGCTGCTGTTGGACGAACCGTGGTCGGGATCGCGCATCGACTGAAGCTGCAGATTTTCGAGGCCATTCGCGAAATCCAGCGTGACGGCACCGCGATCCTGCTGGTAGAGCAGGATGCGCTGTCGACCTTTGCGATCGCGACCCGGCTCTACGTGCTGGAGCACGGACGCGTCACGCGGGGCGGCGGCAGCGCCGAGCTTTCGCGCGACGACAACATTCGGAAGGCCTATCTCGGTGTCTGAGCGGCGTGCCAACAGCCGGACTGCCGCGTCGGTTCTGGTGGCGGAACTGGCGGCGCAGGGCGTCGACCGCGTGTTCTGCGTGCCGGGCGAGAGCTATTTGACCGTGCTCGACGCGCTTTATGACGAGCGGCGTATCGAGGTCGTGACCTGCCGGCACGAGAGCGGGGCGGGATTCATGGCCATAGCGGACGCGAAGCTCACGGGACGGCCCGGCGTGGCGCTGGTGAGCCGCGGACCCGGCGCCACGAACGCGGCGATCACCGTGCACACCGCACAGCAGGATGCGGCGCCGATGGTACTGTTGATCGGCCAGATCGATCGGCGCGACCGAGGACGGCGCGCCTTCCAAGAGGTGGACTACGCCGCCTTCGGCTCCATGGCGAAATACGTGGCCGAGGTGCACGACCCCGCCCTCCTGCCGCAGGCGGTGGCGCAGGCCTTCCACCGGGCATCGATGGGCGCACCCGGGCCCGCGATCGTGGTTCTGCCCGAGGACATGCTCGCGGAAGAAACCTCGGCGATGGTGGTGGGACCGCAGCCACGGCACGCGGCTGACGCGAGTCCGGCGGCGCTCGACGAAACCGAGGAACTGCTTCACGCCGCACAAGCGCCGCTCCTGATCGCGGGATCGCGGCTGGCACCGCTTGAAGCTCGTGCCGTTCTGCGCAGAGCCGCCGAGAGCTGGGGCATTCCGGTGGCCGTCAGCTTCCGCCAGCAGGACTTGTTCGACAATGAGCATCCGCTTTATGCGGGCCATCTCGGATATCTGCTGCCGAAGAAGCGCGTCGCCGCCTATCAGGAGAGCGACTTGCTGCTCGCGGTCGGGACGCGGCTCGGTGACGCCACCACGCAGAATTATCAATTCCCCGCGGCTCCTCGGCCAAAACAGCGCCTGATTCACGTCTACGACGATCCGGAAGTGCTGGGCGCCATATTTCAGACTGATCTTCCGATTGCCGCCGAGCCGATCAGGTTCCTGTCGGCCCTCGCCGAGCGCGGACCGAATAAGCCGCAGCGACACGCCGCTTGGGCCGAGCGGCTGCATCGCCAGCACTACACCGACCTCGTGATCAAGGAACCGCTCGGCGCTGGAGATGGCGTGGTATTCGGCGCGGTGGTGCGGGCGCTCGCGGAGCGCCTTGGCCCGGACGCGGTGCTGACGCATGACGCGGGGCTCAACAACAGCTGGCTCGGGCGCTGCTTCCCGTTCCGCTCTTCGCAACGGCTGCTGGCGGCAGTGTCCGGAGCGATGGGCGTGGGCGTGCCCGCGGGCGTGGCGGCGGCGCTTCGCCTCAAGCGCCGCGTGGTAACCCTGGTGGGCGACGGCGGTTTCCTCATGACCGGCAACGAGCTCGCGGTAGCGATTGAGCATCGCCTCCCGCTCACCATTATTCTCGCCAATAACAGCAGCTACGGCTCGATCCGCCTCAATCAAGAGGTCGATTTCCCGGGCCGCGTCATCGCGACTGACCTCGTCAACCCGAATTTCGCCAAGCTTGCCGAAGCGTTCGGCGCGCGCGCATTCCGCATCGATCGCCCCGATCAGATCGGCGGCACGCTCGATGCGGCACTCGCCGTCGAAGGACCGTCCTTGGTGGAAGTGATGACGAGCCTCGAACGCATCTCCGCCTCGGCGACGTTGCGGGCTACAAAATGAACTGAGTGAGTGGCCTTGGCCGCGTCCTGAAGTGCGCCCAGGCCTTCGACGGACAGCAAAGCCAAAAGATACTGCAAGAATCGCACACCCCAATCCGCGCTATGCATTAGAATGAATTGGAAGGAGCCTTGAAGCCGCTATGCAGCACCTTTGCGAGGACGGCCGGAAAACAGCGGTTGGCATTGCTACACAGCCATCGGCGCCGACGAGGTGATCGAATGAGACGGCGCGCGTTTCTGGTGCTGTTAGGCGCCGCGGCGGCGAGCTCGCTGCCCGCGTTGGCGCAGCCCCGGCCAATGCCCGTCATCGGATTCCTCAACGTCACCTCGGCCGATGCCTACAAAACCTACGTCGAGGCATTTCGGGAGGGCCTGAAGGACGCCGGCTACGTCGAGGGCGAGAACGTGACCATCGAGTTTCGCTGGGCCGAGGGTCACTATGACCGCCTGCCCGCGCTTGCGGCGGAATTGGTGCACCTCCCGGCCACGCTAATCCTCGCGAGCGGTGGCGGCGCCCCGGCAATGGCGGTGCGCGCAGCGAACCCGACGATCCCCATGGTCTTCACCACGGGGGGCGATCCGGTAAAGCTCGGCTTGGTCGGCAGCCTCAACCATCCCGGCGGGAATACCACTGGCGTCAACCTCAGTACCAATGCTTTGATCGCAAAGCGGGTCGAACTGCTGCGCGAACTGTTGCCGACGGCGGAGACGATAGCCCTGCTCTCGGATCCGACCAGCCCCGCCGCCGCAGCCGATACCGAAGAGGCGAAGGGTGCTGCGCGCGCGCAGGGCTTTCGGCTCGTCGAGGTAACGGCTGGGACGAAGACCGAGTTCGAGGCGGCCTTTGCCACGTTCGCTCAAAAACACGCGGAGGGGCTGGTCGTCGGAGCGAGCGCCGTTTTCACGAGCGAGCGCTCCCACCTCGTAGCACTGGCCGCGCGCTACGCGATTCCCGCGATCTTCGAGTGGCCTGACTTCGCCACGGCCGGTGGGTTGATGAGCTACGGAACCAACCTCGCGGACGGCTATCGACAGGCCGGCATCTATGCCGGCAGGATACTCAAGGGCGAAAAGCCCGGAGATCTGCCGGTGATGCAGCTTTCCAAGGTTGACCTAGTCGTGAACCTCAGGACCGCAAGGGCGCTGGGCCTCACCATCCCGCAGTCCCTGCTCGCCCGAGCCGACGAGGTGATCGAATGAGAGGGCGCGGCTCAGAGCGCAAGCAGCGGAATGTCGAGGTCGCGCGCCGCGGTAGCCATGCGATCGTCATAGGTGGCCAGCTCGACCGCCTGCCCTTGGCCACGCAGGAACTCGATCGATGCGAGATGCAGCGCGTCCAGCGTTCGCAACCGCGCCGGGAATGGTTCGATGGCTCGGGCGAGCACAATGGGAGCCAATTCGATCAATGCCAGCCGATCGATCAAGGCTCGTGCGCCGTCGCCATGCGAACGCGTGTATCCGCCCGCATGCAAGCGGTTCCAGACCTCGTATTCCAGCAATCGGCTCGAAACAAGCGGCTGGTCCCAGAGGAATTTCGGCGGTGCGCGGTCCTCCGCCAGCAGATGCGCCAGGGCGACCGAGCTATCGAGATAGATCACCGATCTTCTCGGTCCTGTCGGAGCTCGGCGAGCAGCGTATCGAGGCGCACGACCGGCTGGCGCGGCGGAGGCCCGCTCCCGGGCATTGCCGGCGGCCGCAACCAGCCGCGCCGGACCGCCTCGGCGAGCATTGCATCGGCGAGCAGCGGGCTGCGTCCGGCGCGCGGCGGTACCAACTCCGCCACGACCCGGTCCCGGTCGGTCACCAGGACGGTTTCGCCGCTCGCGACCAAACGGACGTATTCGCTGAGCCGGTTTTTCAGGGTCTTAAGACCAACGGCGCGCATGCCCGGTAATGTAGCTTCCAGTAGCTACTTTAGTCAAGCAACGGCTCGCGCCGACGAGGTGCTTGAATGACCGCGATCGCGGGCCCCACCATCGCCAAGAATCGGGCGCAGCGCGGGCCCAAAAACCGGTCCATGGCGCTTTCGGTCAAGTTTGCGCTCGCCTTCGTCGGGCTCGTGAGCTTCGTGCTGATCGTCAACGGCGCGGTCAACATGTGGCTCAGCTACACCGAAGCCAAGACGGCCGCCGTTCGGGTGCAGGAGGAAAAGGCGGTTGCCGCGGCCGCGCGTATTTCGCAATTCATCGAGGAGATCGAGCAGCAGATCGGCTGGACCACGCACGCGCAGTGGAGCTCCGGCACGCTCGATCAGCGCCGCTACGATTTCGTCCGGTTGCTGCGCCAGGTCCCGGCGATCACCGAACTGACGCAGCTCGACGGCGACGGCAAGGAACAACTCAAGGTCTCGCGTCTCGCCATGGACGTGGTGGGGAGCGGCACCGACTATAGCAACGATCCGCGCTTCGTGCGCGCGGTCGCCGACAAGGTCTGGTTCGGCCCGGTATATTTCCGGAAGGAATCCGAACCCTACATGACGCTTTCCGTGGCACACGTCGGGCGCAAGGCCGGGGTCACCGTCGCCGAGGTCAATCTCAAGTTCATCTGGGACGTCATCACCTCCATGCAGGTGGGAAAGGCCGGCTACGCCTATGTGGTGGACCAGCGCGGGCGCCTCATCGCGCACCCCGATCTGAGCCTGGTGCTGCGCGACACCGACCTTTCGCATCTGCCGCAGGTGGCGACCGCGCTCGCCGAGCATGAGAGCCGGCCGCAAGGACCCATCGACGTCGAGGACGCGACCGGTCCTCAGGGCGGCACGGTCTTGAGCGCGCATGCGCCGATTCCGCGACTCAACTGGCTCGTCTTCGTCGAGTTGCCGCTCAGGGAAGCGCTGGCGCCGGTCTACGCGTCGCTCATGCAAACCGGCGCGCTCCTTGGGCTTGGTCTGCTGCTCGCGGCGATCGTGGGGACCGTGCTGGCGCGGCGGATGACGGTGCCGATTCGCGAACTGCAGGCGGGAGCCGAGAAACTGGGCGCGGGCGAACTCGACCACCGTATCGAGATCAGGACCGGCGACGAGATCCAGACCCTGGCCGACCGCTTCAATACCATGGCCGGGCAATTGCAGGAGTCACTTGAGACCTTGGAGGCCAAGGTCGAGGCGCGCACCCACGACCTACAGGAGGCCCTCACCTACCAGACCGCGACCGGCGACGTGCTGCGCATCGTCGCGAGCTCGCCCGACAACCTACAGCCTGTGTTCGATGCCATGCTCGAGAAGGCAACCGCACTGTGTAACGGCAAATTCGGTAACCTTCTCCTCTACGATGGCAATTCATTCCACGCGGTGGCGGATCGAAACCTACCGCCGGCCTATGCGCAGGCCCTTCACGCTGGACCCCTAATTCCTGGCCGGAATTCGGCGCTTGCTCGTTTGGCGCAAGCCAAGGGTCCCGTGCATGTCAAAGACGCGCGCTCCGACCTCGCTTATGCCGAGGGCGATCCTCTGCGCATCGTGACGGTCGAGTTGGGTGGCGTGCGCAGCATGGTTGCCGTTCCGCTGTTGAAGAAGGACGAGTTGATCGGCGCCTTCATGATTTACAGAGACGAAGTAGGTGGCTTCGCCGAGAACCAGATTGCGCTCGTCACCACCTTCGCCGACCAAGCGGTGATCGCGATCGAGAACGCGCGCCTCCTGGGCGAGCTGCGCTCGCGCACCGCGGACCTCGCGCGCTCGGTCGAGGATCTGCGCGCGCTGAGCGTGGTCGGCCAGTCCGTGACCTCGAGCCTCGATCTCAAGACCGTGCTCGAGACCATCGTCACGCGCGCCGCCGAGCTGGCGGGCGCCGATGGCGCCTCGATCTTCCGCTACCGCCGGTCCGACCACCGCTTCCGGCTCTGGCATTCGGCGGGGCTCGACCCCGCCTTTGAGGCGAAGCTGCGCGAGCTGGCTGTATTCGAGGAAAGAACCGAGCTCGGCCACGCCGCGCGCGACAACACTCCCGTGGAGCTTTCCGATCTCGCGAGCATGCCGAGCCTGCCGATCCGCGACGTGGCACTGGCCGCGGGCTATCACTCGGCGCTGATCGTCCCGTTGAAGCGCGGCGAGCGCGTGTTCGGCGCACTGGTGGTGCAGCGCCGCGTCGCCGGCCGTTTCGGCGGCAATACCCTCGACATCCTCCAGACCTTCGCGAGCCAGTCGGTGCTGGCGATCCAGAACGCCAGGCTCTTCCGCGAAATCGAGGACAAAAGCCGCCAGCTCGAAGTCGCAAGCCAGCACAAGTCGCAGTTCCTCGCCAACATGAGCCACGAGTTGCGCACGCCCTTGAACGCCGTCCTCGGCTATGCCGAACTGCTGATGGACGGCATCTACGGCGAGCTGCCGGAGAAGGCGCGCGGCGTGCTGGAGCGCATGCAGAGCAACGGCAAACACCTTCTGGGACTCATCAACGACGTGCTCGACCTCTCCAAGATAGAAGCCGGTCAATTGACGCTCGCGATCGAGGACTACTCGATGTCCTCGGTCGTGCACTCCGTGGTCGCGGCGACGGAATCGCTCGCCAAGAACAAAGGCCTCATGCTCAACAGCTCGGTGCCCTCCGGCCTGCCGATGGGACGTGGCGACGAGCGGCGCTTGACGCAGGTGGTGCTGAATCTCGTGGGCAACGCGATCAAGTTCACCGACCAAGGCTCGGTCGAGATCGCGGTGCAGAAGGTCGATCAGTGCTTCGACCTGGCGGTCAAGGACACCGGACCCGGCATCTCGAAGGCGGACCAGGGACGCATCTTCGAAGAGTTCCAGCAGGTCGACAATTCCAATACGCGCAAGAAGGGCGGAACCGGCCTGGGCCTTGCGATTTCGAAGCGGATCGTCGAAATGCACGGCGGAACGATCAACGTCGAATCCGAGCCGGGCAAGGGTTCGACCTTCCACATCATCGTTCCGATCCAAGCGGAGCGCGCCAAGGAGGTAGCATGAGCAAGCGGGTTCTGGTCGTCGAGGACACCGAGGACAATCGGCACATTATCCGCGACCTTCTCTCCAGCGCGGGCTACGAGATGATCGAGGCGGTGACTGGAGCCGAGGGCGTCGAGATGGCGCGGACTCATGTGCCCGACCTCATCCTCATGGATATGCAGATGCCCGTCCTCGACGGGTACGAGGCGACCCGGCGCATCAAGGCCGAACCGGCTCTGGCCCACATTCCCGTGATCGCGGTTACTTCCTACGCGCTCTCGGGCGACGAAGAGAAGACGCGCGCCGCCGGCTGCGACGGGTATGTGGCAAAGCCCTTCAGCCCGCGCCAGCTACTGGCCAAAGTGCGGGAATTCCTGGACTAAGACCATGCACGATCCGCCCCGCATCCTGGTTGTCGACGACAACGAGGCCAATATCGACATCGCCAAGCTCAGGCTCGAGAGCCAGGGCTACGAAGTGGTGACCGCCGTCGACGGCGAGGAAGCGCTCGCAAAGACGCGCGAGGTCAAGCCGGACCTTATCCTGCTCGACATCATGATGCCGAAGCTCGACGGGATCGAAGTGACGCGGCGGCTCAAAGCCGATGCTTCGCTGCCGTTCATTCCGATCATCCTGGTGACCGCCAAGGCCGACGCCAAGGACGTGGTCGCCGGCCTCGATGCGGGCGGCGACGACTATCTCACCAAGCCGTTCGACCATAGCGGGCTGGTCGCGCGCGTGCGCGCGATGCTGCGGATCAAGGCGCTGCACGACACGGTCGAACGCCAGCGTGCCGAGCTTGGGAACCTCAATGCCAACCTCGAGGCGCGGGTTGCCGAGCAAGTCTCCGAGATCGAACGCGTGGGCCGCCTGAAACGCTTCCTCGCGCCGCAGCTCGCGGAGATGATCGTTTCCTCGGGCGACCAACGCATGTTCGAGAACCACCGCGCCGAGATCGTCGTGCTGTTCTGCGATCTCCGGGGGTTTACCGCATCCTGCGAGACCTCCGAGCCCGAGGAGATCATGGCGGTGCTGCGGGAATATCACACGGCTCTTGGCCCATTGATCCATCGTCACGAGGGAACGCTCATGCGCTTCATCGGCGACGGCATGATGGTGTTCTTCAACGATCCGCTTCCCTGCCCCGACCCCGCCCCGCGGGCGGCGCGCTTGGCTGTCGAGATGCGGGACACCATGAGCAGACTCACGCAGAAGTGGCGCCGCCTCGGATACGAATTCGGCTTCGGCATCGGCATCGCCCAGGGCTACGCGACAATGGGCCACATCGGCTTCGAAGGGCATGTGGACTACACGGCGATCGGCACCGTCGTTAATTTGGCGGCGCGCCTCTGCGGCACCGCCGGCGACGGGCAAATCCTGGTGAGCCAGAAAGTCGCTGCTGCGCTAGAGGGGCAGGCCAACCTCGAGCCGATCGACGAGGTTTCCCTCAAGGGTCTCACTCGCCCTGGCCAGGTGCACCAGGTGATCGCGCTCGCATAAGCGCTCGGCCGCGCAAAGCCGCCCAACCCTCACGCATTTGTCTCGGGACATGCTGATGCTTGTGGCGGCGCAGCAGGCGCGGCATGATCGCGCCTCCTCGCGCTCCCACGGCGCATCAAATCCCGCACAAAAAGTGTGCACTTTCACCTTCTTTCGGTCACGACGAGGCTTGATCCATGGATGCTCGCAACGATACGCAGGACTGGTCGCTTCAAAAATTCGGCATCGGTCAGCCGGTGCCGCGGATTGAGGACCCGAAGCTGCTCCGCGGCCTGGGCCGCTATACCGACGACATCAGGGCGCCAAACCAGGCCCATGCCGTTGTCGTTCGCAGCCGATACGCCCATGGCGTGATCCGCGGCATCGACGTCACGGAAGCGCGCACCATGCCCGGCGTGCTCGGCGTCTATACCGGCGTCGACCTGAATGCGGCGGGCTTCGGCGGCAGCGGCTGCGTCATCAATTTCCCGAACCGCGACGGAACGCCCATGCGCCGTCCGGCTTGGCCGGCGCTCGCGACCGACAAGGTCCGCTTCGTCGGCGACGCGGTCGCCTGCGTCGTCGCGGAGACGGCGGCTCAAGCGAAGGACGCGGCGGAGGCGGTGCAGGTGGACGTGGACCCACTCCCCGCGGTCACCAGCGCCAAGGCGGCCGCGGCTCCGGACGCGCCGCGCCTCTACGACGATCTGCCCGACAATATCTGCCTCGACTACCACTATGGGGACGCCGATAAGGTCAAGGCGGCCTTCGCCGCCGCCGCGCACGTGACGCGGCTCGAACTCGTCAACAACCGGCTGGTGGTCTGCGCCATGGAACCGCGCTCGGCGCTCGCCTCCCATGACGCCGCCAGCGGCAGGTGGACACTCAATGTCGGCTGCCAAGGAGTGTTCGGGCTGCGCCAACAGCTCGCGAGCGACATATTGAAGGTTGCCCCCGAGAAGGTGCGCGTGCTCACCGGCAACGTGGGCGGCTCCTTCGGCATGAAGGCGCAGGCCTATCCCGAGTATACCTGCCTATTCCACGCGGCGCGCACGCTGGGCCGCCCCGTCAAGTGGACCGATGAACGGTCGGAGAGCTTTCTCTCCGACACTCACGGCCGCGACCACGAATACGTGACCGAACTCGCGCTCGACAAGGACGGCCGCTTCCTCGCGGTCCGCATCACCGGGTACGGCAATCTGGGCGCGCATCTCTCGGCCGTTTCGCCGCTGATGCCGACGCTCAACCTCGTCAAGAACACGGTCGGCGTTTATCGCACGCCGCTGATCGAGGTTTCGACCAAGTGCGTCTTCACCAACACTTCGCCGGTGAGCGCCTATCGCGGCGCCGGCCGTCCCGAAGGCAATTACGTGATGGAACGACTGGTGGAGGCAGCGGCCGCGGAGCTCGGCATCGATCGCGTGGAATTGCGCAGGCGCAACCACGTCAAGCCGGAGCAGATTCCGTTCGCCTCGGCGGCACAGACGACCTACGACAGCGGCGATTTCACCGCCTTGCTCGACCAAGCGCTGCAAGTGGCGGATTGGGACGGCTTCGAGCGGCGCAAAGCGGAGAGCCGCGCGCGCGGGAAGCTACGCGGCCGCGGCATCGGCAACTACCTCGAAGTGACGGCGCCGCCGATGAAGGAAATGGGAGGCATCCGTTTCGAGGCCGACGGTACGGTCACCATCATCACGGGAACGCTCGATTACGGCCAGGGTCACGCTTCGCCATTCGCCCAGGTGCTGACCGAGAAACTGGGAGTGCCGTTCGATCGCATTCGTCTGTTGCAGGGCGACAGCGACGAGTTGATCGCCGGCGGCGGCACCGGCGGCTCCAAATCGATCATGGCGAGCGGGGCGGCAATCGTCGAAGCGAGCGAGAAAGTGATCGAGAAGGGCAAGCAGATCGCTTCCTTCGTTCTCGAAGCCGCGATCGCCGACATCGAGTTCAGGCAAGGGCGCTTCGCGATCGTCGGTACGGACCGATCGGTCGGCATCATGGAGCTGGCGCAGCAAATGCGCACGGGCCTGAAGCTGCCGGCGGAATTGCCGCAATCGTTGGACGTGAGGCACGTGCACGATCAAGCCCCGTCGGCGTTTCCCAACGGCTGCCATGTGGCGGAGGTCGAGATCGATCCCGAGACCGGCATCACGGAAGTGGTCAAGTACGCGATGGTGAACGACTTCGGCACCATCATCAATCCGTTGCTCGTCGAAGGCCAGTGCCACGGCGGCGTGGTGCAGGGTATTGGCCAGGCGCTGATGGAACGGACCGTCTATGACGAGGAAGGTCAAATCCTGACGGGATCATACATGGACTACGCGCTGCCGCGGGCGCCGGACGTTCCGAATTTCGTCTTCGCGAGCCACCCCGCGCCGGCAAAAACCAATATCCTCGGCGCCAAGGGATGTGGCGAGGCCGGTTGCGCCGGCTCTCTGCCTTCGGTGATGAATGCCGTCGTCGACGCGCTGCGACAAGTCGGCGTTCGGCATATCAACATGCCCGCCACACCGCAGCGGGTCTGGTCCGCTATCGAAGAAGCCCGAACGAGACAGTCCCCTTAATTCGCGAGCGCAGGACTTCGCCGGCGCGCGCCACTCACGTATCGAGCTAAGACGTGGGTAACGCTCGTCGTGGTAATGTCTCCTCGACCGCGCTGCCATCTCGCAGCGGGGGGCGGAGGGTTTGATGGCCAGCGAATTTCGTCAGTTGGTGTTTGAGAACGACGAGCTGCTACAGGCGCTAGTGGAGCACTTCGGCGGAACCGATCCACGTGTTCCGCAGGAGGGTATCCGCAGCGCCGGTATCGCGGAGGATGAGCAACATATCGACCTCAGCGCTAAAGTGAACTCCGACAGACACCCGTATAGCGTGCCGGCCGAGCATGTGGCCGCGGCGTTGATCGGACTTTGTCGCAAGCGGGGCATCCCGCTGCCGCGGGGTTCCAAGAAATACCTGGTGGGCTCGGGCGATAACCTCGCGCTGCGAATCGTGATGAAGCGTGAGCGCGTCATCGAGATCATCGAGGAAGGCTGAGACCGCGGTCTGTCCGCTGAATTATTAGGCGCATTTTAACGCTGAGAGGGCACCCTTGTGCCCGCGAGGCGGTTCTCTTCATTCGTGTTCAGGGTCTCATGCCGAACGGCTTCTCAACTCCCAATGACTCCCCCTCCGAATTACCGCGGCGCCAGCCCGATGCGGACGGCGCCGAAAATTCGGAAGCGGCGCGCGTGGCTCGGTTGCGCAACGCGGCGACCGCGCGAAGCTTTCGCGTAGCGCCGTTCCGTCCGACGCAGACCCCGACCGCGGCGCCGGTCGCGAAACCTAATGCGCCGCCGCAGCAGCCCATGTTCGCCGCGGCCACCGGCGACCGCCGCACGCACGCCGCGGCTGCGGAAATTCAGGCGGACCTCATCACGCGCATCGACGCCCGTATCGCCGCGATGCTCGATCGCTCCCAGCTCGCCGATTCGCTCGATCCGCTGGTGCGACAGATCGCAGAAGAACGCAAGCTCGTGCTGAGCCAGTCGGATATCGACGCGGTCTTGCGCCGGATTCTGGACGACCTCGTGGGCTTCGGGCCGCTCGAGCCGTTGCTTGCCGATCCCACGGTCGCGGACATTCTCGTGAACGGAGCGAATCAAGTTTATGTCGAGCGTGGCGGCCGGCTTGAACTCACCAACATCGTGTTCAATGACGATGCCCACGTACTCAACGTGATCACCCGCATTGTGAGCCGCGTCGGCCGCCGCGTCGATGAGTCGACGCCGCTCGTCGACGCGCGGCTACCCGACGGCAGCCGCTTCAACGCGATTATCCCGCCGCTCGCCCTCGACGGCCCGATGATCTCGATCCGTAAATTCTCCGACAAGGCGATGGGGCTTGAACAACTCATCGAGGGCGCCGCCATGTCGCCGGCAATGGCAACGTTGCTCGGCATCGCCATTCGCGCCCGCCTGAACATCCTGATCTGCGGCGGTACCGGCACCGGAAAAACCACGCTGCTGAACGCGCTCTCGCGCATGATTCCCGACGGCGAGCGCGTGCTCACCATCGAGGACGCCGCCGAATTGAAGCTGCAACAGCCGCATGTGGGACGTCTCGAGACGCGCCCGCCGAACCTCGAAGGCAAGGGCGAGATCACCATCCGCGACCTCTTCCGCAACGCCCTCAGAATGCGCCCCGATCGCATCATCGTCGGCGAAATTCGCGGCGGCGAGGCCTACGACATGATGCAGGCGATGAATTCGGGTCATGACGGCTCGCTCGGCACGATGCACGCGAGCGGCCCGCGCGAGGCAATTACGCGGCTCGAAAACATCCTGCTGATGAGCGCCGGCAATATGCCAGCGCGTGCGATCCGCGCGCAAATCGCCGGCAGCCTCGATCTCATTGTCCAGGTCACCCGCATGCACGACGGCAAGCGCCGCATCACCAGCATCACCGAGATCGTCGGCATGGAAGGTGAAGTCATCACCATGCAGGAGCTCTTCTCCTTCGCCCCGGACACCGACAAGACGGATGGATCGGTGGTTACGGGGCGCTTCGTGTCATCGGGCCTTCGTCCGTACTTCTTGCCGAAAGCGGATCTGGTCGGGCAAGGCCGCGAATTGATGAAGTCGGTGGCGCCGACTTAAACTCCGCGGTCGGCGCTCAGGCCGCCCTGATCTGGGCCAGGAACCGGTCCACCTCGCCGCGCAGCGTCTCCGCCTGCCGACCAAGCTCCGCCGAAGAACGCAGCACCTGCCCCGCCGCAATGCCAGTCTCGCTGGCGGCACGGTTGACGCCGGCGATGGTTTCCGAGACGTCGAGCGTGCCCTTGGCGGCTTCCTGCGTGTTGCGCGTGATCTCGCGGGTGGTCGCCTCCTGCTCTTCGATCGCGGCGGCGATACCGGTCGCAATCTCGCTCATGCGCCCGATCGTCCCATCGATCGCGGAGATCGCATCGACCGCCTCCTTGGTTGAGACCTGGATCGCATTTACCTGACCGGCGATCTCCTCGGTTGCCCTGGCGGTTTGAGTGGCGAGCGACTTCACTTCGGATGCCACGACCGCAAAGCCCTTGCCCGCCTCGCCCGCGCGCGCCGCCTCGATGGTCGCATTGAGCGCCAGCAGGTTGGTCTGCGAGGCAATATCCTGAATGAGCTGGATCACCTGGCCGATCTTTTGCGCCGACTGCGCAAGCCCCTTGACGGTGGCATTGGTGCGTCCCGCTTCCTGCACGGCACGACTTGCGATCTCCGTCGATTGATTGACCTGGCGGTTGATCTCGGCGATCGAGACCGACATTTCTTCCGTCGCCGATGCCGCGGTTTGCACGTTGGTCGAGGTCTGCTGCGAGGTGCCCGAGACGGCGACCGCCTGGCGGCTGGTTTCCTCCGCGGTCGCCGACATGGTCTCGGCGGTCGCCCGCAGCTCGTTCGAGGCCGATCCAAGCGACTTCAAGAGCATGCGCACTGACTGATCGAATCCCGCGATATGGCGTTCCATCGCCTGTTGGCGTGCCTCGCGTTGGATATGCGCCGCCTCCTGTTCGCGGGCGAGCCGTTCGGCTTCGCCCATTCTCTCCTTGAAAACCTCGACGGCGCGGGCCATCTCGGCGATCTCATCCTTGCCGTCTCGCGCCGGTATTTCCACGCCCTTGTCGCCGGCCGCGAGCCGGCTCATCGCGGTCGTCATCCCCACCACCGGCTTGGCGATGCCGCGGCCCAACACAATGGCGAACAGCGCCCCCGCCACCAAGCTCACCAGCGCCAGCACGGTTTGCACAGTGGTCGTCGAACGGATACTGCGGTCCGTGCTCGCCCTTGTCGCATGCAGATCGCTATCGAAAGACTGCTGCGCGATTGCCGCGAGCTCGTCGATCCGCTGGAATTTCGGCTGCATCGTCTTGTCGTAGAGCTGATCGCCTTCCAGCTTCTCCTTGACGAGGTCATCGAAGGCGGTGGCATAAGCGTCAAGCGCCGCCTTTACCTTGCCGGCCTCATCCTTGAGCCTGTCACCGGCAAGGGTCTTGTTGAGCGCCTGGAGGGTCAGGGTGGCCTTGCCGACCGCCAGCCGGAATGCATCCGCCTGCTGCTGATCATTTGTCGCAAGGAACTGCCAGTTGGCGACGCGAACCTCGAGGGTCGCCGCCTCCACGTCCTGGGTACGGCCGACCAGATTGAGATCGAGAGTTGCGCGCGCGGCCACCGCGAGCTTGTCAACCTGGGCGCTTAGGTCGTCGCCTGCTTTCAGCAGCCGGTCCCGATCGTCTTTGATTTTGGCGCCAAGTTTGACCAGTTGCTCAAAGCCGGTACCGACGTCGGCCACCACGGCGGAGGCTTCAATATTGGCGTCACGCTGATCGCTCGAAAGGCTCGCGTGGCCGGCCGCCGTCAGCAACTCCGCGGCGCGTGCCTGATCCGCGCGGAACTGCTTCTCGATCTGGTCGTCGGGGCTGATCTTGTAGGCGAGAGCGAGCCGGCGCATCGCTTCGCCGATCCGGCTGGCTTCGAGATTGCCCGTTGCATTGTCAAAGGCCGACGCCTGACGATCGACCTGCTTTCCGATACTGGTGAGCTGCCAAACGCCGGAAACGGCCACGGCGAGGCCAATTAGCACCACGATGCCGAAACCGCCGGAAATCCTCGTCCGAATCCTGGCGTTGCCCGTCCGTCGCATGCTTCCCCCGCCCGAAATTTGCCGACGTAACCCCGCAAACTATCGGTGATTTCTTAATGATTACCTACGGCGGAGCAGCAGGGTGCCGGGCGTGTCCCGGCGAGCACCCGTCTCTTCGGGGCAGGTTGGTGCGGGCGGGGGGACTTGAACCCCCACGGGCTTTTGGCCCAACGGATTTTCGTACCAGCTACGGCTTGCGCCGCCGCCGCCCTCGCGCTCGCCTGCGGGGGCCGCGTTTGTGGTCTGGACTATCCCTTCACCCTGGCGTCGCCGCTTTAGGTGCCGCCCGTCTAGTCTCTACACCTTCCCGTTTCCGGGCTTGGCTCGGGATTGCCACTCGCATGGTTCCCCCGAATTTGGGCAGTTCTGCATCCCCGGTTTCCCGACGAGCACTCAAATCGCCTCAAGTCCGTTGCGTCTACCGATTCCGCCACGCCCGCGCGGCTGCCCGTTGTATCGCGGACGATGGGAGCCCGCCAAGTCATCCCGTCACGATCGTATTCAAAGCCAGATCGACTGTATTTCATAAAATATGAAATAAATATTGATCGATTTTTTGTGATGAAAATCATGGATTCTTAAGTTTAAGTCTTTGCGAATGGAGTAATGATTGCTATATTATGCGTAAGGCTACTTGCAGTATGGAGAGGAGCCATGTGCTCGGCCCTCGATCGCTTCCTTGGTTATTGCGGCTACATGCCGCCGCAGTCGCGTTTCGCCGTGTATGCCATCCTGATTGCGGCATTGCTGGCGATCTCGCTACGCGCGCGCAGCTAGGCTGCGGGATCATTCTTCCTGCGGCGTGCCGCCGAGCGCCTTGACCAGCGTCGCCACTTCCGCAGTGGCGGCGTCGAGGCGTTTCTCGTCAGTTCCGCGCAGCACGAGGCTCGTCCCGAACGCACCCGCGCGGTACCAGGGATAAGAACCGATATCGATGTCGCTGTAGCGCTCCTGGACCTGGGCGAGCCCCTTGGCGAGCACGCCTTCGGGAAGGCCTGAAGTGACCGTACGCGCGAGCATGGGGCGCCCGCCCCGCAAGCTGCCGGCGACCCCGTCGAACATCGCCTGCATGATCTGCGGCACGCCTGCAAGCACGAACACATTGCCGATGCGAAAGCCCGGGGCACCCGAGATCGGATTCGTCACCAAGCTCGCTCCCTTCGGAACGTGCGCCATTCTTAGCCGGGCCTCGTTAAGCTCGCCGGGCCGGTAGCGCGCCTCGAGAATGCGCCTTGCATCGGGATCGAGCACAAGCGGCACGCCGAACGCGCGCGCGACGCATTCGGCGGTGATGTCGTCGTGGGTCGGGCCGATCCCTCCGGTCGTGAAGACATAGTCGAATTTGCCGCGCACCTCGTTCACGGCAGCGACAATGGCTTCCGCCACGTCCGGGATGACCCGCGCCTCTCGCAGCCGCACGCCCGCCTTGTTCAACCCCTTTGCGAGGTAGTTGAGGTTCACGTCCTGGGTCCGCCCCGAGAGGATTTCGTTGCCGATCACCAGCACGCAGGCGGTGACGATTTTCTCGGTCTCCATCGACGCCTTCCCTTGCGAGCGCGAGATTTTCCTACTATGCCAGCGCCGCATTGGCGCACAACCCGCCCCGTTCAATTCCCATGCGTTATCCGGTTCCGCTGGTCCAGGGCGTTCTGATCCGCCGCTACAAGCGCTTCCTCGCGGACGTCCAGTTGCTGGACGGTCGCGTCGTCACCGCGCACTGCGCCAATCCCGGTGCCATGCTCGGGATCGCGCGGGAAGGCCTGCCGGTCTGGCTACTGCCCAGCGACGATCCCAAACGAAAGCTTGCGTGGTCGTGGGCGCTGGTCGAGGCCGAGGGAACGCTGATCGGCGTCAACACCAGTCTCCCCAACACCCTGGTGCCGGAGGCGCTCGATGCCGGGCGAATTGGGGAGCTGAGGGGATACGACCGACAACGGCGGGAGGTGCGTTACGGCGCGGCCAGCCGGGTCGACCTATTGCTGGAGCGCCCCGGACACCCCATTTGCTACGTCGAGATCAAGAACGTGCACCTGAAGCGTGGGACGGTGGCACAGTTTCCGGACTGCGTCTCGTTGCGCGCGGCGCGGCATATGAGCGAGCTCGCGGCAATGGTGCAGGCGGGACACCGTGCGGTGGTACTTTTCGTGGTGCAGCGAGACGACTGCCAGGCATTCCGCGCCGCCGCCGATCTCGACCCCGGGTACGACCGGGCGCTCAGGGCGGCACACGCCGCGGGTGTCGAGGTATTGTGCTATGGTTGCCATGTTGGGCTGGAGGGCGTTCAAATCACCGACCCCATGCCCTGTATGATTTGAGGGAGTGCCAGACCTTATGATGAATTTGTCGATGCGTGCGCTCCGTACGCACCCTGAGGAAGCCCGCATCAAGGTCCACACCGCGGCCGACCTCGAAGGCATGCGCCGCGCCGGACGGCTCGCCGCCGAGGTGCTCGACTTCATTACGCCCCATGTGACGCCCGGCATCACGACCGAAGCGCTCGACCGGCTCTGTCATGATTTCATCATCCAGCACGATGCCATCCCGGCGCCCCTCAACTACCGCGGCTTTCCGAAATCGATCTGCACTTCCATCAATCACGTGGTGTGCCATGGCATTCCCTCCGACCGCCGGCTGATGGAGGGCGACATCGTTAATCTCGACATCACCGTGATCCTCGAGGGATGGCATGGCGACACCAGCCGCATGTTTCTCGTAGGCGACAAGGTGGCGCTGAAGGCGAGGCGTCTCATCGACGTCACCTACGAAGCGATGATGCGGGGCATCGCCGTGGTGCGGCCGGGCGTGCGCACCGGTGCCATCGGACACGCGATCCAGACCTATGTGGAGGCGCAGCGCTTCTCGGTGGTGCGCGATTTCTGCGGCCACGGCATTGGGCGCATCTTCCACGATCCGCCCTCGATCCTCCATTTCGGCGTCCCTGAGGATGGGCCGATGCTGCGCACCGGCATGTTCTTCACCGTGGAGCCTATGGTGAATGCCGGCCGGTTCGAGGTGAAGATTCTATCCGATGGTTGGACCGCCGTGACCAAGGACCGCTCGCTCTCTGCACAGTTCGAGCATACGGTCGCGGTGACTGACACCGGTCACGAGATTCTCACCCTATCGCCCCAAGGCTGGAGCAAGCCGCCTTACGCGGCTTAACGGACGCTACGCATTCTTAACCAAGAATGAAAAAGCCGCCGTCGGATGCGACGGCGGCTTTCTTGCGTCTGTTGCGCAGTCGTTACCAGTGGTGACCGCCGAACGCGAAGCCGAAGCCGATCACCGGAGGGACGACCACGGGCGCCGGAGGCCCGTAGTACACAGGTCCCGGCGCGTAGTACGGGTAGGGATAGGGGTAATAGCCGTAGGGATAGGGCGCGGCCACGAAGACCCGCACACCGTTATTCCAACCCCAGTGACCCCAGACGCCATGATTCCATTCCGCATGCGCCGACGACATTGTCGCAGCGCCGATACCAGCGGCGAGCACGAGCGCAATTGCGGCACGGCTCCCAATTTGCCAAAGTTTCGCCATAGTCATCGTCGGTTCCTCCGAACCTAAAAGCCCAAGCACTCGCTAATATCATAACGCACGAGATGCCCATTTCATCCCCGCGCGCGAGTGACGCGGGTCACAGGGTCGATCACATTCTCGATGGCGGCGGAGGGCTGGCTTGGCTCATTCATTTTGGTTAGCGTCGGCGGCGGTAGAGGGGGGACGCGTCGATGGCAGAGCAGGATTCCCGGGAGCGGCACTATCTTGGCCACCGGCGCCGCCTGCGGGAGCGCCTGCTCGCCGGAGGCGCGGAGCCGCTGGCCGACTACGAGCTACTGGAATTCCTGCTGTTCGCGGGGCGGCCGCGCGGGGACCTGAAGCCGCTCGCCAAAGCATTGTTGCAGCGCTTCGGTAGCCTGCCGGCGGTGCTCGCGGCGGAAGCCGAAGCGCTGCTGGGTGTCTCGGGCATGGGCGAGGCTTCGGTTGCGGCACTCAAGGCGGTGCGCGAGGCCGCGCTGCGCATGCTACGCGCGGAGGTCGCGGAGCGGCCCGTGATCTCGTCGTGGCAGAAATTGATCGAGTACTGCACCGCCGCGATCGGTTTCAGCGCTGTGGAGGAGTTCCGCCTGCTGTTCCTCGACCGCAAGAACGCGCTCATCGCCGACGAAGCACAGCAGCGCGGCACCGTCGATCACACCCCGGTCTATCCGCGCGAGGTCGCCAAGCGCGCGCTCGAGCTCGGGGCGTCCGCGATCATCATGGTGCACAACCACCCCTCGGGTGACCCCACACCCTCCAAGGCCGATATCGAGATGACCCGCGAGGTGCAGAAGGCGCTCGCCGCGCTCGACATCGCGCTGCACGACCACCTGATCATCGCGCGCGGAAACCACGCGAGCCTGAGGAGCTTGCGGCTGCTGTAGACTCTGCCGAGACCATCGCCTCGGCTACCAGAAGGCATCAGCCGCAGTTAAGTGCATTGTCACGGGAATCCGCGGAATCCGGGAGGATGCGCCCAACTTCGCATCTTATGACAACGCAAGCTCGATCGATTGCTCCACGGTTAATCCGTGTCCCGCTTTCCACTCGGCATCGAACGCCGCTGCCGGCATTCCAGCACGAAGCTTCTCGACCGCGCTTTGATATTCAGCGATCGAAGCGCGTGAACCAAGGTGTGCATTGATCGAACC
>DATIYT010000001.1:0-128909 GCA_035517495.1 Allostellaceae bacterium | reverse complement strand
CCACGCTGACCTGGGCCACGGTCGCGGTCACCGAGGCAACGATCTTTCCGAGCGCCTGTGCGTCGGCGGTCGAGAACGCCGCGAAGCCGGCGGTCACTCCGTCCATTTGATTGTCGGTGAGCGGCTGGGCTGCCATGGCCGTACCGGCCATAAGCGGCGCAACGCCCAGCGCGATAAGAAGCTTCCTCATGACTTCTCCTTACTGTTGGTGCGGCAGCTCGGGACCATCCCGGGCTTGGTCGCAGTAGTCCACGTACCAATCGCGGCGCGTAGTTTTCCGCGTCGGTGCTTTCCCCAGGGCTGCGCCCCGAGAAAAACGCCGTTGTCGACGGCCGCGACGTACTTTTCTGGGCTGGTGAGTCGAGTGCGATTCAGTGCACTGCTTCAGGCAATCACTGCGACAAACGGATTCGCTGTCGCAGAGAGGCGCCTCCACCGCCTTCCGTTACGCCAGCGTTGCTCTCAACGCTCGGCGAAACATTAAATTGCTGTAATGTCCGCATGCAAAAGCGCATCGGTCGTAGTCACGCCTAATCAAGATGTATGGAAATCAGCTGATCAGGATAACTGCTCAGGTCCCCGGACATCCGTTTAGAGGTAGCCTTGTTGTTGTTGGGAGCCAGCCTTACCCAAAAAGCATATAGGCGGCATCAAGCCAGCGCGGTGTCGACGAGATCAGGGATCTTTCGGACGGTGTTTGGGTGACATTACGTGAGTCTGCGGCATGCACCTTCGAAGCGCCGCCGCTTGGCCTTCCCGTCGACCGATTGTCTTGTTGCGCGCGCATCAACAATGCTCCAGGCGGCATCAGCCTTCGACAGTGGGCAAACAGTCAGTTCAACCGCGATCACGCATGTCCGTTGTCGTTGCTTCTCTTTTGAACCAACGCGACGGCCAAAATGCGAATGCGAACACGATTAGCGCGATCAATAAGATCGCCGTCATCGCCTGTACGACCTCAAACTCGGGCGAGTCCCTGGAGACGAACCACTGAACGAGAAATCCTGCAAGACTCAAAAGCGGACCGATAAACCAGCCCATCGTCGCACCCTTTCCAGCAATTCAGACATTTGGTCAGGCAGCGAGAGCCACTATTTATTTGACACGGCCTAAGTTTGTCTACGGTTCCTCGCCTGCCGGCGTATTTTCTCGATTGCGAGCAAGCGGCGGTTCAAACGTCCGAAATGACGGAATGCGGACGGATGAATCGGGGTGTGGATTCGCTTTCATGGGATGCCTCGATGGTATGCGCGAGGGTCGGAGGGTGCGTGCGAGCATTGGGGCGGCCGGCGGCACTCGAGCTCGTCTCTTGCCCTCTATCTATTGAGAGCGCGGCGTCGCCACGCCCGCTCAAGCGTCGTCTCGCCCACCATCTGGCCGCAGGATTTACACTTGAGGACAAGCTGGGGCCGTCCTTTATGGGTCGGACTCTTGTTCATTCGATCTCGACCAACCGGCACTAGCCGCGTGCTCCTGCATCTCGGGTTCGGGCAGAGATAAACGCGCGGGCGACCTGGCATGTCTGATCCTCCCGCCGCAATTCTACATCGGTTGTTCTTTCGGCCGAACGCTCTTCGAGGGAGCGACCTCGTTGAGGTACTGGTCCTATGCCTTCGCCGGCGCCGCCGTCAGCACCGCCGCCGCATCGTTGCGATGCTTGCCGCCGGCGTCGAGACGTGTGCGAGCGCGCTCGACGCAGCCCTTGCGGCGCGCCGTGCCGAGCCTGTGCAGCCGATCGGCCATGCGTACCACGAGCGCGGTCGGCACCTTGACCTCCGTGTCCTTCAGGGTCAGCGTGGGCATCGTTCACTCCTTTGCAAAAGAGTTCCGTCATCTGCCATCGCAGGAATCTTATGCGGCTCAAGGTGTCAGCGGAGAGTCCGTTCACCTTGCTGCCCCACTTTTCTGGGCCAGCAACCGGCTCATGCTTCAATGATCACCTTGACCGCCGAGTGTGCGCCTTATGCCCGAAGGTCTCGTATGCGTCCAGGATTTGCCCAAGCTTGATCGGCGCCTTGAGCTCGGGCACGGGCGCTCCTCGAGCGCCTTCTTCGCTCCGTCTCGCCGTTAATCACTTCTTGAGTTGCGTGACAGGTGGGATACCGAGAACAACCCCAAGATATGCCAGTCCTGAACTCGACGAGCCGCATGGGCGCGCCGCATTCCACGCATATTGGCCTGGGACCGCCGGGCGATATTTGCAGAACATCATCCGCCGTGAGGTTGGGTGCGATCAGGTGTCCATTCTTGCAGCGCATTTCGTGGCTGTTCCACAAATGATGCACAACGATGTCTCCACAGCTAAGGCATACCGAGCGATAGCGGTCGGCCTGAGGCTCGCCCTTCACGCCGTCAAACATCCATCTGAGCAATTCTTTGCCGTCAATCGGTTCAAGCGACACGGCTTCTGCCCGAGACAACTCACGCGCATCACCGACAGGTCCGTCAATTTGCAAAAGGCGCGGCACGAGGATGGCGCTTAGCCGGTTTCTTTCGTGGATCTGCAGTTCATTTGCCGCAGCTCGCAATTGACGTTCTTGTTGCCGCACCTTCAGCAACCTATCCGCGGCAATGTGGTCGTCGTCGCATTGCTTGCAGCGCCGCTTTAAGTTCGCGCCAGCGATCCCGTGCGAACAGCGTAGCTGGCTGCTTTGCGATTCTAGATCACTCGCCGTCGCGCTCGCTGCGAGGGCCACAGCCCCAACGATGACAAGTGCCGTGATTGTGACGAATGCCAGAACAAGCGGATAAGAGCCGGTAACCAGAACCGGGGGAAGTGTGCCGGGGGAAAAATGCCAAATGATCCCGCTAGCGAGCACGAGCCCGAAAATGAAAGAGAAAATCGTCTCAAGCGCGCTGTTCATAGTGACGTTACGCCTCTGTGTTGCCGCCCCCGCCAGATGCCATGTGAGTCGCTCCGCGGTGACGAACGTGCCGCAACAGTAAGTGAGAACTTTCACGAAATTC
The DNA here is from genome assembly GCA_035517495.1 of Allostellaceae bacterium. Taxonomy (GTDB): domain Bacteria; phylum Pseudomonadota; class Alphaproteobacteria; order ATCC43930; family CGMCC-115725; genus DASZHJ01. The sequence continues at coordinate 125,942 of DATIYT010000001.1, read as the reverse complement.
TATACCTGCGGTGGCACACAACGAGTGCCTATTGGTTCTATTCCGTGCCACTCCAGAACATCGCTACTCCCTCATCTCGGTAGCCAGATGGGGATATTGCAAACGCGTTCATAGTCCTTGAGGCGTACTGCCCGCCGACGTTTGCGCTCTACCGTGTTTCGTAGCCTTCATCGCGACTCCTCTCCCCTCAGGCCGATGAGGGTTAGGCACGCGGGCGCCCCGCCTCCCCAAACACGCCCGCGTGCCGCCGTGTGTGCACCTCCTTCCGCTTGGCAAGCGGCGAGCGCACAGATGGGCACTGAGATGCAACGACGACGTTACGCCAGCGAATGGGGGCGCGACTTCTCCCGCTCGCTGGCGTCGCGCTCGCCTACACAAGTAAAGGGACGCGATGGGGGATGCGCCGCCGTCACGGCGGCCTCGCGCAACCCGTCTGCTCGGCGCTGCTTTGCACGGCCGGTTTGGGTCACACTTTCACCAATTGATCTTGCGAATGTCTGTTTGTGATCTCAATTTGGTGGCGCCTGCAGCGAGCATTGATGGGATCGGCGGGATTGGACTCCCGTGAGATCGCCGCAGCCGCTCTAATGTCTCTTAAATGCTGCCGGGGACGACAATCGAGGAGGGCAACTGCAAATGAAGCGAATCGGCGTTGCGGTCGTCGCCCTGTTGTTGTTATCTCCAGTGGCTCACGCCGAGACCGCCAGCGTGCTTGCCACCAAGCGACCGATCACTTGGGGCATGATCTTCGCCCTATGTTTCCTCATGCTGGGTCCGATCAAACTCCTCGGCCCCTTCGCCGCCATGACCAAGGGCTGCGATCGCATCTTCCGCCTACGCCTTGCAACGCGCGCCTTCTTCTTTTCCGTCGTCGCCGTAACGATCGCTGGCAGCCTCGGCCGGCAAATGCTCGACAACTTCGCGATACCGGTTCAGGTGCTTCAGATCGCGGCTGGGGTGATTCTATTTCTCGTGGCGTTGCAGGCGGTGATGGAGCAGTACAGGGGGGCTCCTCCACCCGAACGCACCGAGGCGCCGACGCTCGGGCTTGCTTTTTCGCCCCTCGCCTTTCCCACTATCGTCACTCCCTACGGGATCGCCGCCGTCACCATCTTGGTGACACTCGCCCCCACGACCGAGATCGGTGCGATGGTTGCGGGGGTGGTTTACTTGATACTTTTTATTGACTGGCTCGCCATGCTGGGCGCACACGTCATTGTCCGCTGGCTGGGTCCGCTACTGATGCTTTTCGGTGTCGTTCTCGGCGTCACCCAAGTCGCGCTCGGGTTGCAATTCGCGCTTGGCGGCCTCTCGGGACTAATCGAGCAGGGCGCGTTTGCCGTCTCGCGCTGACGAATCGCGCAGCGCCGTTTACCCTCGGACGATCGGTCGAATTTCGCCGAGCGCTAAGCCGCGCGCTTGATCGTGTGAAAGGCCACGAGCACAACGATCGCGCCGCCCACGGCCACGACAAGACTGTACAGATTGAGTCCGCTCACGCCGCCTTCGCCGAACAGAGACATGATCCAGCCGCCGACAATCGCACCGATAATGCCAAGCACGAGGTCGATGATAAGACCTTCGCCGCTCTTGTTGACGACTTTGCTGGCGATGAAACCGGCAACGATGCCCAGGATGACCCAAGCCAGGATGCCCATGGCGCATCTCCCAAAAGGACTAATGGCGATGGCAGCTTAGCAGACTGCAACAGGGCGTCCAGACGCCGCGCCGACGCTCTTCACATTGTCACGATTCTCATCGCCTCGGAATTCTCCGTCGCACCAGAGAAGTGCATCGTGCGCGTTGGTATGAATGACATGATGCCTGTTGCAACCTCTGGCTATGAGCCGAGACCCTGCACTTTTACTTGCCGATGCCAGAAAGAGCACTTTGGATCTCGGTACGCAGCTCAACATCATGCGAGAGCGATAGAGCCTTTTGAAGCCACTGTCGCGCGTCGGCCGTGTTTCCCTGCTGAGCCGCGCTCCGACCCGCCCGAAGATAATATGAGGCTGCCTGCGCCGCCGATCCCGCCTGCAAGGCCGCCGCGCCGGCCAAAGCCAACGCTCGCGACATGCCGCGATAGTCATGCGCCAGCCGGCGCTGATCCGCAACCCTGTCGGCCGCCGCCTCCGCTGTGGCTGCATCGCCGCGCAGTAGGGATATTCGTGCCGACAACTCCAAGGCATTCGCCGAATCGGCGCTGCCAGCCGTTTGGCTAACGCAGCGCAATGCGCCTTCGAGACCCGCGATGTCATTTCGATCATCCGCGATCAAGCCGCGAAGAAAGCAGGCCTGAGACGCGATTTCCCGCTCGCTTGACTGCTCCAGTGATGCCGCCAGCGCGTCCGCTTCGGCGCGGGAGCCAATTCGGTACAATGCAATTGCCTCCAACAGCGTCAGTCCTGGGACGCTGTCGGAATTTCGGCGGGCCAACTCGGCGTTTACTTGGCGCACCGTCCCCAGCGCTGCCTCTGGCTGATTGTCGTCGAGTTCGGCAATGGCGAGATCGTAGGCGTAGTCCGTGATTGCAGGGAGATCGTCTCGCAGCTCCGCGCGTTCGAGAGCAATGCGAAACTGTTGCGCCGCCTCGTGTGGTCGGTCGATCGAGAGGTCCTGTTGGCCGGCTCGGCCGGCCTGCTGCATCTGCACATCCGCCGGTGCCGGCGGTGGCGGCGCGGAGGAACAACCCGCGAGCGCACCGAACAGCGCGAGAGCGGCCCACCTCACGGCTGGGCGTTGCTCGCGGGAACACGACGCGGCTCCGGCGCAGCCGCGGTGTTACCGCCCAACACCCAGGACCCGCGTAACTGTGTAAGCAATTTCTCCAGCTCCATGGCCGTCACCTGGATCTGCGTCAGCAGTGCCGGGAGATCAGCGCTGACGGCTTCGGCATTGCGCGCGATTTGCGGCAAATGCGGGGTTGCCTGGGCAAGATCATGGGATGCCGATTGCAAGGTCGCGATCAGAGTATTAACTCGCCGCAAGATCGCCGGCATACCCGTGTCAGCGGCGGCCGCGCTGTCGGCCACGGCATGTGCATCCTTGGCTGCCGCATCAAGCTCATCGATCACACGATCCAAGTGCGTGATGTCGTCCTGCACGGAGTCGACCGCCGCCTCCACCTTGCGAGATAACGTATCCGTGGTGACGAGGCGACCGACGGTGCCCTCACCTTTCTCTACCCGTTCGGTTATCGCCGCCAACGACGCAACTGTTCTCCGGGTATCGTCAAGGATCGGGTAAACCTTCTCCCGCAGTTCATCGATCATTGCACTGATGCTATCGGTGGGCGCTCGCTCCGTCGTGGCGTCTATCACTGCATATTTCCAGTCCATCGGTGCGCCGCTTCCACGGGAGATATCGATATAGGCGGCTCCCGCGACGCCGAAACGGCGGCGAATCACGGCCTCACTGTCGCGTCGAATGAAGGCCTGCGCTTGTTGGTCGATCTCCGCTTCGGCGTACATTTGCCCCTCCGCCTGGATCACCAGTCTGCGCACAGCGCCGGCCCGAATCCCCAGCACCTCTACATCCGCGCCGGTCGCCAGGCCGCCCACGCCCGTCGGCGGCAGGACGATGCGCAGAATGGCCGTTGGGCGGAACCAATCCCGCAAGAGCCCGACATCGAGCACGACCCCAAAAAATAGTGCGAACGCAGCGACGACCAACAGTCCGACCCACTGGTCGCTGTGCCGCAAGCCGATCATGCGACACCGCGGACGCGGGTTAGTCCTTGCTCCGACAGCCGCAGCCGAGCGGATGCGGGCGTCGATCGATCTGTCCACACGACATCGCCAGGCGTCAGCCACAGCACCGCGGCGCTGCGATTGCATGCGGCCAGCGCAGCATTAATCAAGGGCAGAGCCAGGTCCTGGTATTGCGCGTGGAGCGGGCTTTCGAGAACGAGCAGCAAGGGCTCTCCGAGAAAGGCGCGAACGCAGGAGGCGCGGGCGAGGTCGCCCGGGGAGAGAGTGCTTGGCAGATCGGTCGGCAGCCCCGGCAGGCCGAAATCGTGAGCAAGAGAAACAGCCGCGCTCCGAAGATCCGAGCGCGAGCGGCGAGTGTGATGCAGCTGCGACAGCAGAATGTTGGTTTCGGTGTCGAGGAAGTTGATCCATCCCCCCTCTGAAAAAATGCGGCCGATACGGCCGCGCAGCGCCGCCGCGTGTGCGCTCGATAGGCGCGTCCACTCGAGGCCGTAGAATCGCACAACGCCCTCTTGCGGCGGCAATAGCCCGCAGCAGAACTCGGCAAATGCCGTGGCCCAAGCGGGATCGCGGCATTGGATCAAGACAAACTCGCCGGCGCGGATTTGCAGCGATAGCGACGCGCGGCTCTCGCGAGGCACCGCCTCCACCAGCTCAAGTATTGCGTGCCCTTTCTCCATGGTTCATGCGGCCAAGCTGAGCGCGAGGCTGACGAACATGATTGCCATCACGCCGCGCACGAATGCCCGCGGCAGCACCTCCGCCAGTCGCTCGGCTGGATCGACCGAAAATGCCGTCAGCGAGGCAACAAGTGACACCAAGAGACCGATCGCCAGCATCTTGGCCGGGAAGACCGCGAAGTCGACCGCGCTCATCGCCTCCGACACGCGATCAAAGAACAGCCAGATCGATATATGGACAGCGCCGATGAGGCTGCCCGCGACAAACCCGACAACAAGCGCCCCCAGCACGAAAATCACGCCGAGCGCGAAGGTCGCGAGCGCAAGCGCGACGCTGCGCGGCAATATGAGCAGCGAAAACATGTCGATGCCTTGCGCCGAGAGTACCCGGACTTGCCCACCAAGCTGGAGCGCACCCAATTCAGCCATTGCGACGATGCCGCTGCGACCCAATACGATCGATCCGATCAATAACGGTGTTATTTCGCGCACGAGAACGGTCACGATGATGGGTCCGACCAAGCCCTCCTCGCCCGCCTCTCCGAGCCAGTAGAGCGCCTGCGAGACCATCACCAGACCCGCCAGCGCGGCAGTGAACAGGGTCGCCGGCAATCCGCCCCCGGCGGCCTGGCGCAACACCCGCCAAAATTCCATGCGCACGGTGCGCCGCCACGATGAAGGCCGCACCGCCTCGCTCAACACGCCCCAGGTGAGCGCCGCCAGTTGCAGGACGAATGCGACGCGAATACGAGTGACGCGTCCGATGGCAGCCAATATCCGACGTACAATTCCGAGCTCGTTTGTTGGCGTCAGCACGATGCTCACAGCCGGCTCGCCAGGATGAAGGTTTGAACGGAACCGACGCGAGGCAGATAGAAGCTGCCTCGCGGCCGAAAAAGACAATCGCGGGCGAGCAAGCTGTGCACCGACGCGGTTGCCTGGATTGCACCGGGCATCGTGGACGCAGCCATCGCTTCGGCGGTTGTCAGCGCCTCGCCCCACAGATTGAACACGCGCGGTTGGTGCCCAATGCCCCCGCCAATCGCGATCCCGCAATCGAGTCCAATGCGAAAACTGGGCGCAAGACCTGCGTCTTCGAGCAATTTCAGACAGGATTCACGCATCGCAAGCGCGGTATCGGCGACCCTGTGCATCGCATTGGTATCGCCAGGGAGCCAGCCGGCCGCCGCGACGACATCACTTCCGACCATTTTCATATAGGAGATGCCGTGCTCGCTTCCGACTTGCTGCAGCGTGCTGGCGATCGTGTCCGCAACCGTGGAGTCAGAGTCCGCGACGCGCGTTGCGAGTGCGGCGGGGTCGCCGAATTTCAGCACCATGACCGCCGCCGACGGGTAGACGTCGGCCGCGAGACCGGCGACCTCGATCCCCCGGACCGCAAGCTCCGCGGCAAAATTACGTTCGCCGAGTTCCGCGACCGCGGGCACCGCAGTCGTTGCTTCTTCTTCGCGGTGGCGCGCGGCCGACGGCACGGTCGCCATGCGGATCGCCAGCATATTGGCGACGGCGCGCAAAAAGTCGTGCGTCCCGGCGATCCGTTGCGCGTCTTCAAGGCAGATAGCACCCAACACGTGTCCAGCGCTCCGAACCGGCAAGACTGTAAGCGCACGACTGCCCAACGGATGCATCACAATGCGATGCAACTCCGCGGTGCGGTAATCGTCAGCGGCATTGGCGAGTTCGAGTTCCTCGCCGGTCGCCAGATAGGAAAAGAAATTCGGCGCTTCGCTCTGTGACAACTCATATCCGTGGACGTGACTGCCACTTTCCCTGTCGTAACTGTCCTCACAGCGGAGCGTGTTCGTTCCCTCTATCAAGCGTAAGGCACTGGCACGGCGTGCCGAGGTGACGTCTGCAAGCACTTCGGTCAGTACATGCGGCGGCGTTTGCTGTGTCGGATCGAACAATTCTGGGTGAGCCACCAAGGTTGCAAACGCCGTGCTCTCTCGTTCGATCGTGTGGCTGCGATCGAGCAGAAGCCGCGCGGCGCGATCGGTCCGCAACCCCTGACGCACCAGCAAGGTCGCAAGCGCTGCCACCACCCCGATCGCGACGAGCGACATGACCAGCATTTTTTGCGTGTTGCTCCGCACGAAGCCGGTAAAGTCCGATTGCGGGACGACAATTATCATCTTCCATGCCCGCTCCTCGGCAAGCGGCGCCACGATCGAGACGATGCGCTTGCCATCTACGGTAATGACGCGCCGTCCATAGCCCTCTACTCGATATCGGTCGTAAGCAGCCGTGAGCTCGGCGTCGCCGATCTGATCAATATGCGCGGGATTAAACTGCCCGTCCTTGCGTTGAATCATTCGGCCGACATCCGCCATGGCGATGATAACCCCCTGATTGTCAATGATCACCGCGCGTCCGCGCTGCCCGATGTTGAGCGAGGCGAGAAAATCCGATATCGCTTTGAGCGATATATCGACGCCAAAGACAAAAGAATTTCCGCTTGGGTCCGAAAGGTGGGTTGACGCGGTTATCCCGGGTATTTGTTTGCTGAAGAAAATATACGGGCTAGTCCAGAAGGTTTTGTCGGTCTCGAGCGCGCCCGTATACCAGGACCGAGTACGGGGATCGTAGGTGTCGTTGGGGTCGAGGTCGCGCGCGATCTCCGCACCGGCCGCGTTTCGGCGAATCCACATTACTTGACGTTGACCCTCGGTATTGCGGATCACCTTGGTATCGATCCCACCTGTCTCATTGTGCTGCACCATCGTGAAATTGCCGCTCGGGTCCGCAACGTAGAAGGCGTCGACTTCCGGAAGTCGCGCGAGCGAGTTCATCGCAAGCCGCTCGAACACCTCGAACCGAAAACTGGCGGGCGTATTCACGGCCATATCACGCACGAGCTGGGTCGCGCGTACAGCCGGTTCCAGATAACCCTCTACTTGGAAATCTATCCGCTCCTGGAGCTCTTGGAGCAACGCATCGGATAGGCCGAGTACACCGGTCCGATTGGCCTCATAGGAATAGAACGCAATTCCGATCAGGACCGCCGCGACGAGGATCACCGCCGCGATCGGCACGCCGACACGCGCCCACAAACGGCGGCGACGGCGTTGTTCGTGAAGTGCATCCTCGCTGATATCGAATATGTATTCGGTCGGCACGCCCATGCTCCGGTCGTTGTTGATACGACACCGTCGTGGATGCGATGTGCGCCTAATCCGCTGAGCGATCGTGCGCCACGCTTTGCGTCAGCGTGGGCATTCACACCATCAAAGCATCTTATATATGTTTTTGCCGCGTGCCATGCCTGATCAGTGACTTATAAGGGTCGCTGCGCCGACCGGTTAGAGTTCGGTACCGCCAAGTGCGATGCAGGCCGACAGCAGGCTCGACAATGCCGTGAGCGCCGGGACCAACGTGATTGCATGTGTCAGCGGCCGTGTCATCGAGGCTATTCGGCAACTCCCGTGTGGACCTGCTCAGGAGCTTTCGGCTGCTTGCGTGCTTTGCGCGCCTTGCGCGCTTCCTCGAAGCGCTGCAGCACCACGAAGAAGGAGGGAACGAACAGTACCGCGAGACAGGTCGAGGCAATGATGCCGCTCAACACGCTCAATCCCAGCGAAATACGCGAATTTGCGCCCGCGCCTGTCGCCAACACCAGCGGCAGGACGCCCATGCCGAACGCGAACGAAGTCATGAGGATCGGGCGGAAGCGTACTCGCGAGGCTTCGATAGCCGCATCGAGGATCGGTTTGCCCTGTACCAAGCGGCCTTCGCGCGCGACCTCCACGATCAGAATCCCGTTCTTCGCGGAAAGCGCGATCATCAAAATGAGCCCGATCTGGGTGTAGAGATTATTGGCCACCCCGAGGCTCGTTAGTGCCACGACCGGTCCGAGGAGCGCCAACGGTACGGCCGAAAGCACCGCAAACGGCAATATCCAGCTCTCATACTGGCCGGCGAGGCAGAGATAGACCAGCAGCACCGACAGACCGAACAGATAGTAAAGCTGGTTGCCGGTCAGCTTTTCCTGGTAGGACATGGCCGTCCATTGATGCGCCATGCCCTCGGGCAGCATCTTATCGGCAATGACCTCCATCTGCGTCAAGGATTGGCCTGAGCTGAAGCCCGGCGCCGGTCCGCCCACGATGGTCGCGGACGGATAAAGGTTGTAGAGCGTGATCAGCGGCGGCGCGAGCGACGCGCCCAGATGCGCCACCGCACCTATAGGGACCATCTGATTGTCGGAGCTGCGCACATAAAGGTTCAGCAGGTCGTCCGGCTGCAGTCGGAATTTCGAATCCGCCTGCACATAGACCTGCAGCGACAAGCCGAATTTGTTGAACTGATTGACGTAGGTCGAGCCGAGATAGGAGGTGAGTGCATTGAATACATCGCCGACCGAGACGCGCAGCGTCTCCGCGCGGTCGCGATCGACGGTGACCGCGACTTGCGGCGCGCCGGGACGGAAAGTCGTCAGGACGCGCTGCAATCCCGGCTCTGCATTGGCCGATTTGACGATCTGCTCGGTCGCATCGCTGAGCCGCTGATAGTCGGTGCTGCCGCCCAGCAACCCGACCTCCATCTGAAAGCCGCCGGCATTGCCGATGCCCGAGATCGGCGGCGGCGGCAGCACGAACAGTCGGCCGTCGGGCGCATCGTTGAGTCCTTTCTGGATGTGCTCGGCGATCGAGAGGATATCCGTCCCCTCTTTCTTGCTTCGTTCGTCCCAGGGCTTGAACACAACGAAGCAGAGGCCGGCATTGGCAAGATCGGCGAAATTGTCGAGCATCGACATGCCCGAGATCGAGATGACCTTCTCGACCCCCGGCGTTGAAAGCGCAAGCTTGGTTGCGCTATCGAGCGCCGCCGTTGTCCGCCCCAGCGACGCGGACTCCGGCAGTTGCGCGGCGATCATCAGATAACCCTGATCTTCGTTCGGGATGAAGGCCGTGGGAATGCGCGCGATACCCCACAACGCTACTCCCGACAGCGCAATCCCGACCACAACGACCAGGAGACTGACGCGGACCATTCGCGCGATCAGCCCGGTATAGCCTTTCTCCATCCGGGAATAGACGCGCTCGAAGCCGCGGTAAAAGAAATTGCGCTGCTCGACGGGTTTGATGGGTCGCAGCCATAGCGCGCATTGCGTCGGCTTCAAGGTCGCGGCGTTGATCGCGCTGATCAGCGCCGTCGCCGCGATGACAAGTGCGAATTGCGCGAACATCTGCCCGCTGAGGCCAGAGATAAAGGCCGAGGGCAGGAAGACCGCCATCAGAACCAGAGTGATGCCGATGATGGGCCCGAATAGCTCGTTCATGGCGCGAACCGCGGCGTCATGCGACGACATGCCCTGCTCGATGTACTTCGACACCCCTTCGACGATGACGATTGCGTCGTCGACCACGATGCCGATCGCCAGGATCAATGCGAACAGAGTGGAGAGGTTGACGGTGAAGCCAAGCGCCGCCATCGCCGCGAAGGCGCCGATGATCGTGACCGGCACCGTCGTCGCCGGCACCAACGTCGCGCGGAAATTCTGCAGGAACACCAGGATCACGATCAGCACCAGGAGCCCGGCCTGCCAAAGGGTCTTGTACACCTCGGCGATCGATGTTTCGATGAATACCGTGGTGTTGTAGGGAATGCTGTAATGCAGACCGGGAGGAAACTGGCTTGCAAGCTCCTTCATCTTGGCGTCAACGGCGGTCGCGACCTTTAGCGAATTAGCGTCGGGCGTCTGATAGATCGCAATTCCGGCGGCGGGCTTGTTGTCGAGCTTGAAGTCTTGGGCGTAGGTCTGCGCACCCAGGTCCACTCGTGCCACGTCCCTGAGGCGCACGAGACGGCCCCCCTCCGCCGTCTGGTCCTTGATGACGATATCGGCAAACTCGCTGGGGTCGGTGAGCCTCGACTTAATGTCGACCGTGTACTGAAAGGCCTGATCGGGCGGAGCCGGCGGCATGCCGACTTGACCGGCTGCCACCTCTTGGCTCTGCTGCCGAACGACCCGGACGACGTCGGACGGAACCAGACCAAAGGACTGCAGCTTCTGCGGGTCCATCCAGATGCGCATCGAATATTCGCCGGCACCCATGATCGTGACGTTTCCGACGCCTGGCAGACGCGCCAATTCGTTGACCAGGTTGATCGTCGCGTAGTTCCACATGAATAGGGCGTCACGCGACCCATCCGGTGAATCGAGGGTGACGAATTCAAGGATCGCAGGGGATTTCGCACGGATTGCCACGCCTTGCGACTGCACCGGTTGGGGGAGTTGCGCGAGCGCGTTGTTGACGCGGTTCTGGACCAGCACCTGATCCAAATTCGGATCGCTGCCGATCTCGAAAGTGATCGTAAGGACGTAAGTGCCGTCGTACGCGCTCGTCGACTCCATGTAGAGCATGCCGGGAACGCCATTCACCTGCAGCTCGATCGGAAGCGCAATGGTGTCGACGACGGTTTGGGGGCTGGCACCGGGATAGCGGGTCGAAACCAAAACGGTCGGCGGCGTGATGTTCGGGTATTGCGCTATCGGCAGGCGCAGCAGCGACACCGCACCGATGATGACCAGCACGATCGCCAAGACGTTCGCAAGGACCGGATGCTCGATGAAAAATTTCGATATCATTGCGGCGAACCTTTGTCCGCCGATCCGGTCACGGCCTCTATGGTGGTCGGCTTCGGCGTCACCTTGGTCCCGGTCGTCGCACGCCAGAGATCGCCCACGACAACACGATCCTCGGCCGTCAGGCCAGACGCGACGACGCGCAGCGCTCCCATCAAGGCGCCAAGCTGCACATAGCGCTGCCGCACCACATCATCCTTGTCGACGACGAGGAGGTAAGTTCCGCCCTGGTCCGTCTGCAGCGTACGATCGGGAACGAGCAGCGCGTTCTGGTCCACCTTCCCCATCGGCAAACGAACGCGCACAAAATATCCCGGCAGTATCAAGCGATCGGGGTTGGCCAGGATGCCGCGCACCAGCAAGGTGCCGGTCGCCGAATCAATCGCAGGTGCGACGTACTCGACCGTGCCCTGATGCGGAAAGCCCTGCTCGTCCGACAGGCCGACATCGATCGGCACTTTGTGCAGATCGGCAAGGGTGAGCCGGCGAGAGCCAAGATTCTGCCGGATCTTGAGCAGCGTCTGCTCGCTCAGATTGGCAACCACGTAGATCGGATCGAGTTGGGTGATCTCGGCCAATGCCGCCTGCTGTCCGCCGCCGCCGACGAGGTTGCCGGGATCGATCAAATGCCTGCCGACAATGCCGTCGAAAGGCGCTCGAACCTCGGTGTAGCTGAGATTGACCTGAGCGATGGAAACCTGGGCTTGCGCGCTATCGAGCTCCGCCGCCGCTTTCTCGCGCTCGAAATTCCAGTGATCGACCTCGATTTGCGCGGCCGCGTCTCGCTTGACCAGAGCGGTATAGCGGGCGGCTTCGGTCTTGGCGTACTCCAGCGCGGCCTGTTGCAGCGTCACTTGGGCGCGCGCCTGCTCGAGCTGTTGCTTGTAGGGATCCTGCTGGATCGTGAATAGAAGATCGCCCTTCTTCACGAACTGGCCATCTTCGTAATGAATCTTATCGAGATAACCTTCGACCCGAGCGAGCAATTTGACCTGGTTCACCGACGCGGCGTTGCCGGTGACTTCCACATAGTCCGTCACTGGCTGCCGCTTGGGCAGCACGACCGGGATGACCGCGGCCCCAGTCGGTACGGCCAGTTGTACGCTCTCGACATGTGCGCGCCTTGGCTGTTCCGCCGGCAATCGGGATTCGGCGGCGGTCGCACCTGCCAACGGCAAGCCGCTCCATAGACTTGCGGCACCAACGCCCGCAATGACAGCGAGCACGGCTGAGCTGAATAAGATGCGGCTCCGCGTCGAATGCGTTCTCATCATGCTTTCACCATACGGGTGGCCGAACGTTGCCGTTGACATCTTCGGGTGTCGGCAGACCCGGCGCCGGTTGCGGAGGCTGGTTCGGGCCGGGCAGCAATTGGCCCCAATTGGTGCGATTGCGCATTTCATCGGCGGTCTTCGTCGGCACGAATTCGTGGTTGTTGCGTATCTCCCATCCGCCCCCCAACGCCCGATAAACGGCGGCGAGGCCAGAGGAAACGCTACCTTCCGCGACGGTGAGGTCGTTTTGCGCCGTGTAAAGATTCTGCTCGGCCGTGAGCACGGTCGTGAAATCACGGGTGCCCTGCTGATACTGCAGAACGGCGAGTCCAAGGGCCGCGCTGGCAGCGTTGACGCTGCGATGCAAATCGTCGACCTCCTTGCGCGATTCGAGGAAGGTCGCGAGCCCGTCTTCGACCTGCTTTTGCGCGGTCAGCACCGAATTTTGATAGTCGACCAGCAATTCCTGCAGCTTTGCGTCCTGAACCCGAACCGTGTTGGTGATCTGCCCGTAATTCAGGACATTCCACTGAAACGAGGGCCCGAACCCGAAGGTGATGCCCTTGCTCATGAAGAGATCGCTGAGCTTGTTGCCATTGATATTGGCGGAGACGGTGCCGAAAGATCCGAACAGGCTGAAAGCTGGATAGAGGTCGGCCTGCGCCACGCCGACCTCCGCGCTTTGCGCCATCGCCGCGAGTTCGGCCGCCCGAATATCGGGCCTACGGCGGACGAGGTCGGCCGGAATGCCGACAGCGACCTCGGTCGGCGGAACCGGAATTGTCGTCGGCCCGCGCAACAGATCGTCGAGCGGCTCCGACGCCATACCCAGCAAGATACGCAGTGCGTTCATGCCTTGCTTTAGCTGTGCCGTAAGCTGCGGAACGGCCGCTTCGGTCTGGCCGAGGACGTTTTGCGCCTGATAGACGTCGAGCTTGGAGGTGACGCCGCCGCGATAACGCGCTTCCGCGATGGCGAGCGACCTCTTCTGCTTGACGATGTTGTCCTGGGCGATCGCGATCTGGGTCTGCAGCGTGCGTATGCCGATGTAGGTCGTGGCAACGTCTCCGAGGAGCGTCACCAGCGTATCGTCGTAGCCCGCGATCGAGGCGAGATAGGCCGCGTCGGCCGATTGAATGGCGCGCCGGAATTTGCCCCAGAAATCGAGTTCCCAGCCGATCGATGCGCCCAGCGAGGCCCGCCAAAAGTTCGAGATTTGGCTCTCCGGGGTCGCGGTCGGGTCGGCATGGCTCGGACGCGCGTAAATGAGGGAGCTCGTCACCTGCTGCGTCTGCGGATAGAACTCGCCGATTGCCACACCCAACTCAGCGCGCGCCTGAAGCACGCGGGTGCCGGCGGCCACCAATGTCAAATTCTGCTGGTAAGCGATCTCAATAAGCCCATCGAGGACCGGGTCATGGTAGACCTGCCACCATCCCTCGTATTCCCTCCGTTTGGTATCGACTGCGGGTTGGTTTGCCTCGAGGTAGTTGGCCGCGGTCGTTACTACCGGCGGCTTGTAATCAGGGCCGACCATGCAGGCGCTGCACACGAGCGTCATCAACGCCGTTCCGACACGGCAAAGGTGCATCGTCGCTGCGCATGCGCCTTCCGCCATTTTTCCCCCGTTTCATCCAAAAAAACCGACGTTAATCAATTGGGGCGCGCGCGCCGTTGATCCAGGTCAGTTCGGCAATCCAAAATCGGCGATGCCGCTCTACATCTATTCCCGAGCGGCCCAAGTCCGAGCGAAAAAGGCTAGGTCATGGCTTGCGGCACCGCCTCAAACGCGCAAGGGAGGTCGAAGCCATGTCCTCAAACCAAGCACCCGTGAATTCCAATCTGACGACCGCGTTTTCTCAAGCGGCGCAGGCGCATTGGCGCCTGTTTCTGATCGAGGGCATCATATTGTGCGTGCTCGGCCTCGCCGCCATCATCCTCCCCGCCATCGCGGGCCTCGTTGCCACCATAGTTCTGGGATGGCTCTTTCTCATCGCGGGGGTCGTGGCGCTCGTCTCGACGCTCGGATCCCGCCATGCTCCGGGGTTCGGCTGGTCGCTGCTCTCCGCGGTACTGGCGCTTGTCGCTGGCGGCGTGCTGTTGTGGAATCCGTTTCAAGGCCTGATCACGCTGACCTACGTGTTGATCGCATTTTTCATCATCGACGGTATTTTCATGATCATTCTCGCCATCTCCCATCGCCGCGAATTGTCGCAAAAATGGGAATGGATGCTGGTGAACGGCGTCATCGATCTGGTCCTCGCCGCGATTATCATCGCAGGCCTCCCCGGCGCGTTGTTTTGGGCGTTGGGCTTGCTGGTCGGCATCGACATGATATTCGGCGGCAGCTCGCTCATTGCCATGGCATTGGCGGCTCGCAAACCTGCCGCGTAATAGGGGCACGCGTTGACATCTGAGGGAGAAATCAGGTGGCTCCTCTTCGGCATTGGGGCGTCGCTAGCAGTGTTTTCGTGGCCGCCCGCGGCTGATGCGGCCCCGCGCCACGTGGTCGACTCAACGCCGACCGCCGATGCGATTATTCACGGCCGCCACGCCGAGTACGTCATCCGTTTCGACGGCCCAGTCGATCACGCGGCGTCGCGCCTCCAGATCACACAATCGGGTCGCGTGGTGCAGTCGCTCTCGCCGCTCTTGGATAGCGCCGTCGACGTCCTCTTCGCATCCAGCGAGGCGCCATCCCCTGGTCACTATGTGCTGCACTGGGAAACGAGGGCGCCCGATGGAGAAATCTCCCGGGGCGACATCCCGTTTTCTGTCGCGCCGTAACCTCGATCGGACCGACCTCTGCGCCTCAGGCCGCCGGGATGCGCTACCGCAGCCTGGCCGAGCAGGCGCCGCATGGGCCGCCGGAGACCGCGCCGCTTTTTAACTTCTTTGGCTGCGGCAATCCGATCCTCGATGAAGACCGCGCAAAACTCGCCGCTGCGGCGCAGGCGGCGATCGACAAGGGGATCGTCACCGGCCTCGGCACGACATCAGCGTGCTTGTGAAACGCTCGCTCATCGTGACGCCTTCCGAATTCGGCAGCGAGGTAATAGCAACAGAGAAGGTGAGCTAGTGTGTGAGCGCCATGAGGCGTTCCAACCTCAAGGCGTGGCTTTACACAACGTTGCTGTCGCGTAAACTCAACCGGGGGTAAACGCGTTCCTCGTGAGAATTCTTCCTCGATAGCTCTATCTCGGCAGTCCACCGCAAAACATTGTGCTTTTGTGTCACCGCTGGGAATGAGGGTGTTCGCATTTCCCAAAAGATAAGCATCGATGCGTGACATCACTCGCATGCGGCGCGCTCTGAGGTGTATCGGCTATGCGATGGCATGCGCCGCGCTGGTAATGATCGCCGCAATTGCTTCCCCCGTCAGCGCACAAACCGCACAGAGGACAATCAGGGTCGAGACCTTCATTGCCCCACCCTTTGTGATCGAGCAGGATGGCGGGCTCAGCGGCTTCAGCATCGATCTTTGGACCGAGGTCGCCCGTCGGCTCGGGATCAAGACCGAATACCAGATGGCGCCTGACGTCGCCTCGGGCTTCGAGGCAATGCGATCGAAGAATGCCGACATCGCGGTCTCAGGCGTGTTCATCTCGAAGGAGCGAGACCGCGAGTTCGATTTCTCCTACACAATCTTGGAAGCGGGCCTGCAGGTGATGGTGCGGGATACCGGTCGGACTGGGCCCGTTCATCCGCTGACGGATTTATTGGACCTCATGCTCTCGAAAACGACCTTGGTATGGCTTGTGGCCGGTCTACTGTTGCTGTTAATTCCAGCCCACATCGTCTGGCTGATTGAACGCCGCCATAGGGAAGGCATCATTCTAACGGCAAAATATTATCCCGGCATCTTCTACGCGATATTTTGGTCGGGCTCGACACTGTTGACCCAGGGCGAGAATATGCCGCGCCATTGGCTTGCGCGCGTTGTGGCTCTCCTCTGGATGTTTGCCGGCGTCGTCTTCGTCGCGGTCTACACGGCGCAGCTCACGACCAATATGACCGTGGAGCAGATCCGCGGCATCATCAACGGCCCCGAGGATCTGCCGGGAAAGGACGTCGGGACGCTCGCGGGGAGCACCTCTGTCAAATACCTGCGCGAACACAACGCGCGCCTGCACGAATTCCAACACCTGGAGGAAATGTATCAGGCACTCACCGACAAGAGGGTGGACGCGGTGCTCTTCGACGCCGCGAGCCTTCGCTATTACGAAACGCATGAAGGGAAGGGCATGGTGAGGACCGTCGGTCCTGAATTTGACAAGGGAGATGTCGGGTTCGTGTTTCAGGACGGAAGCCCGCTGCGCCGCGAAGTCAATGCTGCCCTGGTCGCCATGCGCGAGGACGGGACATATCAGCAAATCAAAAGCAAGTGGTTTGGCAGCGAAGTGGAGACCGGTGGTCAGTGAAGCATCCCCAGTCGCAATAGGTCGCGTTGAGAGCCGCGTAGGCGGGCGCCGCATCGGTGCCCTCGAATGATTCGCCATTCAGGTGTTAGCCGGGAACCCGGCATTTGGCCCGATTTCATCGGGCCAGGCTTGTGAGCCGGCGCAAGAGCTTGATCCGCACCAATTCGCACTAACTTTTTGGGAGGTGCCGCGAAAGCCGGCTGCCGAATTGCAAGGGGATCGCACAATGCTTCGCTCGTTAGTTGTGCTCGGCGCGGCCTGCTGGATGATCGCAAGCGGGCCGGCCTGGAGCTCGATGGAATACGCACAATACGGAGCCCCGCCGCCGGGTTACTACCCGCCAAGCTCTCCGCCGCCCTGCTCTGCCGTGACGCCGAGCCCGCTGGGTGGTGCCGCGCGCGGCGCGGCCGCGGGCGCCGTCTTCGGTGGCATTGCCGGAAATGCCGGCAAGGGCGCGGCGATCGGTGCCGCGGTTGGCGGCGTCGGCCGCGCCGTCCAGCGCGGCTCCGCGCGATCCTCCGGCGCCTGCTACTGAGCCGGTGAAGAGCGAGCGCTCTCTACCGATAACGAGAAAGGACCGAGCTCATGAAAAAGCTTGCGGCAGCATTGGCGGCGCTGTGCGTCGCGGCCTGTACCCAGCAGCCGTCTCAACCCGTAGCCCCCGCCGCCTCGGCGCCACCGCCCGCACCGGCAGCCGCGGCACCTCCTCCATCCGCGGCGCAAGTCGCGCCTGGCAAGTGGGACGTGACGAAAATACGGTGCTCCGATCTGCTGGGCGCCTCCGACGAGGACCGTGCGTCGGCCGCGATGTTCTATTACGGCTATCTCTCGGCGAGGGCCGGAATCCGCGTCATCGACGTCAGCAAAATCTCGGACAACATTCACAGGGTCATGGTGCAATGTGGCGCGACGCCAAGCATGACGGTGCCGCAGGCTTTCCAAGCCGCGTTGGGTGCGCATAGGCCCAAACAGAGCTGAAGCAGATCTCCGAATCATGCGGGATGCCGCTCTTGCCGCGAGAGCGGCATCCTCTCCAGTTAGCTATCGGAGCCGGGGGCCAGTTCAAGTGATGAGCACAGGCGGGAGATATCAGAGTTGGGGTCATCAACGGCCGTCGGCGCGATGTCCGCCCTAGGCCCGCTTTGTGGCGAAGAGCCGACTGCGCTAGGCGCCTTCAGAATGTTCGCCGACATCGATCGCGAAATATCGCGCGACGGGCCGGTCATCTGGAAAAGCTCGCTGACAACGTGGCGCGCCTAGCGTCGCGATCTGACGTGTTGCCCGCTCGCAAGACCAAGGAGGTGCCGACCATGTCGCTGGTTCCAGACGCCGCCGTCTTCCAGCAGAGGCTCGCAGGCCTGCCCATCATGAAATACCAAGCCGGCCAGGATGTGATGACCGCCGGTTCAATGGACGGCAAGCTATTTGTCCTCAGGAGCGGTGCCGTAGAGGTCCTCAAGGAAGGCGTGCAAATCACCAAAGTCTCCGCACCTGGCGCTGTTTTCGGCGAACTCGCCATCCTCCTGGCTCAGCCCCATACGGCGGACGTGCGGACGCTCGAGCCATCGGAGTTCCACGTCGCGGACGGTCGGTCGCTGCTCACCAAGGATTCGCTGGCCACACTCTACGTGGCCACGATCCTCGCCCGGCGTCTCGACGGCGCCAATCGCGCGATGGTCGACCTCAGGCACCGCCTCCAGGCCGGTGACTCCCGCCGCGAGATCAGCAAGACGGTCGAGAAGGTGCAGGAGCTTCTGAGCTCCGGCGGCGCCAGTCTTCTCTATGCCGGCTATCCCTATGATCCCTTCGCGCAGAAGCGACCTGGGTCCGGAGCGCCTTAATCTCGTCATTCATTGTTCCACGAGAGATTTTGCAAAAATCTCTAATCATGCCCTGAAGGCACCGACGAGCGAGCGTGCTGAGTGCTTGATAGTGCGGACGTTACTCGACCTAGTAACTGCAGCTATTGAAACCGCGGCATGACCTCCTGGCAAAGAAGCCGCAGCGCGTTCATCACGCGGACATGCGGGATGAGACTCCCGGGATTAAGCTCCGCGAGGATGCCGTCGAGGCCGATCTCGTCGCGCAAGGTCTTGAGGCGCTCGACGACATGGCCGGGCGTACCGACGACCATCTTGTCGCGCAGCGCATCTTCGTAGCTAACGGATTGAAGATGCTGCCCGCGCTCGGCCCGCTGCTCGATGGCGCGGGCTCCCGCGCGGTCCGCGGATTCCGCGAGCTGGCCGCCGATCGAGCGGAAGAGATGCATGACGCTTTCCTCGGGATCGCGTCGCGCCTGTTCCTCGGTCTCCGCCACATAGACCGGCACTCTGAGATAGACCTCGCCTTCGCCGGGGTGGCCCGCATCGCGATAGGCCTCACGATAGTTGCGCACCAGGGGGGCCAATTCCGAGAGCGTGCCGATCCGCGCGGCGACGAAGATGGGGTGGCCGAGCTTGCCGATCGCCGGATAGGTGTCGGGGCTGGTGGCGGCGATGCGGATCGGCGGATGAGGCTTCTGCCGCGGCTTTGGTACCAGTGCGATCTTCTCGTAGCTGAAATACTTGCCACGATGGGAAAAGCGCTGCTCGGTCCAGGCGCGCTTGATGATCTCCAAGGTTTCCGCGAAACGCTCCCGGCTTTCGGCATAGGGAACGCCATAAGCCTCGTAGGTGCGCGGGAAACCGCTGCGGCCGACACCGAAGATCAGCCGGCCGTCGCTGATCTGGTCGACGGTGGCTGCTTCCTCGGCGATCCGCAGGGGATGGCAGAGCGGCAGCACCTGAACCGCCGTGCCTATTTTCATGCGCCGGGTGCGTTGGGCGATGGCCGCGGCCAGAATCAAGGGCGAGGCCAGCACCGAGCGATCCGGCGCAAAATGCAGCTCGGCCAGCCACATAGCGTCGAGCCCCCAGCGCTCGGCCGCGTCGACCAGCTCGAAGGACTGCACGAACGCCTCGGCCTCGCTCGCATCTGGCGACCTTTGAAACTCGTGAAACATCCCGAATTCCATGCGCACTCCCCGATCTCCCATGCTCGTACCCGGCAACCGCCCAGGATGGCGCGGGCATACTTATTTGCTTATTTGGACATAGCATAGTACGGGGCTCTGAAGGCTAACAGCCCGGCGACAACGAGGTATGCACCACCCCTGCTTGCAGCCGCCCCCCGCCCGCAATGGCGAGCCGGCCGAGTGTCCGGGTCCGTCCCCTAGTGTGGCGGATTTGAAGTTCCTCCGATCACCGCCGGCCGCTCGGAGAGGAACTTCAAATCCGAAGGCCACACTAGCAATCAATGAGTTGCTGGTGTCCCCATGATTCCGAAGTTCGCATCCGAGCTTGGCCGTTTGGTCATGCGAACTTCGGAATCGAGACACTAGGCCGCCGTGCTTTGGGCTGCGGGCAACCGCCAAAGGCCCGTCTCGTCCCGAACGAAACCGCTGTCGCGGTAGATATTGCGGACGGGCGCGTTGCGCGAAGTTTCGATGATCCGGGCGATCGGTTGGACGCCCGCCGCTTGCAACTCCGCGATGACGTGGCGCATCAGCGCGTGCTCGACCCCAAGCCCGAGAACGCGACAGCTCAGCACCAGACCCGTGATCTCGCCCTTCTCCACCGCGACGGCACCGACCAGACCGTGATCGCCGAACCGGTCCGAGACGTGCATGGCGTAGAGCTGCGCAGCCGGGTCCTGCGTTAGAACAAGCAGCTCGCCCAGGGTGAATTTTCTACCGGTAGCGTTGAACTGAGTGGTGCGGCGGAAGAGCTCCTCCACACGATCGAGCCGCGCACCTTCGACGATCCGTTCAATCCGACACTGCAACCGGAGTGACGAGATATAGTCGCTTTCGTCCGGCGTTTCCGCGCGAAACTGCTGGCGATTGAGCTGCGCCTTGACCAGCTCGGTGCGCGCGCGCGCTTCGTCGGTAACGATGGGCAACTGTATGCGCGGGTCGGTCAGCAGCCTCCGCCGCAATTCGAACAGGTTCTCGCCCCAAACCTCGACCTCGGGCAATCGCTGGCGCACGCGGTCACGCTCGATGGGGTGATCGTCAATGAAGACGAAGGTGTCGAGCGCAAAGCCAATCTCAAGGGCAAGCGAGCGGATGTTCTCGGCCTTGTCCTGCCAATTGACGCGCCATGCCACAAAATCGTCGGGGGTCAGCAGGCGATCGCGCGGATAGTGCGCGGGATATTTCCATAGCTCCCGCACCGTCGCCTCATCGTTCTTGCTGACGCAGGCCAGCACGATGCCGCGCTTCTTGAGGCAAAGCAGCGCCTCATGCAGGCCGAAGTAGAGCCCGACATAGGAAAAAGTGCCGCTGATCGTGGGGTCCCACGCGAAGGGACTTCCGGTCTCCGCGAGAACGCCCGGCCACAATACGCCGTCCAGATCGACGATAACGCATTTCTTGCGGCCAATCCCGATGACGGTGACGAGAGTATCGACGTGGGTCCTCGCGATCGCTGCCTCGCGTCCATAAGCATCGCCGTCAAGCCACTGCGCCAACGGCTTGGTATCGGGGAAAATGCCGTGCACGGCCGCCTTTTCGCTTTGAGGCCGCTGGAGCATCCAACCGGGTGAGCCGAGATGGGTGAACCCGACTTGCGCATCGTCGATCATCCGCTCGGACCCCACGGCCGCCATGGCCGCGGCAATATCCACAACATGGACGTCAGGAAAGGACGCGGCGAGATCGGCCAGCACCACGTTGGTGGTGCGAAAACGTGCGCGGTGGCCGAAGAGCCCCCGCTCCGCCAGTCCCAAAGGCTGAACGGTGGGCTCCGGAAGATTGTCGATCAGGATTGGCTTGTCGGTGTGCTGACGGAGCTGGGTCAATATGTGACGCGCCTGCAGGATATACGCAGCATGCGGCGGACCTTTGCCAACCTCGTGATCGAGCGTGATGAAGTGCCGCGCCGGCAACACTCCTATCAGCACCGCGTCGTGCCGACGTTCGGCGGCAAAACGGAAGTCGTCGGGCGATGTGGCCGCGATGCGCAGATCGATGCCGCGTGTCGATGCCTCGCGGCGGAGGAAATCAGCTTCCATCTGAATGTCGCACTCGCCGAACAGAAGAAGATCGAGACGCCTTTGTTGCGTCCCAAGATCTTTGATGGTGCGGGCAACGCCGGCCGACCAATAGGGCAGCGGCCCTTCCTTGAGTTCGCGTCGATGGCATTCCAGCAATTCCCCGGGGTCGCGGCCATGAGTCTCGCTCAGCTTGTCCGCGATTTCGGCAAGTTCCTCTCCGGCATTTTTCTCGGTCAGAATGCCTCTTGCCTGAAGCGATCCCACGAATGCCGCGAGCGTTTGCTGATCATGGGGGACCACTCTCGCGAGGTCGGCGCATTCGTCGGGCCAAACGCGCGGCCGAGTGAAGAAGTCGATGACGCCCACGACTTCGCCGTCGACCGCAAGGCGCAGGTGGCTCACCGCATGAATGAGCAGAACCCGATTTGCGCCGACCGGCAGCCGATGGATGAACTGGGATGTTTGCAAGATCATGTTCGGATCGCGCTCCGATGGGCGACATCGTCAGCGGTATCTTTGAGATAGATGGTTTCCTTACCCTTAATCCGCGTTCCCGGCGGCGGCGACTCTTAGAGGCGGATCGAGCGCGCCACGCGGCAGGAATGACACGGCATTAATTGCCGAACGTACCGTTGGATAAGCGCATGTATCGGCAATAAGGCTTTGCTCTGCCTTCGAAAGAGCTTGGCATGCACTTTGCGGAAGACCCGCACAAGGTTGCGCGCATGGAGGCGAAAGCGATCAAATGATCGGTCACAGTGTCGAGGCCGAGCGGCTGATGCTCGGAGATCCCGCGCCCTGGTTCACCGCGCGCTACGTTTCGGGCGGAACGTCCGACCTTCATGTGAACGCCGGGCGCTGGATCGTCATCTCTTTCTTGCATGATCTAGCGTCGGAGCGCGCCCAGCAGGAACTGAGCGCGCTCGCGGCGCGCCTCGCGGGCTTCACGGAAGATCATCTCGTGGCGTATGCCGTGTTGACGGCACCGCCCGCAGAAACCTCGGCGCTGCCGGTGGCGGCCGCACAGGTGCTCCGCCTTGTCGCCGATTACGATCAGAGCATCACCGACCTCTATGGAGCCCGTTCAGTGCCACGGACGGTGGTGCTGGATCCGATGCTGCGCAGCATCGCGATCATCCCGTGGGATCATCCAATGGGTCACGCTGCTCTTCTTGGACGAGTGCTGCAAGGCCTCCCGAGCATCGATCACTCCGCGGGAGTTCCCCTGACCGCCCCCGCGCTCATCGTGCCAAGGGTGTTCGACTTCGAGCTCTGCGATTTCCTGGTCCAGTTATACGACCGGATGGGAGGCGAGGATTCCGGTTTTCTGCTCGACAATGCCGGCAAGACCGCGACCATTCTCGATCATCGGCTGAAACGCCGCCGCGACCTGCCTATCGTCGTTCCGGAGCTGCGCGAGCGTATTCGCGCCCGGCTCGTGGCGCGCTTGTTGCCGGCGGTTGAGCGCTATTTCCAATTCGCGGCGACGCGCATGGATCGCTATATCGTCTCCTGCTATGACAGCAATGAAGGCGGCTACTTCTTTCGGCACCGCGACAATCTCAACGCCGGCGCCGAGCATCGGCGCTTCGCCGTGTCGATCAACCTGAACCACGACTATGACGGCTGCGATCTGGTATTTCCAGAATTCGGCCGCCGTACTTACCGAGCACCGGTCGGCGGCGCAATCGTGTTCTCATGCGGCGCGCTGCACGAGGTCACTCCGATAACACGCGGCCGTCGATTCGCCTTCCTGCCCTTCCTCTACAACGAATCCGACGCCGCGTTGCGCGAGACGAACAACGATCGCCTGGATGCAAACTCGGCACGGTACATGGCCGGTAACGACCTGCTCTATCCGCCGGCCGCAGTGGCATAGAGCGACTCGGCACGCCTTGCAGCATCCCTGCCAGCACGCTTCTCCTGGCTAGTGCCGCAGCTATGCACCTGCGCAATCCCCCCTTGGCAACCCCGGCCAATCATGCCCATCTATACGGTACGTTAGAAATCCTTGGTTGGAGCTGGAGCCATGACACGGCTTCGATTACTCGTTGCGGCCGGCCTCTTATCGATATTTGGCCTGGTGTCCCCTGCTCTCGCGCAGCACGGCGGTGGCGGTGGCTTTCATGGCGGCGGTGGCGGTGGTTGGGGCGGCGGCGGTGGTTGGGGCGGCGGTGGCGGTTGGGGCGGCGGTGGCTTCCGTGGCGGCGCTGGTTGGCGCGGTGGTTGGGCCTTCCATAACGGTTTCCGCGGCGGTTTCCACAATGGGTTCCGTGGTGGTTGCTGTGGCGGCGTCTTCATCGGGGTTGGCCCTGGCTGGTGGGGTTCCCCGTTTTGGTGGGGATACCCCTGGGCTTTCCCCTATCCGTGGGCGTTTCCACCGTTCCCTGGCGCCTTTCCTGGTCCCTTTCCGACTGGATACGGCGGGCCGCCTCCGGGGTATCCCGGGGCCGCGCCGGCTGGCTATGGGGCGCCTCCAGCGGCCGGAGCTTCCGGGTATCCCGGAGCCCCGCCCGCTGGCTATGGGGCGGCTCCAGGCGCCGGAGCCCCGCAGGTCGTGTCGGCGCAACCGCAATTTTTGTATCAATGCGAGGACCCAGCCGGTTATTACCCCAATGTGACCTCGTGCAACGGGCCTTGGCATGAAGTTCAGGCGGCCGCGGCTACCGGGACAGTGACACCGACCAGGCCCACGAGATGAACGGGTGGTACAGTCTACAGCAATGAACGACGCGCATGCTCCGGGGGGCTTGTCCGGCGCGGCGCGTCCGAGGCGATTTGACGTTTCCCAGAACTTCCGTTGAGCCGGGATAGAAACCGGGGCTCGCCCCCGGAACTCTGAGGCTCAGTGGTGCCGGGCCATAAGCTCTCCCGGTGGCGGGGCTCCCAGTGGGCGGATGTATGGGAGGTGGCGCTGAGTTCCGGATTGGCGTTGCGGCGCGACGCGAGGGTGAGCGACAGGGGAAGTAGGTATCCGCGACGCGGTCTCGCCGCTGTTATTGCGGCGGTTGCTATGGTAGCTGCGTGCAACGCGCCGACCGATCACTCACAGGCGCCGCCCGCGACGGAGGCGGCTGTCGCCCATCCGGGCGGCCCGGCCACGTATTACGAGGGGCCGTCGGATAGTGAGACCAAGATCACGCCAAGAAGGCCGGAGATCTTCTCGGGGTCGGGCAGTGTCGTGGGCAACACTTCTTCGGTTCAAGGAGCCGAGTCCGGCGACACCGGCGACATAACACTCAGCTTTGTCGATGCCGACGTGCACGAAGTGGTCCGTTCCGTTTTGGGCGACGTGCTGCACTTGAACTACAGCATCGACCCGAAGATACAGGCGACGATCACGGTGCAGACCAGTCGGCCGTTGCGCCGCGATGCCGTCCTTCCGGTTCTGCAGGAAGTACTGCACGCGAGCGGACTAGCACTCGTACGCGCGGACGGCCTCTATCGCGTCGTGCCGATTGAAGACGCCGCCCGAAGCGGCGCGGCTTCCGTTGTCGTGGGATCGCAACACGTGCTGGTGACGGGATCGACGCCCAGTTTCCATATTCGAGTACTGCCGCTCAGATTCGCATCGGCAACCGAGCTGGCGCAGACGCTGCAGCCTTTCGTGCCCAAGGGAACCGTGATCGAGGCGGATGCCAGTCGCAACCTCTTGATCGTCACGGGCGTCGAAGCCGACCTTGCGAGCGTCGTCGATCTCGTCAACACCTTCGATGTCGACTGGCTTGCCGGCATGTCCTACGGGATCTTTCCATTGGAGTCGGCCACACCCAAGAGCGTGGTCAGCGATCTCAACGAGATTTTCGGCGGTCGCGGCGGAAATTCGCTCGGGGGCGTCGTGCGCTTCGTCCCGCTCGAGCGGATCAGTGCGGTGCTGGTGATCTCGCCGCAGCGCCAATACGTCATCAAAGTCGGACAGTGGATCCGCCGTCTCGATACCAACGCCGACGAGACCACGGCACGAATTTTCGAGTACCGCGTGCAGAACAGCCGCGCGGTCGACCTCGCCAAGGTGCTCTCGGCTTTGTTCCAGGGGCAAGTCCAAACCGTGGGCGCCACCGCGCCCGGCAGCGCCGCGACGACGCTTGGCGAGAACTACGGCGGATCGCAGCCCGGGACGGGCGGCGGTCTGCCTACGATGGGTGGCGGGGCGGGATTTGGTACGACCACGCCGGGATCATTGGGCGGCAGCGTTCCCGCCGCCCCCGGCACCGCGACTTTCGGCAATGCTGGGTTGCCACAGTCGTCGGCACCGCCGGCGGGCACGCAGCCGTCACCCAGCGGCGGGCAAGCGGCGTCTCCCGAGCAAACGGCGGAGGCCGCTCTTCCGGGCGCGTCGGCGGCACCCGGCACGGAGGGTGGCGAGAACGGCTTGCCGCGCGTTCGGATCATCGCTGACGAAAAAAACAATGCGCTGGTGATCTATGCGACGCCGAAGGTTTATCGAATGATCGAGGATACGTTGCGCAAGCTCGACATCGTGCCGCTGCAGGTGCTGATTGAGGCGACGATCGCCGAGGTCACCCTCAACGACAATCTGCAATACGGCGTTCAATGGTTCTTCAAGAACAACTCCTCGAGCATATCGCTGTCGAACGTCAGCACGGGCGCAGTGAGTGCGATCTTCCCGGGTTTCAACTATGTCCTTACCGGAGGAGCCGGACCCCAGCTTGTGCTGAGTGCGCTCTCGGCCGTGACCAACGTCAAGGTCATATCGTCGCCGCAGCTCCTTGTTCTCGACAATCACGTGGCATCACTGCAAGTCGGCGACGAAGTGCCGATACCGACCGCGCAAATCACTCAGACTGTCTCAAACGGCGCGCCTCTGGTGAATACGATCCAGTACCTCCCCACCGGCGTCATTCTTCACGTGGCGCCACGAGTCAACACGAACGGTGTCATCAGCCTCGACATTGCGCAGGAAGTAAGCACCGTTACCAATACAACCTCGTCCTCGCTGAATGGTCCCACCATTCAACAGCGCCGGCTCTTGAGCTCGGTCTCGGTGCGTGACGGGGAAACGATCGCCCTTGGCGGATTGATCCAGGACAGCGTTACCCTCGGCAACAGCGGCTTGCCCATCCTGTCCAATCTGCCGCTCTTCGGTGATCTTTTTGGCACCAAGTCGAACCAGCGGGTGCGCACCGAGCTGCTGATCTTGCTGTCGCCACACGTCCTGCACAACGCGTCGGAAGCGCGCCAGGTAACCGACGAGCTGCGACAGCAGATGCGCCTGGTGACACCCCTTGTGGTCACGCCCGCGCCTCGCTGACACGGCGCCGCCTCCGCGCCGCCAGCGCGGCTTCGCGCTGTTGTTGGTGATCTGGGTGATTTCGCTGCTCGCCGTGCTCGCGACGTCTCTGCTCACGGATACCCGTACTCAAACCTTGTTGGTTCGCAACAGCTTTGAAAGTGCCAGGGCAGGCGCGCTCGCGGAGGCCGGCGTATCGCTCGCAATCAACGGTCTGCTCGATCCCAATCCTCAGTCACGATGGCCGGCGGATGGCCGCGAACGCCACATATCATACGACGGCGGCACTATCAGGGTGGTGATCACGGATGAGAACGGCAAGATCGATCTCAACCTTGCATCGCTTGAGGTACTGGCCGGTTTGTTCGCGAGTCGCGGTCTTGAACCCGACTTGCGGGCGAGCTTGCTCGCCGAGATCGATCGTCGGCGCACCGAGGCGTCGCGCTCGGCTCTGCCGCTCCTGAGTGGCCGCCAGCTTCTGCCGGCGAACGCCCCGACCCCGAAGGCGATCAATTCCGTGCAAGAGCTGGGTTCCCTTCCGGGGCTGAGTCGAGCTGCATTCGATCGTGTTTTTCCATTCCTCACGGTCTATTCACAAAGCGGACTCGTCAATCCGCTGACCGCGCCGCGCGAGGTATTGGAGGCGATACCGGGCATCGATCCGCCTGAGGTCGAGGCACTGCTCGCGGCGCAAGCCGCGCCGCTCGGTGCCACGGGCGGAACGGCGCCGACAATCCCCGCCAATCTCACACAATACTTGGGCCAGACCGCCTTTACCGCCGCTACGATTACCGCAACGGGAGTGACCGCGGGAGGTACGACCTTCGTTCGCGAGGCGATCGTGGAAGTCACGAATACGCCGACCCAACCCTACCGCATCGTCGAATGGCGGCAACCAACCGGCGGCAGCTAGGTTCGGTGAATCCTCCCTAAATTGGCGGCGGCTACGGCCGTTGCGGTGGGCGTCGCAGTGCCGCGCCGTCCGCGGGAGCGCGAGGCTTGTCGGTGAGCTTGATTTCTTGCCGCGATGCGCCCCGCTCGAGGACGACGTGGTCCCGCTCGATCGATTGCAATGTCCAGCCGGCGACCACCTGCCCTTCGCGATAACGCGCCACCGATCCCCCATGGGAGTCCGTAATCAGCGCTATTTTGTCGTCTCCGGAGACAATGATGCCGTTGAGGACCAGGGAGGAGATCTCGCCGGCCGGCTGCGTCCCCACGTCCAGCGGAGCCGGATGCCGTCCGGGGGTGAACAGAGGACGTTCAGTGACGACGCGATAAGACTGCGGGGGAGGCAGTGCGAAAGTTTGCGGCGCGGTTGTCGCCGCCGCCCGTGAGCTCGCCGCCGGTGCGGTGATCTCCCGCTCCGAACCGCCGGCGATCTCGTCATAGATGACGATGCCAAGCACGACGCTAGCGGCCGCAAGGACGGCGAGAGCACCAAGCCGGATCAATGACCATGTCAGGAACACCGGTGCGCTCCTACTTGCTCCCGCCGCGGGTATAGCCGAAGACGTCAAACTGTACGTCGATCAGCGGATCGTCGTCCGCCTCCCCGCGCCGGCGCAGCCCGACCCGCGCGTTCATCACGACGTTGTCGAGGAACAGGTAGGGTGTGGCCGATTCAACGCCATAAAAGACTCGCTGCGCCGCCGCCATATTGACCGTCATCTGGGCTCGAACCGCGATACGGTGCAGCTTTCCCTCTTCTGCTACCGGCAGGATTTGCGTGCTCCTGAGCTCTCCTCGTGCACCCTCGGTGATTGATTTGACGCGCGCTTGAATATTGGCGGCGATTAGATTGTCGTTGCCTCCCTGAAGAAAGCCCTCGCGGCCGGGATCGGAATTCTTGAGCGATTCAAGTGTTTGCTCTCGTTCCGGCAGCCGCTGGCCGGCCGCGCGATAGCGCTCGAGCACCGAGCTCAACTGCTCCACCGCGTCGCGGTTGGCCTGATAATCCGTGACGAGCGGGTCGATCACCAGTGCATACAGGCCCACGACAAGCAGAATCAGGATTGCGAGCGCGAGAGCGCGGCTTGCAATGGGCGGCAGAGCAAGCGTCACTTCGGCTCCTCCCCACGAATCTGCGCGGCAATGTTGAACTGCTCGCGATTGAGCCGGGTATCCTGAGTCACCGAAGCGCGGAATGCCGCGTTCGAGAA
Organism: Allostellaceae bacterium; assembly: GCA_035517495.1. GTDB lineage: Bacteria > Pseudomonadota > Alphaproteobacteria > ATCC43930 > CGMCC-115725 > DASZHJ01. The sequence goes on along the minus strand of DATIYT010000001.1, from coordinate 96,803 downwards.
TGCGCCGGAGCGGTCGATAATGCCCAGCACCTCCGTTGCCGAGGAGGCGTATCCCGATATACGCACCTCCGAACCGCTGATTTCCAGCGAAAGGAGCCAAGTATCGTCCGGCAGCAGCTCCGTCAGGCTCCGCAACACCTCGGAGACCGAAACCCTCCGTCGCTTGCGCTCGACAAGGGAACGATTGTCCTGGGCAGCAGCGTCGATGTCGGTTTGGAGCCTAAGGCTGGCGTCGGCCTTCTGCTTCGCCTCGGCGACCTCCTGGCTCAGCGCGTCCGCTTCCCGCTGCACCTGAGCAAAGGGTATCGCCAGCGCGGTAATACCCAGCAACGCCGTCAATGCGGCCAGCGCCGCCAGCGCTCGGCCAGCGATACGCCGGCTCTTCCGGCGCTCACTCTCCGGCAGAACATTCGGTGATGGAGCCGCTGCATCGTCCGTACCACCGACGCACACGGCTCCGACCGTCAATCCGAGAGCCGCGGCCGTCTGCAAAGCTTCCGCGACGACAGTGCGCGGCACCACCGTCAGTTCGACCAGTAGCTGCCGCGCCTCCGCGTCGCGCTTCAACAGCCGATACGCAAAATAAATGTCGTCCCGCTTGAAGGGCGTTAGCCGATCGAGTTCGAAGAACACGACTTGCGCCAGGTTGTTCGCGGCGGCGAGGGGCAAGGCAATCATGCGGCGGAGCGCGCTTTCTTCGGAGAGGCAGATGGTCGCAACACCCTCGACTTCACGCCGCCGATGCCGCAGTCGCGTGACTTCGCGTCGCGCCTCGTCCCGTCCGGCGCTCGACGACGACAGGCGTGCCAGAGTCTCGCGCCGGCCCCCCGCGTCGTAGACAAGGTCCATGCGCCCCCGATCCAGCACAAGGAGCAATTGACCGCGTATCGCGCCTAACCGGCGGCGCAATCCTGGGGGAACCAGGGCCGCCAGTTCCCGTGTCCACCACCCCACCGCGCTCTTGAGGGTCGTGGCGGCTTGAAGCAGCGGTCCCTGCGGGGCTCGGTCGGCAAACATCGATCGTACCTATTGACCGCTTCGGGGCAGTGGCGCGAGGCGCAGCGCCACGATCAAATCCGGCAGCCGCTGCCCATCGGCGAAAGCGATGCGCAGGCGCACCAGGGTTGGCAGGTGATCGATCCCCTGCCAGCTCTGCTGCCATTCCGGGGCCTGATCGGCCTCGAGTGCGCCGAAATAACTGAATTCGGCGCTGGCGAGGTTATCGATGAGCGTTGAGGGCGCTCCGCCTTCGGGTGTCTCGGATTCGTCGAGGCGCGTCCAGCCGAGCGTCAACCGGCCGCCGCGCCCGCCTCGCACGAATGCGAGCTGCATGCGATAAAGGCCGCCAAGCGCCAGGAACGCCGGTGGCGATTCGATGAAATTGAGGCTGTCCGAGCTTCCGTCGAAATCGACCGTGTTTGGGCCAGGCTGCTGCTGCTTCACCGGGACGGATTCAGCGCCGGCCAATTGCCTGCGCAGCACCCCATAAGCGAGCGACCACTGACCCGAACGGTCGTTGATGGCCGCGCTCAGCGCCGCGCTCCGGGTTCCCAAGCGCATACCTTCGAACAGCATCACGCTCAGAAGCGCGATCAATGCGACGGCGACAAGCATTTCGACGAGCGTGAAGCCCTCGGAGGCAGACGATTTGCGGCGCATCGGGGTCCGCATGTTCACTGCTGTCTTCCGAGCCGCAGAGTGCGGAGAGATACGGATTGCTGCCGTCCGCCCTCGGGCCAGGAAACCCGGACTGTGACGTCATAGGGTGCTACATAAATCCCTTGCGTTCCCGGCGCCTCGGACGCCGCATAGCGCTCCGTCGATACGGCGATATGAAACCGACCTTCAACTCGATCGAACCGCGTATCGTCCTTCAAGACATCCACGGCGCCCATCGCCTCCATCGTCGATTGCGCGAGCTGGACCGCCTCGGTGCGAAGCTCGTCATGGCGGCTGCCGGCAACGCCGCCGGCAAAGGAGGCAAGCAGAACCGAGAGCAACAGGGTCGCAACGGTAAAGGCAACCAGCGTCTCGATCAGCGTGAAGCCACGCTGCTCAGCCGGCGGGAAGTGGCGCGCGATCATCAAGGGACACCCGACCGGTGAGCCAGTCGACCAGCACATCGTAGCGCTTGCCATCTTCTATCAGACGGACGCCACCGCCGGTCGAGCTGCCATCCGGGAAAAAGCGAATGGCGCCGCTGCCCTCGCTGCGGCGCTCCTGAGTTGTTGTCGTAAGCACGAGGTGTATGCCTTTTGGCAGCCAATGCGGCGTCGCGGAAGCATCGCCGCGATAGACGCCGCGCTCTACATCGATGATCAACGCCGCACTCCGACCGCTTGTGATGGCGCGGCTGCGGGTTTCGCGCAGCGCCGCCACCACCTCGTGCGCCGACGCCCGGAACTGCGCGCGGGCCGACGTGCCGGACAGCATCGGCACCGCAATCGCCAATACGAGCGCCGCGACCGCCAGCGCCACCACCAATTCGATGAGCGTGAATCCCGGTGCTCGCACCGCCGTTCACCAATTTCCGACTGTCTGGTTTTCGCCGGTTCCTCCAGGCGCATTCGCCGCGCCGAGCGTAAAGAGGTCATACTCCCCATGCTCGCCGGGTATCTTGTAATGATAAGGCCGGCCCCAGGGATCCATTGGCACTGCTTTCTGCTTGATGTAAGGGCCATTCCAGTTGGCAACGCCAGGCGGCGCTTGGACGAGCGCCTGCAATCCCTCCTGCTCCGTCGGATAACGCGACATATCGAGCCGGAAAAGATCGAGCGCGCTCGACAGGCTTTGTATCTGGATGTGCGCCGCCTCGGTCTTCGCGCGCGCCAGATAGTGGAGGGCCGCGGGCGTCACCAGCGCGACGATGATGCCGAGGATGGCCAACACCACCAGCAGCTCGACCAGGGTGAAGCCCCGCTCCGAGGCGCGCCGCCTTTGCACGCGCAGGCGCGAGATTTCGATGTTCGTGGCAATCATCGTGCTTCTCCCTCAGACCGCGAGTTCGTACACGCTCAGCACCGCCGTCAGAATCGAGCCGATCACCAGCGCGACGATCACACCCAGCGCAATCGTCATCGCCGGAACCATCATCGCCAACAGTCGATCGATGGTGCGGCGTCCCTCTTGATCGTATATGTCCGCGATCTTCAATAGCATGTCATCGAGCCGCGCGGTTTCTTCGCCGACCCTAACCAGGCGCAGCGCCAACACCGGAACAACGCCCGAAGCGGCGAGCGGTTCGGCAAAACCCGACCCTTCCTTGATTCGATCCGCCACCCCGGAAATCGCCGCTCGCACCGCCGCGTTCCGCAGGGTTTCTCCCGTGATGGCAAGCGCCGCGATCGGCGTTACGCCGTTTTTCAACATCGTCCCCAGCGTTCGGGCAAAGCGGCCGATTTCGAGCTTGATCGCGAGGTCGCCGACCACCGGGAGACGCAGTTTGAATCGGTCCCATGCAAGCCGCCCAGCCGGGCGACGGAGGTAAAGCGCCAAACCGCAACCCAAGAGAACCGGAAGCGCCAGCAACGCCCACCAGTAATCTTGCATCAGATCCGAAATCGCGAGAATGACCGTGGCTGACATCGGCAGCTTCGCCCCCGCCTCGTCGAAGAGCGGGCGAAACCGGGGCACCACGAAGCCGAACAAGAGCGCGACCGACGCGGTGCCTGTTGCCAGCACGATCATCGGATAGGTCAATGCCGATTTTATTTGCTCGCGGGCATTCTGCGATTTCTCCAGAAAATCGCCGAGATGGCGCAGCGTCTGTTCGAGTGAACCACCGGTCTCGCCTGCCCGCACCATTCCCACATAAAAGCGGGGAAACGTGGCGCCACGGGACGCCATCGCGTCGGCGAGCGAACTTCCCGCCCGGATTCGATCGAGCAACGCCTCGATTTCGACGCGATCTCGCTTCCGCAACGTGCTGGCGACGATCTCAAGAACCCGATCGACGGCGAGGCCCGCGTGGAGCAGTAGCGCGAGCTGCTGGGTGATCAGGGCGAGATTGCCGACGCTCCGCCCCATGCCGGTGAACAGCGGGCGCGTGAGCGCGCGCCGCCACGCAGAACCCGCGCTCTCGTCGGCGCGGATGGGCACATGACCGGTGCTCTGCAACCGCTCGACAACGGCGGCCTGGTTTGCGGCCTCCATTTCGCCGGAAACCAATTGGCCGTTCGCCGTCACCGCTTGATAGCGAAAGAGCGCCATTCCTCAGACGTCCCGAGTGACGCGCAAGACCTCCTCCAGGGACGTCAACCCCTGGGATGCCTTGCGAATCCCGTCATCATACATCGAGCGCATACCGGCGGCGACCGCGGCACGATGCAGCTCAAACGCCTCCGCGCGGCGCAACACCAAGCGGCGAACATCATCGGTCATGACGAGAAGCTCCGTGATCGCAAGGCGGCCTAAATACCCGGTGCCCGTGCAGTTTTCACAGCCTTTGGTGTGATAGAAGATCGGCGGCGCGCCATGGGTCTGGGGCAGCCGCAACTCGGTCACCAGCTCGGGAAGTGCGGCGTACGGTTCCCGACAGTTTGGGCAAAGTCGGCGAACCAGGCGCTGCGCGAGAATCCCGTTCAGCGTTGACGTAACGAGGTAGTCCTCGACCCCCATGTCCAGGAGCCGCGTCACGGTCGCCGCGGCGCTGTTGGTGTGAAGGGTCGACAGCACGAGGTGGCCCGTGAGGGCCGCCTGAATCGCGATCTGAGCGGTCTCAAGGTCGCGCATCTCGCCGATCATGATGATATCCGGGTCTTGCCGCAGAATGGAGCGGAGCACATGCGCGAAGCTCAGCTCTATCTGCGGGCGCACCTGAATTTGATTGACGCCTTCCAGTTGATACTCGATCGGGTCCTCGACGGTGAACAGCTTCTTTTCGGGTGAATTGAGGCGCATCAAGCTGGTGTAAAGCGTTGTCGTCTTGCCGCTGCCGGTCGGCCCGGTCACCAGCAAGATGCCCTGCGCCTGTTCCAGCACGCGCAGGAACGGCGCGACGGAATCTTCCGCAAAACCCAGCGCACCGAAATCATGCACAAGCCCGGTACGATCAAGGATGCGCATGACGACGCTTTCGCCATGCAGCGTCGGCACCGTCGAAATGCGCAGATCGTAGTCGCGGCCCTGGATTGCCTGGCGAAAGCGGCCATCCTGCGGCAACCGGCGCTCGGCGATGTTGAGCTTCGCCATGATCTTGATGCGCGAGGTGATCGCCGCGCGCAGCGCCAGCGGCGGCTCCGCCACTTCGCGCATCACTCCGTCGATGCGGTAGCGCACGACCAGACGATTTTGGAACGGTTCAATGTGAATATCGGACGCCCGTGCCTCGACCGCGCGCGCTAGGAGCTGGTTCACCAATCGAATTACGGGGCCTTCGCTCGCAAGATCGCGCAGGCGATCCACGTCCTCGAGCAGCTCCTCGTCGACGGCATCCTGCGTCTTCTCGGCGACCGGGGCGCGCGAGCCGCCCTCGATCTCGTAGAGACGGTGAAACGCCGTTTCGAACTCCGTTGCCAACGCCACCCTTGCAATAATCGGCTGACCGCTAGCCACCTCCATCGCGCGCTTCGTAAACTCATCCAGCGGGTCGACCATCGCGAGGACCAGCCCCTCGGCCGTAAGTGCCAACGGCAGGACGCCCGCTTCATGCAGGAACTTTTTGCTTACGTCGCCGTTCAAAAGCGCGCTGTCCGGGTAATCGGCGGGTTTGACCGTCACCAGGCCGAGTTCGGCCGCAAGCGCCTCGGCCGCATCCCGCTCGCTTACATAACCGAGCTTCACCAAAAGTGCGTCGAGCCGGTCGCGGTTCTCGGATTGGATCCGCTGGACACGGTCCAACGCCCCCTGATCGATCTTGTCGGCGCGGATTAGGCGCGCCGCAAACGACCGCTCGACCTGCCGGCGGTCCTCGCTATTCGCGACCATGAACGATGTTTACCCGATTGCCGGCCCGCCGCGACACAGAATCTTGGGGACATTTATTGCAATGTTTCGTTCCGATTCGGCGGCGTGCCAGTCAGAACAGCGGGCCGAAGAGCCAGATCACCCATGTCCCCAAGCAAAGCCCAGGCCCGAAGGGAAGAGCCGTTGCCAAAGTCGGCTGCCGCCCCTTCAGGCCCGCGGCCGCGATCCAAGCGAGGCTCGCGAGCGCGGCGATCAGAACCACCGAGGGCAGTCCCTCCCATGCCACCCAAGCTCCTGATGCCGCGAACAATTTTGCATCCCCCGCCCCCATCCCTTCGCGTCCCCGCCAAGCGCGATAGGCGAGCCGGATCAACGCAAAAGCGACAAAACCTGCAATCGCGCCAATGGCGTGCGGATAGAGCGTGTCGCGATCTTCCAGATACGCGACCACGAGTCCCGCGGGGATGAGAGGTAACGTCAGCACATCGGGCAATACCCCCTCTCGCCCATCGATCACAGCCAGCGCCAGAAGAGACCAGCCAAGCCCGCAGCTCGCCCAAACGACCCATCCCTGCGCCGCCGCGACGGCGGTAACGGCAACAGCGATCGCTCCGATTTCCAGCACCGGGTACAGGAGCGAAATACGCTCGGAGCAGTGTCGGCAGCGGCCGCCCAGCATGGCCCAACCCGCCAATGGCACCAACTCCACCGGGCCAAGCGTGTGACCGCACTGTGGGCACGCGGACCTGCCCCACACCACCGTCAATCCCCGCGGCAATCGGGTCACCAGCACGCCGAGAAAACTGCCGATCAGCGGCGCAAACACGATCGGCAGCCACCAAGCCTCAGCGAGCATCGTTTGCAACCGACGGACCTCATTCCCGGTGATGCGCCCTTGGCGCCGCCCATCATCACGGGATCGCCGCGCCGTGTCGACCAGCATGGCGCGTTTTCTTGCAGCACTTTCGGCTTCCGTCGATCAGTGGCTCTCGGTATGGTCAGAATAAGAAACAGGGGAGGCGGAGATGGCACACGCCGTTTTGCGGGCGGGGGCAGCTTTTTTATTCCTCACATCCGTTCTCGCGGTCGGCAAAGCCGAAGCACAAGTGAACGATCCAGCCGGGCGAAGGCCGCATCCTGCCGATCTGGGCGCCACCAATCAGGGACCGCCCATCGAGGTCGGGATCGGCAGTTGGTACGGCGGGCGGAGCGTCCGCGGCCATCGTACCGCCAACGGCGACCGCTTCGACGAGAACCAGCTCACTGCCGCGCATCCCAAACTTCCCTTCTCGACTCACGTGCGCGTGACCAACCTTGGCAACGGCAAGGAAGTCACCGTCCGTATCAATGATCGCAACGCCACCTACACAGGTCGCGTCATCGATCTTTCGCGCCGCGCGGCCGAGACGATCGGCATGCGATTCCAGGGGATCGGCCTGGTTGCCATCGTGCCGGACGCGAGCGCGCCCACGCAGGTCATCTCATCACCGGCGCGCCGTACCGGCGTTCCAAGCTCGTGAAGAATCGGGCGGGAGGGCGGCATTATCCTAACTCCTATCCCGGCGAACGCGATCCCTTCCGCGCTCCGGAACTTTGAAGCCGCTCTGACGGACCTATCGGCGCGCCGCGTTTGCAGCGCGATCGCGCAGACCTCATCGCTCCGAGCGGAGGGCGAGCTTGCGGAATCGCAACGTCGGGAAGGCCTGGCGCTGGCGCATCGTTTCGGCATGGGGGTGCGGAGCGACGCTACTCCCGCGCCCTTCGGCTGGGACGGCGCTCGGTTGTCGGGGCAGACCGAAGCTTACGTACTGCTGCACGAGATCGCGCATTATCAGCTAGCGCCGATGGACCGCCGACGTCTCATCGAGTTCGGACTCGGTCCCGGGCCGGATACGACGGATTATCCCGGCGCGGAGCGCGCGGCGGTGCTTCATGGCATCGAGCGCGACCGCGAGGAGGCCATGGCGTCCTTGCTGGGAATCCTCTGGGAGACCGCGCTCGGACATCCGGCTCTCGCATCGTTCCTGGACCAAAATTGGCTTGAGGGCGCGGCCGATAGCCGCGCCGCCCGCCACTTCACCGACGTGCTCCATCGCCTCATTGCCGATGGCTTCGTTGATGCGAGGTCCAGGCCGACATTTTTGACGCGCGCGTAGGCCGTCGTAACAAATACGACGCGCCTTCAATCACATAACAAGGGGCGAACCGCACTCGTTCTGCAACCACGGCAAGCACATTCAGGAGCACATTGATGACGTTGGAAGCCGTTTTGTACGCGCGGATCGACCGCGTCTGGCGGAGCGCGAGCACGGGTATCCTGCCGGGATTATGCCTTACCGGCGCGATCGCTCTCATTGCTTTTGTGCTGCGACTCATTCCGGTGGTGGCTTTGTTCAGTCCGATGATCTTGTCGATCCTGATCGGTACGGCGTTCCACAACGTGCTCGGAACGCCCCAAATCGCCAAAGCCGGAATCACCTTCTCCCTCCGGCGCATTCTTCGCTTTGCCATCGTCCTGCTCGGGATTCAGCTCACGATCTCGCAAGTGACCGATGTCGGTACCGCCGGCGCAATCGTTATCGCGTCATCGCTGGTCGTCACCTTTTGGATCACCAAATGGCTCGCCTGGCCCTTCGGGGTCGACCCGAAGCTCGCCGAGTTGATCGCGGCCGGCACTTCCATCTGCGGCGCGTCAGCGGTGATTGCCACCAATACGGTAACCCGCGGCAGTGAGGAGGACGTCGCTTACGCCGTAGCCGCAGTGACCGCGCTCGGGTCGATCGCCATGTTCGTTTGGCCGCTCTGGCCGAGCATCCTCCATCTTGATCCGCGCACCTATGGTCTCTGGACCGGTGCCTCCATCCACGAGATTGCTCAGGTGGTGGCGGCAGCATTCCAGAATAGCAAGGAATCCGGGGACCTCGCGACAATCGCAAAACTCACGCGCGTCATGCTGTTGGCGCCATTGGTCATCACACTCGGCTTTCTGCGACGCGGCGGCAGCGCACCCGGCGACACCGCCAAGGCGCCGCCGATCCCCTGGTTCGTGCTGGGCTTTATGGCCGTGATCGCTCTCAATAGCGTGATCACAATTCCGCCCGCGACCAAGGGTTGGATCGTTCAGCTTACGCTCTTCCTCCTCTCGGTCGCGCTTGCGGCCATGGGGATGATGACCGACATCCGGAAGCTGTTGGCCAAGGGGCTGAGACCGTTGCTTCTCGCTTGCGCCTCTTGGTTTTTTATCTCGGGATTCAGCTTGGCTCTGATCCTGGTATGGAGAAATTTATCCCTCTGAGCGCGACACTGCCGCGCTCAAGAGGCATGCGTCCTGTGCTCCGCAATGAGTGATGCTTTTCAGTGCGACTCCCGCGCGACCTTGGCCCCGCTCTTGCCGACGAGAAAATCGAGATCGGCGCCTTGATGCGCTTGAAGCACGTGATCGACGTAGAGCCGGGCATATCCCCGGTCATATTCGGCGGCCGGAGGCTTCCAGGCGCGGCGGCGGCGCTTTAGCTCGGCGGCGGAGATATCGAGGTTGAGGCTCCGCTTATCCACGTCCAGCTCGATCCAGTCGCCATTCTTCACCATCGCCAGGGTGCCGCCCACCGCGGCCTCCGGCGACACGTGCAGCACGACGGTGCCGTAAGCGGTCCCGCTCATGCGCGCATCGGAGATGCGCACCATGTCGGTGATGCCCTTCTTCAGCACTTTCTTGGGCAGCGGCATGTTGCCGACCTCGGGGAAACCCGGATAGCCCTTGGGCCCCGCTCCCTTCAGCACCATGACCTGGTTTTCATCGGCGTCGACGCTGTCGATCCGCGCGTGAAAATCGTCGATGTCCTCGAACACCAGGGCGCGCCCGCGATGCTTCATCAACGCCGGCGTCGCGGCTGATGGCTTGATCACGGCGCCGTCCAGACAGAGATTGCCGCGCAGCACCGCAATTCCCGCCTCTTCCTTAAGCGGCGACCTCAGGGTCGCCACCACTTCGCGGTCATAGCAGGGCGCGCTTCTGGTGTTGTCGCCAATGGTCTTGCCGTTGACGGTAAGCGCGTCGCGATGGATGAGATCGCCCAGCTCCCGGATCACCGCCGGCAATCCGCCCGCGTAATAGAGATCCTCCATCAGGAATTTGCCCGATGGCATCAGGTTCACCAGAAGCGGGATGTCGTGGCCGAGACGGTCCCAATCCCTGAGCTCGAGCCGCACGCCGATCCGACCCGCGAGCGCCAGCAGATGCACGACGGCGTTGGTCGAGCCGCCGATCGCCGCATTGACCCGAATGGCATTCTCGAACGCTTTGCGTGTGAGGACCTTCGACATGCGCAGGTTTTCGCCCACCATCTCGACGGCACGCCGACCCGCCATATGCGCGAGCACATAACGTCGGGAGTCGACCGCTGGGATGGCCGCGTTCATCGGCAAGCCAAGGCCCAGACTCTCGACCATGCTCGCCATTGTCGAGGCCGTACCCATGGTCATGCAGTGTCCGGCGGAGCGGGACATGCAGGCTTCCGCATCCATGAAGTCCGCAAGCGACATCTTGCCGGCTCGCACGTCTTCGCTCATCGACCAGACATTAGTGCCGGAGCCGATGTCTTGCCCGCGGAACTTGCCATTGAGCATGGGGCCGCCCGAGACCCCGATGGTCGGGAGATCGCAGCTCGCAGCACCCATCAGCAGCGCCGGCGTCGTCTTGTCGCAGCCCATCAGCAGGACCACGCCGTCGATCGGATTGGCGCGGATCGATTCCTCCACGTCCATGCTCACGAGATTGCGGAACAGCATGGTGGTGGGCCGCATCAGGGTCTCCCCCAGGCTCATCACCGGAAATTCGAGCGGGAAACCACCCGCTTCGTAGACGCCCCGCTTCACGTACTCGGCAATGCGCCGGAAATGCGCGTTGCAAGGCGTGAGCTCCGACCAGGTATTGCAGATGCCGATCACCGGCCGGCCGTCGAACAGGTGTTGCGGCAGGCCCTGGTTTTTCATCCAGGAGCGATGCGCGAAACCATCGCGGTCAGCATGACCGAACCAACGGGTGCTACGGAGCTTGCGCGGCTTGCGGGCGTCGTCGGGCATTGCCTCTCCTCGGTTTTGCGCCGGCGTCGCATTGACAGGGCATGCCGGCCTTGTTTCCAATGCCGCATCTTAGAGCATTTTTCTCGGAACTTCCCAAGCAAGGATCGAACGCCCATGAACCAAATCGATCTCCGCAATCGGATTGCCGTCATCACCGGCGGCGCGCGTGGTATCGGCTATGCGATCGCCGAGCGCTTTGCGCGCTCGGGTGCAAAGGTTGCGCTTTGGGATCTCGACGGCGCCGAGCGTGCGGCCGAGGAGATCGCGGGCGCGATCGGCCTCAAGCTCGACGTGACCGATCCCGATGCGGTTGCCGAAGCGGTGCGCGCGACCGAGCGGCGGCTCGGGCCGATCGATATCCTGGTGGCAAGCGCCGGGATCACCGGCCCCAATGTCAGCGTCGCGGAGTATCCGGTCGACGCCTGGCGCCGCGTGATCGAGATCAATCTGAACGGCGTCTTCATCTGCAACCGCGCGGTCGCGCCCGGCATGGCCAAGCGGAATTACGGGCGGATCGTCAACATCGCCTCGATCGCCGGCAAGGAAGGCAATCCCAATGCCGGTGCCTACTCGGCCTCCAAGGCCGGAGTGATCGCGCTCACGAAGTCGCTGGGAAAGGAACTGGCAACGACCGGCGTCCGCGTCAATTGCGTTGCACCCGCGGTGGTCAAGACCGATCTCTTTGCCCAGATGACGGAAGAGCACATCAAATTCATGCTTTCGAAGGTTCCCATGGGCCGCTTCGGCACCGTCGAGGAAGTGGCGGCGCTGGTCGCGTGGCTCTGCTCGGAGGAGTGCTCGTTCAGCACCGGCGCCGCGTTCGATCTATCGGGCGGGCGCGCGACCTATTGAGGTGTGCCTCTACCGCGATTTGCCGGAATCCGGCACGCTTCCGTGCTGGTGCGGCGGCTGCGCAACGGAGCCCGATTCCGGCACCGAACCCGCGGCATGATGCGCGTGTGACTGCGGCGGCGAACTATCGAAAGGCAAGGGTGCGCCGCCTTCCATCTGCTCCAGTACGCGGATGCGGTCCTCGATCGGCGGATGCGTCGCAAAGAGATTGAGAAACGCGGACTCGTGCATGGGGTTCTCGATGAACATCTGCCGCACCTCCGAGGGAACATGCGGCACATCGGGATTTCCCGAGATCTTCCGTAGCGCCGAGATCAGCGCTTCCGGACGCTTGGTCAGCTCCACCGACCCTTCGTCGGCCAGATATTCGCGCCGTCGTGAAATGGCAAAGCGCAGAACCAGCGCCAACACGTAGGCGACCGCTCCCACGAGGGCGACGACGAGACCCATGGCATCGCTTCCGCGCCGGTCGCTGGACGAGACGAGCATGCCGCGCCAGCAAAGCTGGGCCACGAACGAAATAATCCCCACGAATAAAATGGTCACGATCAACAGCCGAGTATCGCGGTTTCGGATATGCGTGAGTTCGTGCCCGAGCACCGCTTCCAATTCCGCATCGTTGAGCGTATCGAGGAGGCCGCGGGTGACCGTGACCGCATAGCTCCGGGTGTCAATCCCACTCGCGTAAGCGTTCATCGCGTCGGTGTCGATGATGTAGAGCTTCGGCATGGCCATGCCGCGAGAGATGCAGAGCGTTTCGAGGATGCCATATAGCCGAGGCTGCTCGGCATGGGTTACAGCCTTGGCGCCGGTTGCGCGATGGATCATGAAATCGTTGCAGAGATACCCGATCGCAAGCCACAACAACGCGGCGCCGATCACGTAGGGGCCGATGGATCGCGCGACCCCGAGCGTGAAGTCGAGCGGCCCATAGGTCCCCAGCACCGGCGTCACGTTCCAGGTCAGAAAATCGTCCGGCGCTATGCCTTCTTGGCTGCTGATGAACAGCATCATGACGTAGACCAAAACGCTCAGGAACAACAGCAGCAGAAATGGAAACGCGGCCAGCAGCAGGGTCGACTTGATGTTGTTATTCCAGCGGTAGGCGGATAGCCCGATCGTCGGCGTCATGGCTCAGCCGCCGAAAGAGACCTTCGGCGGCTCACTTGCCGCCGCCTTCTCCGTGGCGTCGAGTGCCCACATTTCCGCCGGCGTGAAGCCTGTCGCGCCCGCGATCAGCGCGGCAGGGAACTGCTGGACGCTCGTGTTGTACTCGGCAACGGCGTTGTTATAGAACCGCCTGGCCGCCGCTATCTTGTTTTCGATCTCCTCCAGCTCCGATTGTAGCTGGCGAAAATTTTCGTTGGCTTTGAGTTGCGGGTAAGCTTCCGCCACCGCGAAGACCCGTCCCAGCGCCGCCGAGAGTACGCTTTCGGCCTGCCCTTTCTCCTGCAGCGAGCCCGCCCGCATGGCGGCGGTGCGCGCCTCCGTCACCTTTTCCAGCACGCCGCTCTCATGCGCCGCATATCCCTTCACTGTTTCGACCAGGTTAGGCACCAGGTCGTGGCGCTGCTTCATCTGCACGTCGATGTCGGCAAAGGCATTCTTGTAGGCTTGCCGGAGCGCGACCAGTCGATTGTAAATCATCACCAGGAAGCCCAGGACGGCCAAAACAACGATGACGACAATCCAGGTGGTGCTCATAAAGTGCCCTCTATCGTTTCATGAGGATATTATCGGAAACGGGACCGCAAGCCGATCCCGTCGTCGTGTCAGCCGCGCCCGAGGCTCGCGGCACGGCGCGCAAGGGAGGTAATGCGGTCCCAGTTGCGCGTGGCGAGATCCGAGGCCGGTACCATCCAGGAACCCCCGACCATCGGCACGTTGGGAAGCCGCAGGTAGTGCGGCGCTGTTTCTTCGGTGATTCCGCCGGTCGGACAGAAGGCGACGCCGCGGAACACCGGCGCCAGCGCCGCCAAGGCCGCCGCCCCGCCGAGGCTCGCCGCCGGAAAAAATTTGAGCAGCGAGCACCCGAGGTCGCGTGCCGCCATCACTTCCGAGGGGGTGGCGACGCCGGGCATGTAGGGCAAGCCCGACGCCAGTCCGGAGGCGACCAAGCTCGGCGTGAAACCGGGACTCACCAGGAAACGAGCGCCCGCCTCTACCGCCCGCGTCACGTCGGCCGGGCGCAGGAGGGTCCCCGCTCCCACCACCGCGTCCGGAAGCTCGTGCGCAATCGCGGCAATCGCCCCCGGAGCGGCGTCGGTTCGCAGGGCCACTTCGAGCCGGGTCAATCCGCCTCGCACAAGCGCCCGGGCAAGGGGCACCGCGTCCTCGATGGCCTCGATCGTGAGAACCGGAATGACCGCGGTTTGCTCGAAAATCTCGTCCATGCGTTCCAGTTTCCCTGCTTGACGGCATGCCCGCGCGCACGGGAAGACTAATCGAATCGGCAATGGCGACAAGGGGTGAGTATGGGGCAAGCGAAGATTCGTGTGGCGGCGATCGGCGAATGCATGATCGAGCTCGCTTGCCGCGACGGCGCAAGCCCGGTGCTGGGCTTCGGTGGCGATACCCTCAACACCGCGGTTTATCTCGCCCGCTGCGGCGCGAGCGAGGGGATCTCGGTCGACTATGTGACCGCGCTGGGTAGCGACCCCATGAGCGATATGATGGTCTCGGCCTGGGCGGCGGAAGGGATCGGCACCGATAAGGTAGAGCGCCGTGCCGACCGGTTGCCTGGTCTTTACATGATCCGAACCGACGACTCGGGCGAGCGGCGCTTCTACTATTGGCGCCAGCAGGCGGCAGTGCGCGAGCTATTCCTTGGCCAGGCTGCGGATCGGGTGCTGGCATCGCTCACGGATTATGACGCGCTTTACTTCTCGGGAATCACCCTGGCGGTGCTGACCGCCGAAGCACGCGAGCGCCTTCGCCAGACGCTGCTCGTTGCACGCCAGCGCGGTGCAACGGTGGTGTTCGACAGCAACTACCGCCCGGCACTTTGGCCTGGTCCGGGTGCAGCGCAGCTCGTCTTCAAGACATTCTTTCCGGTCCTGAGCATGGCGCTGCCGAGCTTTGAAGATGAAGCGAAACTCTGGGGCGTTGAGAGCCCAAGAGCGACCGCGCGGCGCTACTCTGCGGCAGGGGTACCGGAGATCGTGGTCAAATGCGGCGCGGATGGTTGCGTCGTGTCGTTCGAAGGTGAGCTGAACTCTGTACCGGTTCCCGCCGTCATCACGCCGGTCGACACCACCGCCGCCGGCGATGCTTTCAACGCGGCCTATCTCGCCGCGCGCTTGCGCGGGCGCCCTCCGGCGGAGGCCGCGCGGATGGCACATTGCCTCGCCGCCGCCGTGATCGGACATTCGGGCGCGATCATTCCGCGCCACGCCACTCCCGACCTTTGGACGTCGCCATGACCAGAACGCGGCGCTGCCGGAGCTGGCGTGGATGAACCCGGAAACCCTCGGCATCGGGCCCGACGGGGTTCCGGACTGAACCTTCAGACCACGCGGGTCAGGAGCGGCTTTCCCGCGAAATGCGCTTTCAAGTTCTCGACCACCAGGTCGCCCATGGCCTTGCGGGTCTCATGAGTACCACTCCCCTGGTGCGGCGATAGCACGACATTGTCGAGGCCGAGCAGCTCCTCCGGCACCTTGGGTTCGCCCTGGAACACATCGAGGGCAGCCGCTCCGAGGCTGCCATCCCCTAGCATCCGCACCATCGCGGCCTGATCCACCACCGTGCCGCGGGAAATATTGACCAGCGTGCCCTCGGGTCCCAACGCCTTCAGCACCTCGGCGTTGATGAGGTTCTTGGTCTCGGCGCCGCCGGGGCAAGTCAGGATCAGAAAATCGACCTCCGCCGCCATTTGCCGCAAATCCGTGAAATGCGCGTACGGCACGGGCTTCTTGTGCGGTCCGAAATACGCGATCTTCATACCGAACGCGTCGGCACGCTTGGCGACCGCCATGCCGATGCGGCCGAGCCCGACGATGCCCAGCAGTTTGCCGCCCACGAATTGGCAGAGCGGGAACGCGTCCTCGAGCCACTTGCCCGCGCGTACATAGCGATCCGCCTGCGGAATGCGCCGCGCGATCGATAGCAGCAGCACCATCCCGAGGTCGGCAACGCACTCCGTCAGGACGTCGGGGGTGTTGGTGACGGGAATACCCCGCTGTTTCGCGGCCGGAAGATCGACGGCATCAACACCGACGCCAAAGCACGCGATGATTCCGGTCTTGGGAAGTGCGTCCATCACCTCGGCCTTGCAACCGAAATGCCCGGCGGTGACGATTGCCCGCACCCGGTCGCGGAGGTCGCGCAGCAGCCCGGCCTGGTCCTTCGCCTCCCACGCCCGATGCATGGCAAACATCGCATCGAGCTCGGCCATGGTCGGTTCATGAATCGGGGTCAGCAGCACGATCTCGGTCTTCATTGTCGCATTCCCTTCGACTGAAATTCGCGAGAGAATGCAGACCTTGGCGGCGATCGTCAAACCCTCGACCGAAGGGAGCCGGGCTACGCGGAGTTGCGGCGGCTCGCTTATTCGAGCCCGTGTGCCCTGAGAAAACCGGGATTGCTTTCACGGAGCTTCTGCAGGGTCAGCGCCCATAACAGGTCTCTGATCTCGCCCCGGCGCGCAGTCGGCGGGTCGAAGCGCCCTGCCCGAATATCCTGGGTCAGCCGATGAAAATGTTCGGCGGGGTCACCGGGTCCATAAAGGCGTTCGAGCGCGGCGCGAACCGGCGCCAGGGCCGCCTCTCCCGCTTTCGCCTCGCGCTTGGCGATGGCCCGGGCGCGCTCGATCATGGCGACAACTAATCGTCGATCATCACCTTCGAGCGTGCCGAGACGCTCGGCCTCCAATTCCAGTGCGAGCATTTCGAGTTCGCGTCCGCCCGGCAGATCGCGCATCAGAGCGTCCCCGCTTCGATCAGGCGGAGAATTTCGAACTCGCACTCCGCGGGCCGGCGTCCCGTGAGCGCGAGCGCCAGGGAGCGCTCACCCCCACGCAGGTAACGCTCGCGCTGCTGCAAGGCAAGCAGCAGCCAGCGGAGGCTCGCCATCACTTCCCAATAATGCAGCCGCTTCGTATCCAGCGTCCGTCGGGCGTGCTCCTCATAGGCGCGATAGAACAATGCTCGGGGCGCCAGGCCCCCGGCTTCCCTGTCGATTGCGCCGAAGCGCCAGGACTTGCAGCAGAACCAGCCGATGTCCTCATGCGGATCACCCCAGTTCGCGAACTCCCAGTCGAGAATGGCTGTAGGCGCCTTCTTGCCGACAAGGTAATTGCCGGTGCGGAAATCGCCATGCAGCAGCACGATTTCGGATGCGGCCGATTTTTCGCGCGCGAGCCAGCGCAGCGCCCATTCAGCCACAGGGTGCGGGTCTTCAAAATCATCGAGCCAGCGCCGATACAGAGCGACGCGCTCGGCCGCGGGGTCGGCGGGCGGGTCGCCCAGCGCCGCTAAATCCAACCGCGGTGGCCTGATCCCGTGGATCGTCGCGAGTTCACGGGCAAGACTCAGCGCGATTTCCCCTCGCTGCTCCGCCCCGCACTCATCGCGTACCAACTTGGCGCCGCTGGTTTCGCCTTCGGCCCACTGCATGATAAAAAAGGGCCGCCCGAGTGCGGCGGTACCGCTGCAACAGAACAGCGGCTCCGGAACCGTGACACCGGCGCCGCGCGCCGCACATAGAACCGCGTATTCCTCAGCACGACCGAGGCTCGCGGCGATGCGGGTCGGGGCGTCAGTGCGCAAAACCAGCAGATGGCGTCCGGCGAGCGAACCGCCGGTCATCTCCGCTTCGATCTTCCAATTCTCCTGAACGGCGCCGGCGGTGAGCGCGGTCGCGGCATGAATCGCAACCTTTGTGGCACCGGTTTCGTGTTGGAGATATCGCTCCAGCGCGTACCGCGTCTCCGGGGATCGGAGCATCGGTCTAACCGCCCAATGCCTTTGCCCGTTCCCGCAGCACAAATTTCTGGATTTTGCCGGTGGAGGTTTTGGGCAGCGGTCCAAACACGATGGTCTTGGGCACTTTGAAATGCGCGAGCTGCTCGCGGCACCACGCGATAATCTCTTGAGCCTCGACCGTCTCCCCCGGTTTCACCGTGACGAAGGCGCAGGGCGTCTCGCCCCATTTTGGGTCGGGCCTCGCGACGACAGCCGCTTCCAGCACCCGCGGGTGCCGGTACAGCACCTCCTCGACCTCCAGGGACGAAATGTTCTCGCCGCCCGATATGATGATGTCCTTGGCGCGGTCCTTGATCTCCACGTAGCCATTCCCATGCATCACCGCGAGATCGCCGGTATGGAACCAGCCGCCGGCAAAGGCTTCTTCGCTTGCCCCGGGGTTCTTCAGATAGCCTTTCATGACGGTGTTGCCGCGCAACACC
The DNA here is from genome assembly GCA_035517495.1 of Allostellaceae bacterium. Lineage (GTDB taxonomy): Bacteria > Pseudomonadota > Alphaproteobacteria > ATCC43930 > CGMCC-115725 > DASZHJ01. Next base: position 78,559 of record DATIYT010000001.1, on the reverse strand, counting down.
ATCTCGCCGATGGTCATCCCATCCGAGGGCACATCGCGCATGGTCGTGGGATCGACCACACGCACGCGATCGAGCGTCAAATACCGCACCCCCTGCCGCGCCATCATCGCTGCCTTGTCGTTGAGCGCTAGCGCGCCCCAATCTTCCTGCCAGGCGCAAAGCGTGGCCGGACCATAGGATTCCGTGAGGCCATAGAGGTGCGTCACGCGGAACCCCATCCGCTCCATCGCCGCGATGATCGCCGATGGCGGCGCGGCGCCGCCAGTCGCGACTTCGACCACATGCTCGAACCGTCGCTGCACGTTCGCGGGGGCGTTCACGAGCATGTTGAGCACGATCGGCGCGCCGCAGAGATGGGTGACGCGATGCTCGGCGATCAGGGGGAAGATCAAGGCCGGATCGACGCGGCGGAGGCACACATGAGTCCCGGCCGCCGCCGTCACCGCCCAGGTGTAGCTCCAGCCGTTGCAGTGAAACATCGGCAGGGTCCAGAGATAGACCGCCGCCGGCGTCAGGCCGAAGGCGATGGCGTTGCCGATGGCATTCAGGTAGGCGCCGCGATGGTGGTAAACCACGCCCTTGGGATTGCCGGTGGTGCCGGAAGTGTAGTTGAGGGCGATCGCCTGCCACTCCTCACGCGGCTGGCCTTCGGGTGCAAGCGGCTCGGCCGATGCGAGGAACGCCTCGTAGTCCGTTTCGCCCAGCAGATCGCCGCCCTCATGCAGGGGATCGTCGATATCGATCACAATCGGCCGCCGCGTCACCTGGCCTAGAGCAACGCGCACTGTCTGCGAGAATTCACGGTCGCAAATCAGGATCTTCGAAGCGGCGTGATCGAGAATGAACGCGATCGAGCTTGCATCGAGACGATAGTTGAGCGCGTTCAACACCGCGCCGACCATCGGCACGGCATAATGGGCCTCGAGCAGCGCGGGAACATTGGGCGCCACGACCGAGACGGTATCGCCGGGTCCGATACCCCTTCGATACAGCGCATTCGCGAGGCGTCGGCAGCGCTCTTGGAATTCGCGATAGGTGAAGCGACGCGGACCGTGGATGACAGCGGTCTTGTCGGGATAAACCGTGGCGGTGCGCGCTAAAAACGACAGCGGCGTCAACGCCGCGAAGTTGGCGCGGCGGCGGTCCAGGAACTCGGCGTCGTAGAGAGGATGCGGCATGAGCGTTCCGCGCATCCTTGCGATGCAATCTACAACCGTCAAGCGGTACCCGCGGGATTACGGGCGTGCTAGACTGCGCTCTCTACCGGCCCGAGGAGGCGCTATTTTCATGCGCATCGACATCGTTTCCGACGTGATCTGCCCCTGGTGCTTCATCGGCAAGCGTCGCCTTGCCGCGGCTCTGCGCCAACGTCAGGAACCCTCCGCGATGGTGGCGTGGCACCCGTTTCAGCTCAACCCCGACATGCCGCTTGAAGGCATGCCGCGCGAACGCTATCTCGCCAACAAATTCGGCGGCGCGCAGCATGCGGGACGCATTTACGACAATATCACCAGTGTCGGCGCGTCCGTCGGCATCCCCTTTGCCTTCGAGCGCATCAAGGTGACCCCCAACACCCGCGACGCGCATCGGTTGATCCGCCACGCGCAGGACACCGAACACGGCGATGCCGTCGTCGAAGCGCTGTTCAAGGCTTATTTCATCGAAGGGCGCAATATCGGGGATGCGGCGACGCTCGCGGACATCGGCGGCGAAACGGGCCTCGATCGCGCGGAGGTGAAACGTTACATCGAAAGCGATACCGCCGTGGACGAGACGCTTGCCGAAGACATGAGCGCGCGGCGCATCGGCATCACCGCGGTGCCATGCTTCATTTTCGACAAGAAATACGTCGTATCGGGCGCGCAGGAGCCGGAGTTCTTCTTTCCGCTGTTCGATCTGCTGAAAAGCGAGCGCGAAACGGCCGCCGCCAAGTAGCGGCGATTCAGCGTCTTCGCCCCTGAACTGCCCGCTCGGGCTTCTGCGGGGGTGGCGGGCCGCTTTCTGCCGGCGCCGCCGCGGCTATCTCCGCCAGCTTCGAGAGAATGTTGCGTACTCCCTGAACCCGATCCTTGGTCTCCTCCCAGTTGCGCATGATGACCAGCCGCTGGTCCGGGCGGAGCCGCGCGGTGCCAAGCTGTGCCTGCAAGAACTCGGCGAGGCCCGCGGGATTGGCATAACGGTTGTCGTGGAAGCTCAAGACCGCGCCCTTTGGACCCGCATCGACCTTGTCTATGCCGGCGGCACGACAGAGCCGCTTGATGTCGATGATCTCCAGCAGATTTTCCACTTCGCGCGGCAAATGCCCGAACCGATCGACCAACTCGGCGGCAAAAGCATCGATCTCGCGCCGGTCCACCAGTGCCGCGACCCGGCGATAGAGACCCAGCCGCACATTGAGATCGGCGACATAGGTCTCGGGTATGAGCACGGGCATGCCCATGGTGATCTGCGGTGTCCAATCCTCCGGGGCATCGCCCAAACTAACGGTCCCCGTGCGCGCGGCAGCCACCGCTTCCTCGAGCAGATGCTGATAGAGCTCGATCCCGACTTCGCGAATGTGCCCCGATTGCTCTTCGCCCAGCAGATTGCCGGCGCCGCGAATATCGAGGTCGTGGCTCGCGAGCTGAAACCCCGCACCCAAGGTATCGAGGGTCTGCATCACCTCGAGACGTCGCTCGGCGTTCGCCGAGAGCCCCTTGCCGGCCGGGAGCGTGAAGTAGGCGTAGGCTCGTAGCTTGCCGCGCCCGACGCGCCCGCGGAGCTGATAGAGCTGCGCCAACCCGAACATATCCGCGCGGTGCACCACGAGCGTGTTCGCGGTCGGAATATCGAGGCCGGATTCGATGATGTTGGTCGAGAGCAGCAAGTCGAACGCGCCGTCGTCGAAGGCGCTCATCACCCGTTCGAGGTCTCTCGCCGCCATGCGGCCGTGCGCCATGGCTACTTTTAGCTCCGGGACCAATTCGCGCAGCGCGCCCCGCACGTCGTCGAGATCGCTGATGCGCGGCGCCACATAGAATATCTGCCCACCGCGGTGCTGCTCGCGCAGCAGCGCCTCGCGGACCACCAGCGGGTCATAGGGCAGCACGAAACTTCTGACCGCCAAACGGTCGACCGGCGGCGTCGCGATGACGCTCATTTCCTTGACGCCCGCGAGGGCCATTTGCAGCGTGCGCGGGATCGGCGTCGCCGTGAGGGTCAATACGTGGACATTGGCGCGGAGCTGCTTCAGGCGCTCTTTCTGCGCTACGCCGAAATGCTGCTCCTCGTCGACGATCAGCAGGCCCAGGTGCTTGAAGACGATGCTCCTGCTAAGGAGCGCGTGGGTTCCCACGACGATATCGATCTTTCCTTCCGCGATCTCCTTTTTGAAGGCTTGCGCATCCTTGGCCGACACCAGGCGCGAGAGTTGCGCGATCCGTACAGGAAGGCCGTGGAAGCGCTGCATGAAGGTCCGGAAATGTTGCCTTGCCAGCAAGGTCGTTGGCACGACGACCGCGACCTGTGTTCCCTGCATCGCCGCGATGAAGGCGGCTCGAAGTGCTACTTCGGTCTTGCCGAAGCCGACATCGCCGCAGATCAGACGATCCATCGGCCGTCCGGACGCCATGTCGCCGAGCGTGTCGGCGATGGCCCGAAGCTGATCGTCGGTCTCGGGATAGGGGAAACGAGCCTCGAATTCCTCGTATAGACCCTCCGGCGGCGGCATCGGCTCGCCCTGGCGGAGCTGCCGCTCGGCGGCAACCGCGATTAGCTGGCTTGCGATCTCCTTGATGCGCTGCTTGACGCGGGACTTGCGCGATTGCCAGGCAACGCCGCCGAGCCGGTCGAGTACCGCGCCCGCTTCCTCCGAACCATAGCGCGAGAGCACTTCGATGTTCTCGACGGGAACGAAAAGCTTGTCTTCGTTGGCATAGATGATGCGCAGGCAGTCGTGAGGGGCCCCCGCGACTTCGAGGGTTACAAGCCCGTCGTAACGGCCGATACCGTGATCGACATGGACCACCAAGTCACCGGGAGTGAGCGCCGATACTTCCGTGATGAATTGATCGACGTTGGCACGCCGGCGCGGCGGGCGTGCCAGGCGATCGCCGAGAATGTCCTGTTCGGTGATGAGCGTGAACTCACCGGCCGTGTAACCGTTCTCGAGACCCAGCACCACAAGGCCGACGCTCGATGCCGCAAGCGCCGACAATCGCGACCAAAGATCCACGCGGTGGAGGTCGCTCAAGCCCTTCTCGTCCAGCAATGTGCGCAATCGGTCGGCCGAGCCTTGACTGTAAGCGGCAATCGCCGCGCGCCGGCCGAGGCGCAGCTCCTCGAACAAAAAGTCGCGAACAACCTCGAACAGGCTAAGCTTCGGATCGGAGCGTGCCGCCGCGAAATCGCGGCCGCGACGACCGCCGGCATCGACCGTTAGCGCCGCCTCCGGTGGCGCGGCAAAGGGCGAAAGCTGCAACACCGCGCGAGCATCGAGCAGCCGCTTCCACTCCTGCTCCTCCAGGAACATCATGCTGGGCGGAACCGGGCGATAGATCGGTGCGCTGGCGCGCGACTTTGCGGAGCCTCCGGCCAAAAAGGCGCGGCGTGCTTCGTAAAAGTCGGCGATGCTGGCGAGGCGATCGGTGCGCACCTCCTCGGCCTGATGGTCGAGACTGATCGCGGCATCCGGCAGATAATCGAACAGCGTTTCCAATTTCTCGTGGTAGAGCGGCAGCCAGTGCTCCATCCCGGCATGTCGATGGCCGGCTGAAACCGCGGCGTAGAGCGGATCATCGTCCGCGACAGTGCCGAACAGCTCGCGATAACGGCTGCGGAAGCGCTGGATCACGGCGGTGTCCAGCAACACTTCGCTCACAGGCTTCAGGTTCGCTTGCGCGAGCGTGCCGGTCGACCGCTGCGACAGCGGATCGAAACGGCGGATGCTCTCGATGGTGTCGCCAAAGAAGTCGAGGCGTATCGGTTCGGCGGCACCGGCCGGAAACAAATCGACGATGCCGCCGCGCACCGCGAATTCGCCGGGCTCGCGCACGGTCTCGCTCCGCTGATACCCGTTCTGCTGCAGGAAGGAGATCAGCCGGTCGAGCGGCATCCGCCCGCCCGTCCCCAGGACCAACGATCTTCCCGTGAACAAACTGCGGGGTGGCACGCGCTGGAGCACGGCATTGACCGTGGTGAGCACGATACCGGGAGGAGCAGCGGTTCCCTTGCTCTCGGCAAGTCGGCTCAGCGTGTCGATCCGCCGACTCACGATTTCGCCATTGGGCGAGACGCGATCGTAGGGCAAGCAATCCCAGGCCGGGAAAGCGAGGGCTTCGACTTCCGGATGGAAAAACGCCAGCATCGACGCGAGGCGCGCCATCCGGCCGTCATCCCGGCAGACATGGAGCAGCGGGCGGGCGACGCCCCGCGCCGCGAGATCGCCGAGCACGAAGGCATCGTGCCCCTCGGGCATGCCGGCGACGCCGAAGCGTCGGCCCGGCTCAAGGGGACCGCGGAGAAGCTCGTCGAGGGTCGTCATGCTGGCCGCGGCTGGTAACGAAAACTCATGAGCATCCGCAGCACGTCGCTGTCACGCTCGGGCGGTGGCGGTTCGCGGCGCGCAATCCAGTCCCAGAGATCCGCATCGGGGCATTCCAGCAGCGCCGCATAGCGCTCGAGTTGAGCCGGCGAAAATTGCGCGAGATGCCCTTCGGCGAACGAACCCAGCAGCAGGTCGGCTTCCCTGGTGCCGCGGTGCCAGCTACGGAACAGCAACCGCTTACGGAGGATTTCGATCGCCTGGTCCATGCGCTTATATCAGGGCCGTAGCATGCCCGGCACGGCCGCCTTCCGGTCCAACACCAAGGTCGCACGCTTCTCGTCCAGCCGGCCCAGCCATTTCGCCACCACAACGGTCGCAAAGATATTGCTGAAAAGATTGGTAACCGCGCGTATCTCCGCCATGAACCGCTCGATCCCGACCACCAGTGCCAATCCGCCGATCGGAAGCGAGTCCACAACGGGCAGGGTTGCCGCGAGCGCGACGAAGCCGCCACCGGTCACTCCCGCGGCACCTTTGGACGTGAACAGCATGACCAATAATATGGTGAGCTGTTGGCCGAAACTCAGGTGGATGTCGGTCGCTTGGGCGATGAACAGCACCGCCGTGCTCAGGTAGATCGCGGTCCCATCCATGTTGAAGGAAAAGCCGGTGGGGAGGACCAATCCCACCACTTCGCGCGCGCACCCCATGGCTTCGAGCTTGTCGATCGCCCGCGGTATCATCGCCTCGCCCGAAGTCGCGCTGAACGCGATCAGCAGCTCCTCGCGGAAATACCGCAGCAGCTTCAAGACGCGCAGGCCAAAGAGCCGAGCAATGAGGCCGAAGCCCAGAAGCACGAACAGGATCGAGGTGACGTAGACGCTTGCGATCACCTGCCCTAGGCTTCCGAGCGTCTTGAAGCCGAATTTACCGACCGTGAACGCCATCGCGGCGAAGGCCGCCAGCGGCGCCAAGTACATGATGATGCGCACCACGCCGAAGAGCGCATGGGTGACGTCGTCCGCCAGCTCGACCACCCGCCGGCCCCGTTCGCCCATCCGACAGAGCGCAAATCCCAGCAGCACTCCCGATACCAGGATCGGCATGATTTCCCCCTTGGCGAGCGCACCGAACAGATTGGTGGGGATCATGCTGAGAAGGAACGCAACGAGCGTCAGCGATTTCGCGTCTTCCGCATAGGCGGAAGCCGCCTTCGGATCGAGACTGGCGGGATCGATATGAGCACCCGCGCCGGGCTGGACGATATTCGCGACAGCAAGACCGATGATCAACGCGGCAGTCGAGACCAACTCGAAATAAATCAGCGCCCGCAGGCCGACCCGTCCTACTTGCCGCAAGTCGCCCATCTTGCCGATGCCGACCAATACCGTCGTGAAGATGATCGGCGGTACGAAGGCGCGGATCAGCAGGATAAAGGCATCGCTCAGCGGCTTCATGTCGGCGCCGAGGCTTGGATACCAACTCCCGAGCGCGATACCCATCGTGATCGCGATCAGGACCTGGATGTAGAGCTTCTTCAGCGCCGCCGTAAGCCGCCCAAGCCAAAAGCCGCCGCGGTGCGCGGGCGGCGCGAGACCCGGTTGGGCGGACGATGCATCGGTTGGAGCCACGACCGTCGCAGCCTTCAATCTTGCCGCATTTTCACGACCACCTTGATCGCGTCCTCGATCCGTTCACGCGCGTATTTGATCGCGGTCGGCACGGCGTCGAGCGGAAAGGTGTGGGTGTGAATCATCTTGGCATCGAAGCGTCGCTGCGCCATCAGCGCCGCCGCGCGGTGCGTGGCGCTGCGCCCCTCGCCGCGAATGCCGAACACATAGATGTTGTTGCGCACGAGGTAGGCGAGATCGACCGGAACCGGATCGGCCGGAAAGGCCGCAAGGCAGATGCGCCCGCCACGATTCACCATCTGCGCCGCCTCGTTCAGCGCGTTGGGAGCGCCCGAGCACTCGAGCACGTATTGGACGCCCTTGCCGCCGGTGATGCGCTGAACCGCCTCGGCCGCCGGTTCCGTTGTGACGTTCACCACCTCGTCGGCGCCCAGCCGCTTGCCCATGGCGAGCCGCCGGTCGCGCGTTCCCGTGAGGATCACCGGCGAGCCTCCCAGCGCCTTGGCGACACCGACGCCCATGAGCCCGATCGGTCCCGGCCCGATCACGACCACCCCTTCGCCCGCGATGATGCCGCCCATGACATCGAGCCCGTACATGGCGGTGCCGGCGGTGACGATCAGTGTCGCCTCCTCGTCGGTCATCTCGTCGGGGATATGAATCATGGTGTTGACGTGGTTGACGGCGTATTGGGCAAAGCCGCCATCGGTGCTGAAGCCGTTCGCGCGGTGTCCCTTCTGCCGTAATCCGTAATTGAGGCAAGAGGTGTACATTCCCTCGCGGCAGCGCTGGCAGCGTCCGCATCCCGCATGAACCTCGACCGCCACTCGGTCGCCGATCTGGAACTCGTCGACGGACGGCCCGAGGCGAACCACCGTGCCCATGTATTCGTGGCCCGGCGTGAAATTCCGGTTGAACGGCGAGCCGCCATCGATCATCGCAGGCAGCCCGTGCTTGATAATTTCAATGTCGGTGGCGCAGACCGCGATCGCATCGATCCGCAGCAACACCTCGGCCGGACCCGGCTCCGGGACCGGCTTTTCCACCATGCTCAGCTCCTCGGGGCCGCCCAGCACCCACGCCTTCATGGTGCGCGGCACTGGAAATTCGTTGCTGCGCCTGCCTGTCATCGACGAAGCCATGGCTACTTCTCCGCAAATCTTTGGTGGCCGCAGTATAAGGTCCCCCGTCGCGAAAGACAGCATGGCGTCATCGCCGGTTGCGCTGCATGCTATAGAGACCAGGTTTTCTCACTGGCGAGACCATTTCGTGCGCCCGCAGGTTCTATTTCCGCTCTTTGCCTCGGTCACCAGCTTGCCCGGCGTCGGCCCGCGCTTCGGCAAGCTCATCGAGCGACTGGCGGGTCCCCATGTGGCGGACCTGCTTTGGCACAGACCCTCGGGCGTGATCGACCGGCGCTTCCGTCCGAAGATCGCCGAAGCGCCGGCGGGCGCTGTTGCGACGCTGACGGTCGTCGTGGACGCCCACATCCGCCCGTACAATCCGCGCGCCCCCTATCGCGTGCGTTGCCGCGATGAGACCGGGTACCTTCACCTGGTCTATTTTCACGTCAAGGGCGACTACCTTGAACGCCTGCTCCCGGTCGGCGCCACCCGCGTGGTCAGCGGCAAGATCGAGCACTTCAACAACGAAATTCAAATCACCCACCCCGATCACGTCGTCGATCTCGAGGCCGCGAAAAGCCTGCCGGAGGTCGAGCCGATCTACCCGCTGACGGAAGGACTGCCGCTGCGCACCCTGCAGCGGGCCATTACGGCCGCGCTTGGTCGTGTGCCGTCCCTGATGGAATGGTGCGAGCCCACTTTGAGGGCGCAGCGCCAGTGGCCCTCCTGGAACGATGCGGTCCGGGCTCTGCATGCACCGAAAACCGAGGCCGATCTGTTGCCGGACAATGTGGCGCGTCAAAGGCTTGCCTATGACGAGCTGCTGGCCAATCAGCTCGCGGTCGCGTTGTTGCGCGCACACACGCGGCGTCTGCCGGGTCGCTCGCTCCGTGCGCCCGGCCTGCTGCGCGAGAAGGCGACTGCGGCGCTTCCCTATCAGCTCACCCATTCCCAGCGGCAAGCCTTGGCCGAGATCGCCGGCGACATGATGGCGCCGCAGCGCATGTTGCGTCTGCTCCAGGGCGATGTCGGGAGCGGAAAGACGGTGGTCGCGCTGATGGCGATGCTCGATGCGGTCGAAGCGGGCACGCAGGCGGTTCTGATGGCGCCGACGGAAATTTTAGCGCGCCAGCATCATGCGACACTCGCAGCACTCGCGGCGCCCGCCGGGGTCGAAGTCGCGCTGCTTACGGGCCGGGAAAAAGGCCGCGCACGGACAGCGTTGCTCGCGGGTCTTGCCGAGGGCAGCGTGAAGATCATGGTGGGAACCCATGCACTGATCGAACCCGAGGTGGTGTTTCGGGATCTCGGCCTTGCCGTGATTGACGAGCAGCACCGCTTCGGCGTCGAGCAGCGCGCCGCACTTTCCGCCAAGGGCAAGGGCGTCGACATCCTGGCGATGACCGCAACCCCGATACCGCGCACGCTCATGCTCGCGGCCTATGGCGACATGGAGCATTCGCGGCTCACCGAAAAGCCCGCGGGACGCAAGCCCGTGACCACGCGGGCGCTGCCGCTCGAGCGCCTCGACGAGGTGGTGGCGGCGATCGACCGGGCGCTTGCTGGCGGCGCGCGGGTCTATTGGGTCTGTCCACTGGTCGAGGATTCCGAGCAAACCGATCTCGCCGCGGCTACGGAACGCTGCGACTATTTGCGCGAACGCTTTGGTCCGCGCGTCGGTCTCGTGCACGGTCGCATGAAAGGCGCCGAAAAGGACCGGGTGATGGCGCAATTTGGCGAGGGCGAGATCGCGCTGCTCGTGGCGACCACGGTGATCGAGGTCGGGGTCGACGTGCCCGAAGCAACGGTAATGGTGATCGAGCATGCCGAGCGCTTCGGCCTCGCGCAGCTACACCAGTTGAGGGGGCGGATCGGCCGCGGCGACAAGCCTTCAGCCTGCTTGTTGGTTTACGCGCAACCGCTCGGCGAAACGGCGAAGCAACGCCTGGCAATCCTGCGCGAGACCGAGGATGGCTTCCGCATCGCGGAGGAGGACCTGCGGCTCAGAGGTGCGGGCGAAGTGCTGGGAACCCGCCAGAGCGGCTTGCCCGAATTCAAGCTTGCCGATCTCGCCGTGCACGCCGATCTGCTGGCGATCGCCCGCGACGATGCGCGGCTGGTTTTGCACCGCGACGCCGAACTCACGGGCGAGCGCGGTCGGGCGCTGCGCGTGCTGCTCTATTTGTTTGAGCGCGACGCCGCTGCGCGGTATCTAAGGTCGGGGTGAGCGCTCCGGCGCCATAGTCAGCCGGCGACGCTCGAATAAGTTCCGCGCCCCAAAGCGACGACCCTGTTCCCATCGTCGAGAACATCGATGTCCACGACGGTCGTCGTCTTGCCTTTGCGCCGAACCCGCGCGACCGCGGTCAGAGACTCGCCGATGGCGGGGCGCAGGTAGTCGGTCCTGAGATTGACGGTCGGAACACCGCCGCCCGCCAACATGCCGATGGCAAAGTCGCCGGCGATGTCGATCAGCGCCGCTATCGGCCCGCCGTGAAATTGCCGCGTCCCGGGACGCCGCTCCAACTCCGGCCGCATCGCCATCTTGACCGTGATCTCTTGGCGCTCGTGATCGAGGGAGAGGACTTTCAAACCAAGCCAGCCGATGAATGGCGAACGGTCGAATATCGCCTGCACTTCGGCACTCGAAAGGTTCCGTTCGACTGGATCGGTCACGGCTTCACCAGCACTTTCCCGAAGACCCGACGCTCCTCGAGCATGGCAAAAGCTTCGTTAGTTTCTTCAAGCGGCAGCTCCTTGTCGATCGCCGGAATGATCTTGCGTTCCGCAACCAGCTTCAAAAGCTCGGCGAGATCATCGCGCATCCAGCCATTGGAGCCGAGGATCTGCAACTCGTAAGTCCAGATGAAGCGCAGGTCTTCCTTCGGGTCGAAGCCCGCAGTGGCACCGCAGGTGAGCACCTTGCCTTGCCGGTGCAGCACTTTGAGGCTCGGGACCCAGGTCTCTCCGCCGGTGTAGTTCACCACCACGTCAACGCCGCCGGTGAACTTGCGCCGTTGCGGCTTGCCATACTTTTCATAGATGAGCTTCACATAGTCCTGGCGGGTGTAGTCGACCAGCACATCCGCGCCCAGCTTTTTGAGGCGATCCAGCTTCTCCGGCGAGCTCGCGCACGCGATCACCTCGCACCCCCTATTCTTGGCGAGCTGCACACAGCACGTGCCGACCCCTCCTGATGCCCCGAGGATCAGAACCTTGTCGCCGGCCTTGATCTTGCCGATGGTGTGCATCATGCGCAGCGCCGTGCCGTAGGCGACCGGAAGGCAAGCGGCATCCTCGTAGCTCACACTCGCCGGCAGACGAACCAAATGATGCGCGGGCACCCGCGCATACTCCGCCAGGCCGCCGTGCCACATCTCCCCGATCAGGCCGCCGGGCCCCACCCTGTCGACCGGATCGATCAGCACCCGATCGCCGACCTTCCAATCCTTGATGCCGGTCCCCAGCTCCACGACCTCGCCCGCGAAATCGATCCCCATGATGCAGGGCATCGGCACCTTGATCCCCGGCATTCCTCGGCGCGTGAAGATGTCGTGGTAGTTGAGCGATGTGGCGCCCACACGCACGACGACGTCCTCGGGACCCGGCTTCGGGTCGGGAAAGCTCTGTTCGTACCGGATTGAACCCGGACCGCCGTGCTCGTAGATGACTGCAGCCCTCATGGATGCATCTCCTCAAAAACGGATGGCGTCTTCGTCACGATACGCTCGACCACTCCCGTTCGGCCAATCGGCGCAGCGCATTGCGATCGACCTTGTTGGTGCCGGCCAAGGGCAGCTCCGCCATGAATTTGACGCGCCGAGGGTGCTGAAACGCCGGCGCGTGGTCGAGCACATAGCGCTTGACCTCGTCTTCCGTCACGTGGGCACCCGGCTTCAGCACGACAAAAGCCACGGGCTTCTCGCCCTTGATTTCGTCGGCAATCCCGACGACCGATGCGTCGGCGATTGCCGGATGCGCCGTCAGCAAGGCCTCGACCTCGGCCGGGTAGATGTTCTCGCCGCCGCAATTGATCATGTCGTCGGCTCGCCCGACGAAGCTGTAGCACCCGTCCGCGGAACGCCTGAACACGTCGCCCGTCATATACCACCCGTCCGGCGACAGCACTTCGCGGGTCTTCTCGGGCAGGTTCAGGTAGCCCGTCATCATTGCGGGCGTGCGGATCTGCAGCACGCCCTCGCGAGCCGCTTCCATCGCCTCGGTCGCAAAGCGCACCTCCACGCCCCTTGCGGGCCAGCCCAGCGCCTGGTCGGGCTTCGGATGGCCTTGCGGATGGGGTCCGAATGCGACCGGACCGGACTCGGTTGTCCCGTAGGAGAGCGATATCCTCGCCCGCGGGAAGCTGGACTTCACCGCATCGATCAACCCTTGCGTCGCCGGCGCCGAGCCCATGCGCACATATTTGACGAACGAGAAATCCGCGTCCTCGAGCGCGCCGCGCTCCTTCATGATGAGAGCGTACATGGTGGGTACGCCGGTGAGCCACGTGCATTGGAAACGGCGCGCGGCCTCGATATATCGGCGCGCCTCGAAGCGCGGCAGCAGCACCACCGATGCGCCCGCGGCGAATGCAAACTTCGCGGTACCCAGACCATTCATGTGGAATAGCGGCGCCGCTATCAGCAACCGCTCGTGGCCGAATGACCCCGCGCGCACTCTGTGGCCGACGGCCCAGAGCTGGCCTTCATGGGAAAGAAGCACGCCCTTTGGTCGGCCCGACGAGCCCGAGGTATAGAGGATCATGGCGGTCTCGCCCGTCTCGGGACGGACGACCTCGAACGGTCCTCGATCCAAGAGCGCCTCGAAACCGCCTGGACCCGGATCGTCAAAATCGACCCCGGGAATCGTCGTCGGCAGCACCGCGCGAGACGGGGCGTCAAAGAAGACAAACTCGATCCTCGCATCGCGCAAGATGTAATGGATGGTGTCCGAGGGAAACCGGAAGTTCACGGGCACGGCAACCAGTCCCGCGCGCATGATACCTAAATAGGCGACCAAGTATTCCGCGCGATTGCCGGAAAGGATGCCGACGGTGCTGCCCCGCCTGAGGCCACGCTTCGCAAGCCCGCGCGCGCACGCATTGGCCAAGGCATCGATTTTCCCATAGGTGAGGCTCTCAGGTTTTGCCCAATCACGGCAATCGATCAGCGCCAGCCGATCGCCCACGCTCGGCGCGTCGAGGATATCTCCCAAATTGCACGCCGCTTTCATGGCCAAGGCTTCTCGGAATGCAAAATTGTTCCGACGCTAGCGCCGCTCGACCACTCGGGCCAGCACCTCAGCCGCGCGCTCGCATTGCGCGCGCGTCACGTTGAGATGGGTGGTCGCCCGCACCGTGCGCGCTGCAAACGCACCCACCAGCACGCCTTGCTCGGCGGCGCGCGCAACCACGGTTGCGGCATCAGGTGCGCCCTCGGCCAGCCGGAAGATCACGATGTTGGTCTGCACCGTCGCCAAGTCCAGCTGGACACCGCGAACTCCCGCGATGCGCTCGGCGATCAGCCTCGCGTTGGCGTGATCTTCCGTCAGGCGCGCGAGGTTGTGATCGAGCGCGAACAGACCCGCAGCAGCCACAATGCCGGCTTGCCGCAGCGCCCCGCCGAACATGCGGCGCGCGCGTTTTGCCCGCGTCATTGCCTCTCGCGTCCCCGCGATCACGCTGCCGATCGGACACCCCAACCCCTTCGAGAGCGCGACTGAAACAAGGTCGACGGGTGCTGCAAGCTCGGCAAGCTTGGTTCCGGTGGCCGCGGCGGTATTGAAGAGCCGGGCACCATCCAGATATGCAGCCAGTTTCAGCTCGCGCGCGGCGGCGCAGATCGCGCGCACCTCCGGCTGTGGAAAGACCACGCCGCCGCCGCGGTTGTGCGTGTTCTCGATCGCAACCATGGTGGTCGGCGGAAACACGATGTGGCCCGCCGGCTTGTAGGCCGCGCGCAGATCGGCGGTGCTGAACAGGCCTCCTTTCCCGACCACTGTGAACTGGACGCCGGCATTGGCCGCCGCAGCGCCTGATTCGTGCCAGACGATATGCGCTTCGTCGCCGACGATCACCTCGTCGCCGGGGCGCGTCAGAACCTTGAGCGCGATCTGGTTTGCCATCGTACCGCTCGGAACGAACAGCGCCGCTTCCTTTCCCAGGAGGTCGGCCACGCGCTCTTGCAAGCGATTGACCGAGGGATCTTCGCCGTACTGGTCATCGCCCACGGCCGCCTCCGCCATGGCCCGCCGCATTTCCGGCGACGGCAGAGTGACGGTGTCAGAGCGAAGATCAATTCGATCCATGTGCGAGACTCCCTTGGGATTGTGCGGGTTTTTCGAGCACCGCTGGACGCCGGTCCGGCGGCGTCACGATACCGCCGGAAATCACCAGCTTGATCCCTTCCTCCACGGTCATGGCGAGCGAGATCACGTCTTTTCTCGGGACAAAGAGCAGGAATCCCGAGGTCGGATTGGGCGTGGTCGGTACATAGATGCCGAGACTGTCGGGCGGCGCGAGGTCCTTGATTTCACCTTCGGGGCGCGCCGTCACGAACGCGACGGTCCAGAGGTCCCGGCGCGGGTACTCGACCAGCACCACCTCGCGAAAGGTGCTCGATTGCTTCGCCAGCACGGTCTCGAAAATCTGCTTCACCGCACCGTAAAGGCCGCGGATCACCGGCATGCGGTTGAGGATGCGCTCCCCCAAGCGCAGGAAGAAACGGCCAAGCACATTTGCGGTGAGCGCGCCGATCAGGGTCAATCCGACGACAACCACCAGCAAACCAATGCCGGGAATTTTAACGGGGAGATAGTGTTCGGGGTTGTATTGTTCCGGAACGATGGCGGCGACGAGGGAGTCGACGCCGTGCACGAAGAGCCACGCAAGATACGCGGTCAGCGCGATCGGCCCGGTGACCAAGACGCCGGCGAAGAAATACGTCCGAAAGCGGTCTCTGAGGCGCAAGTGGGGTCCTCGATTCATCCGATCAGAAATTCATTGAGGGCAGCCAAGGTTTCCTCGGGTGCCTCCTCGGGAAGGAAGTGGCCGCACGGAAGCGCTCTGCCGCGGACGTCGAGCGCCTTCTCGCGCCACAGCGCCAGGGGATCGAACATCCGCCCGACCACACCCTTGGCACCCCAGAGGATGAGCAGCGGACAACGAACACGCTCGGCCGCGTCCGCGGCATCGTGCTCGAGGTCGATGCTCGCGGCAGCCCGATAGTCCTCGCAGGTCGCGTGGATCGTCGCAGGGTTACGCAAGCAGCGGCGGTATTCCGCGAGGGCCTCCGCCACAAACACGTTCGCGCTGCGACTGAAGGCGCCAGTCAGCTTCTCGATCCAATAGTCGGGATCGGCGCCAATCAGCCGTTCCGGCAAATCGCTGGGCTGGATCAGGAAGAACCAGTGATAATAGGCCGTCGCAAATTCCTTGCTGCTGCGCGCATACATGGCGGCTGTCGGTGCAATGTCGAGTATGGCGGCGCGTTCGACTGCATCTCGATGATCAAGGCAGAGCCGGTGCAGTACCCGTGCTCCACGATCGTGTCCGACAGCTTGGAAATGGGAAAAGCCGAGCGATGCCATCACGTCAATCTGATCTTGCGCCATCGCGCGCTTGGAGTACAAGGCATGCCTGTCGTCACCGCGCGGCTTTGCCGAATCGCCGTAACCTCGCAAATCCGGCATCACCACGGAAAATCGCGGTGCCAAAGAGGGTGCGATCTTGTGCCACATCACATGCGTCTCGGGATAGCCGTGCAATAGCAAGAGCGGCGGCCCGGAGCCGCCCCGCGTGACATGAATGTCAATTCCGCCGCGTGTCGCGACGACCGCTGATGTGAACCCTTCCAGCATGACCATGATGGGGAGCTCGCCTGTGGACGACAGCTTGATCTATAGAGTGCCGCCCACTTCCGGTCGAGACCGGCCGCAATCGGACGCCAATTTCGCTACCATGCTCCAGCCGGTGCGTCCCCGGCTGGCCGGGCTCACAACCGCTGTACCCTCGCATGCGCTTGATCAATCGGATGTTGTCGAGCGGGTCCGTCTCCTCTTCAGCGACATGGAGCGCGAGACCATCGAGCGGCTGCTGGGGATGTTCGACAATGCCGGGATCGACTGCCGTTACTCCTGCGTTCCGATCGGCTGGTACAGCGAATCCCACTCGTGGCGCGATCGGAACGCACTCTATCTTGAGCACGCGGTCACGCTGCTGGAACGCGCGGCACGCGAATGCCTGGCCACGAGCGGAACGCGAACCGATGAGGTCGATGCCATTGTCGTGGTCTCCAGCACCGGCATTGCCACACCGACCCTGGACGCACTGCTTATCAATCGGCTAGGCCTCCGTTCCGACGTGCGGCGTCTCCCGATTTTCGGCCTCGGCTGCGCCGGCGGGGTACTCGGGCTCGCGCGCGCCGTTGACCTCGTGCGCCTCGATCCCAGTGCAAAGGTGTTGTTCCTCACGGTCGAGTTGTGCGCGCTTTGCTTTCGCAAGGACGATACTTCCAAGAGCAACTTCGTGGCGACCGCGCTGTTCGGAGACGGCGCCGCGGCGGCGTTGATCTCGGGCAGCGGCGACGGCCCCGCCTTCGGCGCGGCGGGTGAGCATACTTGGCCCAATTCGCTCGACATCATGGGTTGGGACGTTGAGGAGGACGGGCTGAAGGCGCGTTTCTCACGAGACATCCCAAACCTCGCGCGCACGGAATTGCGCGCCGTCACCGCCGCGTTTTTGGCCCGACACGGGCTCGAATTCTCCGACATCCAGCATTTTGTCTGTCATCCCGGCGGCGCCAAGGTGTTGACCGCGATCGAGGACGCCTTCGGGCTCGCGCGCGGAACGCTCGTGGAGGGCCGCTCGGTGCTGCGCGACTTCGGCAACATGTCCGCGGTGACGGTTCTCTTCGTGCTGGACCGCATGTTGAAGGCGGGTGCCCGTGGCCGCATGCTCATGACAGCGCTAGGACCCGGATTCAGCGCGGGGTTCCAGATCCTGGAGGCCGCATGAACGAGGCCGCGCTTGCAGCCGCGGGAGCGGTCGGGGCGCTCAAGCTGGCCGAGCTTTGGCACGCTCGCCGCAACGCCGCGGCGCTCCTCGCCGCGGGCGGAGTGGAGCTGGGGCGCGGCCACTATCCTCTGATCGTCGCCCTCCATGCCGCGTGGTTGCTTGCCATTGCCACCTTGGTTCCGAAATCCGCGGAAGTCTCATGGCCGCTGCTGGGCCTGTTTGCGGGATTGCAGCTATTGCGCCTCTGGATACTCGCGAGCCTAGGCCGTTATTGGACGACCCGAGTCATTACGGTTCCGGGCGCTCCACTCGTGCGCAAAGGCCCCTATCGCTTCCTTAAACACCCGAACTATCTGGTCGTGGCGGCGGAAATCGCAGTGCTGCCTTTGGCCTTCGGCGCATGGGAAATTTCTATCGTATTCTCAATGCTTAATGCGGCGATCCTCTCTTGGAGACTCAAGATCGAGAACGACGCCCTCGCACAGCGTGCTTCGTACAGCCAGGTCATGGGGTCGTAAAGGTAAAATTAACAATGATTCTCGTCCCTTTGGTGGCCGCGCTCGCGTGCCACCCGCTCACCAACCCTTAACCACTCGTCTCTAGGTTTTGCGAGGGGGTATGGGCAGGTCGGTCGAGGTTGGCGCTTCGTGGCAATTCCATCGCATCCGCTTCCCAATGGCGGCATCATCGATCCCTCGGTGATCCGCGACATCCGCCAGGCAAGCGCCTCAACTCAAGTCGACTTCGGTCTGTTGGTCGCGGAAGCGCAGCAAGAGAGCGGCTTAAATCCCGACGCCAAGGCTCCCAACAGCAGCGCGACCGGGCTCTTTCAATTCATCGACAGCACTTGGCTGACGATGGTGCAGCGCTTCGGCTCCAAGTACGGCATCGGGAACCTCGCGCAGCAGATCGGCACTGACACAGCCGGTCAGCCACACGTCGCCGATCCGCAGTTGCGGCAGCAAATTTTGAACCTGCGCAGGGACCCGAGCCTTTCTTCCGATCTCGCAGCCGAATACACCAAGCTGAACCAGAGCGAGGTGGAGCGCGCGCTCGGCCGCAAGGCCAGCAGTACCGATCTCTATATGGCACATTTCCTGGGATCGGCCGGTGCAAGTCAGTTCCTGAAGGCCATCGAGCAGAGCGGCAACACGGCAGCGGCCAATCTGTTTCCCGACGCGGCGGCCGCCAATCCCGCCGTCTTCTATGACAAGGCGAGTGGCACGCCGCGCACGGTGAGTGATATCTACCGCTCCTTTTCGAGGCGCATCGAAAGCGGACTCGCGAATGTTGCAACTGTGGGAGCTGGAACGATCGGCGACTCGGTCTCCGACTTGTCGAGCCCGACTGCCTCCTCGCTCCCGGTTTTTCAGCGTCTCGTGCTGGGCACGACGGCGCTCACCGATCCCGTGCGCGCAATGATGGATGCGCTCGCCTCGACCGCGCTAAACCTGCTGCACGGCACCGAGACTCCGACCTCGGCCGCGCCGTCTCGCACCCTGCAACGCCGCGATTCGAGCGCAATCTGACCCGCTCGATCAGCGCATTTGCGGGGCAGAGTGCTTGTTTCCGGCCCTACCCTCTCATTAAGATGCTCAACGTGTTTCATACTTGGTTCGGTGGGGCAGCGATGGCAGTCCGTTGGGGTGTTGTTTCGGCCGCACTCGTGGTGCTTTCGCTCTTGTGGATCGACTCCTGCTCCGCCGCCGCTCTCACGGAGAGTGACCGCGATGCCTATCGCGCTGCGTTCAATGCGGTGCGGGCGGGCGATTGGAACGCGGCTGAAAGGGACGCAGCGCTGGCCAAGGACCCGCTGCTCCAGAAGGCAGTTCGGTATTTCGCCCTGACACGGGGCGACCCGACGGCTCGATTCGACGAGATCGTGCAATTCGCAACCCTGAACCCAACTTGGCCAGGCGAAATGCAGTTGCGCCGGCGTGCCGACGATGTTTCGGCAGGTGCCAGCGATGCCGATCTTCAGGCTTGGTACAGCCGTTTCCCGCCGGTTACGCCCTATGGAAAGCTGCGTCAGGTCGAACTGTGGCTCGCCCACGGCGAAGTCGCGCAAGCGACCGAGGAGATTCGCCAAGTTTGGATCGCCAGCGACCTCAACGCCTTCGATGAGAAAGCGATTCTGCAGAAATACGGCACCTATCTGCGGCACGCCGACCACGTTGCGCGACTCGATCGGCTGCTTTGGGACGGGCGGGACGAGGAGGCACGGCGAATGCTGGCGATGGTCGACACCGGCCACCGCCACGAAGCCGAGGCACGGATCGCTCTTGCCGACAACTCGCCCAAGGCCGAAAAGCTGCTGCGCGATGTCCCGCGCGAACTGCAGAACGACGCGGGCCTACTCTTCGAACGCATGCGCTGGCGGCACCGCCAGGATGACGACGACGGCGCCATCGCGATCCTGGATCATGCGCCGTCGGACCTCGTGCGCCCCGATGCATGGTATCGCGAACGCGATCTCCTGGCGCGCCGTGCGCTGCAGATGGGTGACATCACGCTCGCCTATCGTCTTGCCGCCCGCCACGGACTGACCACCGGTCCGAGCTTTGCCGATGGCGAATTTCTCGCGGGATGGATCGCGCTGCGGTTCCTGCACGACCCGCAAACCGCCTACGCGCATTTCGTTCGCATTTATGGAGATGCGACCCGGCCGATCACTTTGACGCGCGCCGCCTACTGGGCAGGTCGCGCCGCCGAGGACCTCAAATACCGCGACCTCGCCGCGAATTGGTATGCGACTGCGGCCCAGCACCTCACCACCTATTACGGCCAGCTTGCGGCGGCGCAGATCGGCACCGATGGCAAGGCGGCGGTGGTCGCTGACCCGGCTGCAACGCCCGCACAGGCCGCCGCTTTCGAGCAGAATGAACTGGTTCGCATTACCCGCGGCATGGGCGAGGTAGGCGCCGCCGATCTCGCCAAGCCATTCGTGATGCGCCTCACAGAGCTAGCAAAAACGCCGGCGGAATACACGCTCATCGCGCGGCTTGCGCAGGACATCGCCAGACCTGACCTTGCGGTTTCGGTGGCCCGTCGCGCGAGTTACGCTGGCGTGACCCTGCTCGACGTGGGCTATCCGTTGGCGGAGGTCCCGCCCAGCGGTCTTGAGTCGCCGCTGGTGCTCGCGATCACGCGCCAGGAAAGCGGATTCGATGCAAGTGCGCTCAGTCCCGCTGGCGCGCTAGGGCTGATGCAGCTCATGCCGGCGACCGCGCGCAAGATGGCCAAAGACCTGCAACTCGCGTATTCGCAGCCCCGGCTCTTGACGGACGCCAGCTATAATATGACCTTGGGCTGTGCCTACCTCGGCGACATGCTGAGCCGCTTCGGCGGCTCCTATGTGCTCGCCGTTGCCGCCTACAACTCGGGGCCCGCGCGCGTCAGCCAATGGCTGCAAGCGCTGGGCGACCCGCGCGCTCCCAATGTGGACGCCATCGACTGGGTTGAATCGATATCGATCAACGAGACCCGAAATTACGTGCAGCGCGTACTGGAAAATCTGCAAATCTATCGACTGCGCCTGGGCGACCGCAGCCTCGCCTTCTCGCTGGCGAGCGATCTAAAGCGGTAAGGCCGAGAGCCTCTCGCCCTCTCTTCTCGAAACCACCTCGATCCCGCGAAGGTAGGGTCATGCCAGAGACTTCCCTCTCCGCCATTGAAGCTTGCGTTTTCGACGCCTACGGAACGCTGTTCGACTTCCTGTCCGCGTCCAAGCGTTGCCGCGATGCGCTTGGCGACAAGGCCGACCCCTTGGGACAGCTCTGGCGCACGCGCCAGCTCGAATATTCGTGGCTGCGCAGCCTGATGGGCACGCATGCCGATTTCTGGCAGGTGACGGGCGAAGCGCTCGATTTCGCGCTCTCGAGCCTCGGCATCGAAGACCCGCCCTTGCGCACCCGGTTGATGGACCTCTTCCTCAACATCGAAGCCTTCCCCGATGCGCGCCGAACGCTCGAGGCGCTTGCGCGCGCGGGGCGACCCGCCGCGATCCTCTCCAACGGAACCCCGGCGATGCTTGCCGCCGCCGTCAAAAGCGCCGGTGTCGCGAAGCTCCTGCAGCACGTAATCTCGATCGAGGATGCGGGGATCTACAAGCCGCATCGAACCGTCTACGAATTGGTAACCCGCCGGCTGCGGCTTCCGGCCGAGCGCGTGTGCTTTGTTTCCTCCAACGGGTGGGACGCGGCGGGTGCCGCCCACTTCGGCTTCCGCTCGATTTGGGCCAATCGCGGCGGCCAACCGCGCGAGCGCCTGCCCGGAACGCTCGCAGCCGAGATCGCCTCTCTCGATCAGTTGCCGGCGCTCCTCGGACTCTGAGCCACGGCCATGGCCGACTACCGCGAGGGGACTTACACCGCGCAGGACGGCCTCAAGCTCTACTATCGCGATTATGGCGACTTGTTCGCATCGCGCACGCCCGTGCTCTGCCTATCGGGCCTCGCGCGCAGCAGCATCGATTTCGCTCACGTTGCAAGCCGGCTTGCGCGGCAAAGGCGCGTCATCTGTCCCGACTATCGCGGGCGCGGTCGCTCAGACTATGACAAGGATTGGCGGAACTATGAGCCGCGCACCTACATCATGGATATCCTCGATCTCCTGGCCGTGACGGGGATCGAACGTGCGGTAATCATCGGAACCTCGTTGGGTGGACTGCTCGCCATGGGGCTCGCGGTGCTTCAGCCGACGCTGTTGGCCGGCGTCGTCCTCAACGACATCGGACCGGAGCTGACCCCCGGCGGTCTCGACCGCATCATCGACTATATCGGCACCGATCACGTCCAGCCCGACTGGGAGAGCGCCGTCGGCTTCCTGCGGGTATTGCTGCCCCGCTTGGCACCCGGTGCCGACGATGCGTGGTGGCGCACTCTGGCGGAAGGCACCTACCGCGGGGGCGCCGACGGCCGGCTGCATTTCAATTGGGATACCGCGATCGCCAAGCCGATGCGCCAGCAGCCGGAACTGCCCGATCTGTGGGCGCTGTTTCGCGCCCTGAAACCCGTGCCCACCTTGCTCCTGCGTGGCGAGCTTTCCGACCTCCTGTCCGACGATACAATGCGCCGGATGGCGCTTGAAAAGACCGACCTCGCGTGCGTGACTGTGCCCGAGCGCGGCCATACTCCCGCCCTCGATGAACCGCTATCGGAGCGTGCCCTCGATGACTTTCTCGCCTCCTTCTGACGGCGATCCGCAGACCCTGCCCACCATCGACGACGTTCACGCCGCGGCGGAGCGCATCAGAACTAAGGCGGTGTTGACCCCGCTTCTGGAGTCACCGGCACTCAATCGGCGGCTGGGCGGGCGCCTGTTCGTCAAGGCCGAGCCGCTGCAGCGCACCGGCTCCTTCAAATTCCGCGGCGCCTACAACACGCTCGTGCAGTTTAGCGAGCGTCAGCGCCGCGCGGGCGTGGTGACCTACTCCTCCGGCAACCACGCGCAAGGCATCGCCGCGGCCGCGCAGATGCTCGGCATTCCCGCCACCATCGTGATGCCGGCCGACGCCCCGGCGATCAAAGTCGCAAACACGAGGAGCTACGGCGCCGAGGTCGTGTCGTACGACCGCTACAACGAAAGCCGCGAGGCCGTGGGCGAGAAAATCGCCGGCGAGAGAGGCGCGACGATCGTCGCACCCTACGACGAACCGCAGGTGATCGCGGGACAAGGCACCACGGGGCTCGAAATCGCGGCGCAAGCGCGCGCTGCGGGAGCAATCCTGGACGCCGTCATCGTCTGCTGCGGCGGCGGCGGGCTCACCGCTGGAACTTCACTCGCGATTTCGGCCGAGTGCCCGGGCACGCGGCTCTACTGCGCGGAACCCCAAGATTTCGACGATACGCGCCGATCCTTGCTTGCGGGCAAGCGCATGACCAACGACCCAAAGGCGCGCTCGATCTGCGACGCCTTGCTCGCACCGACGCCTGGGGTGCTTACCTTCGCGATCAATCGACGTTTGCTCGCGGGCGGCTTCGCTGTCAGCGACGCCGAAGCGCAAAACGCAATGGCGGTCGCTTTCGCGGAACTCAAGCTGGTTGTCGAGCCCGGCGGGGCCGTGGCCCTCGCGAGCGTGCTGACGGGCAAGTATCCGATCGCCGGAAAGACGGTGGCCGTGGTGGCATCGGGCGGCAACGTCGATCGCGAGACTTTCGCGGCCGCGCTGGCGCGCGGCTGACGGATTGGAGGACTTCCGCGCTATTCTCCGTGCGCGGCCTTGCCGCCGGCGATCGGTGTTACCGTTCCCCTCGCCGCCGGTAGGGCCAGCGGCAAAGCCGCCTCTACCTGGCCGATCGCATCGACCCGTCTGCTGTATCCCTCGAAGACCGCGCCGGGCTCGATGCTAAGCAACACATGCGTGATGTCGGCGACCACCCTCGCAGTCGACGACAGCACGACCTTGGATGCCGAAAGCCGGCCGGTGAGCGTACCCGCCACTACGGCCGTCTCCGCCTCGACCGAGCCGATGACAGTGCCGGTCTCGCCGATGGTGATCTCTTTGGCAACAACGTCGCCCTTCACCATGCCGGAGACATGAACCTCCCCGGTGGTGGCGATGTCGCCGGTAATCTTGAGGTCCAGGCTCAAGATCGAAGGGGCCACAGCCGCCGCTCGATCCTTATTTGTTGTTGACTTGAACAACGCTCTTCCCCACTTCCAGAAACTTTGCGGGATCGACCGGCTCGCCGTCGACGACGACCTCGTAGTGCAAATGCGGACCGGTGCTGCGGCCGGTACTTCCGAGCTCGCCCACCTCCTGATGCGCAGCTACGCGCTGCCCCTGCGCCACGGTAATCCGGTGAAGATGGGCATAGTGAGTCATGATGCCCATGCCGTGGTCGATCTCGACGTATTTGCCGTATCCCACATGCACCCCCGCAAAGGTCACGACCCCAGGGGCGGTGCTGTAGACAGGCGAGCGGAACTCTGCCGCGAGATCGATGCCGGGATGGAATCCTTCCCGGTGGTTGAGTGGGTCGACGCGCGGCCCGAATGGGCTTTCCACCTGATAATGCGCGAGCGGCGAGGCCAGCGGCAGAGTGCGCAGCAGCTTGCGTAACAGCTCCTCGCGCTGCGGCGTGTCCTTTGTCGGCGGCACCTTGCCGCCGTTGAGCGCTATATAGGGACCGCCCTCGCCCTTGGGCGTCCCCACCAGCCGGTCGATCATGCTCTCGACGTCGAGACCGGTGGTGGAGAGCAGCGCCTCCAGATTGCCGAGCGTCCCGGCTGGTTCAGCGACATCCCTCGGAACGTCGGCAGGTGCGAGCGTGACAATCGCACCAACCGCGGAAGGCGGCTGCGGCTTGATTTCCGGCTTCGCCTCCGGCGCCGGCTGCGCGACTGAAGGCGCGCCTGTGGGCGCATCCACCTTGGCAAGCCGCCCTTCGAGGTCGTGCAGCTTCTGCCGGAGCTGATCGCGCTCGTCAGCAATTCGATCCCGCTCCGCGCTTACGCGCTCACGCTCGGAGCTTACCTGCTGCATTTTCTTTTCGGTCGCGTCGAGATCGTTCTTGAACTCCGTCACGCGCTGAGAGGCGGACTGAAGCTCTTTCTCGAGCTCATGCAACCGCGTGGTCAGGGTCTCGCGCTGAGCCGCGTTCTGCTGCAGCTCGGCCTGGCTTGCTTCGAGATTTCGGGCAAGAACGGCCGCGTAGCCGTCCTTGGCCGTTGACTGTTGCGCGAACTCGCTCAGCTGCTTTTCCAGATCGTCGCGCTGTGCCAGTAAATTGTTCCGAGCGTCCGTCAAATCCTTGAGCTGCTGCTCCGTTGTGCTGAGCGACCCTTGCAAGGAGCCATATTGATTGCCGACGGAGGCGAGCCGCCTCTGCGCCGCATCGAGATTGGTGTTCGCACTCTCGAGCGCGATCTGCATGACGCCGACCATTCTCCGCAAATCGGCGTTCGACAATTCCGTCCGCGCCATTTCCGCGTGGTCGCGCGCCACTATCTTGCCGAAGTGCACGTAGCCCACCGAGAGGTAGCCGATGGCGGCGGCACCCGCCATCAACGCGGCCGAAATGGCGATCTGCCGGCGGCGCGAGAGCGTGATGTAGGTAACGCGCCCTTCGGAGCGGACCAATATCTGCCGCTCCGGGAATAGCCGCACCATCCGACGTTTCAGATCTAGGTTCATCCCTCCGCCCGTCGCCTCTGCAGCCGCTTCAGAATCAAATCGGGACGCTTGATCCGGAAGCCGATTGCAGCCCCCCGCGGGGACACACGCCAAGTGACCTCATAAATACCGCGAGCAATACATGGGGACGCGCGCTCTCCGGGAGAGTGCGTCTCACTCCAATCGCCCGCGGGTGGTGGGGCTCCCCTTTGTCGTTTACCTAATTTTGACCGTAGCGCCTGGAAAGCAGAGTGGCAAGCAGTAATCCCGTATGCATATATCACTTTGTCAGCAATCAGTTACGCTGCTTTTCGGATTTGAGAACCGCAACGCTTTTGGGAAAAACCCCCGCTTTTAACCAAGACTTTCGGCTGTCTGCTCGATTTTAGAGCAAACAACCGTTTGCACCGACCGACCCTGTTTGTTACTGAGAGCGTGAGGCTGCGGCCTGGAGCGGGCTCCGAGCGGATTGAATCGAAGTCGCGCCAGAATCGTTGATCTTGTCGCATCGTCGTCCGCGCAGAACCGATACCAGCCTTCGCTTTAGCAGGGGGCAGGCTGTCGGGGAGATGCTCTGATCGGAGTAGGAGGAGTGCCATATGAAGCGAGCCGCGTTGCCACGTGCTACGGCGGAAGGCATCGAGGGAGCTCGTACCTTGGGCGAAGTTGCTTATCACCGACTGCGGGCGGATATCGTAATGGGTCGCTTGGAACCGACCCAACCCCTCCGCTTCGATGCCATGAAGAGCCAGTACGGCCTCGGCGTCAGCCCGCTGCGCGAGGCATTGTCGCGCCTGGTGGAGGACAAGCTGGTAACCGCGGTGGGACAGCGCGGCTTTCGCGTGGCACCGATGTCGCTGGAAGAGATGCGCGAAGTCACCCGACTGCGCCAAATTCTCGAGGTGGATGCGCTTCGCGCTTCCATTGCCAACGGCGATGCGCGCTGGGAGTCGCAAATCCGCAGTGCGTTTGAGCGCCTTGTCAACACGCAAGTGCCCCGCGTGGCGAACTCGAGCGCGGAAGATTGGGAGCGGCGCCACCGTGCCTTCCATGACGTTTTGATCGGCGCTTGCCGCTCGCCCTGGTTGCTCAAGTTCGCGGGAATGCTCACGGACCAGCTCGAACGCTATCGCTATTTGCGGCTCATTCGGACTCCCCCCAAGGTTTTCGCTCGCGACCTCGACGGCGAGCATCGCGAACTGCTGGAGGCTGCGCTGGCGCGCGATGCCGATCGGGCGGCCGAGTTGCTCGTGGTCCATTTGGCTCAGACAGCGGAGTTCATCTCGGCGCTCGCACCCGCCGCGGAGTGAGCTTACGCGGCGCCGATGGTGGGTTGACCGAACAGGGAGCCCTGCCCGTAATCGATGCCGATCTCCTGGAACTGCCGCGCCTGATCTTCGGTCTCGATCATTTCGGCGATCGACACGATGGCGTTTTCTCGGCAAAAACCGGCAACGTATCGCAGAAACGAACGGTCGCGCTCATTATTGAGGGCATCTCGCCCGAAGACTCCGTCGATCTTGACGAAATCCACGGCAATGCTGCGCAGGAAGTGAAATGAGTTGGCGCCAGAGCCGAGATCATCCAGGCAAAAGCAAAAGCCGCGCTGCCGCAAA
Organism: Allostellaceae bacterium; assembly: GCA_035517495.1. Lineage (GTDB taxonomy): Bacteria > Pseudomonadota > Alphaproteobacteria > ATCC43930 > CGMCC-115725 > DASZHJ01. The sequence goes on along the minus strand of DATIYT010000001.1, from coordinate 51,535 downwards.
CCCTGTACTATCTCGTTGACGTGCTCGACCTCGCCCAGAATTGCCGTCTCGGTAAGCTCGAACATCAGACGTGTGGCGGGGACGCGACGCCCGTCCAACAAGCCCCGCAGGCGCTCGACGAATCCCCGACTTTCGACGGACCGACCCGAGAGATTGACCGCGACCGGAAGCTCGTCATGCGGCGTTTCTCCAATTCGCTCGACGGCGCGCGTGCAGATCGCCAAATCAAAATCGGCGATCATTCCGGATGTCTCGGCAACGACGATGCCCTCGGAAGAGGCAGTTCCGTCTTGGAATCGCACCAACGCCTCCAAATGCCGTGTGGCGCGATTACCAAGTTCGACAACCGGCTGATAGGCGAGGTCGAAGGCGCCGTTCTCAATGACGTGCTCGAGGTGCGCAACCCGCTTCACGGTGTCGGGGAACAGGGCACCAAGCTCCACATTCGCCAAACCCGATGCCACCAGTTGTTCGCTCGCTGAAAAGCGCTCCAGAGCAAGGCGGAGGATACGGCTCGCGTGCTGACCGAAAAGCGCGTCCCGGCCGGGATCCAGCGTTGCAGCATCGAGCGAAGGCGGGGGAGCCCCCGGCGCCGCCGCCTGTACCAGCGCGTGGATCGCGTCCCTGACGCCGTCGAGATGAAGCGCGCCGCGATGCAGCACGCCGAAACGCCCGCGGCCGAGCTCGCCAACCGCCTCGATGCTGGAGCTGCCGATGCGGATAACGTGGGCAATGGCGGTCGGGAATCCCCGCAGCATTCCGGACTCAACGTGTCTGTCGAGCGCGGCGTACTCGCCGATTTTGAGAAGGGTGAGGCTGAGCCCGCGGGCGAGGTCTTCAGGAATTCGACGCAGCGCGAGCGCTGTGAACACCGGCCGGGTCATCAGGCCGCGCTCGGTTTCGAGCAACAGATTGGGCAGCTCGATGCGCTGGCCCGTCGTCTCGCCGATGCCCATAAACACGATGATGCGGCCTTGCGGCAGGGCACAACCCCCGTACAGCACCGATGGCACGCCTCCCCGCCTTAAGCGCAGCGGCACCGCATCAATCGTGCCGCCGCCGGCAATTTGAGCGATCTGCTTGCGCGCGGCGGCTTGGTCGTCGGCCTGAAAGAGATCGTATAGGGAGAGGCCCACCGGTGTCTGCGCAGGGTTGACCCCCAGCCGGTGCACCGCGCCGGTGACGAACATAATCACGCCGTCGCGATTGATCTCGACCAGCAAGTCCGCGGCCGAGATTGCGGCGGCAACAGCTTGTTCGCTCCCCCTGTCGCCGGTTGTCATGACTTATTGCATACCATTGCCTTAGGCCGCTTCAATGCAACGTGCCGATGCAAGTTCAGCGGGAGAGGCTAGAGCGGGAGCGTTAAGCGAAGCTTGAAAATCCATGACCTTTACGGAGGGGACCCAACGGGCGGAGTGCTTATTCTTCCGACTTTGTGGCGCTCTTCTGTGTCCGTTGTGTGCTGCGCCGAGTATCGAGATGGGCATAGAGATACCAGACGGCAACGCTTCGGTAGGGCTGCCACGGCCGCGCCAACTTGGGAAGGCGTCTTGCGGTACTGGTCCGGCGCACGCCCAATACCTCCGATGCCGCGGCGATGATCGATACATCGCCAAGCGGCAGCACATCGAGCCGGCCCAACACAAAAATCAGGTACATCTCGGCGGTCCATCGACCGACGCCCAGCAGCCCGGTCAGGCGCTCGATCACCGCCTCGTCGCCGAGACGCGCCAGTCGCTCGAAGAACCGCGGATCCTCGCGCACGGTTTGCGCGAGAGCACGGAGATAGCGAGCCTTGGGTCGCGAAACACCGGCCGCGGCGAAATCCGAATCCTGCAGTCCCAGGAGCGATTCCGGAGTGACGACACCGCCGCACGCGATTGTCAGTCGCCCGCGTATGGTCCCGGCAGCTTTGGTGGAAAGCTGCTGCCCCAGGATCGAATGGAAGATCGCGCCGAAGCCGCCGGGCCGTCGTCGAAATCCACATGGGCCGATCCGCTGGATCAGGCTGGCCAATTGCGGGTCTGCCGCAGCGAGATGCTCGCACGCTCCGGTCAAAACTCGCCCCACGTGACGTTCGTGGGTAGGCAGTGCATGGATGATCGGCACGAGGCAATCCTAGCGTCATGGGCGGCGCTCGACCACCAAATGACATCGCGCTTTCCCTCGCAGCGCAAAGCCGGCAAATTTGCGTCCGTTGCAAAGGGAGGCATTGCATGGAACTAGGCTTGGTTGGCACCGGCCGCATGGGCGCCGCGATGGGCGAGCGGCTCCTTGACCTGAACCATCGTCTCACGGTCTGGAATCGCAGTTCCGGGAAGACGCAACCCCTGGTCACGCGCGGGGCCCGTCTCGCAACGTCGCCAGCCGATGTTGCGAGCGCCAGCGAGATCGTGCTGACAATCCTGACCGACGCAAAAGCAATCGACGCTGTCTATGACGGGCCAGAGGGACTGCTCGCCGGTAATGTCTCGGGCAAGTTGCTGATCGACATGAGCACCGTTGCCCCCGCGACAACCCGCGCGCTGGCCGAGCGCGTGCGCGCCAGGGGCGCGGGCTTCATCGAGTGTCCCGTCGGCGGCACCGTGGGTCCGGCGCGCGATGGGAAGCTTCTGGGCATCGCGGGCGGCAGCGCCGCAGATTTTGCCCGCGCGAAACCCGTCCTCGATCAACTCTGCCGACGCGTCGATTTGCTCGGCCCCAACGGCACCGGTTCGGCGATGAAACTCGCGATCAACCTGCCGCTGGTGGTCTATTGGGAGGCGCTGGGCGAAGCCCTCTCACTGGTGCGCGATACCGGTATTCCCACCGAGAAAATGATCGAAATACTGACCGAAAGCTCCGGCGGAACCAATGCCATCAAGAACCGCGGTCCCAAGCTCGTGACCGCACTCCGCGACGGCGCCAAGCCCGAAGTCGGTTTCGACATCGACGGTATGCGAAAAGACCTGCGCACCATGCTTGCGGTGGCGCACGAGAAGGGCATCGAGCTTCCGGTAACCGCGAGCGCGCTCGAAAGCTACGACGCGGCCGCGCGGGAGGGGTGGAGTTCGCGGGACGGCTCCAATATCGCGGTCTATCGCTGGGAACTGTCCCGCCGCAGCCGCTGAACCTCAGCTCGACCGCACACCCACCAGGCCGCTGTCGTGCAGACGGCCCAGCTCGCGCTCGGATAGGCCGAGCACCTCCAGCAGCACGGCGTCGGTATCGGCCCCCAACTGCGGAGCCGGTCGCGCCGGTTCACGCGGTACCGCTCCGAACTCCAGCGGACTCCCCGGCATGAGGTAACGGCCAATTCCCGGCTGCTCTACTTCCTGGAACATTGGGTTCGCGGGCGAGCAGCGCCGGTCCCTGCGCACCATCTCCTGGAAGGTCTGATAGGGTCCCCAGCAGCATCCCGCGGAATCGAGGGCCGATGCCGCGTCCTCGAAGCGCCGCGCCTTGAACCAGCGTTCGAGCAAAGCCGAGATCGCGGCACGCCCTTGGTAGCGATCGCCCTCCCGCGAGAAATCGAGATCGAGCGCCTCCGCCACGAGCGCGAACTTTTGACCGAGCCCGGTTGCGCGTTGCAGCGTGTCCCACTGGCTCAACGTGATCGCCACCAGCATCAGGCGGCGACCGTCGGCTGTCGCAAAGTCACGCCCGTAGGCACCAAAGAGATCGTTGCCATAGTGGCTTCGATCGGCATCGTTGATCACGGCGTCGGCGATATAGCCGAGGTTACCCGCCGCGGCAAAAGCCACGTCGGAAAGCGCGATGCGCACGAGCTGACCCGCACCGGAAAGGCGCCGATGACGCTCGGCGGCAATCATGCCAAGGGCGGCGTGCATGCCCGTGACGAGGTCCCAAGCCGGTACCACATTGTTGACGGGGCCGTTCACATCGATGGGCCCGGTCACAAACGGAAACCCCGCGGCGGCGTTCACCGTATAGTCGACCGCGCTCTTGCCCTCGGAATCCCCGAGAATGTTCACCATCACGAGATCGGGACGGCGGCGCGCCAAAGTCTCGTAGGCAAGCCACCCCTTCGCCGGAAAATTGGTCAGAAAGAGGCCGGCGTTGCCGCCGGGCGCCGTGACGAGCGCGCTCGCGAGCTCACGTCCTTCGGGCCGGCCGATGTCGATCGCGACCGAGCGCTTGCCTTTGTTGAGGCCCGCCCAGTACAGGCTTTTGCCGTCCTTGGTGACAGGCCAGCGCTGGGCATCGAGCCCGCCTCGCGGAGGGTCGATGCGGATCACCTCCGCGCCCAGTTGCGCCAGACTCATTCCCGCCAGCGGCGCCGCGACAAAGGCACAGCTCTCGACGATGCGCAATCCCGAGAGAATTCCGCTCATGGCGCGAGCCCGGCTTCCGCCGCCATCGCGGTCGCGCCGCTTGCGTCAATTGCCGCGAGGCGGACGCTTCGGCGGTCGGCGGCAGGCCATCCGCTCACCTTGAAGGGCGCGCCCAAGAACAGCGGCCGCTGTGCACGGAACGAAAAGTCGACGACCCGTGCCCGCGGTGCCTCGCGCCGAACCAGGTCCAGCAGAAACGTCGCGATGAGAGGGCCGTGCACGATGCGTTCGGGATAGCCTTCGACCTGGGTCACGTAGGGGTAATCGTAATGAATACGGTGACCATTGAAGGTGAGCGCCGAGTAGCGAAATAGCAGCACCGGGTCGGGACGAATTTCGCGCCGCCATGGCCCCGCTTCGACTGCTTCCGGTTTACTGCCGCGAGCGCTCGGACCCGACTCTGGTTCCCGGTAGACGAGGTCCTGTGTCTCCTCCATCGCGACCGTACCTTCGACCAGAAATTTCTGCCGCACCGTCACAAAGATCAGGTCACCGCTGCGCCCGTGCTTTCCCTCGACCCCCGTGATTTCCGAGACCCGCGTCACTTTATCGCCGATGCGCAGCGGCCGATGCCAGGTGAGGTGACCGCCCGCGAACATCCGCCGTGGCAGCGGCACCGGCGGAAGGAAAAGGCCCCGCGCGGGATGTCCGTCCTCGCCAACATCGGCGGGGCGGGCCGCACTTAGAAAATAGAGCCGATGCCAATTGGGAGGCAGCGCATCGCCCGCCTCGAAGGGCTTGTCATCGCAATCAAGACTGGCCGCCAAAAGATTGGCCGGCACCGGTCCGATCACGTCACTCACGCTCTGGCTGCGGCCGATCCAATTTCTGAGCCGATCCAGTTCCGTGTGGTCCATGAAGCCCTCCCAACAGCGTGCCTTTCGGCAGCTTCTCATCCCGCCGCAGGGTGGAGAAGCCCGATGATCGCGAGGGCCTGCTGCGGAGGGTCGAGGCAGCGAGAGACGACCAATGACCCTTTCGATTGAGAGAAGACCATCAATGATGGTGGTACTGCTCAGACCGTTTCGACGCCAAAACAGTGGCGTCGGTCAAAATACCGCCTGCTTTTGTGAATTGATTCAGTCCGTTACAAGATCACAACGAATTGACGACCCCAAAACCGATGCTTCTATTGTCCACGGCACTCAGCGTGCTACAAGTGTGAACAATCTGCGGCCCGATAAACCTGCTTGTAGGCGCCGCGTCGGAACGATTGGGTAGCTGATCCGTGGAGTTCTCCTCGCCTCGGCAGGATTGGGGGAAGCACGTGGAACAATTTGCGGCTGACGTCACGCCGGTCCGGGATCGCTCGGCGCCCCGAGTGCAGCAAGCGACGCAGGCAGCGACCCATGTCGTCGCACATGAACACAGGATAAGCCATCTGGAGCGGACCGGACGGTTCTCTGCTCGCCGATCCATTGGCATCATAGCTGGGATCAGCCTGTTGCTTTGGCTCACGATCTCAATCGTAATCGCCCAGTTCGTTTGATTATCCTGCGCCTCCGCTGACGTTTCGCTCGGCCGCGCTTATTCCGCCGCCGGTCGCGCTTGCTGCTTGGCAGCGCCGAAACGACGTTCCAGCTCGCGGCGCACGCGCACGGCCTCGCTGGTTTCATCCGCGCTCACGTCGGCCCAGCAGAGGACATCACCCGCTTTGATCCCCCGCTTCACCGCAACCCTGTGCGCGAGGCCGATCGGCAGCGCCCCTATAGCCAGTGAATCCTCGGCACGCATCAGCTTGCCCCAGACACAGAAGCCGCCTTCGCCGTCCAGTACCTCGCCCGCCCTGAGATCGCGCTTCGCCGTCGCCACCACGTCGCCACGGAAGGCGCGGCTGGCACCCGTGGGTTCTCGCCGCAAAGCCGCTGACGCCACCGATATCCCGAGTTCGAGACCGATCAAATGGTAGGGCCGATAGAGTGCCGCGTAGCGGCCGCTCGGATCGGTCATCACGCCATACTCGGCGAAGCAGCGCGCGACGTAATCGCTTGGCGCCTCGAATACGACGTAGACGCCCCAGCGTAAGTCGCGGAAAACCGGACGGCCGTCCCGCTCCAGCGACGATACCACCTCCACCTGTCCCTCGTGCTCGAGGAGGCCGCCGGGAGCAGGGTTGAGCAACCGCGGCAGGTCGTCGACGCCACAGGGCGGAAAGGCGAGCCCATTACGCGCCGGCGTAAGGCCGGTCGCGTTGGCGACCGCCGCCATCTCGATCGCGGACTTGGTACCGTCGAGAAATGAATTGAACATCTGGGCATTCATGCCGCCGAGCTTCGCCTGTTCCGGCGTTAAGCCATAATGACCCCAGACCGTGTCTGGCGTGGAGGCGTGGTAGATCGGCAGATACTTAGTCCCCTTCCCCGCCGCCACCACATCGAAGCCGGCGGCCCGCGCCCAGTCCACTTGCTCCGCGATCAACGAGGGTTGATCGCCATAGGCCATGGAATAGACGACACCCGCCTTGGTCGCGCGCTCCGCCAGCACCGGACCCGCGAGCACGTCCGCTTCCACATTGACCATCACGATGTGTTTGCCCTGTTCGATGGCCAACACTGCGTGATGGATGCCCGCCGCGGGAACACCCGTCGCGTCGATCACGACATGGAGCGGCGATGCCGCGATCATCGCCGCGGCGTCATCGGTGATGAATGTGGTTCCCTGCGCATGCGCCTCGGCGAGGCTTCCGGCATGGATGCGCTCCTTGGGCCAACCCACCCGCAGCAGCGCGTCACGCGCGCGATCGGGCGCCAGATCCGCGACCGCCATCAAGTGCAGCCCGGGCGTGCGCAGCGCCTGCGCCAAGAACATGGTGCCGAACTTGCCGGCGCCGATGAGGCCGACACGCACGGGCTTGCCGCTCTCCGCGCGCTCGCCCAGCAGACGATGCAGGTTCATGGGATACTCCCTCGCCGAGCCGAAGGCCCAACACTATCGGCAATGCCCCGATCTCGGCTACAGTCTAACGTCATGCCCAAGCTCGCTGCCAATCTCTCTTATCTCTTCACCGAAATGCCGCTGATCGAGCGTTTCGGCGCCGCGGCATCGGCGGGATTCAGGGGCGTCGAGATTCTCAACCCCTATGAACTCGAACCCGGCGCGATCGCGGCGGAATTGCGCAAACACGGCCTCACCCAGGTGTTGCTCAATACGCCCGCGGGCGATGCCGCCAAGGGCGAGCGCGGGCTCGCGGCCCTGCCGGGCCGGGGGACGGATTTCATGGCGAGCTTCGAGCGCGCCCTCGCCTATGCGCGGGCCACGCAATGCAAGCGCCTGCATGTGCTCGCGGGAGTGCCGCCTAAAGACCGGCCGCGCAACGAGGCGGAAGAAACTTATGTCGCCAACCTCCGCCGCGCCGCCGACGAGGTCGCGAGTGAAGGCATCACTTTGCAGCTCGAGCCGCTCAACACCCGCGACGCGCCCGGCTATTTCATCAACACCACCGGCGAGACCCTGCGCCTGATCGAGCGCATCGATCGACCCAACGTCGCACTGCAGTTCGACCTCTATCACTGCCAGATCATGGAGGGCGATCTCGCCACCCACGTCCATGCGCTCAAGGGGCGTTTCACCCATGTGCAGATCGCGGGCGTGCCCGGCCGGCACGAGCCCGATGTCGGCGAGATCAACTACCCGTACCTCCTCGGCCTTCTGGACGAGACGGGGTATCAGGGCTGGGTCGCCGCGGAGTATCGCCCGCGGAGTGGGACGCTCGCCGGCCTTGGATGGGCGCGACCGTGGGGCATCACGCCGAAGTAGCGGCGCGCATTCCGTCGCGGACCCTTACAAAACCTTCCGAACGATGTGGTGCCGGTTCTTCGTGAACGGCCGCACCTCCTTCGGCCAGCGGCCAAGCTCACCCGCCGCCGCCCAGGCCGCGCTGCCCAACACGTCGGGGCTGTCGATTTCATAGATCGCGGTGTAGCGCGGCATTCCCTCGCCGGTGAGCTGCTTGCGCTCGCCGCCGATGGTGAAACTCGCGGGCTCCGTGCGCAGCCGGGCAGCCGATCGCACGCCCGGCACCTTGAGCAGGTTCGGGATGTGCTCGCGGTCGTAAACCTCGTTGAAGAGCGCCTCCTTCTCGGGTTCGACATCCATGCTGACGATGAACACGTACTTGGTCGAAAACGGCATCTGCTCCTCCCTGATTGCTCCGACGCATTATAGCGCGGCTCCCGGCGACGGGCGGATATATGGCTTGCGGTGCCATGTCATCCCGGCAGAATGCCAGCAGGTATGGTCTTGCGCGGTGGAGGCAAGATGGATTTCTCGCTCACGGAGGAACAATCGCTGTTCCAAGCGACGGCGCGAAGGTTTGCGGAACGATCGCTGGCGCCGGGCGCGCTGGCGCGCGCCCATGCCGAGGGGTTTCCCTGGGACGTCGCAGGCTTGATCGCCGAGCAAGGGCTCATGGGCATCACGCTCGGAGAGGCCGATGGCGGCCAAGGCGGAAGCCTAATGGATGCGGTGCTGGCGATCGAAGAAGTGGCGCGCCACTGTCCCCGCAGCGCCGACATCGTTCAGGCCGGGAATTTCGGGGCCATCCGCACCTTTGCCGAATATGCGAGCGCCCAGCAGAAGGCGCGTTGGCTGCCGCGTCTGCTGGCGGGGGAGATGGTGATCGCGCTCGGCATGAGCGAGCCCGAGGCCGGCTCGGCCGTGACCGATCTCAAGACCTCGGCAACGCCCGACGGCGACGGCTTTCGCATCAACGGCACCAAGGTCTTCACCACCAACAGCCCGGAAGCCCAGCTATTCCTGGTCTACGTTCGCTTCGGGCCCGGCGTCGACGGCATCGGTTCGGTCCTGATCGAGCGCGGCACGCCGGGGTTCAGCTTCGGGCGTCCCACTCGTTTCGTCGGCGGCGATCGCTGGCAGCAACTCTATTTCGAAGACTGTCGGGTCGGACCGGAAAACGTCCTGCTGGGGCGGGGCGGCTTCAAGAAGCAAATTCAGGGCTTCAACGTCGAACGCATCGGCAATGCGGCGCGCGCGTTGGCGGTGGGCCGGCTCGCATTCGATATTGCGCGGCGCCACGCGGGCGAGCGCATTCAGTTCGGCCGGCCGCTCTGTGAATTCCAGGGTATCCAATGGAAATTCGCGGAAGTCGCGATGCAGATCGAAGCCGCGCAGCTCCTGCTCTATCGTGCCGCGGTCAGTGCGGAAAAAGGGCTCCCCTCCGCCTATGAGACGGCACTCGCAAAGGCATTTTGCAACGAGGCGGGATTTCGCGCCGCCAGCGAGGCGATGCAAGTGCTGGGCGGTCTCGGCTACACCGAGGAGAGTCTGGTCGAATACTGCTTCAGGCGCACGCGCGGCTGGATGATCGCCGGCGGTTCAGTCGAGATCATGAAGAACCGCATCGCCGAGTTCGTGTTCGATCGGCGTTTCGCGCAGAAACCCGCCCGTGCCGCCGCCGAATAACTCCCCACGCGCGACAACACTCGCCGAGGCGCTGTTTCGTCCGCGCGCGGTGGCGCTTATCGGCGTCTCCGATGATCCCGGGAAGACCGCCGGGCGGCCGCTGACCTTTCTCCGCAAGCACGGCTTTCCCGGACGTATTTTTCCAGTCAACCCACATCGGCCGACGGTTCAGGGCGAAAACGCATTAAAGCGGCTCGAAGATGCGCCCGAGGCGATCGACCACGCCTATATCCTCGTCAATACGCCCGCCGTCGAGGACGCCGTTCGCGCCTGCGCGGAGGCCGGCGTTCGGGTCGCGACCATTCTCGCCAGCGGCTTCGCCGAAGCCGGGCCCGATGGGGTTGCGCGGCAGGACCGCTTGGTTGCGATCGCGCGCCAATCGGGCCTGCGCCTGGTGGGCCCCAATAGCCTCGGCGTCGTCGATACGCACACGCCCATGGCGCTCACCGCCAACGCCGCTTTCGCCGCGGATACGCTGCTCAAAGGCGGCCTGACCGTCATCTCGCAAAGCGGCAGCCAGATCGGTACTTTCGTTTCGCGCGGCGCCGCGCGGGGGATCGGCTTTGCGAAGCTGATCTCGGTCGGGAACGAGGCCGACCTTTCCGTGGGCCAGATCGGCACCGCGCTCGCCGAGGACCCGGAAACTCAAGCTTACCTTCTGTTCCTCGAGACCATTCGCGACCCCGAACACATCGCGGAATTCGCGGCGCGCGCCGGACGCGCCGGCAAACCCATCATCGCCTACAAACTCGGCCGCTCGGATGTCGGCCGCGAGCTCGCGGTCTCGCACACCGGCGCCATGATCGGCTCCGACGCCGCCGCCGAGGCTTTTCTTCGCCGCCACGGCATTCTTCGCGTGGACCATCTCGAAACCTTGTTCGAGATGGCGCCGCTGGTGGTTGGCCGCAAACCGCCCGCGCTGCAGTCACGAAGCGTCGGCGTCGTCACGACCACCGGCGGCGGCGCGGCCATGGTGGTGGACCGGCTCGGCATGCTCGGTGTCGAGGTTGCGTCGCCCAGCGCCGAAACCCTGGCGCGCCTCTCCGCAGCGGGCGTCCCCGCTCAGCCCGGACGTCTCCTGGATTTGACCCTCGCGGGAACCCGCTATGAGGTGATGCGCGCGGCACTCGATACATTGCTGGAAGCGCCTGAATTTGGGCTTGTCCTCGGGGTTGTCGGCTCATCGGCGCAATTCCATGCCGAGCTGGCGGTGCGCCCGATCATCGACTGCGCCCGCCATCGCAAGCCCATCGCTGTCTTCCTGACCCCGGAAGCGCCGCACACCCTGCGGCTGCTGGCGGAGCATGGCGTCGCTGCTTTCCGCGCACCCGAAGCCTGCGCCGATGGCATCGCCGCCTATTTCCATTGGCATTCGGCGCAGCAAGCGCCCACCCGGGACGAAACCTCGCTCGATGCCGCCCGACGGGTATTGGTCGACGTGACGGGCGCTGTCCTGAACGAGGACCGCTCGCTCGCACTGTTCGAGGCGCTGGGAATTCCGGCGACAGCGCGTACCGTCATACCCCTGGGGGCCGAGCGCGTCGAAGCGCTTCCCTTTGCCTTCCCGGTCGCCGCAAAAATTCTTTCCGCCGACATCACGCACAAATCCGACCTCGGCGGCGTGGCACTGGGGATCGCCACAGCGGACGAATTGGCGCGCCGCGTGCCGGAATTGATTTCAGTCGTGCAGCACCGGAAACCGGATACACGCCTCGACGGGGTGCTGGTGCAACCAATGGAGAGCGGTGTCGGCGAGATCATTCTGGGTTATCGGCTTGACCCGCAGGTGGGCCCGCTGGTCATGGTGGGAATGGGGGGAACCTTGGCCGAACTTTATCAAGACGTGGCGCTGCGCATGGCGCCGGTCTCGCTGGCGGAGGCTGCGGAGATGATCGCGGAACTCAAGGGGATAGCGGCGATGCAAGGATTTCGCGGCCGCCCGGCCGGCGACCTCGATGCCTTGGCCGAAGCAATTGCACGCATCTCCGCCTTGGCAAATCTCAATGAGGCCCAAATCATCGAAGCGGAGATCAATCCGTTGATCGTCCGTCCACGAGGCGGGGGAGTGGTGGCGGTGGACGGCGTGGTCCGGCGCGCGGCGGCATGCGCCTGATCCCCGACCGATGCCGGCAGATCCTCCAAACGACACGCCCCGAGAAAGCGCGCGAGCCTAGGAGGTAAGCTGGGGGTCCATGCTCATCGTGCCGGCTCCTCGTAGCGCGGACCGTGCGCCAGGAACCAATTCGCGATCTCTCCGGCCGTCGTCTGCCAAACCTCGCGATGTCCGCCGATCCGATTCAGCGCCTCGTCGAGATAGCGGATGCGGTGCCCCATGCCCATGAGCCAAGGGTGCAGGCTCAGGCCAAAGACACGGCCCGAGAACGCGCCCTCCTCGTGCAAGGTTTCGAAGGCTTCGGCCACCACCTTGGGATAGGTCGCCATGCTGACGCGGCGCAGCCACAGCAACTGCACGTCGTCCCATTCCGCGTGGTTCGGGATCGAGACCAGGGGCCGGCCGGCCGTCATCAAATAAGGCTGATCGTCGTTGGGCCAATCCATGAGGTGGTTCAAGCCGGCTTCGGAAATGAGGCGCGGCGTAATTGCGGATTCCCCGTAATCCTGCCCGAGCCATCCCGTTGGACGCTTGCCGGTCGCACGCTCGACTGCTTCGATGGACGCGGCGATATGCGCCCGCTCCTGCTGCTCGCTCATGCGGCTCGTGATCATGCGCGTCGCATGTGTTCCATGCGCCGCAAACTCGTAACCTCGGCGCTTAAACTCCTCGACCAGGAAGGGATAGCGCTCGAGCGCCGAGGCATTGGCCGCCACGGTGACCTTGAGCCCATGCCGATCCAACACCTCGAGCACCCGGAAAATACCGACGCGATTGCCGTAGTCGCGCTGCGTCCAGGTGCGATAGTCGGGGTCATAGCTGCCGATTTCACCGACAAAGCGCGGATCGCGCACCGCGTCTGTGGGCGGATCGAGCTCCCAATATTCGAGATGCAGGAGCACCCAAAAGGCCACCCGCGCACGGTCCGGCCAAGCCAGCGGCGCCCGCTTGGGGAGCGGCCAGTAGGGATGATGCGGATGATCCATGCCGGGGCGGTGGGGCTCGCCATGAGGCGGTGACTTCGCGTTCATGCTAGGCCTCCTCTCCCAAATGCCGCTGAAAGGGTTCGAGCGCGTTGGCGATGTACCAGTCGGCGATCTCCTCACCGGTCGCTTTCCAGACGCCATCGTGGCTGAGGATGTATTTGAGTGCCCGATCCAGATGCTTTGCGCGCTGCGGCGCCCCCATCATGTAGGGATGCAACGCGATGCACATGACGCGACCTTGGGTGGCGCCTTCACGCCAGACGGTATCGAAGTGATCCGTCACCATCTGCGCGAATTCCTCTGCTTCGACCGGGTGGCGGTAGATCATGGCATCGTTCAGATCCATCGAATACGGCACCGAGACAAGCCGCGCGCCGCTCCGCACCTTGATCGGCGTCGGCTGGTCGTCGTGATAGAGGTCGCACATGTAGCGAATGCCGGCTTCCGCGACGAGATCCGGAGTGTTCACCGTGAATGAGACGGCGGGCGAAAACCATCCCGCGAGCTTCCGGCCGGTCGTGCGCTCATAGATCGATGCGGCCTCGGCGATCTGCTGGCGCTCCTCATCCTCCGTCAAATCCCAGTGGTAGCGCGTGTTGTAGACGCCATGGCTCATGATCGCCCAACGCCGAGCTTCGATCGCCTCGCGGATCTCGGGATAGTGCTCATAGACCGAGAGGTTCAGCGACACAGTGCAGCGGAATTCGTGTCGGTCCATGATCTCGAACATGCGCCAGAGCCCGACCCGATTGCCGTAGTCTCGGGTGCCGTAACCGAGCACATCGGGATAGGGCGAGCGCGGCCACGGATTGCGTGTGCGCACATAGGGTGGCAGATATTCATAGTGCTCGATGTTCGGCACGATCCAGAGTGCCACGCGCGCGCCGCCGGGCCATACGATGCGCGGTCGCTTGACGATCGGCGAATAGCTGTAGCGATGCGGCTCCATGGCCATCCCTCCCTTGGGCTTGCTACGCTCTAGTTCACGGCTAGACTGAGAGGAACGCAAGATCGGAAGCGAGGCCCTCATGAGCGAGACGATCGTCAAGCGGAGGCCCTCCTACGCGGTCGAGGACTACGAGATCTGGTCCGAGACGCCGGAGCTGCGCATGGTCGTGCTCACCCTCGCGGCGGGCCAGGAGGTGCCGTGGCACTGGCACACCAATGTCAGCGACACCTTCTTTTGCATGAAGGGCCCGATGGTCATCGAGACACGGGCACCGCGCGAGGTATTCGAGCTCAATCCCGGCGAGACCTGCAAGGTGCCGGCAAAGCGCGCACACCGCGTCACCGGCAAGAACGGCGGACCGTGCAAATTCGGCCTTCTGCAGGGCATCGGCACGTACGATTTCAATCCAATCGGCGGCTCCGGGTGACCGTCGCCGAGCGTCTCGCGCAGCACGTCCTCGCGACGCGATACGAGGCCTTACCGGCGGTAGCCGTCGCCGCGACCAAGACATTCCTGCTCGATGCGCTCTCGGTCGGGATCGCCGGCAGCGGCGATCCCCTATCGCGCCGCGTGCGCACGGCGGCTCGGCAATGGGGAGAGGCGCCGGAAGCGACGGTGCTCGGTACCGATTTGCGCTTGCCCGCACCCGCGGCCGCCCTCGTCAACGCGCAGCAGATGCACTGCCAGGAATTCGACTGTGTCCACGAGGACGCAATCGTGCACGCGATGTCCGTGGTGACCCCGGCCGCACTCGCCTGGGCCGAGCGCGCGGATGGCGTCACCGGCCGGGATTTGTTGACGGCGCTCGCGCTCGGCGTTGACGTCGCCGTGACGCTTGGTCTCAACCCCGGCGGAGCCTGGCGCTTCTTCCGCCCGGCGACGGCCGGCGCCTTCGGTGCCGTAGCGGCGTTGGGGCATCTCGCTCGGCTCGACCCTGCGGCGCTGATCGATGCGTTCGGCATCATGCTCGGACAGGTTTCCGGCACCATGCAGCCGCATGCCGAGGGGCGCGGCCTGCTGCCGCTGCAGATGGGCTTCAACGCCCGCAGCGCCGTGATGACGCTGGACCTGGCCCAAGCGGGGGTCGAGGGTACGCGAGAGACCTTTGAGGGCGAGCGCGGCTACTTCGCGCTTTTCGAAGGGGGCGCGGACGCGGGCGCCGCGCTTGCCGAGCTTGGGCACCGCTTTCGCATCGCCGAGCTTTCCCATAAGCCCTATCCCAGCGGTCGCGCCACCCATGGCCTGGTCGACGGCTTGCTGCGGCTGCGAGACCGGCATCGATTCTCTGCCGATGAAGTCGAGCGCGTTGTGTTGCTGGGATCACCCCTGATCGCCCAGCTTGTCGCGCGCCCGCTCGTGCCCGATATGAGCGTTAGTTATGCGCGACTCTGCGCTCGCTTTGTAGGCGCCGTCGCGTTGCGACGGGGAACGGTGCGCCTCGACCATTTTTCTCAGGAGGATCTCGCCGATCCTGCCACCCTGGAGCTCGCCGCGCGCATCGATGTCGGCATCGATCAGTCGATCGCCGGGCGCGTGCTGCTGCCGCAGTCGCTTCTCGTCCAACTGAAAAGCGGCGCTGTATATCCTTGCACTGTCACCGATGTGCTCGGAAGCCCCACGCGACCGCTGTCGCGCGAGCAGGCGCTGGCAAAATTCTGGGCCTGCATTGAACAGAGCGCTTGCGCACTCGCCCGCGACAACGGCGCACGGGTTATCGAGCTGGTGGATCGTCTGGAAATGCTTGAATCCGTGGTGCCGCTGATCCGGCTCTGCGCGGACTGACCGAGCCAGCGACGGTTATGGCTGCACCTGCACGAACGGCGTGGTCTTGATGTCAGACGCTGACTTGTTCAGGTTGATGAGCTGATTGAGGATCGCCAGCACCAGCAGCGTGCGGTCGGCGGTCGAATAAGGTTGGACGCCGTAGGTCCTGTGATCGACATAGTCCACCGTGAAGCGTGCGGTATCGGACGGTCCGTTGAGCCTGATAAGGGCGCCGCCTTCGTAGGGCTCGCAATTGCTGCCGGGTTTCGGCTGCCATTCGCCGTCGCGCAGTTCCTTTTGATCGCAGAAGCCGAGGGTCACGGGGTTATTGTGGTTCTGGTCCCCGCGCGGCCGGTGCCCCGCCTGTTCCGGATAGAGCTTCAGCGGCAGCTCCCCCTGGTAGTAGAGGAGATCCCCGAGGAAGGAGATCATCTCGCCGACAGACCGAATGCCAAGGCGAAGCTGCCAGCGCGGATCGGTGGGTGTCGCCTTGAAGCGATCGAAGATCGCGCAATACGGGCTGACCGGTCCTTGCTCCGGAAGCGCGGGCTGAGCCGCCACGCCGCTTCCCTCCTCATGCCCGGGAACGATCAGGGGCTTGCTGGTGACCATGCCACCCTCGCCTGCCGCTTCTCGGGGCTCGATCAGCTTCTCCGGCACCGCCGCCGTCGTGTCCTCGTCGCCGCTCACGTCGACCATCGGCTGAGTGCATCGGTTCGTCTTGTTGCTCTCGCTCACGCCGGGCGCACCGGTGACGCGCGCCACGGCCGTGCCCTCGCTTTCGTCGCCATAGCAGAACGCCACTTTCTGCTCCTGCGAGATCGCGTAGAGCCGATAGATCCGATCGTGCCGCGAGCCTCCAGCGCCTTCCGGCACACCCTCGGCCGGATTGGTGCCTTTGTTGCCGCTCTTGCCGCCCGAGGTGTCGTACACCAGGCGGAACTTGTTGGGGTCGATTTGCGCGAGATCGCGGACGTCGTTCGCGTTCTTCACGTTGAATCCCTCGGCCACGAGCCGGCGCTCTGAATAGGCGTTGGCCGTGAAGCGTTGCAGCCGATTGATCAAGTCGAGATAAAGCTCGAATTGAGTGCGCTGGTCGCAACCAAGCGCCGTATCGCTGTGCACGATCGGAATCCTTCCGTCGATCGCTTCGCGCGGCGAGTTGTAGACCCGGATCTTGTCATTGACGATCGGCGAAGTAGTGTCCGCGGCCGGAGGCGCGCCGCTTCCCGAATGACCCGCCTTCGCTACCGCGCCGCCGGAATCGCTATCACGGCCCCTATTAGGCTCCACGTTCTTTCGCTCCACCACCTCAGCGGAGGAAAAGAACAGCATCAAGATGAGCCGTCGATCGAAACCCCGATCGAGCGCATACTTCACCAATCTCGGATCGATCGGCGAGGAGATGCCGGTGATGAAGTCCTTGGTATCGAGGGTCGAGAGATCGAAGCTCGGTGCTTGCTGAACGGCAATCGTCGGCGTGAGGAGATCCCGCTGCGGCGAGCGATTGGTCGCCCCGAACGGGACTGTTGCCTGCACCCCGGCAGCGACTTGCAGGGATTCGTGAACCAGCGGCACGGCCGCGAAATGCAACGGCGCCTTATCTCGCGAGCGCAGGATATTGAGCACCAGCAGACGGTCGGTGGTCTCCTCCACCACCTCGTTGTAGCTGATGGCGTCGGAATTCATCTGCGGGGAAAAATTGCAGGCGACGAGCGTCAGCGCGCCCGACAACGTCGCGATCCCGAGCCAACCGCCTCTGTGCCCCCGCACCCCATCCCCCCGATACCGATGCCCCGCCGCTCACGCTATATCGGGAAGACCGTTACGGCAAATGGCTCTTGGCCACGGAAAGGCGAAAGAAGACCCTCTCATTGAGATTCTATCGGGCGGGTGCTAGGAGTCCCCCAATCATTCAAAGGACATCACCGCCGTGACCAAAATACTCTCCAAGCTGCCGAAGGGCGAAAAGGTGGGCCTCGCCTTCTCGGGCGGGCTCGACACCAGCACAGCGATCGCGTGGATGCGCGAGCGCGGCGCAATACCCTTTGCCTACACGGCAAACCTAGGCCAACCGGACGAAAAGAATATCGACGACATTCCGAAGGTTGCCAAGCGATACGGCGCGGAGCAGGCCCGTCTCGTCGACGCGCGGGAGCAGCTCGTACGTGAGGGATTCACGGCCATCGCCTGCGGCGCGTTCGACGTCGTGACCGCCGGAAAAACCTATTTCAATACGACGCCTCTCGGCCGCGCCGTCACGGGAACCATGCTTGTGGACGCCATGAACGAAGATGGCGTCAGCATATGGGGTGACGGCTCAACCTTCAAAGGCAACGACATCGAACGCTTCTATCGTTACGGCTTGCTGCGGAACCCGCATCTTCGGATCTACAAGCCCTGGCTGGATCAGGACTTCATCGGAGAGCTCGGCGGGCGGGCCGAAATGAGCGCGTGGCTCGAGCAGCGTGGCTTCGGCTACAAGGCGAAGCCCGAAAAGGCGTACTCGACGGATGCTAATATCTTGGGCGCAACCCACGAGGCGAAGGATCTCGAGTTCCTTGACCGCAACATCAACATCATAGAGCCCATCATGGGCGTGCGTTCATGGGATGCGTCCGTGGCGATCGCTCCGGAGACCGTCACCGTTCGCTTTCAAGAGGGTCGACCGGTTGCGATCAATCGCAGGGAATATCGAGATCCCCTCGAGCTCATGTTGGAAGCCAATGCCATTGGCGGCCGGCACGGTCTTGGAATGTCGGATCAAATCGAAAATCGCATCATCGAAGCGAAAAGCCGCGGAATCTACGAGGCGCCGGGGATGGCGCTTCTGCACATCATCTATGAGCGGCTCGTCACGGGAATCCACAATCAAGGCACTTTGGAGAGCTATCGCACCCTCGGACGCAAGTTGGGCCGTCTGCTCTACGAAGGACGCTGGTTCGATCCGCAGGCGCTCATGCTGCGCGACACGCTGATGCGTTGGGTCGCGACGCCAATCAGCGGCGAGGTGACGATCGAGCTGCGCCGCGGCGATGACTACTCGATCCTCAACACCGTCAGTCCCAATCTCACTTATGCTCCCGAGCGCCTCACCATGGAGCAGGGCCAGGGCGAATTCACCGCGGAGGACCGCATCGGACAGCTCTCCATGCGCAACCTCGACATCACGGATTCTCGCGGCAAATTGCAGCTCTACGCGCAGCGTGGGATGTTGAGCATCGACACTTTTCCGAACTTGCCCGAGTAGGGGTCGCGGAACCGCGCTAAAAAAAGGTTCGGATCGCGCCCTTCACTCCGTATGCATCATCGACAAGATAGAGCACCTGCCACTTGTCGAAGGTCGTACAAGGATGAGAAACCCCAAAGCCGACCATGTCGCCCACGCGAAGCGGACTTTCCTCCGGCACAGCCACATGCGCATGCTGATCGTTGAGGCCGGTCACGCGATGTCCGGGCGGCATGGGTTGCGGCGGCGCGTTGGTTCCTGGCCGGTACCAGAGCAGCGGCACCGGCATGTCGATGTCGCGCGACACGTCGCGCTGACCCATGGTGCAGATCAACTTGATCGGCTCCGGACGCGACTGCACATAGGCCCAAACCTCTAGCGCCGGTCGCAGCCCTTCGCCGAGTCGCCGTACCTCCGGCGTCCGCTCCTGCAGGCGCTCGAAGAAGTGGCGGTAATGCACGGAATCGTGCGTGAGATAGCAGCCACTGCGCGTCAGCACCAAGGTCTCTCGCCCGAGCCTTTCGCTCGAAAACCGCTGCACGACCATGTCGTAATAGGCGGAGCCGCCGGCGGAAAGGATGATCGGACCGGGCGCGAACAGGTCCTCCGCAATGCAAGCCCTGGCGATCTCCGCCAGGAAATCGAGGAAGTGGCGCACGCCCGCCTCGATCTCATCCGGCGTCTTGCCGCCGATTAGACCTTCGAACCCCTCGACACCGCGCAGGCGCAGCGCCGACCCGGCGCTCCGCACGGCACGCGCGACGCCGAGTGCGCTCGCGAGGTCGCGGCAGCCGGTCCGTCCCCCTTGGGTCCCGCCTTCGAGCAGCAGGTTTATCGGCGCGGCAAGCTGGCTTCCTCGGGTGGCCTCCGCCAGCATCTTCACTCCTTCCACGGAATCGATGAGGCAATAAAATTCGAAATCCCCGTGTGCCGTCAGTTCCTGAAGCACGTAGCGAATCGCTTGCCGGCCGATGAGTTGATTGGCAAGCACGATGCGCTTGATGCCGATGGAGCGGCATACTTGGAGCTGCTGCGCGGTCGCCACCGTCATCGCCCACGCGCCGTCGGCAAGTTGTCGTCGGAACAGCGCCGGGCTCATCGTGGTCTTGCCGTGGGGCGAGATCACAGCACCGCTGAGCCGCAGGAAATCCTGCATCCAGCGCTCGTTGTGCTCGATCGCCGACAGTTTCAATACTGCGGTGGGAAGCGGCAGGTCCTCGTTGAGCAAGTTCCAGCGCTTGGCGGCGACTTCGGTCATCGGAAACGGCGCGATGCCCGGCGGCACGCCCTTGACCAGGCCGCTCAGAGTAAATTCGTCGAGGTTCATCGTATCTTTATCCCTCAAAAATGCACGCGGCCCCGGAGAGCGGGCTCCGAGGCCGCGTGCCATGCATCAAGCGTTACCGTCAGGCGCCTTCGTCATACTCTGCCGATATATCCTTGCCGGTGTAGTCCGGCATCAGGGCCGCGGCGATTATGCTGATAACCGCGCAGACCAGGATATAGACGGCGATGGCATAGCCGGACCCGTAGACGCCGTACAGCCACGTGGCAATGAACGGAGCCGGCCCCCCCGCGATCACTGAAGCGAGCTGATAGCCGAGCGAAGCGCCGCTGTAGCGCAGGCGCCCGGTGAAGCACTCCGCGATCAGCGCCGCCTGCGGCCCGTACATCATGTCGTGCGGCACCAGCGAGAGGACAATCGCGACGAACACAAGTGCCGCCGATCCCGTATTCAACAGGCCGAAGTAGATGAAGCCGAAGATGCCGACGGTGACAGCGCCCAGGATATACATCTTGCGCCGCCCAATCCGGTCGGAGATGTGCCCCGACAGCGGGATCGAGACGAAAGACAGGACCGACGCCGCGAGCACGCTTAACAGCAGGAAGTCGCGCGACAGCTTGAGGACTCCGATGCCGTACGCGAAGACAAAGGTGGTGAACAGGTAGAACGGCGCCTGTTCGGCCAAGCGCACAAACGCCGACAGGAGGATCTCTTTCCAATAGAGCCGGCACACCTCCACCATCGGCTGGCGTTCGATCTTCTGTTCGCGGACCAAACGGCGGAAGGTCGGCGTTTCCATGATCCCGAGGCGGATCCAGAGACCGACGCCCACCAGAATGATGCTGAGGAAGAACGGCACTCGCCATCCCCAGGTCGTGAACGCGTCGCCGGACAGGTAGCTGAACGCCAGGAACGCCAGGTTGGCGAGGAACAGGCCGCAGGGCACGCCGAATTGCGGCCAGGACGCGACGAAGCCGCGGTTGGAGGCGGACTTGGTCCATTCCATGGACATCAGCACGGAGCCACCCCATTCGCCGCCGACCCCGATACCCTGGATGACGCGAAGGACCGTGAGGATGATCGCACCCCAAATGCCGATCGAGGCATAAGTCGGCACGAACCCCACGAGGAAAGTCGCCACGCCCATCAGCATCAGCGTCGAAATCAGCGTCGCCTTGCGCCCGATCCGGTCGCCGAAATGACCGAAGATCGCGGCACCGATGGGACGCGCCACGAACCCGCCGAAATAGATCGCGAACGCGTTCAGCGTGCCGACCAGCGGGTCGTCGTTTGGAAAGAAGAGCTTGGCGAAGATCAAGGGCGTGACGACGCCATAAAGAAAGAAGTCGTACCATTCGATCGCCGTGCCGACGGTGCTGGCGACGACCGCTCGTCTTAGCTGCTGGCCGTGCTCGGCATCAGAAAGCTTCACGCCAATATCGGTGGTAGCCATGATGCATTTCCTCCATCAATACCATTTTCGTCTTCGGTCTTAGCGCCCGTGAAGGCAGCGTCCCCGCTCCCCGCACCATAGCGCCAAGTCGCTGTTTCTCCAACCACAATGGACCAATCACTTGCAGTTGCGCGCCGGTGCGCCACATTAAGGGGATGAGGACCCGCCTCCTTGAATTCGCGGCATTGGCCGGGATCGCCCTGGCAGCAGGGCCGACGCAGGCCCAAGTCGCGGTTGGTTCAACGGTGGCACCGCCGCCCAAAGTCGCGCCAATCCGTCAGCCGCAGGCGCACCCGATCCCCGTGCCGGACGTGCCGCAGCCGCAGCCGGGCATCTATTCCTCGAACCCGCCGCCGGGATTGCCGGCCTACGATCCGACGCCCACGGTGCCTTTGGGTCAGTATTCGCCGCCGCTGGCGCCCAGCCCCGTCACCAACTACGGGCCGGGCGGAATAAGCCCCATACCAGGTGCGCCCGCAAACCCGCCCTATAGCGCCGGCGGCATCGGCGAGCCCCTCGATCGGCACCCATGAGAAGGACCGGACTCTCCTGACTCCGGCATTCCTCGCTCCGCTTCAGATCCTGATTAATCCGAGATTAACGATGCGCGCACAGAGTAAGCGCGGCGGCGAACGATTTTGGGAGCGGCGCGCATCATGGATTCCGGCCTTGCCAACGACAGCGTCGCTCCCGCCGAAGCCTCGGCCAGCATCACGGTCGCGCGTCCGACCCAGACGATCCCGATCATTTCGGAGCTGCGGCAAATCGCTGAAGCCAGCGGCAAGTCTCATCTAGCCTTGATCCGTGACTTCGCGAAGCTTGCCTTCGGGCCGGGCAAGCTCGCCTTCGACGAATACCTGACGCTTCGCCTTTTCGACGAGGCAAGCCTCGCGGGCGCGGATAAGCGCGCGTTCGTGGGCCTCGCGGCCTCACGCAAGATTTGGCTCGAGGCGAACCATCAAATCGAATACTTCAGCCTGGTCGAGAACAAGATCGCTGCGAACGCGCTTTTCGGCGCCTATGGATTTCCGGTCATTCCGACCCTTGCGCTCTTCAGCAATCGCGCCGGACTCTCGACCGCGAATCTCCTTCGCACCGAAGATGAGCTACGGCACTTCTTGATTCGCGGCCGGCATTATCCGCTTTTCGGAAAGCCGATGGGCGGTATCCAGAGCTTGGGAGCCGCGAGCTTCGATCGTTATGACACCGCAACGGACAGCTTGGTTGGAGGCGACGGCGTCGCGACGCCGCTCGATGCATTCATCGCCGATGTCGCCAATCACTACGGCAGCGGGTACCTTTTTCAGCACCGCATGAGCCCGCATTCGGAGGTGCGCGCTCTTTGCGGCGACCGTCTGGCGACGGTGCGCCTTCTGACAATCCTGACCAAGGCCGGGCCAAAGCTCCTCCGGGCATGCTGGAAAATTCCGGCGGGCTCCAACGTCGCCGACAATTTTTGGCGTTCCGGCAACATGCTTGCCCAGCTCGACCCGAAAGATGGCCGCGTGTTGCGCGTCGTGCGCGGCGCCGGAACCGCCGCCGAGGAACCGACGCACCATCCCGACACCGGTACCGCCATGGTCGGTTTCGCGATCCCCCACTGGAGCCAAATCGTCGAACTCGCGCTTGAGGGCGCCAAGGTGCTGCCGGAAGTGGCGCTCATCGGCTGGGACATCGCGCCGGTCGAAAGCGGGCCTGTGCTGGTGGAACTTAATCACAATCCCGATTTCAAGCTGACGCAGATAGCCGATCGCTGCGGCACGATGGATGCGGTCATGAAGGAATTCCTCGCGGAGCGGCGCCATGCAGCCGAGGCGTGGAAGCGCGCCGCCCGCCAGAGCTTGAAGCATAAAGAGACCGTACTCGAAGCCTGAGCCGCTCCCCGGAATGCAACCGGGATCAGGCGGCGCGGCTCTGCTCGCGGCGCGCGCCAAAGGCCAGGACCGCCTCCAGCATCGTGTCGAGATCGCGCTCCTCGGTGCGGTGATTGACGATCGCCGCGCGGATCGCAAGGCGTCCGTCGATCGTCGTGGTCGATGGCGCGGCGATGCCGGCCTCCTGGAGATCGGCGACGATCTCGCCGTTGATCTCATGAGCCGCATCGCTGCGGTAACCGAAGCAGACGATGTTGAGCTGGACCGGCGCCATCAGTTGAAGCTCGGGCGTCGCCTCGATGCGGCGGCGAAGATATTGCGCGAGCGCGCAGGTACGCGAGATGACGGCGCCGATCCGCTCCGTGCCGTGCACCTTGAGAGTGAACCAGGTCTTGAGCGCGCGGAAACCCCGCGACAGGTCCGGACCGAAATCACAGGGCCAGAGCGAGCCGGCGGCGAGGCCCCGACATTCGCGCCGAAGATAGGCTGCGGGCGAAGCAAAAGTGCCGCGGTGCAAAGTCTCGTCGCGCACCAGGATAAATCCGGCGTCATAGGGCACCTGGCCCCATTTGTGGAAATCAAAGGCGAGTGAATCGGCGCGCTCGATGCCGCTCAGGCGTGGCGCCAGGTCAGGCGCCAATATCGCCAACGCGCCGAACGCGCCATCGACATGGAACCAAAGCCCCTCGCGCTGTGCCAGATCAGCCAGCCCGCCGAGATCGTCGATCGCGCCGATGTCGACCGTGCCCGCCGTCCCCACCACAAGGAACGGCGTGAAGCCCGCCCGGCGGTCGGCGGCAATCGCGGCGCGAAGCGCCTCAAGATCGATCCGGTGACGGTCGTCGGTTGCGATCACCCGGAGCGCCTCGAATCCGAGGCCGGACAGATCCATCGCCTGCGCGATGCAGCCATGGGTCGCCGCCGATGCGTAAGCGGTGAGCCGTCCCAGCGCCGATGCAACCCCCTTGCGCCGCACGCCGCTGCCGAGCGCCGCAGTGCGGGCAACCAAGACGCCGATCAGGTTCGCTGTCGAGGTACCCGTGACGAAGAGGCCGGAAGCGGTCTCGGGAAAGCCAAAGAGGGTACGCGTCCACTGCACGATCTGCCGCTCGACCTCGATCGGCGCGTGATCACGCCCGCCCAGATTGGCGTTGAGTCCCGCCGCCAACATCTCCGCCAGCATCCCCGCGGGATTGCCGCCGCCATGCACCCAGCCCATGAACGCCGGATGCGCGTTCCCGGTGGCATAGGGCAAGATATCGCGCATGAATTCGTCATGCACCGCCGCGAGATCGCTGGGCGCGGTCGGAAGCTCGGCGCGAAAACGGTTGCGCAGCTCGGGTGTCATTGGCTGCCAGACCGGGCGCACGCGGATGTGCTCGAGATAGTCGAGGACGTCGTCGAGCATGCGATGCCCTTGGGCGCGAAGCTCGCGCCAATCCTCGGGATCGAGAGTGACGGGTCGGCCCGCTGCTGGACGCTCTCCCATGAGAGCAGCGTTGCATTCCCTGGTTAAAGATGTGTGAGGGAGGAGTCCAATCGGAAGCGGACAAAGAGGGCGCGCTGTCCGGGGTCGAAAGCCGCTATGATTCCAGAGTATATTCCGCTCGCTTTCGACAAATGCTCAGGGAAAAAATCGTCGACCCTCGTCCAGCTGCTCGTCGTTCGGCAACTGGCCAGCATCCCAACCGCCGCCCAACGCCTCGATCAGCGCCACGCTCGCTGCCAGCCGGCCGGCGAGAATGTTGATCTGTGTTTCTTGGTCCGAGAGCGCCGTGGTTTGCGCGGTGGTGACGCTGGTATAATCGACCGTGCCCGCCTTGTATTGATTAATGAAAAGTTGCACCGCTTCCTGAGCCGATTTCACGGCCGATCTTTGCACTTCGTCCTCCTGTTGGAGGATGCGAAGCGCGGCGAGTTCGTCTTCGACCTGCTGAAATGCAGTGAGCACGGTTTGGCGATAAGTGGCGACCGATTCGTCATAGAAAGCGCGCGCCGCTTCGACCTGCGCCGTGCGTTGGCCGAAATCGAAGAGCGTCTGCGCGACCTGGCCGCCTACGGCCCAAATGCTATTTGCGCCCTGCAACAAGGTGCCCAGCTGCGTGCTGGAGAAACCATAGGACCCCGAGAGCGAAACCGTCGGATAGTAAGCGGCGATCGCGACACCGACCAACGCGTTGGAGGATTGGATGCTGCGCTCTGCAGCCGCGATGTCCGGTCGGCGCTCCAGCAAGATCGACGGCACCACCACCGGAATTTCCGGCACGTGCAGCTCGGCGAGATCGGGCGCGATCGAAAACTCCGCCGGAGGCTTGCCGATCAGCACGGCGATCGCATGCTCGAGCGCCGCACGCTGCACGCCGACCGCGATCGATTGCGCGCGGGTGCCGTCGAGCAGAGCCTGAGCCGAGGCCACGTCCGAGCGCGCGGAGACGCCGGAGCGATATTTGTTCTGGGTGATTTTCAGCGAAATCTGAAACTGGTCGACGTTGTCGTCGAGAATTTTCTTGAGCTGATCCTCGATGCGGAGCTGAAGATAGTCCGCCGCCAACAGCGCCTGCGCCGAAAGCTCCGCATTGGCGAGATCGGCGGCGCTCGCCTGGGCGGACGCCACGTTGGATTCGATTTGCCGGCGTATCTTGCCCCAAAGATCGATCTCCCAGCTCGCCGAGGCCCCGAGCGTGAACTGATCGCCGGCGCGATGAACGACACCGCCGGAGCTCGTGCCGAAATTGGCGCCGGCACCGGTGCCGGAGCGCTGCGCCGTGCCGGTCCCCGTCACCACCGGGAACAGCGTCGCTTCCGTCTCGTGCACGACGGCACGCGCCTCACGAAACGCGGCCTCGCTCGCCCTTAAATTTTGGTTCGAGATCGCAACCTGCTGCTCGAGGGAATCGAGCAGAGGGTCGTTGTAGACCGACCACCAGGATCCGCGCGATGTGGTATCCGCGGGTTTGGCGGGCTCCCACCCTTCCGCCTCCTTGAAGGCTGGCGGCGTCTCCGCGTCGGGGCGCACGTAATCGGGCCCCACCTTGCAGGAAGCAAGCGCGAGCGTCGCGAGGGCAAGCAGCGGCAGCGTGCGCATCCAGTAGCTCAACCGAGACGCAGCGGGCCGCCGCCCACGGTTGCGCCGGGCTGATGAGCCCGCCGGCGCCACGCCCAAAGTCGCAGGCGATCGAGGTAAAGATAGACGACCGGCGTCGTATATAACGTCAGCACCTGACTGACGAGCAGACCGCCCACGATGGATATGCCGAGCGGCTGTCTCATCTCCCCACCCTCTCCCGCTCCCAATGCGAGCGGCAATGCGCCCAGCAGCGCCGCCATGGTCGTCATCATGATCGGCCGGAAGCGTAGGATGCACGCCTGATAGATCGCATCACGCGAGCTGAGACCCTGGTTCCGTTCGGCGTCGAGCGCAAAATCGATCATCATGATGGCGTTCTTTTTGACGATGCCGATCAGCAGAATGACGCCGATCAGGGCAATGATGCTGAATTCGATATTGCAGACCATCAGCGCCAGCACCGCGCCCACGCCCGCGGACGGCAAAGTGGAAAGAATCGTGAGCGGATGGATGTAGCTCTCATAGAGCACGCCCAGAACGAT
Source organism: Allostellaceae bacterium (assembly GCA_035517495.1). Lineage (GTDB taxonomy): Bacteria > Pseudomonadota > Alphaproteobacteria > ATCC43930 > CGMCC-115725 > DASZHJ01. Next base: position 24,515 of record DATIYT010000001.1, on the reverse strand, counting down.
GTAGACCGCTGCGAGCGCCGCCGCGATCAGAAACGGCTCGTTGGCGAGGGATTGCTGGAATACCTGCGCGGTACCCTGAAAACTTCCGTGGATCGAGGCGGGAACGCCGATCTGGTTCATGGTGCGGTCGATCGACCCCACGGCATCGCTCAAGGAAACGCCGGGCGGCAGGTTGAACGAGATCGTATTGGCGACAAACGGTCCCTGATGATTGACGGCCAGCGGCGTCGTGCCAGGCTCATAGGCGCTTATCGCGGAGAGCGGAACCATGGTCTCGCCGCCTGTGCTGACGGCCGTACCCGTCGAGGCGGCGCCATGACCGATCGCAGTGATGCTGTTGGTCGCGAGATTGCGCGCCGCGTCCGCGGCCACGGCGGCTGCCGAGGTCGCCGACGAGCTCGTCGTCGAGCCGGAGCCGGACCCGCCGAATTTGCTCGACCCGTAAGGGGCGGAGTTGGCGGCCGTGGTTCCAGACGAGGCGCCGGGCGTGGAGACGCCGGGCGTGGTTGGATTGGTGCTCGCGGGGTTCGAGGACTTGCCGGATGATGCGTTCGATGAGCTTGTCGATAGGACCACCGTGCCGGCGACCGCGTTGGAGCTCTGCACGCCGCCCACCGCACCGCCGGCAGTGCTGACGTACATGTCCTTCAGGATTTCGGGTCTCTGCCAGAACTGGGGCGCCACCTCCATCACGACGTGATACTGATTGAGGGGGTTGTAAATCGTGGAGACCTGCCGCTGCCCGAAGGCGTCATAGAGCGTATTGTCGACCTGAGAAGCGGTGATCCCGAGCCGCGACGCGGTGGCACGATCAACCACCAGATCGATCTCGAGCCCCTTCTCCTGCTGGTCGGAATTTACATCCGCAAGCTCCGGCACGCTCTGTAGTGCCGCCACGATCCGCGGCGTCCAGGTCGAGAGGTCCGGTAACGCATCCGCTTGCAGCGTGTACTGGTAGAGCGCGTTCGTCTGGCGACCGCCGACGCGAAGGTCTTGCACCGCCTGAAGGAACAGCGTCGCACCCGGCACTTCCGCGAGCTGACGCCGCAATCGGGCCATCACGAGATCCACGGAGACTTTTCGCTCGGCCAAGGGCTTCAGGGACACGAAAACGAACCCCGAATTGGTCTGGCCGCCGCCGGTAAATCCCACCACATGCTCGACCGCCGGATCTTTCTGCAGGATCGAGACGAACTGCGCGAGTTTCTGGCGCATTGCTTGGAACGAGATGCTCTGGTCCGCCTGGATGCCGCCGATCATGCGACCGGTGTCTTGTTGCGGAAAGAAGCCCTTGGGAATCCTGTCATACAAGTAGAAGTTCAGGCACAGCGTCACGAGCAGCACGAACATGGTGGTGAGCGGATGCGCCAGTGCTGAACGCAATGTGCGCTCGTAGAAGCTCACCACCACGTCGAAAACACGCTCCGCACCGCGCGACAAGAGTCCCTGCCGTTCGTGCTTTGTGACCTTCAGCAACCGCGCGCACATCATCGGCGTTGTCGTCAGCGAGACCACGAGCGACACCATGATCGCGATCGAGAGCGTCATCGCGAACTCGCGGAACAACCGGCCGATCAACCCTCCCATAAGCAGGATCGGGATGAATACCGCGACGAGCGAGAGGCTCATCGAGACCACGGTGAAGCCCACTTCGCGCGCACCCTGCAGCGCCGCCTGGAAGCGAGGCATGCCCGCCTCCATATGCCGCGAAATATTCTCCAACACCACGATCGCATCGTCGACGACAAAGCCCGTGGCAATGGTGAGCGCCATCAGCGAGAGATTGTCGAGGCTGTAGTTCAGGAGGTACATGATCCCAAACGTGCCGAGCAACGACACCGGGACCGCAACGCTGGGCACCAGAGTGGCGCGACCGCTGCGCAAAAAACAGAAGACCACGCCGACGACAAGACAGATCGCGATCGTCAGGGTGCGCTCCACCTCGCGCAGGGACGCGCGGATCGTCGACGAGCGATCGACCGCGATCGCGAGGTCGATCGAGCGGGGCATCGACGCCTTGAGCACCGGCAATAATTCCACCACGCGATCGACCGTATCGATGATGTTGGCGCCCGGCGACCGATAGAGAATGACAAGGACCGACTGCTTGCCGTTGGCGAGGCCCGCATTGCGGAGGTTCTCGACGGAATCCACGACATCGCCGATATCGCTGAGCCGTACCGGGGAGCCGTCGCGGTAGGCGACGATCAGGGAGCGAAAGTCCGCGGCCACACGCGCCTGATCATTATCGTAGATCTGGTAATGCAGATCGCCCTGTTCGATCGCCCCCTTGGGGCTGTGTGCGTTCGCCGCGGAGAGCGCCGCGCGCACGTCCTCGAGGCCGATTCCATACTTGAAAAGCGCCATCGGGTTGAGCTCGACGCGCACGGCCGGCAGCGAACTACCGCCAATGACCACCTGGCCAATGCCGTCGACCTGAGACAACTTCTGCTGCAGCACAACGGCCGCTACATCGTAAACCTGCCCCGGACTGAGCACGTCGGAAGTGAGTGCCAGCACCATGATCGGCGCGTCGGCCGGATTCACCTTGCGATAGGTCGGATTGCTGCGCAGGCTCGTCGGCAGATCGGCGCGCGCGGCGTTGATCGCCGCCTGCACGTCACGGGCCGCGCCGTCGATGTCGCGATTGAGGCTGAATTGCAAGGTGATGCGTGCGTTGCCGACGGTGCTCGACGAGGTCATCTCGGTCACGTCGGCGATCTGGCCGAGATGGCGCTCGAGCGGGGTCGCGACGCTGCTCGCCACGACCTCCGGGCTCGCGCCCGGAAGCGTCGCCTGCACGGAAATCGTGGGGTAATCCACCTGCGGGAGCGGTGACACCGGCAGGAGAAAGAAGGCGATCACGCCCGCGAGCGCCACACCGAGGGTCAGCAGCGTGGTCGCAACAGGCCTGCGGATGAAGGGATCGGAAACGCTCATGACGGCAGGCTCGGCTCGCTCCCGGCTTCGCCACCGCTTAAACGCTCGCGTACGTAGCGGCCAAGCCGATCGAAGGCGAGATAGATCACCGGGGTCGTAAACAGCGTCAGCAGCTGGCTTACGATCAAACCGCCGACCACGGTGATGCCGAGCGGATGGCGCAGCTCCGATCCAACGCCGGTGCCGATCATGAGCGGCAGCGCACCCAGCAGTGCCGCCATCGTCGTCATTAGGATCGGCCGGAAGCGCAGCAACGACGCCTGGAAGATAGCATCACGAGGCGACTTACCCTCGTTGCGCTCGGCATCCAAGGCGAAGTCGATCATCATGATCGCGTTTTTCTTGACGATGCCGATCAGAAGCACGATCCCGATGATGGCGATGATCGTGAGATCGTCGCGGGCCAGAATCAATCCCAGCAGCGCGCCGATACCCGCCGACGGCAGGGTCGACAGAATGGTGATCGGGTGCACAAAACTTTCGTAAAGCACGCCCAGCACGATATAGACCGTAACAAGCGCCGCCAGTATGAGCAGCAATTCATTCCTGAGCGAGGCCTGGAACGCCAGCGCCTCGCCTTGGAAACTGGTGATGACGCTGGGAGGAAGGCCGATCTCCTGCTCCGCCTGCTTCACCGCCGTGACTGCTTGGCCGAGCGACGTATCCGGCATGAGATTGAAGGAGACGATCGCCGCCGGGAATTGGCCGAGGTGATCGATGGTGAGCGGTGCGCTTTCTTCGGTGACCTTCACGATCGCGGTAAGCGGTACCTGTCCGCCGCCCGCGGAGGGCAGATAAATCGAGTTAAGGGCATCGAGCGACGCCTTGAAGTTGGGACCCGCCTCGAGGATCACCCGGTATTGGTTCGATTGCGTGTAGATGGTGGAGATGATGCGCTGCCCAAAGGAGTCATAAAGCGCGTTGTCGACGGTGGCGGCCGTAATGCCAAAGCGCGCGGCCGTATCCCGGTCGATGGTGAGGAAGGCGGAAAGACCTCCGTTCGCCTGATCGCTGGCGACGTCGGAAAAGCCCGGCATCTGGCTCAATTTGTCCACGATCTGCGGGACCCAGCGCGCAAGCTCGTCCGGGTTTGCATCCTGGAGGACGAATTGATATTGCGCGCGGCTGACCGTGGCGTCGATCGTGAGATCTTGAACCGGCTGCATGTAAAGTTGAATGCCTCTGACGTCCGCGGTCCGCTGTTTCAGCCGGGCAATCACCCCCAAAACATCGGTGGTACGTTGGTCGTGCGGCTTGAGGTTGATCAGGAAGCGGCCGGAATTAAGAGTGGTGTTGGAGCCGTCGACCCCGATGAACGACGACAGACTCTCGACGTCCGGATCTCTGAGGACAGCGGCAGCAAGCGCCTCCTGACGCTGCGCCATCGCAGCAAAGGAGATCGACGGGTCGGCCTCGGAAACCCCTTGGATCAGCCCGGTGTCCTGGACCGGGAAAAAGCCCTTGGGAACCACGATGTACAGAAAGACCGTGAGCGCCAGCGTGGCGATCGCCACCAGCAACGTCAGCGTTTGGTGGTTCAGAACGCGATCCAGCATGCGCCCATACGCGCGAACGATCGCGTCGAAGCCCTCTCGGCTCCACCGCTGCAGCCCGGTTTCGTGGGTCTCCGAGGGTCGCCGCAACAGCTTCGCACACGCCATCGGCACCATGGTGAGCGAGACCACCGCCGAAATCAGGATGGTCACGGCGAGCGTGATCGCGAACTCGCGAAAAAGCCGCCCGACCACGTCGCCCATGAACAGGAGCGGTATCAACACGGCAATGAGCGAGATCGTCAGCGAAATGATGGTGAAGCCGACCTGAGCCGATCCCTTAAGAGCCGCCCGCAATGGCGATTCGCCCTCCTCGATATAGCGCGAGATGTTCTCGATCATGACGATCGCATCGTCGACCACGAATCCCGAAGCGATCGTGAGTGCCATCAGCGACAGGTTGTTGAGACTGAAGCCCAGCAAGTACATAACCGCGAAGGTGCCGACCAGCGACAGCGGTACCGAGAGGCTCGGGATCACCGTCGCGCGCGCGCTGCGCAAGAAGACAAAGATAACAAGCACCACCAGCACTACCGCGAGTACCAGTTCAAACTCGACGTCGGCGACCGAGGCGCGGATGGTGACGGTTCGATCGGTCAACATCGTTACTTCGACCGACGACGGCAGCGACGCTTGCAATTGAGGGAGCAGCTTCACGATGCTGTCGACCACCGAGATCACATTGGCTCCCGGCTGGCGCTGCACGGAGAGGATGACCGCCGGCGTGGTGTTGCGCCAAGCCACCAGTCTGTCGTTCTCGGGACCGCTAACCACAGCGCCGATATCCGAGAGGTGCACCGGAGCGCCGTTCCTGTACGCGATCACCAGGTCCTCGTATTCGGAGGCGTTGTGAAGCTGATCGTTGGCGTTGATGGTGTAGGAACGCGCCGGGCCGTCGAAATTGCCCTTGGGCGTGTTGGTGTTCGCGTTGCCGATGGTGGTTCGGAGATCGTCGATGTTGAGGCCGTAAGCAGCGAGCTTGCGCGGATCGGCCTGAACGCGCATGGCCGGACGCTGCCCCGCATTGACGCTAACCAGTCCGACACCGGGAAGCTGCGAGATTTTTTGCCCGAGCCTGGTATCGGCGAGATCCTCGATCTGCGGCAGGGTCAGTATCTTTGAGGTGAGCGCGAGCGTCAGGATGGGCGCGTCGGCAGGATTGACCTTGGCGTAGATCGGCGGCTGCGGCAGATCGGCGGGCAGCAGGTTTCCGGCGGCATTGATCGCCGCCTGCACCTCTTGTTCGGCGATGTCGAGGCTAATGTTGAGGCCAAACTGCAGCGTGATGATCGACACGCCCGCCGCGCTGGTGGACGCCATTTGATTCAGGCTCGGCATCTGGCCGAATTGAACCTCGAGCGGAGCGGTAACGGACGAGACCATCACATCCGGGCTGGCACCGGGATAGAAGGTCTGTACCTGGATCGTCGGATAGTCGACCTCGGGCAGCGCCGCCAGGGGCAGAAACTGAAACGCGACCATGCCCACCAGCATGATCGCCACCATCAGCAGCGAGGTCCCGACTGGCCGCAGAATGAAAAGCTGAGAGGGGCTCATTTCCGATCAAAGGGCAGGCGGTGCAAACGCCGCACGACTCATGGCTGGTTAGACCCGCGGCGGCGCCGATCCCGCTGCGGCGCATCCGGTGTGCCGGGCGTCGCCGGTGCGGTTGGCGAGCCCGTCGCCGAAGTTCCGGTCGGCGCCGGAGCGGCACCGGCGGGGGTCGTGGCCGCTCCCTCGGTGGAAGGCGTTCCCCCTGATCCGGCACTGGGCGCCGCCGCGCCCGCGCCGCCGGCGGACGCGGTGTGGACCGCTACTTTGGCGCCATCCTTCAGCTTATCGGCCCCATCCACAACGACGGTATCACCGGGGTTCAGGCCGCTTCTTATGGCCACTCGATCGCCCTCGGTCGGTCCGAGCTTTACCTTCTGTATCTTCACCGTGCTGTCGGCGTTGACCACGTAAACGAAAGTGCCCGGCGCACCCCGCTGTATCGCGGGGGTCGGCACCACGGTCGCGTCGCGCAACACGTCGACCTCAAGGTCCACGTTGACGAATTGATTGGGAAACAAGACCTCGTCATCGTTTGGAAAGATCGCACGCAGCTTCACGGTGCCGGTGGTGGTATCGATTTGATTGTCGACTGTGTCCAGCTTGCCCTCGGCGAGCTTGGTGTTGCCGCTGCGGTCGAACGCCGTGACCGGCAAGGTGGCTCCGGCCGCGACCCGCCTCATGATCGCCGGCAATTGGTCTTCCGGTACCGTGAAGATCACGCTCATCGGCTTCAGTTCGGTGAGGACGACGATGCCGTTCGCGTCGCTCGTCTGCACGTAGTTGCCGGGATCGACCTGGCGCAGACCGACGCGACCGGTGACCGGAGCCGTGATATGGCAGTACTCGATGTTCAGCTTTGCATTGTCGACCTGCGCCTGATCGGAAATTACGGTACCTTCGTACTGATGCACCAGGAATTGCTGGGTGTCGTATTGCTGGCGCGCGATTGAGTCCTGCTTGACGAGGGTGGCGTACCGCGCAAGGTCGACCCTGGCGTTATTCAGCAACGCTTGGTCATGGTCGAGTTGCCCTTGCAGCTGGTTGAGCGCGTTGACGTATGGACGGGAGTCGATCTCGGCAAGCAGATCGCCCTTGTTGACCTCCTGCCCTTCCTGGAAGTTTACGCGGAAGAGCTGCCCCGCGATCTGCGTTCGCACCGTCACGTTCGCAAGCGGAGTTACGGTGCCCAGCTCGCTGTCGATGATGCTCACGTCGCCCTTTGTAGCGGGCGCCGTTACCACCGGCATGGGACCGCTCAGCGCGAAGCGGCCGGCCGTGGTCTGCGGGGTGGGACGCGTCTGCACCCACCAGACGATACCCGCGACGATCAAGAGAAAGAGGCCGATCCATCCGAGCCAAAGCCACCGTCGCCAGCGCGGTGCGCCGACGACCACGTCCTCATCCTGAGCGGGATGCAGGGTATCGGGTGCTTCGAGTGTGCGGTTTACGTCATCCATCGCGCGCCCCAGGCGTCGACGTGCCCTCCCCTGGGCACCGACGCTAGTCTTTGCTCTCCTGCCATAATACGCGCTTTCGCCCTCTTATATATCTGCAGCTCCTGAAATCACCCCTTACAGCGGCATTTCAGAGCCACCCACCCCTGTGCAACCGTCTGATCCAGCAGCTTATAGTAGGCTCCGCAGAGGCTAGGAATCCCCGCCAAAACAAAAACGTGATCCCTATGGCGGGACAACGCATTACTCACCGGCCAGCCGCACCCAACGATTCGGATTGGGATCGGCCGATCCCGTCGCCACCCCCGCGATCACGCCTACAACGTCCGGGGAGTCCGCCCAAGCCATTGTATATAAGGTAGAAAAAGCGTTCCTTGCGGGGGTCCGGTCACTCGAACGCTGTATGGTACGCTTCGCCAACGTCCCACAATCGCGCAAGAAAGTGGTCCAGGAGAGGCGTAAATAGGGCGATTGTTCGTGGCGGCGGTGACGATGCGTGCACTTCTCGCCGGAACGGCGCCCGCCGAAGGAGCTTCACTTCCCCGAAGCGCAGGACCTGACGGCAATTTGAGGAGGAACTCATGAAGATCGCGAGCGTTACGACCGATATCGTATTACTGCCGGCGGACGAACCGCTCGCGGGAGCCGCAGACAACCCCAACGGCACGCGGCCGATCATCACCGCGACCTTGCGCACGGATGACGGTGCCGAGGGCATCGGCGTCACGTTTTTCGGCGCCGCGCTCACTCGCGCGCTTCGAACCGCCGTGGATGAGCTCGGCGCGCTCATGATCGGCGAGGACCCGATGCGTCCCGAGGCGATCGCCCAGAAGCTTCGCGACGCCGGGGGCTACGCGGGACCTGCCGGGATTTTCACGCTCGCGCTTTCGGCGCTCGACATGGCGCTCTGGGACATCAAGGGCAAGGCGCTGGGATTGCCGCTCTGGAGGCTGCTGGGCGGCGCCAAACAGCGCGTGCCGACCTATGCGAGCGGCGCCTTGATGCGCGGATTGACCCAGGATCGGGCGGCGGCGTCCGCGCGCCGTCTCGTCGAGACCGGCTTCCGCGAGGTCAAAATGCAACTGGCGCTCCCCGGCGAGACCTCGCCCGCGATCGAAGTGGCGCGCGCCCGGGCAATCCGCGAAGCCGTCGGCCCGGAGACCCGGCTGATGGTGGACATCAATCAGCGCTGGCGCCCCGAGCAGGCGATCGACATCGGGCGACGCATCGAGGATCTGAATCTCGCCTGGCTCGAGGACGTCACCGTCGCCGACGATTTCGCGGGGCTCGCTCGCGTCACCGCGGCGCTCAAAACTCCGATCACCGGCGGCGAGTACCTCTGGGGCATCACGCCCTTCCGGCAGATGCTGGAGCGACATTCCGTCGATATCGTGATGATCGATCTGGTGCGGGTCGGCGGAATCACGCAATGGCTCAAGGTCGCGGCCATGGCGGAGGCCTTCAATCTCCCCGTCGTGAGCCACCTCATTCCCGAGGTGCACGTGCACTTGATCGGCGCCATTCCAAACGGCCTCACGGTCGAATACATGCCGTGGCTGATGCGGCTCTTCGAGGAGGTGCCGCGTCCGGACAAGGGCGAGCTTGCGATGCCGACGAAACCAGGGCTCGGCCTTGCCTTCGATCAGCAGGCGATCAAGCGGTTCCGGGCGCAATAGCTATTGATCCGCCGCCGGCTCCGTCTCCGCGTCGTAGCGCACCTCGAGGATGGCCAGAAGCCCTGCGCCCACATGCCCGTCATCATCGAGCGGAATGTGGTTCATATGCACCTCGTCGCGCACATTGCCGCCGACCACCGAGAGCCGGCCGCGCTCGATCGCGACCACGATGTCGCAATGGCCCGGCCAAAAATAGCTGGTCGGCAGATCGCTGAACCGGAGATTGCGCGCCCATTCGCGCGCCGAGCATACGAGATCGCCAACTCTGGGGCGGTACGCATCGGGTGGATAGGCGCGCAGGATCGCCGTTTTCCCGGCAACTGCGGCGTTCACGTAGGTGGCGTGATTGGCTGAGTAGGGAAAACGGTCTCCGGCGCCGGCGATCCTCATGACATAGGAGATGAAGGCCGCGGACCAGGCGTAGTCCCCATCGACGCTCGCGGCAAACACATGGCCGTTGCCGTCGTGCTTGCCGGTCCAAGCCACCTCCGCGGCATCGGGGTTAAGACCGATCCACCAGTACTCCCCCACCCGCTCCCAGAGTCCCGGCGCGCGCTCGGGTTTCTGCGGCGGATGCGCATCGTCGTCATCGAGCGGAGAGCCAAAGAGGCGCCACTCGCGGAGCGCGATTGCGACCGTGTCCTGTCGATTGAAGGGCTCGAAGGGCTTGGTCGCGAATTCGGGCGCGTGGCGCGCCGGGGCTGCGCAGCCCGCGAGGGCCGCGAGCAGCAGCAGAGGGAGCGCGCGCCATCCCATGAGCGGAGCGATGCCATGATTTGCGCGGCACCTCAAGAGCTGCTTCGTTCAAGAAAATGACAGACGCCGAGAGGCGTACTAGCTTTGGCGCAGTGGCAATTGGGGAAAGACCATGATCACTCTATCGAAGCGGCTCATTCCAACGCTCGCGGTTGCGTGCGCGCTCGTGGTCCACGCACAGGCAAAGACGCTGGTCTATTGCTCGGAGGCGAGCCCCGAAAGCTTCAATCCCATGGTCTCGACCGCGGATTCCACCATGGACGCGGCGGCGAAGACGTTCTTTAACCGGCTCGTCGAATTCAAGCCCGGCACCACCGAGGTGGGGCCGGCGCTGGCGCAGAGCTGGGAAGTGTCCGACGACGGCACGGTCTATACCTTCCATCTGCGTCCCGGCGTCAAATTCCACGCCAACAAAGACTTCACGCCGACGCGCACCCTCAACGCCGACGACGTGATCTATTCCTTCGAGCGTCAGTGGAAGAAAGACAATCCTTATTACAAACTCTCCGGCGGCAACTATCAGTTCTTCGGCAGCATCGGCCTCGGGAAGCTCATCAAGTCGATCGACAAGCCCGACGACATGACGGTGCGTTTCACCCTGAACGGCAACAACGTCACTTTTCTCACCAATATCGCGCTCGACTTCGCCTCGATCCTTTCGCTCGAGTACGCGGAGAAGATGATGGCGCTGGGGCGGCCTGACGCGATCGACCAGCAGCCGATCGGCACCGGCCCCTTCATGTTCGTCGACTATCAGAAGGATAGCGTGATCCGCTATCGCGCCAATCCCGACTATTGGGCGGGTGCCCCCAAGATCGATAATCTCGTGTTCGCGATCACGCCCGATCCGACCGTGCGCATCGCGAAGCTGCGCGCGGGCGAATGCCAGGTGACGACCTTGCCACCGCCCGCGGAAATTCCGGCGCTCGCCAAGGACCCCAACATCAAGCTCCTGCACGAGGAAGGGCAGAACGTCGGCTATCTCGGCTTCAACGTCGATAAGAAGCCGCTCAACGACAAGAGAGTTCGCCAGGCGCTGTCGCTCGCCATCAACAAGCCCGCGATCATCGATGCGATCTTCCTGGGCGCCGGTTCGCTCGCGCACACGGTGCTACCGCCGGTCGAGATGGGCTCGGCGCAGAACATCGAGCCCTGGCCCTATGATCCCGCTGCCGCGAAGAAATTGCTGGCGGATGCCGGCTACCCCAACGGCTTCTCCATCAGCCTTTGGGCGATGCCGGTTTCGCGGCCTTACAACCCCAATGCCAAGCGCATGGCGGAGATGATCCAGGCGGATTGGGCGGCAATAGGCGTGAAGGCCGAGATCGTGAGCCTTGAGTGGGCCGCTTACCTGAAAAAAACCCAAGAAGGCGAGCAGGACGCCTTTCTGCTGGGCTCGACCAGCAACAACGGCGACCCCGACGATATCCTGACCAACCACCTGAGTTGCGCGGGTGCCAAGGCCGGCACCAACCGCACGCGCTGGTGCGACCCCGCCTACGACGCGTTGTTGGACCAGGCGCGGCAGACCTCGGACGTCGCGCGGCGGCGTGAGCTTTACGTCAAGGCGCAGGAGATCGCGCATGAAGAGGTCCCACTGCTGCCGATCGCGCACTCCCTGGTTTACGTGCCGATCCGCAAGGAAGTGCTGAACTACGTGCTCGACCCCTTCGGCCGTCAGAATTTCGCCAAGGTCGATTTAGCGCAATAGGCGCTACTCTGTCTCGACGCGGCGCAGCGGTACCGCGATATCGAGCCAGCCATGCGGCGTGACCTGCGCCCGGTCGCCGGGGCGCAGCAGCACCGTCGTCATCGCTGATTCGACGATCGCGGGGCCGGCGATCGACTGCGCCGGCGCCAGGCCCTCGAATTCGAAAACTGGGACCTCGATCCACCGGCCCAGATAAATTCGTCGCCTGCCCGAAGGCGCGCTCGGCGGCGACGGCGGCAAGCTCGGCTCCTGCGGCAGATCGGGGAGAATCCCCACCGCCGCCACGCGCGCATTCACGAGCACCGCTTCCTGGTCGCGCATGGCGTAGGTATAAAGCTCCTCGTGCCGGCGATGGAACCGCTCGACGATCTCCGGCAGCGGATCGGCGACATCCCAGTTGATATCATCGAGCGCCACGTTGATCTCGAAGATTTGTTCGCCATAGCGCATATCGACCGAGCGCAGTAGACGCATCGGCCCATTGTAGGATTGGCGCAGCCGCGCGCTCGCTTCATCCGCCATCGTCTCGAAGAGCCGCTTGACCCTGGCGCCATCGAGGCCGCCGGCATCGCCGATATGCGTGCGCGCCACTTCGAAGCGCAGATCGGTCGCGAGCATGCCCCAGGCCGAGAGCACCGCCGCAACGCGCGGCACGATCGCCCGCGTGAGATCGAGCTGACGCGCGACGTCGGTGACATGCAGCCCCGCGGCGCCACCGAACGAAAGTAGCGCGAAGCGGCGGGGATCGACGCCACGGCGCACCGAAACCACGCGGATGCCCTCGGCCATATTGGTATTGACCACACGGTGCACGCCCTCGGCCGCGGTGATCCGCGATACGCCGAGCTCCGCCGCCAGCCGATCGAGGGCTGCCTCCGCCGCATCTTTATGAAGCACGCTCCGCCCGCCGAGGAAATGACGGGCGTCGAGAAAGCCCAGCACCAAGTTGGCATCGGTGACCGTGGGCGCGGCCCCGCCTTTGCCATAGCAGGCCGGGCCGGGATCCGCACCGGCGCTTTCCGGCCCCACGTGCAGAATGCCGCCGGCATCGACTCTGCCGATCGAGCCACCGCCCGCGCCCAGGCTCACGATGTCGAGGCTATTGAGCGCGACCCGGTGCCCGCCGACCTTGCGGTCGACCGCGAGCGCAGGCGCGCCATCGACGATGAGGCAAATATCCGTGCTGGTTCCGCCCATGTCGAAGGGGATGAGGTTGGGCGTCCCCATCAGCTTTGCCGCATAGCGGCTGCCGGCAACGCCGCCGGCCGGTCCCGAGAGCACGGCGCCCGCGGCAAGACGCGATGCCTCCGCTACCGGAACGACGCCGCCATGGGACTGGATGATCAACAGAGGTCCTCGATAGCCCGCCTCGGTCAGGCGCTCGGCAAGCCGGCCGAGATAACGCGAGAGCGCCGGTCCCACATAGGCATTGACCACGGTGGTGGAGACGCGCTCGAACTCCTTGATCTGCGGGAACACTTCCGACGAAAGCGATACATAGGCGTCGGGCATCGCGCGTGCCAATGCCTTCGCGGTCGCGCGCTCGTGGCGCGGATCGCGATAGGCGTGCAGATAGCAGACCGCCACCGCCTCCACTTGATCGTGCCGCAATTGCTCGATCGCGCGCTCGAGCGAGCGGCGATCAATCGGGGTCGCCACCCGGCCATCGGCGCGCATCCGCTCGCGCACGCCGAGGCGCCGGTCGCGCGGCACCAATTGCAGCGGCGGCGGCATGCGGAGGTTGTAGCGCTGATCCTTGAGCCCCTCGCGCATTTCGATTACGTCGCGATGGCCCTCGGTGGTGAGAAGCCCGAGCCTTGCCCCTTTGTGCTCCAACAGCGCATTGGTCGCGACCGTGGTGCCGTGCACGATCCGCTCGGTCTCGGCCAGCAATGCCTCCAGCGAGAGACCCAGCGCGCGCGCCAGACCGGCGAGGCCTTCCATGACGCCGACCGAGGGGTCGCGCGGCGTCGAGGCAACCTTCTCAAGGGTTGCGCGGCCTGCGGGATCGACTGCAACCAAATCCGTGAAGGTGCCGCCGACGTCGATACCAACCCGGATCATCGCCCCCTGCCCCGGCGCGATTTAGCGAGGCGGCTCGGGGCCTTGCGTCGAGGCTTGCGGGCGGTTTCCGTCACGAAGCCCAATTCGCGGTCGCGAGCCCGGGCCTCTGCGCTGCGTTTCCTGGGATCACCCCATCCGCCGCCGCCGCCGGATTCAATATGGAACACATCACCGGGCCGGATTGGGATGCCGATTTCCTTGGTCTTGAGCACGCGCGGCTTCCGTCCGCGCGAATGCATTACATAACGGTGCGGCAGGCCGTCCTTGCCGCCGAGGATGCCACAGGCTCCATGCCGCACGCCGTCGCCCGCGGTATTGCCGAGCGCGGGTTCTTTGATCTCCGGCACCATCTCGAGCGTGCATCCGGTGCCGCCGTGATATTGACCGTCGCCGCCGGAATCCGGCCGGAACTCGTGGCGTCGGAAGAACAGGGGAAAGCGCACCTCCGTCACTTCAAGGCTGCCGAACTTGATTCCGCCCGCCGCCTGCCACTCGCCGGCACCCGGCCAGCCGTCTCCGGCCGAAGACCCTCCGCCGCCCGGACGCGCCTGGAACATGTGCCAGATGAAGGCGCGGCCGTTGCGAGGGTCCTTGCCCTGGATCGCGATGCGGAAACGCCGGCCCCAGCCGGCCATGGCGCGGTCGGGGCAGGCCGGCGCCAATGCTCGGATCACAGCTTCGATGATTTCTTGGCCACAATGGTTGGTGGCGAGCGTCACGGGCGCACCCTCGTTCGCCCAAACGACTGTGCCCGGCTTGGCAATCACCTCGACCGGGCGAAAGGTACCGTCGTTCTTCGGGGTGTCCGGATCGATCAAGTAGGAGAGTGCGACCGCGACTGCCGAGCGCATGTTGGGATAAGAGGAATTGACGAAGCCGATGACCTGCGGATGCGAGTCCGAAAGATCGATCGTGAGATCGCTGCCGCGCTTGTTGACGGTGGCGCGAATGTAGACGTCGGTGAAACCGTGCCCGTCATCGTCGAGGATCGCTTCGCCCCGATAGGTGCCGTCCTTCCACGCCGCGATGACCGCGCGGGTCTGACGCTCGGCACCATCGAGCACGGCCTCGATCGCGGCATCGCTCGTGTCCCAGCCGAATTCCTGCGCCAGAGCGAGCAGCCGCCGCTCGCCGACCCGCGCCGATCCGATCATCGCCGCCAGGTCGCCGCGGAAGTCGCGGGGATGGCGCACGTTCGTAACCAACATCTCCATGACGTCGCGGCGCAACTCGCCCCTCTCATAGAGACGGAGCGGCGTGATGCGGATGCCTTCTTGCCAGATTTCGGTCGCCGCCGCGTTGTAAGCGCCGTGCGTGGCGCCGCCGATGTCGCTCTGATGCGCGCGGTTGATGGACCAGAATACCGGGCGCGAGTCATGGAACACCGGCACGAAAGCGGTCAGGTCCGGAAGGTGATTGCCGCCGTGATAGGGATCGTTGAGCAAGAACACGTCGCCCGGATGGATATCTTCGCCGAAGAAATCCCGGACCGAGCGCGCGGCCCAGGGCAGCGCCCCCACATGGATCGGCACGTGCTCCGCCTGCGCGATCAGCCTTCCGTCCAGATCGCAGATTCCGGTGGAGAAGTCCCGGCTGGAGTTGAGAATCTGCGAATAAGATGTGCGGAGCATCGCCTCGCCCATCTCCTCGACGATCGCGAGCAGTCGATGCTGGATGACCGAGACCGTGATCGGATCGACGTTGCGCAGCATTTTCGCTCCCGTCCTTTGCTCGAGCCGTTTGCCTTAGTGCCATGTCGAGAGAATGCCGACAAGCCGGCGGGGCGGCTAGCCTTGGTCATCGTGAGTACGACGAACTCCTACTTCGTCCCAAACAACCGGTCCCCGGCATCGCCGAGACCGGGAACGATGTAGGCGTGCGCGTTGAGCTTCTCGTCGATCGCCGCGGTGAAGATCGGAACGTCCGGATGCTCGGCACGCATCAGCGCGAGGCCGTCGGGTGCCGCCACCAGGCAGACGAACTTGATCGGTACGGCACCGAATTCTTTGAGCCGCGTTATCGCCGCCGTCGCGGAATTGCCGGTCGCCAGCATGGGATCGACCAGGATGGTGAGCCGCTGCGCTATATCCTCCGGCAGCTTCAAATAGTATTCGACCGCCGCGAGGGTCGTTGGATCGCGGTAAAGGCCGATATGACCGACGCGCGCGGTGGGCACCACTTCGAGCATCGCGTCCACGAAACCGAGGCCCGCGCGCAAAATCGGCACCAGGCACAGCTTCTTTCCCGACAGCATCGGGGCGCGCGTTTTGCAGATCGGCGTCTCGATCTCTTTTTCCTCGAGCGGCAGGTCGCGCGTCGCCTCGTAAAGCAGCAACGGGCCGATTTCGCGCAGCAATTGGCGAAAGAGCGCCGTTGGCGTCTCCTTGCTGCGCATCAGGCTCAGCTTGTGCTGTACCAGCGGATGTCGGACCACCACCGGGTCTTGCGTCATCGCAACCTCGTTCATGGAGACCACGTCAGAATACCGTGCCGTCGCTTTCGATGGCGAGCGGCGATACGCCGCCGGGACGACGCTCCAGCGCGATTCGCCGGCCTGCGGCCCAGGTACCGCCTTCGAGGACACGGGCCAGCGGCAATGCCTCGGCGCCGAGCCCAAGGCAGAGCCGCAGCGCCTCGGCAAGACGATCCAGCAGCGCGACGGTGAGGGCCCGCCACTCGACCACCGCCTCGTCACCGACGTTCAACCGCTCGGCCGCAAGCCGCGGATCACGCGGCTCAATCAGGCCGGTGTCGATCATCAGCCCGCCATTGCGATACTCGGCGAGACCGGTCAGGCCATCGATCTCGGTAACACGCGCTCCCGTATCCTCGATCGGTTCGATCAGCGAGTAAACGAGCCATTGCGAGAGCTTGTGGAGTGGCATATAGCCGCTGGTCGGGTCGTCGGTCTGCAACGCTCGGTGGCGCCACGTGTCGCCGAGCGGAACGCCTTCAAGAGCGAGCCGTCCCGGCCAGATGCCGCCGAGCCCATGAAGGAGCAGCTCGAGAATTCGCGGCGCCGCAATCGCTCCGCCCGCGCTCTCGGCCATCAAGTAATCGAACAGATTGCCGAAGCGTGCGTCCGGACCGAACAGGCTTCGCTCGCCTGCGAGCGCCGCCGCGAGGCGGTGCAGCAAGCCGAGCCGCCCCTCAAGCCCCGGAAGCGGGTTAGACGCCGCGACCTGCAGCCCGTCGGCGAGCTTCGCGAGATCAAGCGCTGCAAGCCCGGCAGCGTCGGCGCGAAGTGAGGCGCGAGCCGAGCCCGAGAATGCGCCGGCGCGGAAAAGATGCAGGCTCGCGACCGCGAGTCCTTCGGAGCGACCGTACTCCGCACCGCCCTTTTCCCGATAGCGCCAGCGATCCCCGGCGCCGGCGTCGAGCAGCACGCTCGTGAGCGCAAGGTCAAAGCGAATCCGCGCGCGTTCCGCCGGATCGAGCCCGCCAATCTCATCCGCAAGCTGCGCCCAGCGATCGACGCCGCCTGCCGTGAAGTGCCGCCACCGGCTGTGAAAGGGAATGGCGAGATCGGGATAGCGGGCGCGGATGGTATCGAGCACGTACCGCGCCGCGTCCAGCAATCGCTCGGGCCTATAGACGAAGTGTGCCAGCGCATCGCGCTCGGCGAGCCCCAGCAACCGTGCTGACCGCTCGCGCACCGCCGCGGCCCTAAGGAGTTGCGCCGCCGGCGACGCGATGCCGTCGATTTTGGGCACCCTTCCGCCGCTACTCGTCGAGCGAGCGGCCTTTGGGGACGGCAAGATCATCGGCACCCGGCGCATTCCTGGTGAAGTACCCAGCGGCCTTCTTCGCATCCATCTCAACGCGCGCATCCGCCGGGATCAGCTCCTCGGGAATCTCGACGCGCTCGACAACCTCGATGCCGCTCTCGACGATCGGGCGGAATTTCATGTCGCTCATGGAGACGAAGCGGTCGATGCGGGTGATGCCGAGCCAGTGGAGCACGTCCGGCATCAGCTCCTGGAAGCGCATGTCGTGCACGCCGGCGACGCATTCGGTTCGATCGAAATACGTGGCGGCGCGGTCGCCGCCGCTCTGGCGCTTTCGCGCGTTGTAGACGAGGAATTTGGTGACCTCGCCGAGCGCGCGGCCCTCTTTGCGGTTATAGACGACGATCCCCGCCCCGCCTTCCTGCGCGGTCGCGGTACAGACCTCGACGCCATGGGCGAGATAGGGCCGGCAGGTGCAGATATCCGAACCGAAGACGTCGGAGCCGTTGCACTCGTCGTGGACGCGGCAGGCGAGCTTGCGTGCGGGATCGGCGGCCGCGGCGAGATCGCCGAAGCAATAAACCGTGACGCCACCGATCGGCGGCAGGAACACCTTGAGATCGGGGCGCGTCACCAGCTCTGGAAACATGCCGCCGGTGTATTCGAAGAGACCCTGCCTGAGCGCGCTCTCGGCGATGCCAAAGCGCTCGGCAACCCCCGGCAGGTACCAGACCGGCTCGATCGCGGCCTTGATGACCTTGGCTGCCCCGCTCTCCAACAAGATCTCGCCGTCGGGCTTGAGGCGGCCGGCCGCGATCGCCTGGCGCAGTTCCGGCATGTGGATGTGAGCGCGAGTGATGGCGATGGTCGGGCGGATGTCCCAACCGTCGGCGAAGCGATCGGCGAACACATCGGCGACGCAATGTCCCCACGGATCGAGCGAGACGATCTTCTTCACCTCCGCCCATTGAGGGTGAGGGCCGACCGGCTCCGCCGGCGCGGTGTTGGTGAGATCGGGCACGTGGATCGGGCTCAGCCTGCCCGCGGCGATCGCGAGCGCACGGTAAACCGAGTAGGCACCGGCATGAGCGCCTATCACGTTGCGCCGGCCTTCCTTGGGCGAGGCGATGACCGGGCCACGCTCGACGCCGGTCGGCGCACCCCAACGAATCGCGGGCGGCACCCTTCCGCCGGTCGGGTGCGAAGTCAGAATGATATGCTTGCGCATGGGACGGTTGCCCGAACCGCTAAAACAAAACGGTATCACACGCATCGGCCATTGGCACGGCCAGCGTCATGGTCAGGTTAATTACAGGTTGGAGCATGTTGTCTTATAACTCGGCAGATCATTACAAAACAGCGAGGGCGCAGATCAGCGTTCTGATTGGGATCCGCATGGGCCGATTTTCCGCAAGCGAGTATAAAAAATACAGGTATTTTTGTAGAAGACAAACCGGATTTGTTCCCAAGTCAAATCAGCCTTTTCCGGGGATGGCAGGTTAGTTTCAAGCTCAGAAGAGTGTGATCACCACGTACCCGCCAAAGCCCTTCGTCGCGTTTCGTTTTATTTCGTCGCGTTTCCTTTTATTACGTACCGACTCGTAAGCCAACCTCTCGCTCACTCGTGGTCACACGGAGGGGAAACGACCATGCCGAATCTCAGACGGGCGACAATTTCGGCGATAGCCGCGGCCACGCTTATGCTTTTGCCAGCGGATGGTCGGGCGGCTAGGTCAGCCTACGTAGTGGGAATGGGACTCCACTCCTGCGCCGAATTCGGACAAGACTACAAGGCCAGCCCTCAGTATTGGGAGCCGCTGTATTTCTTCTGGGCGCAGGGTTACATGAGTGGAATAAATTTTCTCTCCATGCCCGTGCTCAACAAGTATCACGACCTCAGCGCGATGACGGTTGACGAGCAGATGTTGCGGCTCCGAAATTACTGCGATGCGCACCCCCTCAAAAGTTACTACGACGCCGTGCTCGAGTTGTTTGACAGCTTGCCTATGTTGCCGGCGAAAGGGCAACCGTGATCGGACATCTCTCCCTTCACCCCAGGGGGTGCCAGACCCTCAGTCGGCCTCCCCGTTCGCACTGAGGGTCTGACTACCCCGGCGGAAACATCAGCCAGGACGACCACAATCGCAGGCTCAAGCTAAAATCCCGCCCAGGTCCCGATTAAAGCTCCGTAATGTGGCCACGCACTGCGACCGGTCACATCCCACCGACGATTCATCCGTCCGCGATCCCTGTTTTTGGGCGTTTCAGGCTTGCTTTCGCACCCTTTCAGACGAACAAGGAGGCCGATTGAGGCGTCACGCCGTTTAGAGATCTTGGCCCAGTGGATAGATCATTGCTGGTTTTCGCCTTCGACCTTCCAATCATCGGCACTTGTCTGAGTGGGGTGCACAGGATTTCCGAATGACGTGAGCGCCGCGACCACTTCGTGGATATGGTTACCGCCGTTGCTGATCACAATTTTTATGTCTAACACCACGAGCGGCGGGTTGCCGGGCACCAATATGATTTCCATTTCGCCTGTGCAGTCTTGCTTGACACTGTAGGTACCGGTCTCCATTCCGAAGTCGGTGTTGGCGCCGGTGTCGCCTGTGTAGTCCTGCTGTTTGAGGTGTCCCCTGCCGTCGAAGTACTTGATGCCCGTCACTACCTCCGGGTATGGGAGCAGCATCCCCTGCGTGTCGTGTGGAGTGTACAAGGTTGCGCCGAACGCGTATTCGCCCTGCAATGTCGCGTCCGAGCAACCATCGGCCCAAGCCGCGCCGCTCAGCGCTGGCAGTGCAATTGCGGTCGCGAGCACGCCTCTCCAAAGCCACTTGCTCATTCTTGCCTCCATGAATGAAGCGGATACCTCTGATACCAAGGTTGCGTGATAACGGCCGTGAAGAGCGCGTGAATTCTGCGTGAATAATTGGAAATCGCGCCTGAGAGCGGTTCGTTTCACCGAATACGACGGAGATCTGAAACTGATTCGCATCGGGCGGGCAGCATTAGCCGCTTGCCGGCCCTGACCCGCGCCAACCACGCTTTTCGTGCTTCACGCAGAGCGATGAGAAATTTTCTGCGCCTTACGCATGAAGCGTGGCAGCATCCTAAATGCGGGGTCGAGCACCCCCTTGACGACGCGGGCGCGCGCAAGTGGCATTAGCCTGGCTACGGACACAGAAGACCTTCTCAGGGTGCACCATGCGGGTCAAAGAGTGGTTCGATCGGTTCAAGGATTCATTTCGAAAAAACCCATTCGCCTGGATTTTCTTCGTGCTCCTTGTCGGATCGATTTACCACCAATATCGAACCGGGAGCGACCTTTCAAAGGTCTGCGAGGATGTAGAAGACATGATAAGGGAGCCGCCTTTCCCGAGCCGGGAGACCATGGCTCCGTGGCAGAAAAAGGCGGCGGCTGAGATCGAAGCTATTTGTGGGGCTCGCCCAGCCAAGGCAGAAGCTGAGTAAAAAACTCGAACGCACGGCGTACATAGTTTTGATGCTTTGGTAAGCGCTCCCCGAGTGGAGTGATTGAATCCGGAACATGCTGACGGCTTGGCATAGCGAGCGCAGTTCCGTCGAACCCGCTCGACCCCGTGGCATGGATTTTTGAGCCGCCTTAACGTGATTCCGGAAGACTTGCCGGATCGCACACCGCGAGCCGAGAATGCGCGGTCAACCCGATCAGAAAGGGAGGCCAGTCATGGTCGCAACGCGATGCACCGTCATGATGGCACTCGTTGGTCTGGTCCTGGCGGTGACCAGCAGCACGGCGCTAGCACAAGGAACGGTACAGACAGGTAAGAGTTGCACGTTCCATCCCAAGGACGGCAGCGCGCCGGTTTCAGTCGCGAACGGTGAAACTTATTCGCCGGCGATTCAGGGGAGCCAACAAAAACACCTGATTGGAGGAAAGTGGAAGTGCGAGGACGGTAAACTCACCAAGGTTCCCGAGTAGCGACGCGCACCTGAAAAAACTTTAATAATACCCGGCAACGTTCCATTCACTAGCCGCTGCGAGACTGCGACACGCCGGGCTCCCTCACGCACACTTCAGTCCGACTGCGTGAGACCCGTGGACGAACATTTGATGGGCTCCGTCACCAGCAGGGCGGGGCCCATCGTGTTTCAGCGTTCTCCGATCCTGTGCGGAGCAGTTAGCAGACCGCAATTCACTGCCAATGTCGCTTCTGCGAGCACAGTCACGAGCAGCAGGGCGAATGCGATATAACCGAAGTTTGCCAGATCAATGCTGGCCCCACGGCTATGAAGCTCAGCCCAACCCACGAACCCACCGAGTAGGTTCGCGAGCACTATCAGGACAATGGAGCGACGAAGATTCATGGGGCTCGCTTTGCTGATCTGCACAAAAAGAATCCATCGAATACCCAATCAATCGCAATCGGAATTGCAGGTGATATGGCGAAAAAGCAGGATAACGCCAACCCGATTGTTCATCTGACGACATATCGCACCGCGAGCGCAACCAGCCAAACCAGGAGCGCAAAGGCGGCTAGTACGTCGATCACGATGATATCGGGGTGCCCAGTGCTCGCGGTGAGAATTGATGCGATGATCAGGAACAAGGTAATTCCGCGCGCAAGCCAGAAGATGATTTTAGCAAGGCGCATGGGCAAGCCAGTGGAACAGGCCACGGCACATCACGATTTATCTCCCTGGTCTCACTGGCGGCGAGGTTCTTGCTTTTGTTCGTGGTCAAAAAAAGTGTGGCCAAGCCGCACCCAGCTTTGCGTCATCGTTCTGAGCTGTTTTCAGCATGGCAATCGTCTCGGCATTCGGCGACGCGATCTTTATCGGGTAGACGCCGACATTCGCTGTCGGCCAGCCGAGCGCCTCGATCATCTCGGCGGTTAGGCGGCGATAGATCATAATTACGTCGCCGGCGATCCGAAGATGATAGCTGCGTTGAGGATTTGCCTCGAACCAGTCGAGCACGGCTCTCATCGCGGGATTGTCGTAGTCGCTCATCGCTTCGCTTCCCGCCTCAGCCTGAAGCTCTCATGCGCTGGCGGCGTCGCTTCGCCTTCAGTTTACCCTTCCGTTTTTTCTGGCGGATTTTAATGCTCGACCGCGCCACATTTGCCTCCCTCGATCGTCGTTTGCCCTTCAACTTGAACTTTACACCGGCTCCCAGCCGTTTTCAGAGATGAATTCGACTCCGGCCTGCCAGCGCGTGCGCGATCACTGCTGGTGCTGCGGCCTGAGGGTCTCGGGAAGCCTACCTTCCCCAGCGCCAGCGCGGCGGCTCACCAGTGACAAAGGCGATCACGACAGCAACGCCCGATATCAGCGCCGTCGCCACGAGGAATAGAAGAGTAGCCAGTCTCGGTTCCGCGCCGGACTGCACCGCGCGAATGAAGATTACCGTGCTCGCGAGGAGCAGCAGTACTAGAACCACGGTCACGATCCATCCCTCGACGGAGGCCGGCGTCCAACCCCAGCCGTAATGGCGCGCCTTGAACCAAAACTTCGTCATCGCTGCCACCTATTCGTGTGCGCATTCGCTGGATAGGTCACGAAAGCCCCGCCCGCGGTCCATGATCAAATACCTCCCGTAAACTTGGTAAACGGCTGCGGCGGCGCTTTTTCTTCCACCTATCAAGCGCTTCGCATCAGAGAGAGAGGGACACAACTTTGCTCGACGACGCTCAACTTTAGAGCATCTTAAAAGGTTCCAAGAGAACCCCAGTCTTGGAGAGAACACCCATTTTCTCAATACAACCGCTGCACAGAACCATCGCTGCCTCTTCGACCGCAGTCGCACTCGCGCTGCTGTCGCTTCCGAATCTCGCGATGGCAGAAGACGATGAAGTCCTGCTTCAGGCAGTCGGGTTCGGCCTCACCGGCAGTGACAACGCCCTCGTTCAGATCGTTGACCGTTCTGAATGCATTTTCAGCTTGCAGGGTTCCGGAGAGTACGGAGAACGCTACGTGGAGATATTTCATTTAAGCAACGTCGATGTGGATAGGCTCACAATACGAATCTTTGGCCCTGGCAATGCCGGTCCCGTCGAGGTGAGTTTGCACGGTGAGGCTGTGGTGTACGAAAAAAAAATCCTGGTGCAGCCCGACTATCATGTACCAAAGGCAAAGTTTGTTCCGGAAGCGGACCAGAAATCAAACGAGTATAAGCTAACACTCAATACCGCGGAGGGTGACCGAGTGAACCGGGCGTGGGCCTATATCTATAACAATGGATGTCACGGCAAAAAAAGTCCGTTCTAGCCAAGCGGCACTTCATCCATGCGCCCTTTCTCGAGACCTCGCGCGGGGCAGCGCCCTCGATATGCCCCTGGGCGCGCGCCACTCGGAAATTCACCGCCAACAATGCGGCAACGCGTCCAGAGGCATCGCGAGTTAAAGTGCCGATTTTTGAATATCCAAAAAGAAAAAGGCCCGTTTTACAGGGCCTTAGATCCAGTTAATGGCGGAGGGAGGGGGATTCGAACCCCCGATAGGGATTTAAACCCCTATAACGGTTTAGCAAACCGCCGCCTTCAGCCACTCGGCCACCCCTCCGGCGCTTAAGCATCAAAGACTTAGCACGGTGCGCCAAAAGAACAAAACGGAAAATTGGCCCCAAGTTGGCCCCGAGCACTCATACGTCACCCGCCATCGCCCTCTCGATCGCGCTTGCCGCGGCATCATCCTTGTCGTGGAACAGGTGCGAATAGATGCCCAAGGTCACGGTCGGCGATCGGTGGCCAAGGCGCTTTGATACCGCGACCACGTCGAGGCCCGCCGCGATCAGCGCCGATGCGTGCGAGTGTCGCAGCGCATGGAAGTTGACCAGCGGCAGACCCAGCGACCTGACGGCCCGGCGCCAATCCCGGCTCAAATTATCCGGCGAAAGCGGCTCGCCTTCGAGCGTCGAAAATATCAAGGCGTCCTTCGACGCCTTCCCGAGACCCAGCGCCATCCGCACCTCGAGCTGCACGCGCCGATGCTCGCGCAGCGCCTCGACCGCTGATGCCGGCAGCGAGACCGTGCGGCGGCCGCTGGCCGTCTTAGGCGGCTTGATCCGCAGGCCGGCCGCCGTCTCCTCGATGCTGCGC